>CAZAZD010000019.1:0-34450 GCA_964489535.1 uncultured Isosphaeraceae bacterium
AGACGTGTATTGTTGACTGTTCCGGCACGGGAGTTCGATTCTCCCCGGCTCCATTGAATAAGCCCCACACTCAAGCACCCCCAAACATTCGTGAGGGGCACTTGAGTGTGGGGCTTTTCCATGCGCCGTCCTTCTTCGGCGGCACGCTAACTCGCAAAACGAGTTAGCGCGGCGTCGATTCTCCCCGGCTCCATTTTGAGCGCGAATTCTCCACCTGCGTGGAGCAATTCGCTTTGGTGCATTTGACGCATAGGGGTATTTGGAACGTACGTGCCACAATTCGCTTTCGAGAATACGACATCTATTGTTATTGCAACCTGCGTGCAGCAATTTGCTTTCGGAACTCAACGTGTCTGACACGAGCAATGCTTGCATTGCGAAGTGTCTGACACTAGCAGACATGGACTTTGCGCTCGCTGGCTTGCTTGGCGTGATTCTAGTGACAGTCACGTCGTCCTGTAAACAAAGCCGTTAATAGCCCCAAAAACCAAGGTTATGATTTGATTCAAGCAATTAATTAAGGTGTTTTTTCAGGTTTTTGTGCTATAATTCGCAATGGGGTAATTGATACTGATTCTCATGAACGAAGAAAAAAACAACCTTCATGTCCCTAAAAACGCGTCTTTGGATTCGCTCCCAAGTGGTGGAACGCTCCTAAGTAGTTCAAATCCAGTTGAAGAAGACACCGCCTTACTCAAGGAAACATTTAAAGAAAAATACAAATGGGGTTTTGTCACTGACATTGAAGCGGACTCTGCTCCTCCGGGATTAGACGAGTCCACGATTGCATTCATTTCCGCAAAAAAGAACGAACCAGAATGGCTTCTTGAATGGCGCTTAAAAGCATACCATCACTGGATCACTATGGAAGAACCCGAATGGGCACACCTCAAGTACAACAAGCCAAACTACGACGAGATTATTTTCTACTCGGCGCCTAAATCATTAGAAGATGGTCCAAAGTCACTTGATGAAGTTGACCCAGCACTGTTAGAAACATACAAAAAATTAGGCATACCACTAGCTGAGCACGCCGCGCTTGCCGGCGTTGCAGTGGACGCTGTGTTTGACTCGGTAAGTGTTGGCACAACCTTCAAAGATAAACTTGAAGAAGTTGGCATCATCTTTTGTCCAATTTCGGAAGCGGTGCAAACACACCCTGAACTTATTAAAAAATATCTTGGCACGATTGTCCCCTACTCCGACAATTACTACGCTACCTTAAACAGTGCAGTCTTTACCGATGGGTCGTTTGTATATATACCCAAGGGCGTAAAGTGCCCCATGGACTTGTCCACGTACTTCCGTATCAATGCAAAATCAACAGGGCAGTTTGAACGAACACTCATTATCGCTGAAGAGGGCGCCAGCGTAAGTTACCTTGAGGGTTGCACCGCACCAATGCGAGATGAAAACCAATTGCACGCCGCTGTTGTTGAACTTATTGCACTCGACGACGCGGACATTAAATACTCCACGGTGCAAAACTGGTATCCGGGCGATGAAAATGGTGTTGGCGGTATTTACAACTTCGTAACAAAGCGAGGCAAGTGCCAAGGCAAACGAAGTCGCATTACATGGACGCAAGTCGAAACGGGCTCTGCTGTGACCTGGAAGTATCCAAGTTGCATTTTGCTTGGCGACGACAGTGTTGGCGAGTTTTATTCGGTTGCATTGACAAACAATTACCAACAAGCCGATACCGGAACAAAAATGATTCACATCGGCAAAAATACTCGGAGCACTATTATATCCAAAGGGATCAGCGCGGGCTTCGGGCAAAACATTTACCGCGGACTTGTAAAAATTATGAAGGGTGCAGAACACGCTAGAAATTACACGCAGTGCGACTCCATGCTCATGGGCGATCGCTGCGGAGCACACACCTTTCCGTACATTGAAATTAAAAACAAAACTGCAAAGGCCGAACACGAAGCATCCACCTCAAAGATTGGCGAAGACCAATTGTTCTATTGCAACTCACGCGGGATTTCCACCGAGGATGCAATCAACATGATTGTGAACGGTTTTTGCAAAGAAGTCTTTAGAGAGTTACCTATGGAGTTTGCCGTTGAAGCACGGCGACTACTTGAAGTGAGTTTAGAATCGAGCGTTGGATAAATTGTTGCAAGGACACATATGACTACACCATTACTTGAAATTACAAATTTACACGCAAGCGTCGAGGGAACCGACATCCTTAAGGGAGTAAACTTAACTGTACTTCCGGGTGAGGTGCATTCCATCATGGGGCCGAACGGTTCAGGAAAGAGTACTCTTTCTTGTGTTATCGCTGGGCACGAAGCGTACGAAGTAACCGGGGGTTCCATTATGTTCAACGGCGTTGACCTGTTGGAACTTGAAGCAGATCAACGCGCGTGTGCTGGAATTTTCCTAGCATTCCAATACCCAATTGAAATCCCGGGCGTTTCAACAAAATTCTTTTTGAAGGCCGCGGTAAATGCTATTCGTAAGTACCGCGGGCAAGAAGAACTTGACGCAATGGACTTTCTTGACCTTGTTGAAGAAAAAGCAAAATCTGTAAATCTAAACATCGACTTGCTCGACCGTAATGTAAATCAGGGCTTTTCCGGCGGCGAGAAGAAACGTGCAGAAGTGTTCCAGATGGCATTACTTGACCCGCTCCTAGGCGTGCTTGATGAAACAGATTCTGGTCTTGACATTGACGCACTTAAAATCGTTGCAGAAGGCGTCAACAAACTCCGCTCTTCCGAACGCGGTTTTGTTGTCATCACTCACTACCAACGGTTACTCGATTACATAGTGCCAGATTATGTACACGTCCTCATGGACGGCAAAATTGTAAAGAGTGGCGACAAATCACTTGCACTCGTACTTGAGGAACAGGGCTACAGCGCATTTGAACCGTGTGGTTGTAGTTGTAATTGCGGATGATGACGACAACGTTCGACAACTCGGTTTTTGAACATCTTCACACACAAGAAGATTGGCTGTACACCAATGTCTCTGCACTTTCAAACGTGATTTTTGATGCATGCACAGATTTTGATGAGTCATGTATAACAGATTACGATATAGCACTCGGCAACCCACTTGCTATTTTTGTCAATGGCGTTTTTCAAGAGAACAGCTCGCGGCTTGTTGATGGGATGTCTGTCAACGCAACGGAGCACGGCGATATCGCTAATCGAAGCGATTCTCAAATTCCCCGCGGTGACTCTGATCAACTCTCCATCACATCAAACCAAAACAAAACCATACATGTTCTTCAAATAATTACCGGAGATAATCCCGTAGCCACATTTGGGAACGTCCTTGTACATGCGTGCCAAGGCGAAACTATTTCCGTTGCTGAAACGCACGTAGCCATTACCAACCAAGACCATGTATTCATGCCCTGCACAGAAATCGTTGCTGAGAAGGATAGTTCCATCACACTTGTTCGAGCAATTCGCGGAAGCAAGAATGCGTATCACTTAGGCGGACTCCATGTTACGCAACACACATCAAGCAAAGTACAGACGCACACAATTACGCTCGGAGGAAAGCGCGTTCGAAATGAAGTGTATGCATACCTTGACGGCGAACACTGCGAATCAAACTTTGACGGCATGTACATGCTCGGCAAGAACCAACTCGTAGACAACCACTTACGCATTGAACACAACGAGCCAAATTGCGACAGCCGAGAATTTTACAAGGGTGTTCTCGATGAAAACGCGAGGTCTGTTTTTACGGGCCGCATTTATGTCAAAGAAGATGCGCAGCAAACAGATGCAAAACAAACAAACCAAAACATCTTGTTGAGCGATGATGCAGAAGCAACATCAAGACCGCAACTTGAAATTTATGCCGACGATGTCGCGTGTACGCATGGTGCAACCACTGGCGAAATCGATGACGAAGCAATGTTGTATTTACAAACACGGGGTATTCCCGCCGACGCTGCGCGCACGCTTTTGATTTACGCCTTTCTCAACGAATCACTCGACGAATTAGCCGACGATGCGTTCCGCGCTGTTTTGATTGATGAACTACTCGCCAACCTTCCGGGCGGAGATTTTATCCGTTCACTTTATTTATGATTACTGATGCCACCATCTCAGATATGTTTCCTGCGTTGCACCAAGAAGTTGGGGGGAAGCGGTTAGTGTATCTGGACAGCGCTGCAACAACACAAAAACCACAGTGTGTCATCGATGCAATCACAAGTTATTACGAATGTGACAACGCAAATATACATCGCGGCGTACACACACTCAGCCAACGTGCAACAACATCATACGAAAATGCTCGAACGAACATAGCCCATCTTCTTGGCGCATCACGACCCGAAGAGGTTGTCTTTTTACGCGGTGCAACTGAGGCAATTAATCTTGTCGCACAAGCGTGGGCTCGTCCACGACTTTGCAAAGGTGATGAGATTCTTATCACCGAAATGGAACATCATTCCAACATCGTTCCGTGGCAACTTGTTTGTGAACAAACTGGCGCTTCCCTAAAAGTTGCAAAAGTACTCGACGACGGTTCGCTCGATATAGATTCCTTCAAAGAACTTCTCACGGAAGACACCGTGCTTGTCTCTATAGCACACGTCTCAAACGCAATTGGAACTATCAATCCAGTAAAGGAAATGTGTTCCCTTGCAAAGAACGTTGGAGCGACCACGGTTGTCGACGGTGCGCAGGCAACTGGGCACATGCAAGTTGATTTTTCAGACATTGATTGTGACTTTTATGCAATCTCAGGCCACAAAATGTTTGGACCAACAGGGATCGGTTGCCTTGTTGGAAATTACGACATACTTCAAGAAATGGAGCCGTGGCAAGGCGGCGGCGACATGATTTTGACTGTTTCGTTTAAAGAAACAACATGGAACGAGGTTCCCTTTAAATTTGAGGCTGGAACACCAAACATTGCTGGAGCTATCGGGCTTGGGGCTGCGGTCAAGTTTATTGAAGACGTTGGGTACGACGAAATGACCACGCGAGAACAAGAATTACTCGCGTATGGTCGGAACGTCTTGTCCTCTATTGAAGGTGTCACACTCATCGGAGCAGCGGAACACAACGCTGGTGTACTTGCGTTCACAGTAAAAAACGTGCACCCACACGACGTCGGTACTATTTTGGATAGTTCGGGGGTCGCTATTCGCACAGGAAACCATTGCGCCGAACCGCTTATGAAGCGGTTTGGCTTAACAGCAACCTGCCGCGCTTCGCTTTCTGTGTACAACACAACCGAAGACCTCGATGTGCTTGGCGCTGCCATACAAGAAGCGATTAGAATGCTCGGATAATGTCTGACCTACGGGAACTCTATTTAGAAATGGTCACCGACCATGCGAAGAACCCTCGCAAGAGAGGCAAAGTTGAGCCATGCACACACATCGGCACTGGGCACAACCCACTTTGCGGCGACAAAATTGTCATCACTGTTTCCGTTGATGGTGATGTCATTCAAGATGTAAAGTTTGATGGGGAAGGTTGCGCAATTTCAACTGCCTCAGCTGATTTGATGGCAGAAGTCCTTGTTGGAAAAACGCTAGAGGAAGCGAGGGATTTATTCGACGGCTTCCACAAACTCCTTACGGATGATGCTTCACTCAATGACGTACCCAGAAAACTCCAGGTGTTTTCCGGTGTTCGAGAGTTTCCAATGCGCGTCAAATGTGCAACACTCTCGTGGCATACTGTCATTGCAGCTTTAGATAACAAGAACGAGGCAACAACCGAATGAGCGATATACGCGATGACATTCTTGCTGCAATTAAAACGATTAAGGACCCAGAGCTACCGATCAACATTTATGACCTTGGGTTGATTCGTAAACTCGATATTAATGACGGTGTTGTGCATATTGAGATGACATTAACAACCCCAAATTGCCCCGTTGCCGACATGATGCCAACGCAAGTCTTTGAAGCTGTTTCCATGGTCGATGGTGTAACGAATGTCAAAGTTGCGTTGTGTTGGGAACCCGCTTGGTCGGTTGCCGATTTGACAAAACGCGGAAAATCCGTGCTTGAGTTGATGGATATTGACATCAATCACATGCTTGCAAAACATAACGACGGCACAACTGGGCTGACTGTAGACCGCAAGCAGAAATAGCAAACTCCAACTACCAAATTTTTTACCAAGGGTAAACACATTAAATTGTCGCAAAGCAATAATTATTATGAATGACCCGAAGACGGACTTTCTTATCTCCGCGTCTCTGCGCCTCCGTGGCCATTCCCTAACCTCCAGAAACTTGGGGCAACGAATACACTGCAACGACATACTAATAAACTCTCCCCCCTGGAAAACATTGAGCGATTATCTTACATTCCGACGAGTTTAGTTCGATAACAAAATCTACATCAAGCGTAAGGCGTGGTTCTCCTTTTGCGATGCTCACAATCGACCCTGTAACCATATAGTTAAACCCTGCTTTTTCAAGCGGAACAATAAATTGTTGTAGCCATTTAACCTGTTCCATAGAGAATGAATTCATCGATTTTTTGCTTCAGTTCTTCTGCTGTAATCGAAGGGTTTTTTTGTAGCAAAACAGATTTACGAAGTTCAATGGCACCATCACGAAGCGATTCACTAATTCGAAATCGTTCAAAAGGAGACATCTTCTTCCAAACTTCAATTTGCTTTGGATGCGGGCGATCTCGTAGTTCATCTTCTTGCGACATACGTTCAGTATAGACATTTGGGTAGTCACGGACAAAATCCAAATGCAGAAATTACACGTAAAACGTCTGTCAAATTCACTACCCCGTCTCCCGTTACGTCCTCGTCACAGACTGCATCACACGCTTCAACACATGTAGTTGCATCGCCGCGATACAATCCGCTAGCTTCCCAACACGCAACCGAGGCAGTTTGCACGCAAACATCACGAATACAACACGCTCCGGCTGGGCTATTCGTATCACGAACTGTCACCATTTCTCCACTTTCCCATCCAATCGAATCGCCCGCAAATATACACGCCGTTAATTCAGGTCTTGCGTGTTTCGCCCAAATGCCATCGCCATCAGTTGCATTGTTAAATGAAAACACACATTGATCAAAAACAGGATTTCCACTTCGAGCGTATACTCCACCTCCTTGCTCAGCGGTATTGAAATCAATCATGCAAAGTCGAAACGTTGGAGAAGAATGAAGCACATAAATCCCACCACCAAGAATTGCTTCACCTCCCCGAATCGTAAAACCCTCAACCACGGTTCCCTCTCCTCCAACGCATGTAACTACAGTGCCCTGCTGACCCGCATCAATCACCGTCTCTTCCGCGCCCACTTCGCTACGGATCAGCAGGGTTTTTTTTAATAAGTCAATTTGCTCCTTCCAAACTCCAGCGGCAACAACAATTTCATCCCCGCTGCTCGCTTCTTCAATCGCGTCCTGAATTGATTGGCAATCGCGGGGAACTAACCACGTCCCACACGTTGCCGTTGTTGTAATAAATAATCCAATAATGTATTTCATGGTTGCGAAGCATATCGCGACTTTTTTGCACTTCTCCGATAATTGTTGTTTTTCACACAATATTTTTTAGATGTATCATGCACAACTTGGACATCCCGCTTTCTATCTTAAACACCAATACACCGCCGCTAGCACCATCCAAAGCGCTGCAAACGGGCAAATTATTTGACGCACACGGTCGGCAAATTCGTGACTTACGCCTTTCGGTCACTGATAGATGTAATTTTCGTTGCGTGTATTGCATGGCTCCCGATGTAAAATACATTCCAAAAATGCAACTTCTCACGTTGGTTGAATATATCCGAGTCATCAACGTTGCAATGACGCTTGGGATTAACAAGCTGAGAATCACTGGCGGCGAACCCACCCTCTATCCACATCTTGACGACCTTCTTGAACAAGTTGGAAAATTGGGCTTCCAAGATATAGCCCTTACAACAAACGGGTCAAGAATTCGAAGCCAGTGGGCGCAGCGATGGAAGTCGCTTGGGCTCAATCGAGTCACAGTAAGTTTAGATACGCTCAACCCTCAGCGCAAAGATGCAATCACACGATCGCAAACTTCGCTCACTACGGTTATTAAATCTATTGACGCGCTTCGCGACGCTGGGCTCACTCCAGTAAAGGTAAACGCGGTCATTATGCGCGGTGTAAACGACGACGAGGTTGCTGACTTCGCTGGCTTTGCAAAGGAGCATGAAGTTGACATGCGTTTGATCGAGTTTATGCCGCTTGATGCAGGAAAACGCTGGGAAAAACGCCACGTTGTTAGTGCAAACGAGATGCTTGAAACCATCAGCAAACGGCACGATGTCATTCGAGAAGATGATGCTAATACGAGCACGTCCATGAATTATCGCTTCAAAGAAGGCAAGGGGCGTATTGGTTTTATTGCTTCAGTAACGCAGGCGTTCTGTGGAGCGTGCGACCGAATGAGAATGATGGCCGATGGAACCGTTCGACCTTGTTTATTCAGTGATGAGGAATGGGGTATTCGGGCACTTCTTCGTAGTGGTGCGAGCGATGACGATCTTCGGCAATTTTTTGTGAATGCAATGTGGCAAAAGTCAGCGGGACATGGCATGGATCGAGATGATTTTCAACGCCCACAAAAAACAATGAGCCGCATCGGGGGTTGACGAATTAAACTATCCGCGGGGTAGTTTTTTTACATGTATTTCGTTAGTGCCCAGCCAACGACCACTAGGATGCAGACAACAATTGTCACAAGATTGAACCATTTTTCGATAAATGTTTTCGCAGCAGGACCAATCCACCACACAATTCCTGCTTCGATGCCATACCGAAGCGATCGACCAATCACACACGCGGCAAGGAACATTCCAAAGTTTAATTTTGCAACCCCAGCTGCGGTTGTTAACGCAAAGAATGGAACTGGGGTGAGCGCAGCAATAAATACGTAAGATGTCCCGCGTTGGTCAAACTCCGCAACTATGTGTTCAATAATTTCTGCTCCGAACATCCATT
This sequence comes from uncultured Isosphaeraceae bacterium, assembly GCA_964489535.1. Lineage (GTDB taxonomy): Bacteria > Planctomycetota > Phycisphaerae > Phycisphaerales > SM1A02. The sequence goes on from CAZAZD010000019.1 coordinate 8,955, forward strand.
CGGTACCGCTTGCAATAAACGATGCAATAATAAAATACCCAACCAGTGCTCCAGAGACGCTGCCAACCATTGCTATGGCTGCAAAGAGTGCTGCTTTTTTTCGGTTTTCAAGGCACATTGGAATCAGCAATGCGTCGGGTGGAACAAACGGAACGAATGCTTCGATGAATGCAATAATGAGCAATGCTGCGGGTGCTATCGAAGTTTTTGCAAAACCAAGTACCCATTCATAGAGCCGGCGGTGAATTGCCCAGTTTGGAATCTGTTGTTTTTCCATCTCTTGCATCATATACGCCATGAGGAATTACAATGTTCGTATGCACCATGTCAAAGTGAAATATAAGAAACTTCGAGAAACCGCTGTTGTTCCCTCGTACCAATCCGTACTCGCTGCAGGCATGGATTTGTACTCCGCTACTGAGGAACCCCTCACCATTGAGGTTGGGGAAATCGCCATGGTTCCACTCGGTTTTGCAATGGCACTTCCCGATAATTACGAGGCGCAGGTGCGACCGAGGAGCGGAATTGCATCAAAGTTTGGGATTACATTACCAAACGCTCCTGGCACCATTGACGCTGATTATCGTGGAGAATGCTGCGTCCCGCTTATCAATCATGGCAATGAGCCATTTGTCGTCGAGCCAAATATGCGCATTGCACAAATGATTATTGCGCCGGTTGTGCAAGCGGCGTTTGAAATTGTTGATGAGTTGGATGAAACCGTTCGCGGGGTGGGTGGATTCGGATCAACTGGAACTTAAGCAGTCAAATCCAGTGAGCCCGAGTGGCTCTCGAGTATAAAATGGTTCCGCAGTTTCCGTACGAAGGCGACCACCAAAGTACTTATCTTGCGCTTCAATCCAACCAACGATTGGGCGATTTTTTTCGGGGATAACAAATTGTGATTCGTACGCAACAATTGCATCACGTTTCTGTTGCGCAAAGCCGGTGGTATCAATAAGAAAACTTGGGTTTGGGATGATGCGAAGATGGGTGCAGTAATAATAAAAAAGCCACTTTGGATAGATTGGCTCGCCCGCTAAATCAATCTTTGTGAGTTTTGCGTCAAATCTTGCGTCTTCCACTATTTTTGTCGTCGCGATATGATCTGGATGTGCGTCTTCAAAGTAAGGAGTAAACACAATCTCCGCTTGATGCTCACGAATAACCGCGGCAACTGCGTGGCGTGCTGGAATTGAATGCTCAACATACCGATTTGGAAGGATCACCGACGTTCGTTGCACCCCTAAAATCTCTGCTGCTGCTGCTGATTCTTTGGCGCGAATCTCTGGCGAGCCATGCGGGGTTGGTTCGCCGCTGGTCATATCAAGGAGTAATACCTCGTGTCCTTGGCTCACCAACTTTCCAATCGTCCCGCCCATTCCGAGTTCCTGATCATCCGGATGTGGCCCAACAATGAGTATCTGTGTCATGACTCACTATTTTACGCTTTTTTTGTGGGACAGTCCCACAGGGACTGTCCCACAAAAAAAGGATAAAAACATGTCTCACGAGAAAATAACCGATATTTATTGAGTATTTCATGGGGACTGTCCCCATGGGGCCGTCCCCTTCATGTCAGCCACCACTTAAAATACGGGGATGCGGTATCGAATGCTAGTGGCATACGACGGGACGGATTTTCATGGATGGCAGAAACAAGTCCATCCAGAACGCCGGTATTTGAGAACCGTGCAAGATGTGCTTGAAAAAGCCGTTGTGAAAGTGATGCGACAGCCAATTGTACTCACGGGTGCTTCAAGAACCGACGCGGGAGTCCACGCCCGCGGGCAAGTCGTTACCTTTGATGCAACAAACGATATACCACCAGACAAATTAATTCTGGGATTTAACTCTTGGTTGCCAGATGATGTGCAAGTTCGGGCGGTCGATGTGGTTCACAATAAATTCAACCCAATTAACCACTGCACAAGCAAGGGGTACAAATATTCACTCGCCCACGGTTGTAGTAATCCACTTCGGAAACCATTGTTCGATCGACGCTTTCACGCCTTCACAGCATATGCACTCGATATAGGAAAAATGCAAGAAGCAGCAAAGTACTTCCTTGGCGAACACGATTTTGGTGGTTTTACAAAATTAAACCATGGACGCAAATCAACCGTCCGCAGAGTTGACCAGTGCAGTGTGTACGATTGTGGCGATTGGAAAATAAACATTGAAATAGCAGGTGCTGGTTTTTTATGGAACATGGTGCGTATCATTGCCGGCACTCTGCTTGAAGTCGGGCGTGGATACACGAATCCAGAAGCTGTTCCTGATATAATTGCATCATGCGACAGACGACGCGCCGGAAAAACGATGCCCGCGCAAGGTTTATCCCTCGAATGGGTTGCTTATGACGATTAATTGCCGAACAAACTCGCCATTTCAAAGAAGCCCTGCTCTGAGAAATAACTGAGTGCCTCATCAACCGAAGAAAATATTTTCGTAGCAGTCTCGGTGATAAATGGTGATGGTGCCTTGGATGGTTTCCACACAACGTAGACTTCCTTCGTGTGCTCCCAAGCGTGTTGTAATTCCCTCTCAACACCACTTGACAATCCCGGAACTCCGCCGGGCAATTCTGGAACCAAGGAAACAATCATGTCTGACTGATCGATCAATCTGAAGTCACGCATATAAATCTGACCATCAATATCGCCAGCAATATCAAGAATCTCTCGAACAGAAACGCGCATCGGTTCACCGCCCTTTTTCCCACCAAACGCATGCGCTTCAACCTCAATCCAATCTTTGCCTTCTTTTGCCGCTTCAATGCCACGATCTAAAAGCAACTTTTCATCTACATCCGCTGGATCGAAAGATATAAAGTGTTCAGCGAGCGCAGCACGGAATTGATCTATTTCTTCAAGAATATCCGGCATATCTACCACGTGACTCATTGGAAAACTTGGATAGACCTTCTTCAAATTATTCCGTGCGATTAAACGATAACAAGTCTCCGTCGTATCTTGATGACGACCACGACTCAACACATAAAATGAATTTCTGCATCCACACGCTTGCGCCATCAACTCGGTCGCAAGAATTTCTTCCTCGCGCCAAACCATACAATCTTTTAAGGTCGCATCAATATCGTGCTCCGCATGTAAACGGTCGTGTACCACTTCGATATTATCAACAAGGCAAATAAACAGATTCGGATTAAATTCGTCCATCTGGTCAAAGTCAAACGCAGGAAATAACCCATGTCGCCATCTGAACGTTGCGTGCGTATTCATCACTACGTTTTGGTGTTCTTCAAACGGCGTAGTCGCTGAAACGATGTCTTTAATCGCGGCGCGACGGAGTGAATGTAATCTACTCAGCGGCAAGTCGAGGATTCGACCTTCGCGAATATCTGGACCTTCCGAGTACATCATGTTCCCAACATTAAATACCTCGATGTTCCCACCACGCTCACCACCAAGGCGCTCGACTTCTTGCAAGTACGGTTTCTTGTCCATTCCGATTTGACCTGTTATGACTGTTCTCATGCTCTATATTATAGACGAGAGTGCAATAAAACTCAGTTACTTTTTCTTTCGTGGAAAATATCGAAGCCACGACGCTTTCGCCCTTGGAACAGTCTTTCCAGTGCTTCTATGCGAAGACCACAACCTGTAGCACCAAATCACTGCAACAACCACCATTACTAGACCCGTAAGCCGCACAATAAGTTCAACCGTTGTTTTTGCTTGCAAACTATCCGCAATCCACCATCCCGCAAAAAGTTGCATTGGCGCAGTAATAACACAACAAACCGCTGTTGCTGCTGCAAATTTCCAAAAATTCATGTGCATCATGCCCCCAACGGTAATCGTCGTTGTCCGACTTGCGGGAATGAACCGCGCAAGAATAATCACCCACGCTCCACGCACATCAAACTGATACTTCACTTGAAGCATCCTCTTTGGGTGCACCAACCGTTTAAACCATTTCTTGTGCACAAGCTGAGTGCCCAACTTGGAACAAACAATAAACCACAGCATGTCGCCCAAAATGACGCCAAAATATGCTGCAGCGAGTGTTGGCCAAAGAGGAAGCGCTTCCTGCTGCACAAGCATACCGGCTGGAATAATAATGATATCTTCGCCAAGGGGGATGCCAATTCCAGATAAAAGTAGCAAGCCAAAAACCACCCATGGTCCCCAAGTCGGATCAACCATCCCCATGAGATCGTTAATCCATACTTCCATTTAAATCACCACTGTTTCATCCCGACCGATTGAAATTGGCAATGTAGAGGGATTTAGATCATCTGCGCAACTTGCTGATAGCGGGCTTATTTCAACGGTTGCTCCTGTTGTTATATCAACACCTCTTGATAGCAACCAAGACACTGCGCGTTCTTGTTGCAGAGCATGGCTAGTCTCTGGCGAATCCTGTCCTGAAGCATTTTTTATTGGAGCAAACTCTTCTTCACGCTTTGTTTCAACCACGAGTGATTTTTTAGCAAGCGGCAACATGTCAAAAACAAACTTTTCAAATTTATATGCGTTTGGTGATTTTGGCTCTACCTTGTTACCACTCGTTAAGTCGGTAAAGGATACTTTTTTGTGCGCCTTGTGCCATTGTAAATCACCAGCGGTTCGTTGCAAAAAATCAACTGAAAATAAATGCAAGGCAATAGAGCCGCCAGCATAAACCAATTGACCATCACTATCAATTTCATTTGCTTTTTTTGTCGGCAAATCGCTGTACTCCACAACCAAAATGTTCCCATCAACTTTGCAAAACACTCCGACAAGTTCGTTCGAATCTGTTTTCTTGACACATTTACTTGAAGCTTCAACTGATGATTTGTCACTTATGTGCAAGCCAATAAAACTTGGATCAATCACGTTAGCAAGCGGGTTATCAATTTGTACGTACGATAGATATTTCACTCCACGCTTTGCCATTTCATCAAGACCTCCACTCTGCTGTAAGGACGCGACGACTCCTCCGTGCCCATCAGGATTCATGGCTATTTTATTCTTTGCCGCAAGAAGCATATCCCCATTCTCGTCAACTGCAGGAACCTCATTTTGCGAAAATATAAAAATATCTGTTCGGTCTAAACCAAAACAATTGTTGTCTAGTAAGAAAGAACGTGTAATTGCATCATTTTCGATACTCGTCATGATGTACCAAGGTATTGTCGTGTGGTATTTTTTTGATGCAAACACAATCTGTTCTGCAATCACTTGGAAGAGTGACTTCCCGCTTACGGGTGTTGCTGGAAACGTTCCCTTCGGACCACTCCAACCAAGCCGTGTACCTTGACCTCCTGCAACAGTAAGCACCCCAATTTCACCATTGCAAATTGATGTAACACCTTGCTCCCTGAACGTGTCGTCAAGGATAACCACATCGCACGGCTCAAATGTTTTTTCTTTTTTCTCTGAGGTTTGTTGTTGCAATGCAGCGAACAGATCAAAGTCAATGGTTTCAAGTTGGATTATAAAATCGCTTTGGTCTTCATCACTCAATTCCTCCCAAAACGTTAGTACGTGTTCTTGTTTGGACTCAGCGATTTTCTCTTGTAACTTGCTAGGAATCGAAATCAAAACGTTGGTTTTTCCGGTGTTGTCCAGCCCTCTGGCAAGTGCCTAACAATCTTCCCGGTTTCAAGATAAATAACCTGCTCGCAGATATTTGTACAGTGATCTGCAATTCGTTCCATGGCACGAGTGACTGCAAGTAATTCAAAGGCAACAAGTGGTTCTAGTTCGCCCTTGCTTGTTCGATGTTGCACATCGAGCACAATTTCTTTCCTAAATCTAAAGACTGTATCATCGAAAGAAAGGACACGAATTGCCATATCGGTATCAGTTTCCGCTAGTGCTTTATTTGTGTCTCGAGCCATACCAACCACGCTATTGGCCATCACTCGAAATGTTGGCGGTGCAGATGAGATTAAATCTGTATGGTTAATTGCTGACTCTGCAACAATGACTGCGCAGTCAGCGATGCGTTCGAATTCATTGTTCACTTTCACAATTGTCAACACGCTACGAATGCTGTGTTCGTCTGTTGCACCTAGTCGCAATAAGCCAATGCAAGCACGTTCAATTTCCACGTCAACCCGATCGATGATTTCATCGCTCTCGACTACTGATTTGGCGGCCTTTACATTACCTTCAAAAGTTGATTCGACCGCCCGAAGCAACTGGTCTGAAATCCGAGCACCTTGCGTATTCAAGTCCGCTGATAATTGTGCTAATTTTTTTTCAAACTCTGACATCTAAAGGGCTCTCGTACGTCCGCATATCGGCTCTGTGGGAGTATACTCGCCACCCTTATGTGTGGCTTATTAATTAGAAGGAAATCATGACCAAACTTTGTGTGAATATCGATCACGTTGCCACGCTTCGGCAGGCGAGAATGACCATTGAGCCAGACCCAATACTCGCAGCCAACGAGGCAGTTTTGGGTGGTGCTGACGGCATCACTCTTCATATTCGTGAAGATCGAAGGCATATGCAGGATTCTGACTTGTTCCGACTCAAAGAAACGGTGCAAGTTCCCCTGAATCTTGAACTTGCTGCAACGCAAGAAATGCTTGATCTCGCACTTGAAGCAACTCCTGATATGGTCATGGTTGTCCCTGAGGGTCGTAATGAAGTAACAACCGAGGGTGGACTTGATGTTCTTGGTGATATGCAACGGCTCTCCATGTTTGTTGAAACACTAACTGAAAAAAAACTGCCTGTGAGCGCATTCATCGATGCTGACCTTGCCCAAATCAACGCTGCAGTTGAATGTGGATTTACTGTTTGTGAAATTCATACGGGGCCCTATGCAGAAGTCGTAATAAAGAATGGTTTTTCACTTGATCATCCAAAGGTAGTCAAAGAACTAGAACTCGTCCGCAAGGCCGTCTCGCATGTGTTGAATCTGGGAATGCAATGTAATGCTGGTCATGGTTTAACTCACTTGAATGTGGGTAAGATTGCATCGATAGATGGGATATCTGAATTACACATAGGTCATTCGATCGTAAGCAGAAGCATCTTTATTGGCATGCAACAATCTGTCGCAGAAATGAAATCAAATATAGAAAACGCTTTAACATGAACGATAATTACGCAATAGAAAATTTGCCTTACAAAATTGCGGTGCTCTGTTATCTTTACGATGATGACAATCGACTATTGTTGTTACATCGGAACAAAGAACCAAACAAAGAAAAGTATTCTCCCATCGGCGGAAAACTTGAAGCGTCTATTGGTGAAAGCCCACACGCATGTGCCATACGTGAAATCCATGAAGAATCTGGAGTGGTTGTTGAACCATGCGACATCCGACTCTCTGGGATGTTGGCTGAAACAGCATACGCCGGTGAAACGCACTGGCTGATCTTTCTCTACGAAGTGACAAGGCCTGTTGGCGTTAAAGAAATAACATCTATGGACATTGATGAAGGAATGCTTGAGTGGGTTCCTGTTGACGAAGTTGAAACAACAAATATTCCAAATACAGACCGAGATATTATCTGGCCGCTTGTCAAACAACATCGTGGGGGATTCTTCGCGGTTGACATTGATTGCAAACAAGAACCGTTTACATGGGAGATAAAAGAGGAGTGGAAAGCAACAGATGTTTGAGGTTTCCGTTTCAACTACATTTGATGCGGATCATGCTGTGACTATTTCAGGTATTGAGGAAACCTCCCACACGCACAACTGGCGTGTTGTTGCAGTGGTTTCAGGTGAACAACTTGACGAAGATGGTTTGCTAATTGATTTCCTTCAACTTCAATCCGACTTAGAACAGGTTGTCTCAACGATACGTAATACAAACTTAAACACAAACCCTTCGCTGCAAGGCAACAACCCATCAACAGAATATGTGGCGATGCACATCGCAACAGAACTTGCAAAGAAGGTAAAATCTCCTGCTCGTCTAACATCTATCACCCTCACGGAAGCCCCAAACTGTATTGCAACCTATCGACCATGACAAACGCCCCACTTATGCTTTCTGTTTCAGGCGCCCGCGGCATCGTTGGCGAAACCATGACAAACGAAGTTTCGCATGCTTACGCAAACGCATTCGCTTCTTTTTTATATGACAAACTAGGGCGAGTCCCAAAACTCTGCGTTGCGCGAGACAGCCGGCCGAGCGGACCTGCGTTGCAACAAGCCGCTGCAGATGCATTTGTTGCAAGTGGCTGTCATGTAACCGACCTCGGAGTTGTCGCAACTCCAACAGCTGGTGTCATGATTCATGCGCTTAAAGCCGATGGCGGTATTATCGTTACAGCGTCGCATAATCCAACCCCTTGGAATGGGATCAAGTGTCTTGATGGCGATGGGCTTGCGCCATCCAAGGAAGAAGCTGAAGAAATTATTCGGCGTTTTAAAGAAGCCGTTGTACTGCCAAACAAAGGTGGCGGCGTGCTTGAAACAAACGCCCAAGGGCACGACACACACATCGCAAAGGTGCTTGGAGTTATCGACCAAGAACCGATTCGTGAAAAACGTTTTCGTGTCGTGCTTGATTCCATTAACGGCGCTGGCTGCGAAGCAGGATACAAAATTTTAGAGTTACTCGGCTGCGACATTTTACATCTTAACGGCGAGCCAACTGGTAATTTTGCACACGCGCCTGAGCCCAAAGAAGAAAACTTAACTGGCCTTTGCGAAGCCGTTGACAAGTTTGATGCCGATGTTGGTTTTGCCCAAGATCCTGATGCCGACAGACTTGCGATCGTTGATGAAAACGGTCGATACTTTGGTGAAGAGTACACACTCGTCCTCGCTGCGATGCAATGGCTTTCAAAGCACCCGAACAGTTCGTGTGCCTCAAATTTATCCACAAGCAGGATGATTGATGACATCGCATCACAACACGAATGCACTTCATACCGAAGCGCCGTAGGCGAAGCGAACGTAGCTGGTGTAATGAAAGAACGAGCGTGCATTATTGGTGGCGAGGGAAACGGAGGAGTTATTTTCCCAAAAGTATGTTGGGTTCGGGATAGTCTCTCGGGTATGGCGCTTGTGCTCGATCTTATGCGAGAACAAGGTGAACCTCTTTCAACAATCGTTAACAGTGTTCCAAAGTATGAAATGATAAAACGCACGATTGATCTTGCTGAACTCGGCGGCATGCCGGCAATTGAAAAAGAAATCGAACGGTTGAAAAAAGAGTACGCGAACGAAAGGTTGGACGACAGTGATGGTTTAAGAATTGATTTCGACGAAGGTTGGTTGCATGTTCGACCAAGTAATACTGAACCCATCGCACGGGTCATAGCCGAAGCAACTGATTCGCTAACTGCGTACAAACTTGCAAACCGCGTAAAACTGTAAAGGTACGTAACAAATCGCCGCGAGATCTACTTCCAAAACTTTTTTTGCCACAGAGCCACGGAGACACGGAGAGAAGAAAAGCGACGGGACAAGCAAAACCGAGTACGCCAAAAAGACGATTTAATACAACTGTGCACGCGGCATAACCGAAGTGGTAAGCCGAACGGTTTCTCCCTCACCGTCCATGTTCGTCGCATGTTCAGGATCGGGAGTAACAGCAAGATTAATCGTTACTCGCTGCAGAGAGGTTCCATTTTCAAACTGTAATAAAAACGGCGAGATAGTTGTTCCACCCGTAACCTGTGTCACACCCCCGAGAACCGTTGAACTTACTCCATCAACATCCATTTCTAGGGTTTCATCTGTACTATTCCATGAAATAGTTATTTGCTGCCCGCTTGGTGTTGTGATTTCTATGGTATCACTTTCAACTTCGTTAATTGCTGCGTTTGCGGGCAGGGGACCAAATGACGATCCAGTTCTCACAAGTAACGCAATGCGTTCGACAAGCAACCTAGATGTCAATCTATTCACACCATCTGCTGCGGATCGTTCGTACGCATCTACTGACGAATGAATCGACGCAAAAAGTCCTGTCAACAAAACTGCCGCAATTGCCATACCTATTAATAATTCAATAACCGTAAATCCGCGACGCATCATGATCCCTCCTGATAACTTGTTCCATCTGGAACAATAGTAATCGGCCACGGCACACCATCTGGCATCGGCGCATCTGGATTTGCACGAAGAGAAACCCGACCATATCCACTAAAAGATTTTAATGCATCGTCAATACCTTCTTCGTCCCCATCTTCAGGACCAAAGTAGCCGAGTGTTGTGTTGAATGCATCTGCTTCGCCTCCGTAAAACAATGCACCTTCCCCCTCGACCGGACGATACGTTGAGAGAATTGCACCATGCACATCGACAACGCCTCGTAAGTCGAGTAATCCGGAAACTATCGTGCCTGTTAGTTTCACTCCAACAGTTTCATCATTCTGGAAAGTGCCTATTTCGACAGACCATCCGGGCATCAAGACCGAACTTCGTGACAACTCCGCGCGAGTGGCGGGGTCAATAGAATTCAGAATGGCTTGCAAGAAAACCCCATCCGATTGCGCTGCAACATCAGGGTCATTGGGGTCAAGGAAGAATCTCGATTCCCCAGTCACTTGAACTTTGTTTCTCCAGTGCGTAAATTCAGAAGGTACATCCCCTGCAATTGAACCAAGAAACGTGCAGTCATGGAAACGGAGATTGTTTGATTCTTCTCGCGTATTCCCATACGTCACTCCACCAGACTCAGCTGTAAGCCCCTCAAATTGTGTCTCATAGCCACCGCCTCCGTCAGGTTGCATCGCGCCTGCAAAATTCCAATTTGGATCATCTACATTTTCGGTCGTCTCGACCCACGTAACACCAACGAACGTGCAGTTCTCAAAAACTGCATTTGTTCCAACTGGGATACGAACGTTATTGAAAGACATATCTTTGTACATCGCCCGTTGGTACCAATCGTAAGCACCATCCGCTGCATAAGGAACGCCTTCCCAGCCATTTTGCCCCTCTTGAATATACGTTCCTCCACCGAGTAGATTTGATGCAACTTGCCCAGTCGACGCATCGCCAAAAGCAATCCCTGTCATCGATTCTGTTTCAAACCACGTTTGTGCACCCGTAAACATATCTGTAGTAAGTTCCGCAAGTCGATCTTCGGGCAACTGGAATTGTGAGGCGGCCGAATTAAATTCAGACATAATTGCGCCCTGCACATCCTCCTGCCACGTGCCCCCGCTAGCCGTTTCCCAATCCGAAACGCTCACTGCAAATCCAATTGAGCCATCAACTTTTGCGTACCGGTCCCGCTCGTCAATAATTCCATCGTTGTATCCAAGTTCTTGATCCTTGTTATCAACAATACCATCCTCGTTTCGATCGCTCTTAGCAAAATCTATCAACTTCGCGAGTTGTAAATCCTGCGAAAACTCTTGGGTTAAACCTGAATATCCTGCAATAGCGGCTTGCAATGGATCGAACACAACATCAATGTCCCCATTCACATCGTATCGAGAGAGAAACAAATCTATTTCTGTTACATATTGATCGCCATCGTAATCAACAATTGCTCCGCCAATACCAGTACCTTCGGTTGGATGGTTTGGGCGAAGTCGATTGTCCCCATCAACATCGTTTGCTAATACCAAACCATTAAAAGTTGTAATATCTGCATCAAGTAACACAGGGTCAATGCCATAAAAATCACTCTTCATAACAAGAGGGACGCCAAAGTCAGAATTTAATTCGTTGTTTTCCGTTCCATAGCGAGTGCCAATCGGACCCTCAACTTTAACGTTCCGCCCTAACATGACGCGGGACATTGCAACAAGCGCGTAATCAATCCTCTTATCCAAATCGAACTCCATTGAAATAGTTCTTGTAATTCCTCCAAACTCACCGATGCTAGTGATTAAAATCCGAGTTGTATTTTGAATTAATTCGTACTGCAATCGAAAATAAGATTCTTCTGAACTATCAATCGCAATGGGCTTCACATCTAAAATGTGATCACTAGTTGTGAGCGTTGGCAACGATGCATCTGTTGGAATAACCTCGATCCAATGTGCATCTACCTGTTCAAATACATCTTGAAGGCAATGCACAATTCCAGTTCCAGTTGGAGAACCAACGGTATAGCCATTCCCTGGAGAAACAGTGATTATTCCATCCGCACCTGTCCACGTTCCTCTCCATAATTTTTCTGCAAGATCGCTATCAACAACTCCCCTGTCAATAATAAAACGATTGACCTCGTCAAGCAATCGAATGCTGCCAAAAGACAAACCGGACTCGGCTGCTGATTGCGCCTTTGCAATTCCAATCATTGCCTGAGCACTTCGGACATTTGTCCACGACACGCCTGCAATTCCTGCGGTGATAGATGCAATAACTGTCAACATAATCAACGCGGGGACGGTTGCCCAACCCATACGGCGCGGAGGCGTGGGGAAATTGTGGGACATTCCCAATCTTCTGTTCCACTGTTGGGCGCATAATCCAATTTGTTTTAGTTTCGAATGGGGACTGTCCCAATTCTGATAAAACTGGGGACAGACACTCTTCGTTCGGGGATTCTCTCTCTGTGTCTCAGTGGAAACTTTTCCCCTAAGACCACTAGGACTAACAAGAAAACTGAACATGCGTGAGTAATCCGTATTCATCTTGGTGCAATCCATGGCAACCTCGTAATTTCTTCACCGTCGTGTAAAACAGTCACTTCTATTCGCACGGTCTCCGATGCGCCGTCTGCAACAACTTGCGTAATATCAAATGGGTCAACACAGTGCACTGTTATTTGTTGTTCCCACCCGTTCATTCCAACTATTACCTTCCCAGTAGCATCAAGTGGCCCACTTCCATCGGTGTCCGCGAACACCGCGTCGTCTAAATCGTCTAAATCATCAATATCTTGTGGAATAACTTCGCCAAATTCAACGCCCCAAGTTGCCGAACCCGTAATTGGATCGTTCGCCGGCAGCAAGAGTGTCATTTCACGGATTTCAGTTGCTAATCTCATTCCAGTTGCGAGTTCTTCTGATGCAATTGTTTGAATGTGCCACGCTTGTTGCGAACCTACAAGCGCAACAACGCCAATTCCGATGACCGCAATTGCTGCTGCAGATTCGATAATCCAAAATCCTCGACGAGATATGTGTCTTCGCCGCATTATCCTGAAACCACCGCACTCATCTTAAAGATAGGAAGAATAATTGCCATCGCGATGAACCCAACAATACCGCCCATAATGACAATCATCGCCGGCTCAAGCAAACTTGTAAATGTTTTAACAGCATCTCTAAGCACTCGATCGTAATACTCAGAAATTTCTTCTAAAACGTCGCCAAGTTTACCTGACTCCTCTCCAGCGGAAATCATTTGGATAACTGGCTTGGGTAGCAGTGTTGTTGTATCAAGCACTTCGTTAATACGATGACCATCCTTCACACCATCACCGACATCACTCCATAACTTGTGATACTTTCGATTACCGGCAATGTTCCCAGTTACTTCAAGTGCGCTAAGCATCGGAACGCCCGCGTTTACAAGTTCTCCCAAGGTCTGTAGGGAACGTGTAATGTAGAGTGCTCGCAACATTTTTCGCACAACTGGAAACCGCAATTTCAATATATCAATACATACCCCACCTCGCTCGGTCTTGCTTCCGAGCACGAGAGCAACTGAAATCATTGCGATACCAATAGGCACTGTCCACCAATACACAACCATCCAAGCACTTAATGCCATAAGAAAAATAGTTGGCCAAGGCAAGATGGATTCCTTGCCTGCAAACACACCTGCAAAACGCGGCAATACAAACGTCAACAAGAAAATTGTTACTACAGTCGCAAGACCACCTATAACTGCAGGGTAAATACTCGCACCAACAATCATCTTTTTGGTTTCTATTTGACTTGTAATAATTTTTGCAATTCGGTCGAGCATGTGTCCAAACGATCCAGACAATTCACTTGCCCGAACCATGTTGACATACAAAGGCGAAAACAGTTTTGGGTATTTTGAAATTGCATCTGAAAACGTGCATCCCGCCTCGATGTCTTCAATAATAGATTCCAAGTTGGTTTTAAATTTGTCGTTTTCCACATGTTCGCAAATGCCACCAATAGCAACACGCAAACTAATACCAGCACGCACCATGACCGCTAGTTGCGTCGTAAAATCCAAAACATCTTTTTTTGTTGGACCGTTTCCGGCGTTAAGTACTTGCCAAAATTTTTTCCACGCACCAACTTCGACGTTGTTCATGGGAATAAGCCGAACAATTCTCCCCCCTCGATGTTTCAATGCATGAGCTGCACCAGAAGCAGACTGCGCTGCTAACTGGCCGACCAACAGATCTCCGCTTTCTTGTTGCAATTCGTAGCGGTATGTTGGCATGTGTTGTTCCTTATGCTGCTAAAGTCATTTGTAATCTCTGTGGATCGGTTGAGTTTGCGATTGCGATACTCTTTTCAACAAGACCATTAAAAACAAGAGTCGCAATCGAAGCGTCTCTTGAAATCATTCCCTTGCGGCTATTTGTTTCTATAACATTTGCGATTTCAAATGTGCGCGCTTCGCGGATAATGTTCCGAACCGCAGGATCGCACAATAATATTTCGACTGCTGGAACCATGCCCCCTCCAATTTTAGGAAGAAGCGTTTGTGAAATCACTGCCTTTAGTGTATTTGCTAGCATCGAGCGGACTTGTGATTGTTGGTTCGCAGGGTACATGTCAACAATGCGTTCCACAGTTTGAGATGCATTCACTGTATGCAGAGTTGAAAGTACAAGGTGCCCTGTTTCTGCGGCAGAAATTGCAAGTGATGTTGTTTCTAAGTCACGCATTTCACCAACAAGAATAATATCTGGATCTTGCCGAAGTGCGTGTTTGAGACCCGAAGCAAAACTAGGCATGTCTCTACCGAGTTCGCGTTGCTCAACCAAACACCCCTTTGAATCGAACGTGTATTCAACTGGATCTTCAAGCGTGATAATGTGCCTGTGCTTCGAAGTATTGATTCGTTCAAGTATCGATGCGAGCGTTGTTGATTTTCCTGAGCCGGTATCGCCTGTAACAAGCACCAATCCGCGAGGTAGTTCTGCAAGCGGTGCAATTGCCGGCGGCAAATTTAACGATTCAAGCGGTGGAATTTTTGTTTTGACTGTACGCATTGCAATTGCCGGCATGCCTCGCTGTATATGTACGTTTACTCTGTAGCGACATTCTGGAGTTGCCCATGACAAATCCACATCTTGTTGTTCTTCCAAAGTTGCAAGTTGTTTTTCGTTCAGCATTGACGAAAGATGCCCTCTCATTTCTTCGGGCTCGAGCACTGGTTGATCTAACGTAACTAATCCAGTGTCAACACGAATGATTGGAGGTTCGCCCGATACAAGGTGTATGTCAGACGCGCCCTGCTGAGCGGCAGCGTCAAGAATAGTTTCAATATCCATAGCAGCACCATCGGAGATAGAGGCAATGCACTTCACATCATGCACATGAACCGAACTAGTCGTGCGACTCGTTCCGATTATATGGGCTGTTTACGTCGATTAGTTAGTTATCGCGGGCACTTCAATCAAACCATGCGCTCGCACTGAAGTGCTCGGTTTCCAAACCCCGTACTCTAGCAGTGTCTCGGACATTGCTTTTGGTGGGATGTACCCAAGCGTACCAGCAAGTTGCCAAGAAACTGAATCCTTGCCAAGCAAGACACCTCGTGGGATAACAACCGGAACGGAACTCATGATTGAGGATGAATGTGGAACAGTCTTTTCCGCTGAAGCAAAACCAACGTATACCGTTCGTCCGCCAGAAGTCACAACATAGTTGTACATCATCAACTGTAAAGGAATTGCATTCGTATTTGATATTTCAAAATCAACACTCATCGCAATTGCTTCTGGGGTAGATTGGGTGATTGTTGTACCCCTATACTGTGTAATTGGTTGCCGCACACCACAGCCAACACACAGCATCATGGTACAGGCCAATACTAAAAATCGAATCATAGCACTACTGTACCAAACCCAAGGGTCTTCTGAATCACATTACCGAACTGAATAGTTGTTGTTTTGATGTATGAATGGCTGCTCAAACGAGTCGCCGACCATCACGATATGGTCATCTGCGAGTGGGAGCAATGGTTGGTACCTTGAATATTGATTCCACCAAACAGAAAGTGTGACCAGAATCAGCATGGCGCACCATGAAGCCAATTCACTTTGTCGCTTGTGCCGTGTTCGATAGAGTAGTGACACACAAACCGCAACTGTCATCGCTTTGTAGAACGCAAGTGGCCAGACTGAATCTGTCGTTTGCAGCAACCAGAGTGCAATAGGGTTGCCCTCACTCATCCCTACCGACGTGAGATATGAAATTGTCAGGAGCAAATCTGCCAGACTAAGTAAAATAACACCGCCGAGAAGCCACGTAACACGTTCTGATCGCTGCGTTTCAGTAATGCAGCATGGATTTGGATGGTGATGTATTTTCTTCATTTGGTACATATCTAATACCCCCGAGAGTTGTGCAAGTTCGCTATCCATGCACATCGAACCGATAACCACTAAAAACTAGTTCCGTTTCCATTTTTTTCGTAAAAAGTAAAAAACAAGCGGGATTATCGGGCATGGAACCTTGACAGAATTGCAATTTTCGTTATCAATACGGAAAAATCGGAAACTTCTATGACGATAACAACGCCACCTATCATTGAACAGACCAATGGATTCCAATTCGACTCCAACAATTTTGCAATGACTTTTGCAAATACTGGAACCACTCTTGTGCAACATCAAACTGTAAGCATGACCGAATGGGAAAATGAGGGAGAGGACGAGGAAGAGGAAATAATCATAGAGGTAGAAGTCGATCCCGATTTAGAAGATGGTGAAGATGAAGACTTCAACCCCAACAATGACGAACCTGACGACATCAACGATGACGACGGGTTTGAACAGTACCTTTTTGGTGAAGACGACGATTAAAAACTAACGGGACTGTCCCCAAACAATTAGGTACAGGCACTCTTCGTTCGCGATGTGATATTCACTCTCATACGGCGGACAAGAAAGTTAACACGCACAACATATAGGCAGGTGTGGCTGTCACCAAGCCTGTCCCGTCGTTCTTATCTCTGTGGCTCTGCGCCTCTGCGGCAAATACCTAACCACCAAAACTGTTGGGCACCGAATAAACTGTACATCACACGTTTTGAATTTTTTCGTTTGATCGACCGTGCTTGCCTGCCGCGGAGAGCGCCAGCGCTTCGCACAGAGTTTGCACGGGATCATGATCGCCGAGTTCGGCTAAAAGTTCTGCCATTTTTTCTGTAAGTGGCCCACCATTGTCCCTAAATAATCTTCGATGCGCTTCTTTCATTGCATCAATCTGTACGTCAGGATAACCCCGCCTCGTCATTGCGACTACATTTACAGCACGTACTTCTGCAGGCGTTCCCTCAACAATCATGTACGGTGGAACATCGCGAGTAATGCGTGCAAGCCCCCCAACATACGAACACCTACCTATTCTAGAAAATTGGTTAATGCCCGCACCGCCGCCAATTGTTGCGCAATCTTCAACTGTAATATGTCCCGCCAACATCACTTGGTTTGCAATTACAAGATTGCTTCCAAGAACACAGTCATGCGCAACGTGAGATGCAACCATAAGTAAATTGTCATCGCCAACAATTGTCTTGCCACCACCATGCTCTGTGCCACGATGAATTGTCACTTGTTCCCTTATTTGATTGCGGTCACCAATCACAAGAGTCGTTGTTTCGCCCTCAAACTTTTTGTCCTGAGGGTCACCCCCAACGACACAATATGGATAGAGCCGGTTGCCCTCGCCAATTACGGTGTCGCTTTGCACGGTTACGTGATTGATGAGGTGCGTTCCACTTCCGACGGTCACATTCGGACCAACCACACAGTATGGACCAATGAGCGCACCATCGGCAATACTTGCTGATGCATCAATAATGGCTGTGGGATGAATAGTTGACATACTTAGTTCTGCTCCGCATCCACCATCATAAACCGAATTTGCGCTTCTGCGGAAAGTCGAGAACCAACAAATGCCTTACATTGCAATGCTGCTGTTCTCACGCCTGCCCTAATCGAAACTGCCTCAAGTACCAACTGATCTCCGGGAGTCACTGGATGGCGCAATTTGACTTTATCTAAACTCAATAAAACGGCAAGTTTGCCCGTATGCTCCAATTTGCGACTCATCAAGAGACCGCCTAATTGCGCCATTGCTTCAACAATCAAAACGCCCGGCATAATCGGGGTTCCAGGATAGTGTCCCTGAAAAAATGGCTCATTTATGGTGACGTTTTTTACTCCAACAGCCCTTTCGTCTCCATCCATCTCAACGACCCGATCGACGAGTAGCATTGGATATCGATGGGGCATAATGCGCTGGATGTCTCGAACATCCATCTTGAGTCCGCTTGAAACAGCGGTACTTCGCTTGGTCACTTTTGCTTGTTCAAGAATTGCCTTGCACAAGCGCCGATTAAGCGCATGCCCAGATCGACTTGCGACAATACGACCCTGAATAAATGCCCCAGCGAGATACAAATCACCAACGATGTCTAATATCTTATGGCGAACAGGCTCATTATCAAAACGATATTCGTTATCAATTGGACCATCTTCACCAATCACCAAAATGTCTGAAGGCGTCAAGTGCGTACACATTCCCTGAGATTGCAACGCCTGTGCTTCTTCTTGCAAACTAAAGGTGCGCGCTGGTGCTAGTTCTACAGCATACGAACCACTCTCGCTATCCCACCCCTGTGTCTGCCGCACGATACGAGAAGCCGCTTCGCCATAGTCAAGGTCATACACAATATGCAAACCCTTCTGATGCGGCGGGAATGCAGCAATCATTGCATCGCCATCCTGCAAGCAAATTGGCTCTGTTATAGGAATAAAATGCCGAGGCAAATCTTGTTCAACGGTTCCAACCTCTACCAACTGTTCGACAAATGGCATTGCAGAACCGTCACCACAGGGCACCTCAGGTCCATCAATACGAACCGTTGCGTTATCAATCCCAAGCCCAGATAGAGCGGACATAAGGTGTTCAACCGTTTCAATTGTTATGTCTCCGCTTCTCAGGGTCGTCCTTCGAGCACGACTTGTTGTGTTTGAAACAAGCGCTGGAATTGATACATTGGGTTCAATATCAGTTCGCACAAATACAATACCCTCCCCAACTTCCGCTGGTTCAATTACGAGGTCAGCATCTTTGCCAGTAAGAAGCCCCTTGCCACTTAGCGTGACCGGTCTTGCAAGCGTACGTTGTAAAGGAACGGTGGTAACCGCTTGCTCTTCTGCTTGCTGCGTATGTTCTAATGATTCTGCCATGGTTATGAACTACTGCTACAGCAACGGGTTACTGCTTTTTGTTTGTGCGGCCTAATTCCGCAATGATATGAGGCAGTTTACGAGTAGACGCCCATTGCCGCAACGCGTCCCTGACTTGGCACGCTGGGAGTCCAAGCCATTCTTCTCCAGCAGGTATATCGTGCATGACGCCGCTTTTCGCCCCTAATTTTGCCCCATCTCCGATAACACAGTGTGGAGTAATACCTACATTTCCAGCAAGTTGCACCCAATTTCCAATAGTTACGGACCCGGCGAGTGCTGACTGCGCGGAAATCGCGCAGTGTTGTCCAATCGTGCAATTGTGCCCTATTTGCACAAGATTATCAATTTTTGTACCAGAACCGATTTTCGTCGTTGTGAATTTACCCCTATCAACGCAAGAGTTTGCACCTATTTCAACGTTGTCTCCAATAATCACATTTCCAATATGTGGTATTTTGACCAAAATGGACTGATCTTCGCTTGGACAGTACCCAAAACCATCCGTACCGATTACAACATTTCCATGCAAAATACAATTTGCACCAATCACGCAATCCTGCCCAATGACAACGCCCGAATAGAGTAGCGTCATCGCGCCAATTGTTGCATTTTTGCCCACTCGAACGTGTGCGTGCATTGAAACACCATCCCCGATGACAGCACCATCTGCAACCTCAACAAAAGGTCCAATACTTACGTCATCTCCAATTGTCGCAGTTGGTGAAATGACTGCGGATGCATGCACTCCTTTTTCTGGAACATCAAGTTCACCCGAAAAAAGTGAAAGCACTTTCGCTACTGCAACTTCAACATTATCCACCCAGAGGAGCACCCGAGTTTCGCTGTCGTGATGAGGAACTTCAATCCCATTTGGAACAATACCAATTGAGGCCTTGGACATCTTCCATCCTTTGGCGTATTTGGCATTGATTATAAACGTCACATCATCCCGAACCGCATCAGTGAGCGACGAACAACCAGTACAAATCACGTCTGGCAAACCGTCAAGACGTGCACCAATCTCGTCTGCCAAGGAACTGGCCGTATGTTGTTTCAACGTCACGGGTCTGTCCCTAGCGCACAGCCATCTCATCAAAAGATGCGTTCATGAATTCGATGAGTGTATCGGTTACGTCCATTTCTGGGTTTGCATACAACATACGGCGCGAACCAATCACGGCAGACATATCAACCATATCGCCCTCAGGTATCGCAACAGTTGTTTCATTCACAAAAACATAATCCCAACCATTTTGTTGTGACAATGTGGTAATTGCTTCTTTGATATGGTTATATACCTTGCGCATACCTCGTGATTCATAGCGTGCCTTCATAAGGATGCCGTAGTCGTTGAGTGATTCATATTCAAAAAGTTCAAGTTGTTGCTCTTGCATCAACTCGTTCCATTTATCAGTGCCGGGTGCATACAATTCAAACTCTTCACCGTAATCATCAATATGGCGCCGTCTAGCTTCTTTGTCTTCTTCAATTTTATCCATGAATGCCTGTGCATTCGCTTCTTCCCAGGCTCTTTCTTCTAAAGAAAGAAGCACTCTTGAGATATCCACAGAGACCAGAATTGCTGGAGTTGCATCGGCTAATTTTCGTAATGCATGCGATTGCCAAGCCATCGTCCCGATAGCAATGAGAGCAACTACGGATAACACATTTAATTTTTTATATAGAGGGTGTTTCATTTCAATCCTTTATTCAACTCAATTACTTGGGTTCTTCTCCCACTCAAGATTCATGTGGCTCACAATTTGTTCAGTAATATCTATTTGATTACTTGAATACACAATTCGCTTCACTTCAAGTTGTTCGCGAACTTGGAACTCGCGAGAGACTTCTTCTTTTGGGTTTATCATGATATTTCTGTTCACATCGTTGATGAGCACAAGGTCATATCCATTCTGTTCAGAAATTTCCGCAATAGCTGTTTGAATTTTTTGATACAAATCTCGATACATAAGCGAACGCTCAATATCAACCCGTGATGCGGCAAAGTTTTGATAACTTAATGCCTCAAGCTTTAAACGATCTAACTCTTCATTAATGATTGGGCGATCTGCATCTGCGGTTGCATCAAGTTCTTCTTCAAGTTTCGCAACTGCATTAAATTTGCTTTTGCTTTCTTCTTCAATTCCCATGATGAGGTTTCGAAGTTTCGTTTCTGCGTCTGCCCGTTCTGTAAGATCCCCTATCACCTTTTGAATATCAAACGTAACCACGACTGTTGGGGCAAGCATTTGAGTCGTTGCGGCAACTGCGGCATAGCCAGCAATAATACAAACCACCGAGGTCAAAGCGAAAGTCCAAGTCATTTTTTGTAAACGATTTTTTCCAGAGATACTAAACATAGAAATTGTCCTTCTTGTCGAAGTGCGCGAAATGAATAACTCGGCATTGTATGTGATTATGAGAGGAGTGTTTGACCCCTAAAACGGGAGTTGCACGCTGAAACTGAACATTTTCTTCTCGTCTGTATCCTGCTTCACGATTGGAAAACCAAAATCAAACGCGAGTGGGGCTTGACCGAGTTGGGGGATGTGAAGTCGAATGCCCGTGCCAATACTCACTCGATAATCATCGAATCCAGGCGTGTCCAAAACAGTTCCACTATCACAAAATACTACCATCGAGATGAACCGGTCTAGCACAGGAAATTCATATTGAGCTCCGATAAAGAGTTCCCATTCTCCACCAATCGCAATATTAGAACTTCCGCCTGCAAACCTTGGCGTTCCCTTTGGAGAAACCGATCTAAACTTAAAACCGCGCAATGTCCTTCCACCCAAATAAAACCGTTCAAACGTTGGGGAGTCGCCATTAAAAATATATCCCACTTTTGTATCAAGCCGCAAGGTGGACATTCGATTCAAAAAATCTCGATTTGTTGCGAGGTACGTCGTGTAACTTGCGAATGCCTTCGTGAAGGTGTAATCTCCAGAGGGTACTCCGAACTGATCTACATCCACACTGAGTCGAGAACCCTTATAAGGCCTTGCCCAAGGTTCAAGCGTATTACGAGTTGCGGATAGCCCTAAAGAATTGATTGTGCTTGGACCACGATCATTGTAAATTTCTACTGGAACATTAAAATCAATATCTGTGTACTCAACCCTGTTAACGGAAAAATGAAGATTGCCACTCCAGATATCGCCAAATTTTCTCCCTACTGTTACACGGCTGTACAGGGTTTCTTGTGTGTAGTCTTTGTAATTTCTTCTTGCGTATCCAGCGCGTCCACCAAGTGAATAATCGCTATCTAAAAAACGCGGGTCAGTCAGGCCAATACCGTAATTAAAAATCTCATCGCCGGGCTGAAACTCCATAGAGAACTGTTGCCCAGCACCGATAAATGATTTGCGATTCCAAAACTCTGACCAAGATTCTGGCCAATCTGCAATATCAAAATTTGATTGACTTAAAGAAATGTTCCCCATCAAGCCAGAGTCGCTTCCTGCCATCAGCCCAAAACTCAAAGTGCCCGTTTGGCGTTCTTTAACCTCAACCAAGAAATCACGGTAGCCCGGATTCTCTGCATCCTCATCCTGAATAGTCATGTTCACGTTACTAAAAAGTTGCGTTCTCTTCAGGCGATTTCGCGAACGATTCGCTTCTTGAATATCAAACGGATGACCGGGCTTCAGCCCTATTCTGCCGCGAATTACATTGTCCTTTGTGACAGAGTTTCCCTTGATTTCAACAAGTCCAACCTTTGTAGGAACTCCTTCAGTAATCATAAAAATAACACTAATTCTTACGCCTGGTTCCGCATGATATGGCACAACATTCACAATCTTTTGCTCAAGAGAGTCACCGCGACCATACAAATTTTTCTTTGCACGATCCATGATTTGCTGCTGTGGACGAATCTCGACAATTCGACCGAGCACTCCATACGCACGATTAATAACGTCTACCGCATCGAACACATCAATTTGGCGGTACACATCTCCAGCCTTCATCGGAATAATTCCAGCAATTTGCTCCTCGCTAAAGACAGGTTCCGACTCGCCTTCAGTTCTAAATTGTGCGGAGACTCCACCGAGAATATATTGTGGCCCTTCTTCAATCAAAAAGACAACCGCGGCTTCCTTGTCATCGGGACTCAGCGGGTCGGTAAAAGAAATTCTTGCGTCCCTGTACCCACGATTCATGTAAAACCTATGAATAGTTTGAACGTCTGCTTCTAGCACCGACTCATCTAATTCCCCTCGGCGGAAGAATGGCAGGGAAGTATTTGTGTTTATTTCAGCGGATAGTTCCTTGTCCGAAAATGAATAATTGCCGACGAACGATATGTTCTTCACTCGTACCCTCGGACCCTCCATAACTCTATAAATTAAAACTACTGAAGCATCAAGTATAAATCCAGTGTTCTCGTCAACGCCTTCATTTTTGTATTCAACTATATCGGCAAAAACTTCGACAAGGTAATTCCCCTGTTCCTTGTACAAGTCCATTATTGACCGGCGTCCGCGATCAATGGCATCATCATCTCTGCCAAGACCGGGCAAAATGGGTACAACCGCAAGCAGGTCTTTGTCGCTCAGGAGGGTGTTCCCAACAACCGAAACTTGGGTGACGATTTGCTGTTCCTTAAACGTAAAAATAAGATGAACTGTGCCGTCTTCTTGAAGGACGCGTTCGGCTTCTATCTGCTCAAATTCCCCGAGCGATGTCAGCATGTGTACATCTTCTACTACAACTTCTTCATAATATGGAAGCCCAACCGCGGACTGCATCAAGTTTAGAATCCGTTGTTCTTTGACGCGATCAAGCCGAACGAACTCTATGGAAGAAACAATTTCCCCATCAAACGCCGCATGCGCACTTTGATTATGAAGAATACTAGCGAGGATGAGGAGGATTACCGTGAGGGGTCGCATGTGTGGAGTGAAGGATACCCACCAAGCCAACGAGATACAACCGCATTGCCGATGGGAAGTACAATACATCTCCTATTCAAAGGTGAACGATATGACAAACACGCAACAATTATCCGCAACTCCATTCCACGCGTACCATCTTAGCCACGGTGCGAAGATGGTCGATTTTGCTGGCTGGGAAATGCCTCTGCACTATGGATCCATCATTGACGAACACATGCAAGTTCGAAAAAGCGGAGGGCTTTTTGATGTTTCGCACATGGGGCGCCTTCGATTCACTGGCAAAGATGCCTGTAGGGTACTCGATCGGGTTTGCACGAGACAAATACACGGAATGCAAGATGGTCAAATACGGTATTCCATTGTCTGCAACGCTAACGGAGGGAGCAAGGACGATGTTCTTGTTTACAAAATCAAAGATTGCGAATATCTCATGGTCTGCAATGGTGCAAATCGCGACAAAATTCTCAAGCATATTGACGACAACCGCGGGAATTATATTTTCAAATTGAAAGATGAAACTGAGTCCACAGCGATGATTGCTCTGCAAGGTCCAAAGGTCATGGAATTGCTATCCAAGTTCTCTTCTGAAATTCCAAACCTGAAGCGGTACCGTTTCACGACAAAGAATCTGCTCATTGCAACATTACTTATCTCGCGCACTGGGTACACCGGCGAAGATGGAGTGGAAGTCATTCTTCCAGCGAAGTTTGCCAACAAGGCAGTAGAAATGATGTTAAAACATATGGACGACCCGAGCATCATTATGCCCTCGGGACTTGGAGCGAGGGACTCCCTTCGTCTTGAAGCGGGTATGCCTTTATACGGTCACGAACTCACAGAAGAAATCGATCCGCTTTCGGCAGGATTGAAATTTGCGGTCAAACTAGATAAGGGAATTGGCGAAAACGAAGTTGAGCCCTTTATTGGACAAGAAGCATTGATTCAAATATTCGAGCATGGTTCGGACAAAAAACTTGTCGGACTTACGCTTGAGGGCAAACGAAGCCCTCGCCAACAGATGAACGTACTTTGTGGCGACAACGTCATTGGTTTCGTCACAAGCGGCTGCCTAAGTCCGACCTTCGAATACCCCATCGCCATGGCATATATTCCTAGCGATTTTGAAGACGATACGGTCTCCGTCGACTTTGGAAAGCAACAGTTACCCGCCACTATCGTTCCGCTCCCCTTCTATAAAAAATAAAAACTTTCCCGCGGATAGTTTTTTCGCTCCTCGTTCTCCTCGGAGGAATTATTCGCCTTTTATTCCTCGGAGGAATTGTTCGCCTTTTTATTCCTCGGAGGAATTGTTCGCCTTTTTATTCCTCGGAGGAATTGTTCGCC
>CAZAZD010000019.1:34550-39780 GCA_964489535.1 uncultured Isosphaeraceae bacterium
TTCCTCGGAGGAATTGTTCGCCTTTTTATTCCTCGGAGGAATTGTTCGCCTTTTTGGGACTGTCCCTAATCTGTGGGGACAGGCGCTGTGCCAGTCCCTAGTCGCGCAGCAAACGAATCTCGTCGCGCAGAATCGCAGCGAGTTCGTAATTTTCGTTTTCAATAGCAGCAGCAAGGCGTTCCTTGAGGTCGGCACGCTCAGAGGGTGGCAATTTGGGCACCAGCGCCTCCTTCATGCCAAGCAATAATTGTGCCTCGTTCGATTGCTCCCAATCATCACCGAGTGCCTGACGCAATTCCTCAAGACCTACATCAAGCGCAGCCATCGCCCGAGGAACACTGTCCTCTTCAATTGCCCATTCCGCTGCCGCCCGAGCGCTCAGCGCAATCACAGAACCGCGAAATTGCTCAAGCGCTTCGCGATCTTGCTCCTCAACTGCGTGGTGATTGCATACATCAAACAAATCTAAATTATCGCTGCAATCGCGAATTGTTTCCTTCCAGCGAGCAATCGCAAACAAGGCCGCCGCTCTATGCGAACGCTGCACACCCTCCTCTCTGAGACGGCGGCACATATCTGGTTCAAGTCCACCGTGCATCCCCCGCTCTTCAAATAGCGCCAACAATGAAGAAAAACCGTCCTGTAATTCGCCGTCTGGGCGACCATCCATTTCCATTTGAATCACCCCCAACTCAATTCGAAGTTGAATAAGTTCGCGACCATCTTCCGCTTCAATAATCCGCACATTTAACTTGCCTTGTTCGTATGACCACGTTTTTAAGATAGTTGAGATGTCATCGTTCTGCATAATCAATACATCTTACCTAGTGTTCCAATGAGGGTTAGACACTCCGTGCCGATTATGCGGGCTCTCCCCATCGCAACTCTATGTTTACAGTTGATATCCGCTCCTAAAAAGCCGAATCACCTACTGGGCTAGAAGTTTTTCAATTAGGAGACAAGCGTGGACCTCGAACTATATTTACATCAGATCAATGAAGTTGCTCTTCTTACACCAGAAGAGGAAAAAATGCTGGGCTGGCAAATTATTAATGAGAGCAATGCAGCAGCAAAAGAACGCATGATTCGTGCGAACCTTCGGCTCGTCGTTTCAATTGGAAAACGGTACCTTGGACGAGGACTCGCCCTTGGCGATCTTATTGAAGAAGGAAATGTTGGACTCATCCGCGCCGTTGAAGGGTTTGACCCCGCGCATGGCGCACGTTTTTCTACGTACGCATCGTGGTGGATTAAACAATCCATTAAACGAATGTTGACAAACGCAACGCAACCCGTACACATTCCCGCCTACATGGTTGATCTTATCAATCGATACCGAGACACTTCAAACAAACTTAAAGAACACTTTGAGCACACACCATCAAATCAAGAAGTTGCTGACGCGATGGAAATCCCGTTGAAAAAACTGAATACCATTCGGCGTGCAATGCGTACGTGCTCCGGAAGAGTGCCAAGAACAATTGGCGGCGAACCCATTTCTCTCTCTGAAGTATTTGAAGATGCAAAAAGTAAACGCCCCGATGAACAAGTAGAACAACGTGAAACCATAAAGGATATCATGGGTTTTCTTGGACAACTCGACCATCGAGACGCACGCGTACTTCGACTTCGATTTGGTTTAGAAGGTCAAGACCCGCTCACGCTCAAAGAAATTGGCGTTGTCATTGGGCTCACAAGAGAACGCGTTCGGCAAATTGAAATTGATTCGCTTCGCCGGTTACGAGAGCGCATGCAACACGGAACACCCGTGAACAAGCGACGTGCATCATGATGGTTCGTCAAGCGTAATGTTTACGTAATCTGCCCTTGCAACAGTGTTATATGCAGCAACCGAATGATCCCATCGCGTTTCATCCGTGGGCTTAATCAGTATTGGATGTGCTTCTGCAAACAACCCAGAAGAACCAAACGTTCCAATTTTGTTTTTGCGCAAGAACGACAAGAGCTCATCAAGCGAAGCAACTGAACCCCACGGCCCATCTAATCGAATCCGAATGTCGTTTGGATTTTCGCCTGCCGATTCAACAAAAATGACAAGCGGTTCGTTGTCGAGCGTGAGTGAGTGCCCATGATTTCGCACTGGCAAATCCATCGGGAACGATTCTTCCGCAGTTTTAAACTCTGTTGCAACCATAAAATAAATCAATAACAGAAACACAACATCAATCATTGAAGTCAAGTTAAGCCCCATCGTTCCCGCTTTTCGACGTTTAATAATCATTGCTCTTCCCCATTAATAACAAGTTGTAGCCGCGGAGTTACGCCGACATCCCGAATTGCTTCGATAACTTGGTGCACATGAGAATACTTCGTCGAACGGTCTGCCCGAAGATGCACATCGGTTGCACCACCTCGCAACCTCGTGTCAATGATTGCAGTAAGTTCGTGCATTGCATCCCAAGCAATCGTATGACCACCAACCACAATTCCAGCAACTTCACCATCATCTAGAGGAATGATGTTTACGACTACTCGGTTTTGTTTGTCTGGAACACCGGCCACTGCGTGCTCAGGTGATGGCAAATCCATCGATACTGCATCACGATCCACAATTTGAGAGACTACAACAAAGAAAACAATAAGCAAAAACGTAACGTCAATCATCGGCGTCATGTTCGCGTTAATGGTTGAAGACGGATTGCCTCGACGTGCCATCAGCAGGGCTCAAGCGTTTTTGTTGGTTTTGGTTCTGCAACCTGTTGTTGTTCTCGCACAACCACACTTGGTTTTCTTGGTCTAAAACTATTCAAAATCTCTTCCGCCTCAATTGTTGCTTCAACGGTGAGTTCGTCAATTTTATTTCGAATAACTGCGTAACCAGAGAGCGCTGGAATCGCAACAACAAGTCCCCAAAATGTTGTTGTGAGCGCGGTACCAATACCACCCGCAAGCGCAACCGGATCTGCGCTTCCACCCGCAGCAACAATTGCACCAAACGCAAGAATCATTCCGTACACCGTTCCAAATAAACCAATCATTGGGCTTACTTGTCCAAGAACATTCAGAAGTTCAATTCGCCGAAGTCGTTTTGTCGCAAGTTCGTCAGCGGTTTGTTCAAGTGCGCGCATCATTGCGGGAAACCCAAACTTCGCTTCGCGAAACGCTGCAACTAAAATGCGTCCTAGATAACTGTCGTCTTTTGCTGCAGCGTCAATCGCGTGTTGAAACTTTTTCTTTTTAATGTGCGCACGGATTTTTAACACCAGTTCATCTGGCAACACATCTGCTCGGCGGTTTGCAAGGGAGAGATGCACAATCAAGCCAATCCCACTCATTGACATCAACAACAACAGCCACGTGACTGCGCTCCCAAGCAATTCCACTGAACCGTCGTTTCGCCGAGAAACAAAAAAAGCTTCTCCAAAACTGTGTTCCCCACTTTCAGCAAACACACTCGTCGCTGTTGCGACAACACATAAAACACTAAATTGTACTAATCTCCGTTTGGCATCCATGCCTTTTCTCCTTACTTCACTACTTTACCACGCTCAATAAAAGTGTACCCGTCCACGCCACCATGTATTTCAGCAATCTTTTTCATTGTGCCGTTTGTGCCTTGTGAAAGATACGCAATGCAATTAATTTGTACCCTGCGAAGCCCATTACGCACATCTGCGGGGTTTAATTTGTCAATAGCTGCAAGCAACTCCTCTTCCGGAACCTCATACCGACCTGCACCTGTAATATTTTCGCTCAATAAATAAACGACTTGCGGCTTTAAACGCATGGCTGCTTTCAGCGCATCCATTGGATTACTTCCGCCAGCGGGAATTACCCTCCCGCTCGTATGAATCCATCGCATCGCTTTGTCAATGTTCGACGTATTCGCAAAAACCAATTTCCCTTTAGGGGGAACGGGAATTGATTTTTTGTTTTGAAAGAAAATGATTCCAAACTCTTGTTTCGGGTGCAACGTCCGCAACGACCGCTCAAGTTCTTGAAGAACCGTTGACAGGTGCAGCAACATAGATCCTGAAGCATCGACAACATACACAATTTGTTTTGCTGCGACGGCATCGAGCCCCATAAACTGTACTTCGGTTTCTGGTTTTCGCACCGCTGCTTTTGGCACTTCGCCCGTTGTTGCAATGTGGTGAAGTACTGCTAATCCATCGCGCACTGCTTCGGGTTTCGTTTGTTCGACAACTTGTTCTGGTTCTACTTGTTCTGGCTCTGGATCTACAGGTTCTTCTGGCGGTATTTCGATTGGCGCAGACGCCTCTTCAACAATCGGTTGCTCATGCCAAGTTGCGGTGACCACTTGGGGCGGCGCTTCTTCCTCGCGAATGACTGACCACGTAATTAAAAAGGCAAGAAGACCAATGCCAATGTGGGCACCAACAGAGAATGTCCATGCAATTGGACCACTGATATCTCGTGATGTGTTCGAGTTGTGCGTGGGGGTGCACATGTGTGTTCGTGCACCTTACACTAGATTTTTGCAAAACCGCCTACTCGCTGCGGTTTTTCGCCTCGCTGCTTTTTGGCAGCGGTGCTAATTTCTTTTGCCGAGCATCAATCGCAAGCCCGCCGCCTCCGCTAAGGAGCAGACCAAACGAGAGTGTAAACAGACCTAACCCCGCGAATAGTTGAATAAATCTATGGGAATCATGCGGCCAATCAAACGGATTCATCGCAAACATTCCATGCACACCGCCCGAAACGAGATAGACCGCCATCCCCGATGCTATACAAATTGCAAGCGCAGCGAATCGGGTAAAAAGGCCAACAAGTAAAAGTATGCCCGCAACAAGTTGTGAAACCGCTGCCGTCCAAGCTATAAAAGTACCCCATCCACCAAGATCGGGCCATTTCTCATGGATGAGCCAAACAATTCGGTGTACGCCGCGGGTTGTTGCATTTTTTGAGGGCGGCGCCACTGCTGGCTCTGGCTCTATTGCTTCCCCTTCTGCTGGGTCCGCAGTTTCTTCAGCGACGGGATCGTACACTTCAATCTCCATCGCCCGTAGTCCATCGGCTATAGAGGTTCGTATTTCAATTTGTCCAAAACAATTCACCCAACCCGAAGTCAGCATCGCTGCAGCGATGACAAGTCGAGCAAGAAGGGGCATGATGGAAGTTGTTGCAAAGTTCGTCATAAAAATGTCTTTGGGAAAGTGTGTTTCACCATATCATATCCGCTCTGCACCACCCAGCGGGCGTGGCGAAATTGGCAGACGCGCCAGATTTAGGTTCTGGTGGGGTAACA
>CAZAZD010000020.1:0-39223 GCA_964489535.1 uncultured Isosphaeraceae bacterium
TTTTCTTGTCAGTGTTGTTCTCTTTGTGGGGGTAACGATTGGCGATGAAACAGTAACGTACCCCTTGCACATGCTAAACGTGCATGAAATTGTAAACGACACACTTGGCGGTGTCCCTATTGTTGTCTATTGGAACTGGCCAAGCGGGTATGTTGGTGTCTACGAACGCATTGTTCATGGCAAAGAAGCCAACTTTGGCATCAGCGGACTTTCTGGCAATGGTGTGATGTTGATGTATCCAATACAAGAAGAAGTCGGAGGAGAACAATTGTTCTCGCCAATGCTCGGGCAAAGTGTGACCGGCGAACCCGTGCAACTCACACCAATCACGCATGAAGTGACGAGTTGGAAAGATTGGTTTGCTCGGCATCCCAAAACAACTTCCCCCTCTCCAGAGGGGCAGTATAAAAAACGGTATCGCAAGGGCGACCCTCGGCAGTACTTTTTAAACGATACGATTTACTTCCCAGCATCCCCTATGCCAGAAGATGAGGTCAACCCAAAGACGCCAGTTGTCGCAATTCAAACGAGAGACGGCTACGTTGTCTACAACATCGCTGAGCTTGTTTCCTTAGCCGACGAAAACGGGCAAGTACAGATAGTGGTCGATGGCTCTCCTGTCACGTTGGCTATTGGCGCAAACCCACTCTGGGCAACCGCCCACGATGGTTCGGGCAACCCCATTCCCTCGCAACGCTCCCTCTGGTTTGCGTGGTACGCAAACCATCCGGATGCCAAACTGTCGAAACCAAACACATCCAGCGCTCGCTAAGAGGGCACCCATCGACAATTCGACGTGACTGTCACACAGAGCGAGTCTGAAAGCGAAAAGTAGCTATCACTAGACTTGTCCAGTTTATCCACCGCGGGTGGATTAATGTTTTAAAGCGTCCATTGCTTCGGTGACTTTGGGTGTGTCGCCCTTAATGATTTCGGGCTGGTATTCCAACGTGTCTGTCAGAGCCAAGCCAATGAAGAGGACAACAAACAACAGAGAGCCAACGAAGACGAAACCGAGAAACGGCCGGTCCCAGCGAAGGTGCATAAAGTACAAGCCAACAAAAGTTGCTTTTACCGTCGCAACAAGCAACGCCATAATAATGCCCATCTCAGCAATGTTGATTTCGGTAAAGTCATACCGAGATACCCAAACAGTAACTGCAGTAAGGAAAAGCAGAATACAGCAGATGAGGACTAAGAATTTAATCGGAACGATATGCCCGATTTGATCGTCGTGATGTGTTGAATCAGTGTTTGACATAAGTAATCTCGTTATTCGCCGGGATGCACAGCATCCTTTTTCCAATCGTAGCCCTGTTCTTCTTCGTTCCACTCTAAGACGCTAAAGTCGTAACAGTCGCCAACTTCTGGTTGCTCAGCAAAGTTATCCCATGGTGGTGGTGATGAACATTGCCATTCCAAACTTCGACCGCCCCAAGGATTCGCTGCAGCTTTTTTGCCATAGAAAATAGAGTGAAGCAGGTACAACAACGTCAAGACAAATCCAAGCGCCATGATGACGGAACCAACAGTCGACCAGATGTGGTAAATCTGATACTGCGGCATTTCGATGTACTGCGCGTATCGTCGTGGCATTCCTTTTGAACCCATCATGAACTGGGAGAAGAAGCACATGTTGAAGCCAACAAAGACCATAGCCCAGCCAACTCGGCTCCATAGCACACTGTACATTTTGCCTGTCATTTTTGGCCACCAGTGGTGCATGCCGCCAATAAAACCAATCAACGCAGAACCCATCATTGTGTAATGGAAGTGCGCAACGATAAAGTACGACTCGTGCAAGTGCACATCGGTCGCTAGCGTTGCGCAATACAAACCGGTCAACCCGCCGATACCAAAGATAAAGATAAACGACATGCCGTAAAGCATCGATGCGTTCCAACTGATCGAGCCCTTATACATAGTTGCAAGCCAGTTAAAGACCTTCACCGCAGATGGAATCGAAACACTAAACGTAATCAACGAGAAGATGATGTTCATCAATTGGGATTGACCGGCGGTAAACATGTGGTGACCCCAAACGAGGAAACCAAAAATTGCAATCGCGATTGAACTGTACGCAATAAATTTGTATCCAAAGATATGACGATGGGAGTGCACCGCAATCAATTCACTCACAATACCCATTGCTGGCAAAATCATAATATAGACCGCTGGGTGAGAATAGAACCAGAAGAAGTGTTGGTACAACACTGGGTCGCCGCCCATTGCGGGGTCAAAAATACCAATGCCAACCGAACGCTCCACGATCAAAAGCAAAAGCGTAATGCCAACAACAGGTGTCGCAAGAACTTGAATAATCGCGGTTGCGTACGTACCCCAGAGGAAGAGTGGCATTTTGAACCACGTCATGCCCTTGGGGCGAAGACGATGAATCGTGACAATAAAGTTCATGCCTGTAAAGATGGAACTAAAGCCCAAAATAAACGCACCAATCAGTGCAGGAATCACCCCGCCCATAGAAGATGCCTTATCAATACTGTACGGTGTATAGAACGTCCAGCCAGTATCGATTCCACCACTTGCAAGTGCAATCAAAAAGAAGACAAGCCCAAAGACCCAAAGCCACCAACTAAACAAGTTGAGTTTTGGAAACGCGACATCTTTTGCGCCGAGCATAATCGGCAAAACAAAGTTGCCAAGTGCCGCGGGAATGGCTGGAATAATAACCAAGAAAACCATGATGGCACCATGCACTGTGAATGCTTGGTTGTATTGGTCTTGCGTCATCATCGTGCCCTCTGGCGTGAGCAAGTGGAAGCGAAGCAACATCGCAAACACGCCGCCCAAGAAGAAAGCGATGAGAACACACACCAAATACATGATGCCAATCCGTTTGTGGTCAAGCGTAAACAACCAAGAGCATATTCCCTTGGTGTGATTAAGATAGTTGTCTGAACTGTTGTTCAAATTAAGTGTAGTCATTGTTATTGCCTTGGTGTTCCATCTGTGTTGACGATAATGTTGCCCTCTGCATCGGTCACGTCTCTGAGATGCTTAAACATCTCAATGATGGCAGTTATTTGTTTATCTTTAAGTTGCCCTTGGAACGATGGCATCGAGCCAAGGTATCCCTTCACAATATGTTTTTGCGGATCAACCAAGGACGCGCGAATGTAATTTTCCGGTTGTTCATAAACCGTTGCTTCACCAAGCATGGACGAAAGTTTTTCGCCAGAGGTAAACTCAACATTCCCCGGTTGTATGCGGTCCCAGAGTCCTTTAAAGGATGGACCAGTACTTTCCGAACCATCAAGCGTGTGGCAAGATTGACAGCGGTTGTACAAACGGTTGATTGCGTACGCTGGAAGTTGTCCAACCGACATATCTTCATATTCACTTGCAAGTTTTTTCATTGTTGGTTCAAACTCTTCTTCGGGAACAACGTGTACCCAGGCCAACATTGCGGAGTGGTCCTTGCCGCAATATTCCGTACAGTTCAAAATGTAGTCGCCGACTTTTGTCGCTTCAAACCAAAGCGAAGTGTAGCGACCTGGGATCACGTCCATCTTCACTCGGAAGTCGGGAATCCAAACACTGTGGATGACGTCGTTGGAAGTCATTAAGAGTCGAACAGGCCTGCCAACTGGAACGGTCAACTCGCCAACTTGCGTAGCGCCATATTTTGGATGATCAAACGTCCAAGTCCACTTTTGCCCAGTGACTGAAACTTCGTAACACCCTTCGGGCGCTTCGCGAAGATTGAGATACCCCTTCATGCCAACTGTAAAAATAACAACGACAAGAATAAGTGGAATAATTGTCCATGTTAATTCAAGTACAGTATTGTGTGTAGGTCCATCAACAACGATGTCGTGCGATGTTCGGCGATACTTCACTGCAAAAATAACAAGCAGCGCAACAATCAACGCGAAGAAGAAGTAGCAAATCCACGTGATGACAAAAAATGTTAGGTCAACACTTTCTGCAACGGTGGATGCCTGTTCAGACAACCAAAAGTTTTCTGGTTTGCCGGTCGACACAGTCGACAGCAATAATGATGATAAGTTCGCCATCATGAAGTTTTTCCATCCATATCCTGAGTATTGTTAGACCCCGAAGTAGAACCTGAACCAACGCGCTTTGGACCAGCCCAGCCAAGAACAGCAAGACCCCCAACAAGAACCAAGAGCATAAGCACTGCAGCAGTACGCATCAATTTCCAAGCGCTTGGCGTGTAACTGTTTCGTTCGGGATCGTATTGAAAACAGTTAAAAAGTAATAATTTTTCAATCGCACTTCCGATTCTTCCCTCGGATGCTTCAATGAGCGCAAACTTGAGATCTTTGCCTGCAAACTGCACGTCATTCATATATTTAGAGATTTTACCTTCGGGTGTAATGAACATTATGGAAGAAGTATGGTGAAACTCCCCCGTCTTTTTATCAAAGACGTAGCCAAAACCTAGCGAGTCAGCAAGTTTTGTAATGTTCTCTTGTTCGCCCGTTAAAAAGTGCCATCCTTTGTCCGAACCCTCGCGGTCGTAGTGTTCTAGGTAGCCCGTTTTGTTTTTTAATGCAAGTGGAGGCTTTTCATCTGGGTTGATGCTCACCGTCACAACGTCAAATTCGTTGCCTAGCGTCCATTCCATTTCTTCCAAGCCAGCAGTCAATCCATTGAGCGTCAAACTGCAAAGCATGGGGCACTTGTAATAATTAAGCGTAATGATGATTGGCTTCTCGCCATCAAAATATGTTTGTAGTGTAACTTCGTTGCCGTTGGAATCGACAAAAGGCAAATCCAATGGAATTGTCGAATCAAGATGTTCGGTAATACCCACACCTTCAAGTTCCGGCACTTTTTCATCTGCGAAAGTCGGTCCCGCAACAAGTGGTGCTGACAACGCACCGACTGAAACGGCGATTGCTACAACACAAGTTGGACGAAGTGCGCCCATCGTTTACTTTGTATTCCCCGCGATGATATTCATAGCGTCGTTAATCGGTAGCACTAGACGATTCACTTCTTTGCCATTTTTGTCGTGATGTGAAACCCAGTGAGCTGATTCAACAAGCACTGCATGTTGCGCATCGCGAACCATGTCGCGTTGTTCATATCGGATGTTGATATTTTTATCAAACGCCTCAGTCGTTGCCGCGCGGTAATAAATTCCGCAAGCAATCGCAACGGTCGTAATCATAAGAAATGACCCGCCAATACCGATTGCCCATGTTGCCCAGCCGTCTGGGTCTTCGTGGTCGTTTTCAATATGTGGTTGTTCGTGACTCATAGTTTCCTCTTATGCGTTTTCAAAGTGCAATGCCTCGTCGAGTCGTGGGTCTGCAGTTGCAACGAGGTTGCATCTGCGTAAGTTGATGAGCGATCCGCCTAGTACAAGCGCAATCATGCCAATCAAACAGGTAAAGTTCACAATGCTAAAGCCGTACCCAATTTGACTCGCTGTTATGTTTTCTGCTAATTCGTTGTACGTCTTTGCGTTTGTAATTGCCTCTTCTGGAACGACTGGCATCACAAGCCAATAGATATCCACGCAGAACATCAAGACGAGCCAAGCCGAAATAATCGGAAGTGGTGACCGCCATCTTTTTGTCCAACGCGTTATCAGTAACACGAATGGGATAAGAAAGTGCCCAAACAAGAGCAAGAGTGATACCGCACCCCAGCCACCAAGTTGACGCGCCATATACCAATTTGTTTCCACTGGAAGGTTGGCGTACCAAATCAACATGTATTGACTAAACGCAATATACGCCCAGAATACAACACCAATTCCAAAGAGCCACTTGCCAAGATCGTGGTAGTGCTCTGTTGTAATTGATTTTTGAAGGTGTCCCGTTCCCTGCAAGAAACGAGCGAACAAAATGATAAGGGCAAAGAAGCCGCACATACAAGATGCCCAAAAATAAACAGCAAACATCGTACTAAACCATTTTGGCTGTAATGTCATCATCCAGTCAATTGCCGCGTAACTTTGCGTAAGAGCAAAAAGAATCATGCAAAGCGGAGCCCACTTTTGCATTTTGTGCGTCCACTTTACATCGCCGTCTTTGTCCTGCGCCGTTGACCACTTAAAGTAAATCGTGCCAATCACAGACCAAACTGCAAGATAGAAAATAGCACGAATTGACCAGAACGTTGGCGACAAGTATCCCGCCTTTGCGTGCAACAAGTGGTCCGTTTTCATCAGTTCGACATCGCCCCACTGATAGAGAACTGCACCGTCGCCCTTGAGCACTAAAATTAAAATTGGAACAAAGAGCATCCACATCCAAGTCAAGTTCTTTGCAATGCCTTCAGCCAATCGCCGAACAGTAATGCTCCAACCTGAACGAGTCATATGTTGCAAGAGCACAAAGAACAATGCGCCTAAGCAAAGTCCAAGTCCGACCATCCAGCCAACGAGGTACGACTTCCAAAAGGTTGTCCAGCCCTCGCCACTTCCTAGCGCGGCGCTTAACCCGAGCAATACGAGTCCTATGACTGCGAGTATTGGACCCATCTTTGCCGCAATACCATGGAGCACAATATTGTCGTTTTTTACGTCTGCAACTTTCACTGGTTGCTCCCTTCGCTTGTAACTGTGCGGGGAAGTGTTTCAGCATTTGAAACGTTTGATGGATCGGCGTCTTGCGACAATTGCAAGGCCTTCATGTACGC
Organism: uncultured Isosphaeraceae bacterium; assembly: GCA_964489535.1. GTDB lineage: Bacteria > Planctomycetota > Phycisphaerae > Phycisphaerales > SM1A02. The sequence goes on from CAZAZD010000020.1 coordinate 6,640, forward strand.
CACGATTGCCCAGCGATCTTCCGTTGAAATCTGCGAGCCATAGGCGGCCATTGTTCGAACACCATTTGTAATCGAATTAAACAGTTGTCCAACTGGTTGTTCTTTTACGACGTCTTCGTGTAAGTTTTTCGGCGCAACCCACGTCGTGCCATTCACACCTGTTTCAACAAGTTGGTTTGCACGATGATGAATTAAGCCCTCGCCATCACCAACTGCACCGTGGCAAGGCGAACAGTAAATGTTAAACCTTCCCTGTCCTCGTGCGAGGAAGTCGTGGTTTACCGTCACCGCTCTTGGGTATGTTGTTGACCAAGCACCATCGGTTACTCCCATAAAGAGATGTGTGTCACTTGCCATCGCGCCGCGAGCAATAGTTCCTTCAACTTGTGGTCGCATTGCACGCCCGTCAAGGAAAAGTGCGTTTGCTTCTTGCGAAACATACTTCGGTTGGTTGTCCATGTTTTGAATAAAGTGAATTCGCGGTTTGTCACTGTATGCCGTCCTTGCTCTGAATATAAGTGCAAGGGGAATTGTCGCAACACAAGTAATCACAATGACCGTCCACTTGATCCAAAGCGGCAACTGCTTTAAGTCTTCGCAGAACGGCTTCACAAGATCATCAACAATTTGTTTTACTAAGTTTCCCATTATTTTTCCAACGCAATCACTGTTTCTGGGTCGAGTGTTTTCAAAAACGCTTCAACGTCGTCGCGGCTAAATTTCGGATCGCGCGCTTCGATGACAAGGAAGAACCGATCATCAGTAGCGCGAGTTAACGCAGGGTGTTTGAGCGTCGGGTGGTAAAACATTGGCAACTTACTGAGAAACAACGTTCCAAAGACAGCGGTCAATGAGGCAAAGAGTACCGTCATTTCAAACGCTACCGGAACAAAAGCAGCGGCTCCAAGGAGCGGCTTACCAGAAACGTCATATTGATACCCAACAACTGGAAGCAATGCCCAGATATCTAGCTCAAGTGAGTTCGTAAAAATTTGCAACACACACGCAGCAATTAAACCAGTCAATCCGCCAAAGAACACAAGTATGGGAAGAATCGTCATCTTCACGCCCATTGCACGGTCCAAACCATGCACTGCAAACGGAACTTGACAGTCAAACCATTTGTATCCTGCCGCGTTTACTTTCTCGGCAGCATGGTAAATGCCGGGGGTCGTGGTGAACTCTGCGGCTAATCCGTAGAGGTCTTCGCGAGCAATGTTATTTGAAGTTACTTCGCTCATTGTTCTTCCTCCGCTGCTTTGGCTTGCTCGTCGGTTTCACCCTCAAACTCGTAGTAACTGTGCCCATGACCATGAGGATCCGCAATTGGCATAATCGCTTTGATTTCTGCGATCGCCAAAATTGGCAAGTACCGAATAAACAAGAGGAAGAAGGTCATAAACAAACCAAAACTTCCAAAGAAGGTTAAGACGTCTACCCAAGTTGGTTCGTAGATGCCCCAACTCGAAGGCAAGAAATCGTTCGCAAGCGAGGTAACAACGATGACAAAACGCTCGAACCACATACCAACGTTCACAAGAAGTGAAGCGGTAAAGATAATCGCGATATTGTTTCGTGCTTTCTTAAACCAGAAAATTTGTGGCGTGATAACGTTGCAACTCACCATAATCCAGTACGCCCAACTGTAAGGACCAAACGCACGGTTGATAAACGCGAACGACTCGTAAATTTCGCCGCTGTACCAAGCGATGAAGAATTCCATTGAGTACGCATACCCAACCATTGAGCCGGTGAGCAAGACAATTTTGCACATATTTTCAAGGTGCCGCATCGTGATAAAGTTTTTCAATCCCCACAATTGCCGCGCAGGAATCGCGAGCGTCATCACCATGGAGAAGCCAGAGAAAATCGCGCCAGCTACAAAGTATGGTGGGAAGATAGTGGTGTGCCATCCTGGAAGTTGCGAAACCGCAAAGTCAAACGAAACAACACTGTGCACGGAAAGCACAAGCGGCGTTGCAAGCGCTGCTAACAATAAGTAAGCGCGTTCGTAGCGATGCCAGTGCCGCATACTTCCGCGCCAACCCAAGGCAACTATTCCGTACGCAAGTTGTTTGACTTTAGAAGTTGCTCGATCGCGCATCGTTGCAAGGTCAGGAACCATGCCCAAGTACCAGAACAACAGGGAGACAGTGAAGTACGTGCCAACAGCAAAGACGTCCCAAAGGAGTGGGCTTCTAAACTGTGGCCACATATCCATCTGGTTTGGAATCGGGAAGAGCCAATACGCAAGCCAAATTCTCCCAACGTGGATGCCGGGGAACGTACCCGCGCAGATAACGGCAAAGATAGTCATCGCTTCAGCGAAACGGTTAATCGCCGTTCTCCATTTTTGTCTAAAGAGGAAGAGAATCGCTGAAATCAACGTGCCTGCGTGACCAATGCCAACCCAGAACACGAAGTTGACGATCGGATAACCCCAAGCAACTGGGTTGTTGTTTCCCCAGACACCAACACCTGTAAAAATAAGGTAGCCAATCAAGACTCCCAGCATCGACATCATGCAAAACGATATTGCTAGTGCGAAGTACCACGATTTTGGTGCTCGTGCCGATTCGTTTGCACGAAGAATGTCCGTTGTTACCGAACCAAAATCAGTGTGATTCATAATCAACTGAGGTCGTTGGCGGGGATCTTCGCCTGTGTTATCTAGTTTTTCGATAGGAACGGTTGTCATCAGTGATGACCCCCTTCCGTCTTGACTGCACCATCAACTGGATTCGTCAGTCTCGCAAGGTATTTTGTGCGAGACTTAATGTTCAGTTCTTCGAGCATCTCGTAAGACCGTTTCTCGTTATGTAATTTTGACACGCGGCTGTTTTCATCCATCAAGTCGCCAAAAACAATGGCTCCTGCTGGACACGCTTGTTCGCATGCTGTGACAATGGAACCATCAAGAACAGCAACGCGCTGATCTGCTTGCTTTTGTGCATCCGTTTTCTTGACCCAAGCATTTTTCGTTGCGATTTTCACGCGTTGAATTCGTTGCGTGCAATAGGTACATTTTTCCATCACACCGCGCATTCGCACAGTAACGTCTGGGTTAAATTGCATTGCTCTCAACGTCTTCCCTCCAGATTGAGCCTTCACGTAATAATCTGGTTGCACTTGAAGCAAGCCAGTTGAACGCAAAGGATCACGGCGGAAGTAATCAAAGTAATTAAACCGCCGCACTTTAAATGGGCAGTTGTTAGAACAGTACCGAGTACCTATACAACGGTTGTAGACCATCGTGTTCAAGCCGTCGGTGTCATGCACGGTCGCTGCGACGGGGCAGACCTCTTCACACGGTGCATTTTCACAATGCGTACACGTCATCGGTTGAATCGCAACCGAGGAAAGTTTATTTTCATCGTAACCGCCGTGACCATCAGAACCAAACGCAAAATAGCGGTCGATTCGCAGCCAGTGCATCTCGCGACCCATCAAGACTTGGTCTTTGCCAACAATTGGAATATTGTTTTCAGCGTGGCAAGCTGCGACGCACGCGTTGCAACCAGTACAAGTCGAAAGATCAAACGTCATGCCCCATTTGTACTTCGCACCCGCAAATTGTTGTTCTTCAAAAATGGAGAGTGAATGGGAACTGTGACCAACATGTTGTGCAAAAGCAGGGTCTGCGTTGTACTGCTCCACCGTTCCTTCGCGGAACAAAAGTGGCAATCGTTCTTGGGTTCCTTTTCCGGGAGTTGTGTTCTCACCGAAGTGCATTTGCGTTGTTGCAAGCGGATATGTTTCGCCAGTGGCGGAAACTTTTACACTTGCAGTCCAAGCATTCGCAGAAGAGCGAAGTGGATAGATGTCAACACCGGCACCAGCACACACTCGACCAGCGAATGTTCGACCATAGCCAAGAGGAAGAATAACAACGTCGTCCGCAGTTCCGGGAACCGGCAATGCGGCGATGGTGACACTATTACTGCCGACCGAAACTTTTAACATGTCACCTTGCTTCACACCAAGTTCTTTTGCTGTCTTTGGAGAAACAAGTGCTGCGTTGTCCCAAGTTAGTTTTGTAATTGTGTCTGGAAGTTCTTGTAACCACCCATTGTTTGCGTGACGTCCATCCCAAACCGTCCCCGATGGAACAAAGCAAGCCGTGTACCCAACACCACCAACGACGGTTCCGCCGCTTGGCGCTTTTCGATTCACGGGTGGTTTTTCAAGTGCGTTCGTGTTTGCAACAACACCATCGTGTACCGCTGTTCGCCAAGCTGGATTCCACTGGTCAGCATTTTTACTGAACGTTGCACGGACCATCGTTTGACCATCGGTCACTTCTTCACCAGCAAGAATCGCTAAAAGTTCCGAAGCGCTCAACCCGTCAAACAACGGTTGAATGAGTGGTTGTGCAATACAGATTGTTCCATCCGTCGATGTTCCGTCGCCCCATGCTTCAAGCCAGTGCGCTGCGTTGACGTGCCACTTGCACACTTTTGAAGTTTCATCTTCGTTGTGCGACAAGTGAATTGAAAACGGAAGTGCTTTTATTGCCGAGGCAATGTTTAAATCAACAGGCGCATCGTACGCTAGGTTTCCGCCAAGAAGAACAACGCCCTCAATGGAACTGTTTTGCATTGCGCTTGCGAGGTCAGAAATAGTTGCGTTGGAATCGCCATCGACCGTGCGGTACGAAACCGTTGTTCCTACTGCACCCAATTTTTCATTGATACCCGCAACAAGGTAGTGCACCGATGCAGGTTGGCTGACTCCGGCAAGAACAAGACCGTGTTTGCCCGCGTGTTGCAAGTCAGCAATTAACTTGTCCGCCCAAGCGTGCTGCTCAGAAGTCAATGATGGCGCACCATCAATTGCAATATCAACGTGCGCTATTTTCTTTGCGATATACGTTGCAAGAGTTGCAACCGCTGCGGGGTTCATTGCGTTTCGTTCGTCTGCTTTTGAGCCGGTCACCGAAAGTGACGGCTCCGCTATCCAAACGCGGCTGATGTTGCCGTGGTCTACTTTTCGTCCTTTTGCCCAACCCCTCGTGTTTGGAACTTGCGTGGGTCCGGCGCCAAGAAAATCTTCGTCAAGAGAAACTACAGTGGTTGCATTTGCAATGTTGTGCACTGGCATCCAGTTTCCACCAAACGCGCTGTTCAAACCGCTTTGTTGATTTGTGTTTGCAAGCGGGGAATACTCCACCCACATTGCTTGTGGGTTTTTCTTCATGAATGCTCGCCGCATTCGTTCAAACGTTGGTGAACTTGACGGTTCAGTTACAACAGCAATTCCTTTGCCATTTTTTGGAAAATAGGAACCAATCCATTCCTTGAATGCTGCAATTGAAGATTCTTTGCCTTCGTAGGTTGGTTTGCGACTTCGGTCTGGGTCGTACACATCAAGAATTGCAGCTTGCGTAAATGCATCGGTTGCACCTTGGCTATCTGGGTGTTCTGGATTACCTTCAATTTTTGTTGGTCGCCCGTCATTACTTGTGACGAGCACGCCTTGCGAAATGCCTCCAAAGTCAAAACAACTTGCGTAATGTTCAGGGATGCCAGGCATCGTGTTTTCAGGGCGATGCGCATAAGGAACAATGTTTTCCTTTGGCCAGCGGCGGCAACCTGTGACGCCAAGACCTGCGAGCGCCATGGAGGCACCCATGATTTTTAAGAAGTGACGTCGGTCATCTCCAGTTGCAAGGAGTGAACTTGCACCCTCTGGGAATTCACCCTTCAAGTTAGTATTGAACTCTTCAGTTGCGATAACTTCATCAAGTGATCGCCACCATGTTCTTCCGTTTTTATTTGGTTCATTCAACGATGACATGTAGAGCAATCCTGTGATGGGTTCAAGTTGTTTATTTCACGCCAATTGATGCTGTTCGCAATCTTTTCTGCGTCCGACATATCAATGCCCCACTCTAATTGTGTGACAAGATTAGGGTTTCGTACATGTGGGTCTGGATTGCGGTGGCAATCGAGACACCAGCCCATGCTCAGTGTTTCGTGTTGGTATACAACATCCATCGTGTCAACTCTACCGTGACATTCCACGCAACTTACACCGCGAGTGACGTGCGCGCCATGATTAAAATACGAGTACTGCGGAAGGTCGTGCACTCTAACCCACTGGATGGGCATACCCGTTTCGTAACTTTCAAAAAGTGGTTGTAGTTTTTCGCTTTGCGGATGAATCTGCGCGTGGCAATTCATACATGTTTGTGTTGGAGGAATTGCTGCGTGTTGCGTTTCTTCGACTGTGTTATGACAGTAGCGACAATCCAAACCAAGTTCACCAGCGTGCATTCGATGACTAAAAGGAATTGGTTGCTCTGGCATGTACCCAACGTCTGTTGCTTGTGGACTAAATCCGTATGCAACGACGATTGCAAAATACAACGGCGTTGTCATCCCAGCCACAATAATGGCTGGAAGCGCTAGGTTCGTCCAGCGCGGGAATGTGTATCGTTGTCGTGTCATATATATCTCAGACCTTGTTTATGAAGGGGTCAGTTTTCCGTCTAAAAAGAGGTGAATATGATGCAAAAAAACTAGGCCACATACGGTCGAGGTCTAGAAGAAACAATGAAGCGGGATATGATAGTGTGGATAGCGGTTGCAGCAAGTGAGATTGAGTATCAATTCACAAACATATCTTGTAGAAAACTACCTTTATGTCTTGTTTAAGGGGAAGGCAGCCCGAAAAACGCGGCGGCATTCGCGTCGACTTGTTGCTCAAAATCTTTCGCATCAAGCCCCTTCAGATTTGCTAAAAACGAAGCCGTATGCACGACGTTCTTGGGCTCGTTCGGTCGCATTTTGCGAACGGGCTCGGGCGAAAGGTACGGAGCATCCGTTTCAACCATCATTCGTTCAATCGGCACAAGTTCTGCTGCGGCAACAACTTCCGCCGCATTTTTGTACGTCACGACGCCCGTAAAACTGATCATCGCCCCTAGATCTAGGATTTTTTTTGCATCGTCTGGCGTTTCGGTAAAGCAGTGAAAGACAAAGCGATCACCAGCAATCGTACTTGCCTTAAAAATAGGCAATAAATCCGCTACGGCGCGCCGACAGTGGACGATTATCGGACGCTCGTCCCCTTTCGCTTCTTCGATGAGTGCCAACTGTTCTTCAAGGAGTTGTTGCTGAAGTCCGAAGTCCGGTTTGTCGTAATGCCTGTCAAGACCAAGCTCGCCCCACGCGACGCACCGCTCGTCTTGGGCAGCGCTGCGGACGTAGTCCCATTTCCACTCACCATCTGCATAGAGGGGATGAATCCCAGAAGAAAAGAACACTCGGTCGTCGATGTTGGCAAGTTCTCTTGCAGCAATTGCATCGTCCCCATCGGTCGAAATTGTAATCATGCGATGAACCCCCGCTTTTGCAGCGCCATCAAGGACATCCACCACTCGCTCTGTGAATTGCCGACTCGTCAAATGGCAATGTGTGTCAATCACGAATTGACCCCTCTATATCAGTATCAATCGTAAACTGAACAACAAGCTCAGGGGAATCTTTCATTTTGATAGTGAACTCCAAAGGATCAACGATCTCCGATTCCACAAAGATCTGCATCCGAATTGTCCATACTTCGGGTATTCCCTTATTTGCATCTTCTTCTTTGGAAAGAATCCAATCATCAAATTCGATCCGAAGTCCGTCGGGAGTTTCAATGACCGGTTTTGTGGGATGCGCCGAATCATCAGACCACTCCAGACTCAGCACGGCTCGGGTTCCTTGTATTGCGGTCGGATACAACACTGGAACATAAGGAGCAATTTGTAAGGGCTGGGTAAATCGACCAATTCCCTCGATTCGTAACACGACCATTTCACCCGTGGCAAACTCCAAGCGAACTATTGAAGAACGCAACTGGCTTCGCCGCAATTTCAAATTGACGGAAATCGCTAGTTCTTCCCCAATCCCAACTGGCTCTTTGGGCCAATCTGATGTGGTGCACCCGCAATTAGGAACGGCGTCGGTTAACTGGAGTTCGTGGTCTGATGTATTTATGAGTCGAAAGGTGTGAGTTAGTGTCGTCGAGGGTCTTTCAATAGGAACTACGCCAAAACTATGTCTTTTTATTCCAGAAAGTGGCCCTCCAATAAAGATGGGGAGCACAATCCAACACAGGACGGAAATGCATGCAACAGAAACCATTGCGATGAGTAAAAGATGTATCTTTGTCTTCGACATGAAGTGAAATCGTACCTCAATTCAAAACTTACGTCATAATTCCTGTATGGACATGGAACGTTTTACAAGACTTTCTCAGCAGGCACTTTCACAGGCGCTCTCAATCGCTACGTCGTTTCAACATGCAGAACTCGCGCCGCTTCATTTGCTTTGCGCACTCATCGAAGATGAAACTGGAGTGGCTCGCTCTATTATTACACGAGGCGGTGGAGACAGCAGCCGCATTGCCGAACTTGCAACCGCGCAACTCAATCGATTCCCAACCGTCACCGGAACACAACCACAAACTTCCCAAGCAGTCATGGAAGTACTCAACGATGCGCTTACAACTGCAAAAACCATGGGCGACTCGCACGCAACCGTTGAGCATCTTTTGCTTGCACTTGCATCTACAAAAAGCGACGCGCAAGATGTCATTGAACTAGGCGGAGTAACATCAAAGGACATTGAACAAGCAATCGCTTTGATTCGTAAAGAGTCAGGAGTAACAAACGTGAACAACGAAAACACAGACGCACAACTTGAAGCATTGGCAAAGTACGGCATCGATTTGAATGAACTTGCGCGTATCGGCAAACTTGATCCCGTCATTGGACGCGATGAAGAAATCCGCCGCTGTATGCAGGTGCTTAGTCGTCGTTCGAAAAACAACCCTGTTCTCATTGGCGAGCCCGGCGTGGGTAAGACCGCTATTGCTGAGGGGCTTGCACAACGAATTGTAAATAATGATTGTCCTTCTTCAATGCGTGAATCAAAAGTCATTGCTCTTGATGTCGGTCAACTTCTTGCTGGAGCAAAGTTCCGCGGCGAGTTTGAGGAGCGACTAAAAGCAGTACTTAAAGAAGTAACCTCAAGTGAAGGAAAAATTATTCTCTTTATCGATGAACTGCACACCATTATTGGAGCGGGCGCAGCGGAAGGTGCCGTCAGCGCGGGCAACTTACTCAAACCAGCGCTTGCACGCGGTGAATTGCGATGCATTGGCGCAACGACGCTTGATGAATACAGGCAACATATTGAAAAAGACGCTGCATTTGAACGTCGGTTCCAACCAATCCTCGTTGAACAGCCTTCAGTCGAAGACACAATTGCAATTCTTCGTGGTCTTAAACCAAGGTATGAAGCGCACCATGGCATTCGCATTCAAGACGGCGCCCTCGTTGCTGCCGCGCAACTCGGTCACCGGTACATTGCAGATCGTTTTTTGCCCGACAAAGCGATCGATTTGCTGGATGAAGCGTCAAGTAAGTTGCGTATTGAAAACGATTCTATGCCTGCCGAACTCGATGAACTTCGCCGAAAAATTATGCAACTTGAAATCGAACGTGAAGCATTAAAAATTGAAAAAGACAGTGATTCAAAAGAACGGCTTGATAAAGTTGCAAAAGAAATTGCAGAACTCTCCGAACAAAATAATGAGATTACCGCGCGCTGGGAAATTGAAAAAGCCGAACTTGAAGAAATTAGCGCGACCAAGATTGAAATTGATGCAAAGCAAACCGAACTCGTCCAGGCACAGCGAAGCGGTGAATTAGAAACTGCTGCGCGAATTCAATATGGTGAACTTCGGGAACTTGATGACCGCTTACATGCTGCAGAGGAAAAATTAAAAACGCGGCGCGAGCAAGGTCTGAATATGGTGCGAGAGGAAGTTGATTCGCAGCAAATCGCCGAAGTCGTTGCAAGATGGACCGGCATTCCAGCAACTCGGCTCGAAGAAGGGGAACGTGACAAATTGTTGCGCATGGAAGAGTCGCTCGCTTCAAGAGTTGTTGGCCAAGAAGAAGCAGTCGAAGCAGTATCTGAAGCTGTGCGCAGAAATCGTGCAGGACTTGGTGAAGAGTCAAGACCAATTGGCTCCTTCCTGTTTTTGGGACCAACCGGTGTCGGTAAAACAGAATTATGCAAGGCGCTTGCTGAATTTTTATTTGATACCGACGAAGCAATGATCCGTATTGACATGAGTGAGTACATGGAGCAACACGCGGTTGCTCGATTGATTGGTGCTCCTCCCGGATATATTGGGTACGAAGAAGGTGGGCGGTTAACTGAAGCAGTTCGCAGAAGACCATACTCCGTTGTTCTTTTTGATGAAATGGAAAAAGCACACGAAGATGTTTCGAACGTCTTGCTGCAGGTGCTCGACGACGGACACTTGACCGATGGACACGGACGCAAAGTTGACTTTAAAAATACGATTATTGTAATGACGAGCAACCTCGGTTCAAGCGAGTTAATCTCCATGACTGAGAGCGGTAAGAGTGATGCTGAAATTCGCGAGCACGTGCTTGAAATTTTAAAACATTCTTTGCGACCAGAACTCATCAATCGCATTGACGAAACAGTCGTCTTCCACCAACTCACGCGTGCGCAGCTCGGTGGTATTATCGAAATTCAGTTACGGTTGCTCCGAAAGCGGCTTGGGGATCGCGGGCTCTCGCTTACTATTACAGAGGAGGCAGTCAAGCAGTTGTGCGACGAGGGTTACGACACGCAATTTGGCGCTAGACCTCTAAAGCGAGTAATTCAACACCGTCTTGAAAACCCAATCGCCAATGGCATCCTGAGCGGCACATACAGTGATGGTGATACCATTGAAGTCGGCGTGAATAACGGCGATTTAACCTTCAACGCTTAACACTACGCATCAAGCAACTCGCAAAACTCTTCCCATTTCCTCATTGAGAATCAGTCTCCTCTGATACTTTTTTCTTCTCGCTTCGCGATGTGACGGTCACTCTTTGAACAAACAAGTAAGTTTGGACCCAGAAAATGTAATACGGTGTAACTGTCACTGGTTTTTCTCCTCTGAGACTTATTTTGGGACTGTCCCAAATCGAATAATTCTTACATGGAATGAATGTGGCTCTGCGGCACATTATCATCACGGTTTGGGACAATTTATCCTCTGAGTCTTGTTTTTGGGACTGTCCCAAAAGCAGCGAGGGCGAACTAATCATACAATCACCCCTATGCCATTAACTTGCAAAACAGCTGGAGAATCACACGGTCCGTGTGGGCTTGCATTTATCGAGGGGATGCCGGCTGGACTGACGCTCGACGTTGATTCTATAAATAGTGAACTCAAACGAAGACAAGGCGGATACGGGCGAGGTGGTCGCCAAGGGATCGAAACCGACGAAGTACTTTTTCTTTCTGGAGTTCGGCGCGGGATGACAACTGGCGCCCCGCTTGTTGTGCAAATTACAAATAAAGATAATCGATTAGACGACGTAGAGGCAACTCCACCAATCCACAAACCAAGACCCGGGCACGCCGACCTTGCTGGCTCACTCAAGTGGCTCACAAACGATTGCCGAAACACACTCGAACGTGCGAGCGCACGCGAGACTGCCGCGCGAACTGCTGCGGGCGCCATCGCTCGTTGTTTACTTCGAGAATTTAAAATCGAAGTATTTGGTTTTGTACGCGGCATGCTTAACGTTGTTGCGCCAACAGTAATTACCACCGAAAATTGGCGAAGCATACGAGACGCAAGGGACAACTCCGATACGTATTGCCCTGACGACGCTTCGTGCAAAGCAATCATCGAACACATTCGAGCCGCAAAAGAAAGCAAAGACACAGTCGGAGGATTGTGCGAAACACATGTCTTTGGCTGCCCCCCCGGATTGGGTTCGTGTGTGCAGTGGAATGAAAAACTCGATGCAAAACTTGCAGGTGCTGTCTTGAGCATCCAAGCATTCAAATCTGTTGACATCGGATTAGGTGCAACATGCGGGCACCTCCACGGCTCTAAAGTCCACGATTCAATTGTCTTTGATAAAGATAATCGGAACGAATGCCACTTTGGTTTTACAAGACCCACAAATCATGCGGGTGGAATTGAAGGTGGCATGAGCAACGGTATGCCAATAGTTGTTCGCGGCACGATGAAACCAATTGCAACATTGTTGCAAGGGATGGATAGTGTTGATTTGCAAACGGGCGAATTCGCTCGTAGCGATTACGAGAGGTCAGATGTTTGTGCACTTCCCGCCGCAAGTGTGGTCATGGAAAACGTAGTTGGTTTTGAAATTGCTGCTGCATTTCTTCAATCATTCGGCGGAAGCACTATGGAAATGGTTCGTGCTTCGCATGATGCTTTTGCAAGTGCTGCTCGAGAGATTACCCCGTCATGACGCTGATTATCGCCTCCGTTTTCGGCGAAATCCCAGATAACCTACGAGGAGCCGATCTTCTTGAAATCCGAATCGACGGCATGACTTCTAAAGAAGCAATTGCGTGTTTGCCAGTTTTGCTCGCCGATTCTCCAATTCCAACCATTGTTACTTGTAGGAGTGTGTGTGAAGGCGGCATGTTCGAAGGTGATGAAGAAGAACGGGTAGCAATCTATCTCGCAGCGCTCGATTGTGAACATCCACCAAGGTATATCGACGTTGAGCACGAAGTACTCTCCCGCCACCCACTTGTGCTCGATGCCCTCGCAAGTGAGGAAACCGGCATTATTCTTTCTTGGCACGACATAAAGGGGAGGCCAAACGATCTACTGCAGCGCGCTGCTGCAATGCAGGATATTCCAGGGGTTGCTGTTGTAAAAATGGTTTGGCGGGCGCGTTCTTTGCGCGATAATCTTGAAGCATTTTCGTTGTTGCAAACAAGGCAACAACCTATGATTGCGATGTGCATGGGTGAATATGGTTTGATGAGCCGAGTGCTCGCACCAAAGTTTGGGGGCTTTGCTGTATTTGCTTCTGTTGAGGGGAGAGAACAAACTGCTCCCGGACAACCAAGTACACAAGCGTTGCGTTCACTCTACCATTTTGATGAAATAACCCGAGACACAAAAGTCTACGGTGTTATTGGAAATAACGTTTCACATTCCGCAAGCCCTGCGTATCACAATGCTGCGTTTGAGGCTGCTGGAAAAAATGCTGTCTACTTGCCGCTTCCTGTTCCAGATGGTTGGGAACACCTCAAGGCAACCGTTCTTGAAATGGTTCATACACCTTCGTTGGATTTTTCTGGCGCAAGCGTCACTATTCCACACAAAGAGATGATGATGCAACTTGTTGATGAAGCCGACGAAAACTGCATAACATCTGGAGCGACCAACACCGTTACTTTTGATGACGGGAAAATACTCGGCAACAATACCGACATCCAAGCTCTCAAAGAAATTGCTCCGAATGCTAAACACGTTCTCGTTCTTGGCGGCGGTGGAGTTGCGAGAGCCACAATTGTTGCGATGACAAGTATTGGTGCTCAAGTTTTTGTAATAGCAAGAAGAACTGAACAAGCAAAGCAACTCGCGGAAGAATTCGCTTGCTCTATTGCTCCAGACAATCTTGATACTATCAATACGCTTATCAATTGTACACCTGTTGGAATGCAAGGCGGCAATGACGAAGAAGGAGACCCAGCACTTGCGCTCGCTCCTTCGCTTGAGTTCTGCGAACAACTCGCTGTCATCGACACCGTCTACAAACCAAAAGAGACACCGCTGATCAAACGAGCCATCAACGCTGGTTGCGCAACTATCACGGGCGACGAAATGTTTCGCCTGCAAGCAGCCGCTCAGCAGAAGATTTGGAATGGGACAGTCCCCAAACTGTAGACTTTCAAGTTCTTTTGACGACCTTTACCTTTTGGTGCTTGTCCTTGTGTAGGTTCATAAAGGGACTGCCCCCCTTTTGATTCTCGAGCGTAAAGTGACTGCCACTAGAATGAGCGTGAATATCTCCACAACAAGGATGTTTCTTCTCTCCGTGCTTCAATGTCTCAGAGACAAATCCATAACAGAGTAGAATCTGAAACTGAAGATTACATTAATCAGGTAAACAGTGAGAACACATCGTCTGCAGATGTGAGTGATGAACCGGCGGGAACACGCACAATCCCAAAAGGTGCTCGCACATCAATACCAAGTGGGTCAACCCCAACAACGACTGGCTCGGTCACTTCGACGTTTGTTTTTGAAAGACAAACCGAACGAACAGCGTCCATACAATTTTCATTGAGTTCCCTGCAAATCGATGGCTCAACTTCAGCAAGTTCGTTTTCTCTGCAAAGCCCTTCACCATCAATAAATAGTTCGTGGAATCGAGCGGCATCAATATCAACGAGCGCCCATTGAACATCTGGCGAATCACCGTGGTACACATTCCAGCGATCAGCAAGCAACCCTTTCTGACCCGTTGCAACAAATTGCCGAAGCGAGACATGTATCTCCATGCAATGTTCAGAGTAATCAGGAACGAACATAATGATGTCGCAAGGTTGCAACATCGCAACCATTGCGGGAATAACGAGTTCGCCTGTTGGACAAATAACATACGAAACATCACGTGTGTGCTCACCAAATTTAAGCGTTGCGGTCGTGTTAGTTCGTAAAAAAGCCCATGCTGCATCCGATGCTTGTTGCTCGTCAAACGGTTCCATTATTATCCACGCATTGCTTTTTCAATTGCAGAAACAGTTTTAGGAATTTCTTTGGAAAGATTTTTATACCCCTTTTGGGTGACCACAATGTCATCCTCAATTCGAATGCCAATCGCTTCGTCTGGTAGGTAAATGCCCGGTTCGATTGTAATGACTGCGCCTTTCTTCAAAGGCGCAACTGGTCCACAACTATCATGCGTTTCCAAACCTAGATGGTGACCGATGGAATGAATGAAGTACTCACCATACCCCGACTTAGTAATAATTTTTCTAGCAATCGCATCGAGTTGGGAAAGCGTAACACCCGGCTTTACGGCGCGAATCGCTGCTTCTTCGGCTGCCAGAACAATTTCATAAATCTCTTTTTGTCGTTTTGTATATTTGCCAGAGACGGGGATGGTTCGAGAAATATCCGCGCCATATCCTGCGTGAAACGCGCCAGAGTCAATACAAACTAAATCACCCGCAACAAGGTCTTGGTCGTTTTCTTTGTAATGCAATACCGTGCTATTTAATCCGCCGCCAACGATTGGAGGAAATGCGCTTCCCCGTCCACCCTCCATCGCATACCCATGCTCAAGTGTTGCTTGCACCTTGTATTCATTTACTCCCGGCGCCACGAACTTCATCGCAGCGGCAAAACCATTCGCAGTCATCGTAACCGCTTCTTGAATCGTTTTTATTTCTGCGGCTGACTTCACGCTTCGGAGTGCGGGGATAACGTAAGAACAATCTATGAGTTCACGGTTGGGAGTCCTTGTTGCAACATCATTCCACACCGACAAGTCCTTTGAAACGGACTCATCCACACCAGCAGGTGGCATAAGCGTTGCGAATTTCTTTGACCTCGAAGCAACATCTTTGAGCACCATTGGGATTGACGGCGTACGCATAATTGTTGCAAAACCAGTTTCTTTTCGCAATTCAATCCCAACCGATTGACGAAGACCATCCCATTGTTCTTTTTCTGGGTCACGAGGAACTAAAAACAAAATCTCTCGCCTAGTTGTTGCTTTGTTCGATGGGTCAAGTAAGAGCACGGCCCCCGACTCGTTCATTATTCCGGTGAGATATTCAAAATACGAGTGCGGTCGCCACGAACTCTCCAGATGCGCATTTGTTTCGCCAGCAAACACAAGTCCTGCTGCTCCGTTGAGTGCTTTGCATACTTTCGTTCTTCTTGCAGCGTATTCTTTTTTCGTAATCATATTGCCATCATATCTTGAAAACAGACAAAAGACGTGCTTCCAATTCGGCCCCGCCCTCAATAACATCTAACACGAGTTTAGGCACTACTACTGGGCATTTCATTTTTGTTAAATCAATTACACATCTAGCCTTCACCCAATCTTTGTGTGTCATCACAATCGCATCAACTTCGCTCGATATTTCAATGAGCGTTGCGAGTTCAGCAGTAGAAAATACTTGATGATCCCCTGCTGGTAATTGCTTCGCTACTTTTGTCCCAAGTCGAACAAGTGCTTCAATAACTGGCTGCGGTGATCCAATCCCTAGCCGCACTGCAACAGATTTACCCGTCAGCCAGCCAAGTGTTTCTTCGCGCTCTCCATCGCTGTCGTAAATGTGCAACACCGTCCAATGATGCGCCGTCCATGCAACTGGTCGAGACCCCGACACCTTGCGAACTTTGATGGCAAAGTCGGGGTCTGATCGCTGAGTGTGACTTACAACGATTGCCCCAGCGCGCCTTAAACCGTCAATCGGTTCTCGCAACCAACCTGCGGGTAACATTCGTTGTTCAAAAGCATCGCGTAGAAAATCGAGTACCACAATGTCAAGATCACGATGTAATTTTCGGTGTTGAAAACCATCGTCCATAATCAAGCAATCCGCCTTGCCGCCATTTTTTAAGTACGACTCAATTTGAGCGCATCGATCGCCGCCAACAATAATGTCTATGTTTTCTAGTTTTTCTCTGTACTCAACTGCCTCATCAGCAAACTCTGGTTCAACCGCTGCGTATCCACGCATAACGATTGCGGGATTGTGACCATGGTCGCGAAGGCGACGAACAATCCACGTCACCAAAGGTGTTTTTCCAGTGCCACCGACTGTTAAGTTGCCAACAGATATAACTGGGAGCGAGACTTTCTTCACATATTTGTCTTTGTCGTAATGTCTATTGCGTACATGGACAATTTTCCCATAGAGCCACGATGCGGGAATTGTAAAAAAATCAAGATAACTAGGAAGAGGAGTTTGCATGAACTTTAATCTATTGCGAGTTCCTTTAATAACCTGACCATTGGCAACCCCATCACAGAAGTTGGGTCCCCTTCACACTCAATCGGCCAGCCCGATTCTATTCGTTCTGACAGATTGTATCCGCCCGCTTTCCCTTGCCACTGATTAGTTGCAATATATTTTGTAATCTCATGTTCTGAAACAACACCAATTGTAATAGCCGCAACATCATATTCTGTATAAATGGTCTCCTCTTCTAAAGAAAGTAAGCACCAACCGGTATACACTTCGTGGCGCCTATTCACCATTGATTGAATCATTTTTTTTGCTGTAGTTGCATCGTCTGGCTGCCCAACAATGACACCCTCAACCACGCAAACAGTATCGGCGGCTAGAACTGTACCAACTGTTTCGTTTTGCAAAACCTTCACATTTTGTGCTTTCATAACTGCAAGGGACTGCACCCAGCGAGCAACCGAAATCGAACCACATGAAAACAAACCGTCGTCTATTTGTGGTGGGGATACAAGTACGTCAATCCCAGATTCACTAAGCATTTGAACTCTTCTGGGCGAAGAACTCGCTAATACTATTGGCCGCTTCCATGTGCGCACGAAGTGTTTTCGGCGTTTTCTCGCCAATCTCGGTATCGTTTCACAGGAACTTATGGTTCAATATCTTGATTCTACAGAACATTGACTTGACAGATGGCGTTTTACAATCAATAGTTCTAGATGTAGTACTCAACAATGACTGAACAAGTAAACAACAATACTGAAACAAATCCGCCACCCTCTTCTGAAAAGAGTGGTTCGCCCGGAGCTTCGACGTTCGGTTTTGAAACAATTCTTGGAAAATTAGTCGTTGAGAACGGGCTTGTTACACCAGCAGAACTAAGTGATTGTACCGATTTGCTTCAAGACACAGATGGAAACGCAACCGGTCATACGCTCGCTGACATTCTCATTAATCACCAATACTTAACTCGCAGACAACTCGATCGGCTTCAGATTGATTTTGACACACGAAAATCAACGCAACGAATTCCGGGGTACCGAATCATTCGAAAACTTGGGTCTGGAGCTATGGCAACTGTTTTTCTTGCACAACAAGAAAGTTTAGATCGTCCTGTTGCAATTAAGGTCCTTCCAACAAAGTTTTCGGAAAACAAGGAATTCCTTGAGCGTTTTTACAAAGAAGGTCGCGCGGCTGCAAAATTAAATGATGCAAATATTGTGCAGGCCTATGACGTTGGGCAATCTGGCGAATACCACTACTTTGTCATGGAGTATGTTGATGGCGATACCGTCTATGAACAAATCGTTGAAAAAAAGAAACTCTCAGAACAAGACGCTTCACCGATTATTCGACAGGTAGCACTTGCTCTCAAACACGCACATGAAGTTGGTTTTATTCACCGCGACATTAAGCCAAAAAATATCATGATTGCAAAAAATGGCGACGTTAAACTTGCTGATCTTGGTTTGGCGCGTTCGCTTGATGATCAAGTAGCCGCCGAAGCAGAGGTGGGTCGCGCCTATGGCACTCCTTATTACATTAGCCCTGAACAAATCCGAGGCAAGAAGACAATCACGCCAGCCGCTGATATTTATGGACTCGGAGCTACGCTGTATCACATGGTTACTGGAAAAGTTCCTTTCTCTGGAAAAAATCCTTCCGATGTCATGCATCGGCATTTGAAACAGGAACTTGTCCCTCCGGACCACATCAACCCATCACTTACTCCCGGATTCTCTCAGATAATTGAGATGATGATGGCAAAAGATGTCACGCAGCGATATCAAAACGCTGCTGATTTAATTGAAGATCTCGACGCCGTTGCTGCGGGTGGGTCGCCGCAATTCGCACAACCCGCTCTTGACTTTGCAAAACTAGCCCAAGTCGCAAAAGAAGTTCCAGCGAATGCGCGAATCGATCAGAATACGAGCAACACCGGAACCATGCCTGCGGTGATGCTTCCCTTGCTCATCACAAGCATCGTGATTAATTTGATTTTAGTGCTCTTGCTCGTTCTTCTTTAATACTTTTACGAACAGCACTCGGCTTGTTTCCTTGCATTCCAATCCGCAAGAAAACCTTCAAGTCCTTTGTCCGTCAACGGGTGATTCATCATTTGCTTGATTACTTTAAAGGGAACCGTCGCAACGTCCGAACCAACAAGCGCGCATTGCACAAGGTGAAGCGGGTGACGAATAGAGGCCGAAAGTATTTTCGTTGTGTACCCGTAGTTGTCGTAAATCGTGCGAATCTGCTGAATCAATTCCATGCCATCGCCACCTATGTCGTCGATGCGCCCAAGAAATGGGCTCACTAAAAATGCACCGGCTTTTGCAACCATCATAGCTTGAAGTGGCTGAAAACAAAGCGTCATGTTCACGCGAACACCTCGGTCGGAAAGTGTTTTACATGCCTTTAATCCATCAACCGTGCATGGCAATTTTATAACAATGT
The DNA here is from genome assembly GCA_964489535.1 of uncultured Isosphaeraceae bacterium. GTDB lineage: Bacteria > Planctomycetota > Phycisphaerae > Phycisphaerales > SM1A02. The sequence goes on from CAZAZD010000020.1 coordinate 25,887, forward strand.
TATCAGCGATTTCAAGAAGCGCGTTTGCTTCTTCAATCATTCCATCGTGTTCAAGTGAAACAACCTCGCCGCTCACGGGACCGGGAACGACGTCGCAGATCTCAGACATTCGACTGTGAAAGTCAACTCCCTCCTTGGCAATTATACTTGGATTCGTCGTCACGCCATCAAGAACACCGAGAGCTGCTGCCTCTTTGATCTCATCAATATTCGCGGTATCTATATAAAGTTCCATGGGCGGAATCATACCCGAGGGGTCAGACTCCATGGGGAGTCGGGCTCCAAGTATGATGCTGCGATGACAATCCAACAACGAATTGACGAACTAGGTCTGGTCCTTCCTGAAATGGCTCAACCTGTTGCGAATTACATTCCTGCAACGAAAGTGGGGAATGAAGTGAGAACGAGTGGACAAATTCCCCTGAAAAATGGAGATTTAATGTTTAAAGGACCTGTCCCAAGTTCTCAAAGCATTGAAGCGGCAACTGAAGCGGCGAAACTCTGTGGCCTCAACGCAATTGCAGCTGCATCCTCTACAACTGGGGACCTTGAAAAACTCTCTGGTGTACTTCAATTACGCGTTTACATTGCTTCGGATGTCGGCTTTGAAGGCCACTCGGTTGTCGCTAATGGGGTGAGTGATCTCATGGTTTCTATTTTTGGAGATGCTGGAAGGCATACAAGAGTTGCGATGGGGTCGATTGGGCTTCCCCTCGGAGCGACGGTAGAAGTCGAAGCAGTTTTTGCAATACGACAATAGTAGCGTTATTATAGGACGTTTACAACTTTCTTTACTTATTACATTTTTTTTTGACTTGACTGCATCTGACATACCTACAAAGATGTATATGTCTGTATTCTGTGGGACTTGACCGGCGTGGCAACTTTATTATCGCGATTCAGTTGACCGCTCTTATTGCTCCTCACGGAGCGCATTATCCGCCGCACTGGTCGACATTTCGACGCCGAGACACCTTGTTGGTGTGATTGGCAAGTGCGGTGGTCAGAGTTTTTACAACTATAAAGATGATGACTACCACGGGCTGCTGTTGTAATGAGACTGCAAATGCCCGTCAGTTTTTCATCGACTGTTTGTTGGTGCAAGTGTTTGATCCGTGATGACAATCGTGTCAGGGAAATGCATCACAAGACCACACTACTTGTACTTAAAACAGTCATCACAAACATTCTCATACATGTTTTTTATGAATGGAGATTACTCAATTATGAAACGCAACAAACGAGGTTTTACCCTCATCGAACTACTCGTCGTGATCGCAATTATTGCGCTCTTGATGGGTCTATTGTTACCGGCACTTGCAAAGGCGCTTGGCAACGCACGTGTCCGAAAAGATCAAGGTCAACTCAAGGGTGTGACAAACACCTATTCAATCTATGCTGAATCAGACTCTAACGAAAACTTCCCGAAACCCGGCATGATCGATCGCGGTGGCTTTGATATGCAAGGCAACGCTTTTGGGAATAGTTACAGCGGCCCCGAAGGAAATAACATCCAGATTCAAGGCAAGGGACCAGAGGATTACGGTGTTAATATCAGTGGCTGGCTTCACTCTGCAATGATTGGACAACGTTTTTACGAACCAACCATTCTTATTAGTGCCAACGAAAATAATCCGATGGTGGCTGCCAAAGGAGACTCTGGCGCAAATCCTGACGAAATACCGTACGACTACGAAGCGGTTAGCCCCGGTCAAGACCAATACTGGGATCCACTCTTCTCAGCAGATATCTCCGGCGAAGGCATTGCAGGAAATGATGGTTCGTCTGACAATGGAGTTGCAAACGTTTGCCACACTTCGTACGCCAATCTCGCTATCTGCGGCGAACGAGCAGACAGCCGTTGGACAAATGGCGACAACCACACCATTATTCTTTCCAGCCGAGGTCCAAAAATGGGCGAGGACGGTAACGACAATAATAGTGGCGGCACAGGTCAGGCAACTGATTACAGCGAGTCCCCCACGCTACTTTTGTACGGTCCTACAAATTCATGGGAAGGCATCTTCTCAAGTGGCGATGGTTCTACACATTATGCTCACACCATGTGGTTCGATGAATTAATGTATCAGCCCAAGGATGACTTGACTTCCATTCTCGACAATGCATTCGATGCGGAGTTTTCGGATTATCCTAATTCAGATCCTGCAGACCAAACACACTCAGGTGGACCATCTGGCGATACTTGGATGGTACTCAGTGTGATGTCAACAGAAACTGATTCTGAATGTCGTTGGGATGGGGACGAAGCCCCGTAACCCTATCTGGTGCATTCACTGACACATAGTATTTAAATGGACTTATATTTATGAAACAAATAAAACAACAAAAAACTGGCTTCACGCTGATTGAACTACTCGTAGTAATGTCGATTATCGCACTCCTTCTGAGCATTCTCATGCCCGCCCTAGGTCGTGCAAAGGCAGAAGCCATGCTTACAAAAGACCAATCACAAGTAAAATCCGTCTACGGTGGATTTGCAATGTGGTCACCCTCACACAACGGCAAATACCCCATTCCCGGACTTCAAAGAAGGCTTGAAGACCCAGCAATCGGTGGCTTTGTCAAAGGTCGGGGTCCCGAAGATTTGCTTGTCAACGATCACGCGTCAATGCTTTCCATGAGTATCATGGAAAATCTATTCACTCCTGACGCAGTGATTGCTCCTACCGAGCAGAGCCCATACGTCGCAGTTATGATGAATTACGACTACGATGAATATGATGCCTCGCCATCAGGCTGGACATTCTGGGACAGTGCGTTTGGCAATGATTTAGAGAATAATTGCAACAACAGTTATGGCATTATTCCAATCACAGGCAAACGAAAAGACCAAAACTGGTCCGTGAGTTCTAATAACCCAACTGGGTTTGCGTTAATTGGAACCCGTGGTCCGAAAGATGGAGATTACGAAACAACTCCATATTCAAACAGTTATCTCCTGCACGGTATTGATAGGGACTGGAAGGGTGTCATTGCTTTTGGCGATGGACACCTTGAGACTCTTGAAACCATGTATCCAATGAGTTCCACATATTTGGACAGTTCTGGCGAATCCGCCGCAGATAATCTCTTTTTCGAGGAACTAGAACAAGAAGAAGATACTGCGTACGGAAATGGATTGGGGCAAGGCGCAGATATTGTGTTGACGCACGTCAAAGTTGACGAAGTCAATGACAATGACAAAGCCGGCGGTTGTGATGAATTCTTACACGATTAATCGTTTCTGACCTCAAGTACTTCTTGGTACAACCGGCTGCAGCAATTGCTGCAGCCGGTTTTTTAATGCGACTGTCCCAAACAAGGGTAGGCAGTGTGACTGCCACACCCGAATTCAATTCCACCGTACAACACTCTTACCCTTCGTAGGAGAGAGACTGTCACACTGCGACTTGGCTGTTTACATACAATACTTGTATGCTCGGCATACTCGCAGCCATTGCAATTTCACAACCAATGCCGGTCCCAAGTTACAGGCAAGCGACCGATGTTGCTGTCATTACAATCGACGGAGTCGTTGACACTGTCACCGCCAAATCGTTCAAGAGACGACTTGCACAGGCGAAGGATGCGGACGCCCTCGTGATTGACTTAAATACGCCCGGTGGCGACCTCATGTCAACCCTCGAAATATGCTACGAGTTAAAAAACAACGCACCCAACAATACCGTTGCTTGGATTCACCCCCACGCATTCTCAGCCGGTACCATCATTGCCCTCGCATGCCGCGAAATCATCGTTGCCCCTGGAAGCACCTTCGGAGATGCCGCACCAATCAACGCAACTGGTGTTGCCATCCCCGCAACCGAGCGAGCAAAAATCGAATCCCCCGTTCTCTCCGAAGTCATCGACTCTGCAAGACGCAACCATTATGACGAGCACCTTGTCGAATCGTTCGTGAGTGTCGGAATCGAACTTTGGCTCCTTCAAAACAGCATCACAAATGAAACCGTTTGCGTCAATGCAAATGAATATGAAGCCATTTTTGGCGCGCCACCTCCACAACATTTTTCCCCAATCGGCACCGATGCAGCAGAGCCGTCGTCTCTATCGCCCTACTTTGATTCATTTGCTCAGATGTCGAATAATTTTGGCACCAACGAACAGACTTGGGACCCAACCTTTACGCAGCAACTTCCTTCAAGCAGACCAAGAATTACCAAAAACGATGCGCCCGACTGGAAACTCGTTAAACAAATAGTCCCACGCGACCGCTTGCTCACGCTTAAACCAGCCGAAGCAAAACAGTACGGACTTGTTACCGATGTCATCGCTAGCGACAAGGAGTTAGAGCAATGGTTTGGCGCAACAACCGTCACTCGTCACAATACAAATTGGGCGGAAGGGCTCGTTCGCATTCTGATAAGTTGGCCAGTCCGGCTCGCGCTCATAGCCGTCTTTTTAATTTGCGTCTTTGTTGAGTTTGTCACTGGTTCAACTGGCGTCTTTAGCGCTGGCGCAGTAGTTTCGATGGCAATTTTGATTGGAGCGCCCTACCTTGCAGGACTCGCCCAGTGGTGGGACCTTGTTCTTGTCTTTGCAGGAATTACGCTCATCGCTGTTGAAATATTCGTCATTCCCGGAACTGGCTTTACAGGTTTTTTGGGGGTTGGATTTTTATTCGCCGGCATGGTTGGGAGTTTTATTTCCGGTTCGTTGCAATCACCTCAGGGTCAAGTGCAGCTCTTCACAGGCTTGGGCGCTGTCGTTGGCGGATGTATCCTCGCCATTATTGGAGCGTGGATTATCGTAAGACGTTTAGGCAACACGGACGCTATGCGCCGCATTGTGCTTGATGGCGAAATCGCGGCCCACGCTGTCAAGCACCAAGAACGACCAACACTCCAATCAACAGGAATCGCTGTTACCGATTTACGCCCTAGCGGGCGAATTCAAATCGGCGAGGAAATATTTGACGCAACAACTTCGGGACAATGGATAACAGAGGGCGCAACTGTCCGTATCATACGTCTCGGCCTCACCATCGAAGTTGAAGAAACAACATGCTAGAACTCCTCGCACAAACCGCAACGACTGCTAACGCATCTCCAATCATTTGGGCATTTATTTTTATTGGTATCGCTCTTGTGCTCTTCTTTATTGAGGTATTCGTCCCATCGGGCGGCTTGCTTGCCCTTGTCGGTGCTATTTCTGTCCTCGCTTCGCTCATTGCCTTCTATATTCACGATGCAAATACAGGGCTTATCGCAACGGGCATCTACATTGTTTTTGGACCTGTTCTCGTTTGGATAGCATTCAAAATTTGGGCTGCATCTCCACTTGCAAAACGCATGATTCTAGGAGGCATCGTCGAAGAAGATAACGAAGAAGCAATGCAGCGCTCCAAGGCAAGAATCGAAGAACGTCAAGCAGAACTACAGTTACTTGTTGGGCAACAAGGTGATTCCATCACAGTCCTTCGACCCATCGGCGTTGTCCGAATTAATGGCCAACGCATCGATGCTATGGCTGAAACAGGCAGTATTGAAGCAAACGCAGCAATCGAAGTTGTTTCTGTCTACGACAACCAGATAAAAGTCAGAAAATTGAATGACTGATATAATATGTCTTTGAAGAGGAGGTTCGTATGAACTTATTTATTGCAACAATTTCACCATGGCTAATCGGCGGCGTCATTATTGGCGGCATTTTTCTACTCATTATTGTCGCCTTCGCATTTCAGTACTTGGGGCTCTACTTACAAGCATGGGTCAGCGGTGCCAAAGTCGGGTTTGTCGATCTTGTCATGATGCGCTTTCGTAAAGTGAACGCTAAGTCCGTCGTTATCAATCGTATCAGTGGCAAAAAGGCGGGCATCGAAATTACAACCGATCAACTCGAGGCGCATTACCTTGCTGGCGGCCGTATCACAAACGTTGTTCGCGCAATGATTGCAGCCGACAAGGCACGCATTGATTTGCTGTGGGAAACCGCCACGGCAATTGACCTCGCAGGTCGTGACATTCTAGAAGCCGTTCGTACGAGCGTTGATCCAAAAGTGATTGATTGCCCACACGTTGGTGGCAGTAAAAAAACAATTGACGCGGTTGCTGGTGACGGTATTCAATTACGCGCGCGTGCACGAGTGACCGTACGGACAAATATCGCTCGGCTTGTCGGAGGCGCAACTGAAGAAACTATTATTGCTCGCGTTGGCGAAGGCATTATTTCTACGATTGGTTCTGCTCAAACACACCTTGCAGTGCTTGAAAATCCCGACAACATTTCCAAAACTGTTCTTGCTAAAGGTCTTGATGCTGGCACTGCATTTGAAATCCTTTCCATTGACATCGCTGACGTAGACGTCGGCGAAAACATTGGAGCGACGTTACAAGCGCACCAAGCGGAAGCGGACAAGGCGAGATTCCAAGCGGAAGCAGAAAAGCGCCGTGCTATGGCGGTTGCACAAGAAGCTGAGCATCGTGCCGAAGAACAAAAAAACCGTGCACTTGTTGTCCTTGCTGAAGCCGATGTGCCAAAAGCAATGGCAGAGGCATTCCGCATAGGAAACTTTGGTGTGATGGATTATTACAACATGAAGAACGTCATCTCAGATACGGATATGCGTTCTTCCATTGCTGGCGAATCACCCGACACTGGAACGTAAGATGACCACAGCAACCCAACTTCCTGCAATACTCGGCGGCGAGCCAGTCATTACCCTTGACCAAGATGAAGCAATGAAGTGGCCAATAATCACCGACCAAGATGAACAAGCTGTACTTGAAGTCCTTCGAAGCGGCAACCTTTCCTTGCACCCAATCGTAGGTGAACTAGAAGGCGACTACAAACAGTTGACAGGTAGAAATTTTGCGCTGACGCACAACAATGGCACATCTGCGATTCTTGCTGGATTGCATGCCATCGGGATTCAGCCGTTTGATGAAGTGATTGTTCCATCCGCAACATGGTGGTCAAGCGTTATGCCAGTCCTGCATTGTGGCGGTGTTCCTGTTTTTGCAGAATTAGAACCCGACTGTCTCGGACTTGACCCCGAAGATGTCGAACGAAAAATTACCGATAAAACAAAAGCCATCGTTGTTGTACATTTGTTTGGCATGCCATCCAAGATGGACGAACTTGTTGCCATTGCAAAGAAGCACAACCTAAAAATACTAGAAGATGCCTCGCACGCACACGGCGCAACCTACAAAGGCAAGCCCATTGGTTCGTTTGGCGATGTCAGTATTTTTAGCATGCAGGGCAACAAACTCTGCCCTTCGGGAGAAGGTGGCGTCTTGCTCTGTGACGATCAGAAAACCTTTGAATCAGCAATTCGACTTGGACATTACGAGCGTTTACTCCAGCTTGAATCCAAAAACAAATATTTTGCGGCAACTGGCTTTGGATTTAAGTTTCGCATGGCGCCAATGGCAGCAGCGCTTGCACATTCGCAACTCAACAAGATAGATGAGCGAAACGAACGCAGAAATAAGAACTGTGAATACTTGTCAAGAAAACTTGAAGCATTTGGTTTTGAAACCTTTCTCTCGACTGATGATGTACACCGCGTCTACTTTGAGTTTCTCATTCGATACGACGAAAGCAAAACCGGCTTGCCAATCAACGACCTCGCAAAAGCATTGCAGGCTGAGGGCGCATTGGTCGCAGCACCTCGTTACCCACTTCTTCACCAGCAGCCAGTCTTTACTCATAACGTTTGGTCGAAAATTGCTCGGTTACCTGCGACTGAAGAAAATCCCATTCATGTCTACGATCCAACCGACCTTCCGAACACGACCGTGGGTAATGGTTCCTTATTAAAGCTTCCATCGTTCCCATCTGCCGATGAAGCGTTACTCGATCAATACGCAATTGCATTTGAAAGGGTGTTGGGTCGCGCCAATGAGATCCCAAGAACAGAAAGCTAATCAGCCACCTGACGCTGATGCAATCCTAAAGCAATTTCGGGCTCCACTTTTACGATGTTGCAGAATCTGTCTATTAACTTCTTTGTGGGTTGTAAAAATCCTTCGGCGAGTGAGCTGGAACGCTTTGGGCACCGAACAACTCACACACGTCAATTCTCCGGTCATTTTTGCATCGAATCATCAGAGCCACGTTGACACACACGTCATCATGCATACGCTTCCGAAAAATTTCCGGAGGAAAACTGCAGTTGCCGCAGCGTTTGATCATTTCGCCGATCGTGATGGAACTTCAAGAAAAAAACGTTTTATACAATTCCTCGTTGCTTCGCTCTGGCATGCTTTTGGCATCGAACGAATAAAGTCGCCCCTGCGTTCGATACGCACAATGCAAGACCTCCTTTCCCGCGGATGGTCGATTGTTATTTACCCTGAAGGAACAAGAAGTCGCACCGGTAAAATCGCAACATTCAAAGGTGGGCTTGCAATTATTGCGAAAAAATCTGGCAGGTCCGTCGTTCCCATTTGCATTCAAGGTGGTATGAAGGTGCTTCCGGAAGCAACGTACATTCCAAACGCGGGAACAATCCAAATATTTTACGGAGAACCGCTACACTTTCAAGAAGATGAGAGTTCAACCGAATTTATGGCAAGGGTTGAAGATGCCGTCCGAAGCATGGGCCGCGATTTATGATTGACCACATTGAACAAACAAGTTGGACTAGCCTTGACGTTGCGCTACTCGTCACTTTATTGCCTTTGCTCGCACTGAGCGCTTTTTTCAGTTGCAGCGAAACTGCTTTTTTTCGACTTGGACAAGCGCAACTTATCGAACTGCGAAAACGAAAGACACCATCTGCAAATGCTGTTCTTTATATTGCAAAAAACAGGCGAAATGTCCTCATTACTATACTGATTGGAAACATGACAGCAAACGTGTTGTACTTCATTGTTGGTTCCGTCCTCATGTTGCATTCCCCCGGCGGAATTGGGATTGAAGTTGGCATTGCTGCGGCGACGCTATTTTCAATTGTTATTTTTGGCGAAGTACTTCCAAAAATGGCTGCAACCGCAAGACCCATTGGGATTGCAATGTTGCTCGCTCCGCCGCTCTCATTATTGCATCGCTTGATTACTCCGTTTCGCCGAGCCATTGATGCTTTTATCATTTCGCCTCTCTCTCGGCTCGTTTCTTCCTCCACACCCAATGAGCTCAACGCAACCGAGCTCGCTTCGCTTGTAGAACTGTCATCTTCCGAGGGAATTATCGACCAAGATGAACAACGTGTTTTGTTTGAAGTTGTGGAACTTAGTCGAATCCGTGTACGCGAGGTAATGACACCGCGAGTGCACATGATTTCAGCCCCCGGAACAATAAATCAAAGTGCGTTAAGGTCAATCATCGATGAAAGTCGACTCACTCAAATTCCAATCTATAGCGATGACATTGATGACATCTCTGGCATGTTGCACACGAAGCGATACTTGCAGCGGTGCCTTGGCGGACAAACGCTCATGCAAGCGAGTATGACGAAGCCGCAGTTTATCCCGCAAGTTGCAACGCTCGATCAATTGCTCACCCGTTTTAGAGAGACCTCAACGCGACTTGCAATCGTCGTTGATGAGTTTGGAGGAACCGCCGGACTTGTAACACTTGAAGATGTTCTTGAGGAACTTGTCGGTGAGATTGGCGAAGGTGATCATTACGATATTACGCCGCCAGAACAACTTGAGGATGGCCGTTGGATCCTAGACGCAAATACACCCGTCCGTGGTTGGGCTGCTGCAACTGGTTCGTTTGTTGAACATTGCCCCGCTGCAACGATGGGGGGATTAGTAGCAGCAAAACTTGGAAGGATTCCAAAAGTAGGCGACATTGTGTACTTCAATAATTTAAAACTTGAAGTCGATTCGATGGACGAGTACCGCGTTGCACGCGTACTCCTCTCAACGTCCAATGGTGGCGAGCAATGACCGACGTTTATATTGCCATTGGAATCACCCTGCTAGGGTTAGCACTTAGCGCCCTATACTCTGGATTAGAAACCGGTCTGTACACCGTAAACAAAATACGTCTCGACGTTCGCGCATCAAGCGGCGTCGCAAGTGCAAAACGACTTCTTTCTTTACTTCACCAACCAACTCGCATGCTTGCTGTGCTGCTTGTCTGCAACAACATTGCCAATTACTTAGCAAGTTACGGCGTTGCCAGATTATTAGAAGAAACACAACTCGGTCCATGGGTAGCAATTGGGGTCAATGCAGTTGTCATGATTCCAATCCTGTTTATTTTTGGCGAAGTGTTACCAAAAGATTTATTCCGTTCCCATACAGACACGTGGACGTACAGGTGGAGCGCGCCTCTCTCTTGGTCAGACAAAGTTTTGTGGTGGACGGGTATCGTTCCAATTGTTTCAAGCATAGGAAAACTTGCTCGTTTTATATTGGGAACTGAAAATACAATCGAGCCATCACCTCGAAGACGGTTTGGATTACTCTTTAAAGAGGGATTAGAGGGCGGGGTCCTCAGCAACGAACAAATTACGTTGGCCGACCGCGTGCTTGCAATGAAAACACTTACGGTTCGAAGCGAGATGGTTCCATGGACACGGGTTCGATGTATTGGAACAAACATATCGACAAGCCGAAGAACCTCTGCAATTAGCACTACTTCACACACACGGCTGCCAACGGTTGATGAGAACGGATTTGTAGTTGGCGTTCTTCCGGTTCTCGGAGCGCTGCTTTATCCCGAAAGTGAAACGACTTCTCTCTTAAAGGAGCCGTTGTTCATTTCACCAGACACACCGGTTAGAGAAACACTTCATGCACTTCGCGAGCGGGATGTTGCCATGGCAATTGTCACTTCACAAAACAACAAGCCAATTGGCATCGTAACTTTAAAGGATCTTGTTGAGCCAATTGTTGGAGAACTAGCAGCATGGTAGTGCAACGTCGAGCAACACAAGTTCGGCTGTGCTCACGCCCCGAAACTCATTAACGTTTAATTTACCAACAATGTCAATCACCGATCCCCGTTTTATTTTTGATGCAAACTTTCCATAGTTCCACCAAAGGCATCGAATCCGTTTTTGAGATGAGACAACTTTCATGCTCAGGTGCGCGCCCCCACTTCCAATTGCGTGCACTTCGTCTACCTTCACTCCCATGATTTGAACAATGGGTGTATGGTTCCCGACACCAAACGGACCGATTTTTTCAACACCAACCGCAGTATCAAGCTTAACCTCACGAAGCTCTGCGAGAACATCCGGCTTGATTCGTTTTATTAACTGGTCATCTTCGATGTGTTTGTTTGCATACTTTTTCATTGCTGCAACAAAAGCATCAAAGTTTTCTCGTGGAAGTGACAAACCGGCAGCCATATCATGACCACCAAACTTTGTAAGATGTTCTTGACAGGCACAAAGTGCGTCAAATATAGAAAACCCAGCGATACTTCGAGCCGATCCTATGAGCTCATCGCCATCACAAGAGAGAAGAATTGTTGGGATGTAATTCGTTTCTACACATTTACCTGCTGCTACACCGACAACACCGGGATTCCAATCGTCGTGTTGCAAGATAATCAATTTGCTCTCTTGCAGACCCTTCTCTTCAGTTTGTTCAAGTGCATTATTAACAATTGCCGTCTGTACTTTTCTCCTTTGAATGTTTAAGTCTGCAAGTTCTCCAGCAGCCGAATCAGCAAGCGCGCCATCTAGATGAGTCAGTAAATCCACTGCAGTCGCTGCGTGTGCTAGGCGACCCACTGCATTGATGAGTGGAGCAATTCCAAAACTTATGTGCGAAGCATTTAATTTTTGTTTCGGGGTGTTAAGTTTATCCATAATTGCACGCAAGCCCGGATTTTTCGTACTTGGCAACAACTGCAATCCCCACCGTGCCAATATTCGGTTCCCATGTGTGAGTGGAACCATATCTGCAATTGTTCCGATTGCGACAAATGGAATCATGTCAAGCAGCACTTGCTTCAATTGTTCGTTGACATGATGTGATTGTGACCACGCGCGTGCAAACGCCCAAGCAAGTTGATACGCCACTCCAACTCCAGCAAAGTGAGTGGTTGTCTCTGTTTCAAGTCCAGGATGCACAATTGCTGCACAATCCGGAAGTTGCCCATTTTCGCGGGCTTTATGGTGGTCAGTGACTATGAGTGTGATACCAAGTTCCTTGGCTTTTTTAGCAGCTTCAATGCCAGTAATACCACAATCTACCGAAACCACAAGCCCCATACCCTCTTCTTTAAACCGTTCCATTGCTTCAGGATTTATGCCATATCCCTCGTCAACGCGATTCGGAATATAAATCGGCGGTCCCTCTCGATTCGTTGCTGCAGCAATAACATGATAGAGCACAGCGGAGGCAGTGATCCCATCGGCATCGTAGTCCCCGTAAATCAATACCTTTTGTCCCTCTCGGAGTGCCTCGCAGAGTATTTCAGCCGCTTTTTCTGCATTGGGCAATGCGCTTGGGTCTTCTAACGCAGAGAGTTTCGGATCTAAAAATGTTCGCACATCATCCGCATCCGATATCCCACGAGCATCTAGCACCCGCCCTACAAGTGGTTTCACTGGATCGGCTGCCGGTGGCGTCACCCATTCTCTCGTCAATCCTCGCATCGCTGCATCCTACCCCAAATAATTACCCATGACGGTTTCACTCGGCTCCTTCCCTAAGCATCGTTTTTGTTATCATTCGCAAGTTCTCCAATTCACAATGTCGCCCACACACAAATACCCCTCTATCCTTCTGATTGGCCCTCCGGGCGTTGGGAAAGGTACGCAGGGAATGATGCTTGGTGCTATTCCAGGATTCTTTCACCTTGCAACAGGCGATATGTTCCGTTCACTCGATAAAGAATCGGAAATTGGGCTGGAGTTTACAAGGTACTCCTCGCAGGGCTTATTGGTTCCGGACTTCCTTACGGTGCGCCTTTGGAAACAACATGTCGAACAACTCATTTTCAGAGAACTGTACTCCCCCACCACAGACATTTTGCTCCTTGATGGCATTCCAAGAAGCGAACCCCAAGCAGAAGCAATGCAGGATCACATCGATCCATTCATGATTATCCACCTTGTCTGCGAAGATATCGATGAAATGGTTCGCCGCATGCAAAAGCGTGCAACCGAACAGGGACGACCCGATGATGCCGACGAATCAGTTATTCGAAAACGTTTTGAGGTGTATAGGGAACAAACTGCGCCTGTTTTAGCATGCTACGACGATTCAATCATATCGAATATTGAAGCAATAGGAACACAAGCAGAAGTGCTCTTACGCATACTCTCAGAAGTTGTGCCTGCGATCAACGAACTTAAAAAATTATAATTCCTTGACTTTGTTATTTTCTGGACTTTCAGTTGTTCGGAGGTATACTGTGTTTTGCTCTTTGAAAACTTAGGGGCCGACCTGGTTTCGACCGGA
>CAZAZD010000021.1:0-39124 GCA_964489535.1 uncultured Isosphaeraceae bacterium
GATGCACCAAGCGTTGCGAAGCAACGCTTGGGAGTTTTATGACAGAAGCCCGCCTTCGCGGGCTTCTGTCATAAAGCTCCCCCAATTGGACTCGAACCAATGACCTAGCGGTTAACAGCCGCTCGCTCTACCAACTGAGCTATAGGGGACCAGGAACGCGAAATTATAGCAAACTCCAAAGCATTTGGTCAGAGGGAAAAAACTATCCCGCGGATAGTTTTTAAGCCATTTGGTTGGTTTATAGTAGTGTCGAATCCAAGGAGTGAACCAATGTAAATAACTACAAGACTTGCATTTTTCCTCGGGCTTTTTTTGTTGCCGGCATGTTCAACAACGCATAAGAACAAAGCAGCAGACACCATTTATTTCGGCGGGCCGATTGTTACGATGGATGAACGTAATCCAAGTGCTGAAGCAGTTGCAGTACAAGATGGCATCATTGTGGCAGTTGGAAATAAAATATCGGTGATGCAACTTGCTAGCAACAACACAACGACCGTTGACCTTAAAGGAAAAACATTACTTCCGGGATTCATCGATCCACATTTCCATTTTGTTGGTTTCGGCGCGCAGGCGGTTGGCGCAAATTTAATGGCTGCACCAGATGGCACCGTTCAAAACATCAACGACCTTGTTGTTGAATTACAACAATTCGCAAAGGGACCAGACGTTAAGCGCACTGGTTGGATTTACGGAATGGGGTACGACAACGCAGTACTTGCAGAAGGTCGCCATCCAACGCGTGAAGATTTAGATAAAGTTTCAACAACAATTCCTGTTATGGCAACGCATATTTCTGGGCACATGGCTGCTGTAAATACAGTCGGGCTTGCAAAACTCGGGTATTCCAAAGATACGCAAGATCCAGTTGGCGGCGTGATTCGAAGGCAGTCCGGAAATAATATTCCAAACGGCGTGCTTGAAGAGCTTGCAGCAATACCGCCCATGATGCGGATACTCATGGCGCCCCCAACAGTCGAAGATCAGGTGTACTTTATGAAACGGGGTGAAGAGATGGCGAAAAGTTTTGGCTACACCACTGCACAAGAGGGGCGTTGTTTAGCAACGACACATGACATTTTGACGAACTATGCTCAAAATCAAGGGTTCGAAATCGATGTGGTTTCCTATATTGACTACAGCGATTTGTCTCCGATGGATTCAACATGGAACAGTGGAGAGTACAACAAGCATTATCGAATTGGTGGAATGAAAATAACGTTAGATGGTTCTCCTCAAGCAAGGACTGCTTGGCGAACTGTTCCCTACGTTCTGCCTCCTGCTGGTCAGAGTGAAGGATATAAGGGCTACCCAGCAATTCCAGACGACCAAATAGTCATCGATTTGTTTAACAAAGCAAATGCGAATGGTTGGCAGGTTCTTTCACATACAAATGGCGATGCAGCAGCGGATCAACTTATACGCGTTGCTAAAGCAACAATGGGCAGTTATGGGCAACAAGATTTGCGGCACGTTCTTATCCACGGACAATTTCTTCGCCAAGATCAGCTCGACTCGGTTGCACAGTTGTCATTGATTCCTTCGCTTTTCCCGATGCACACGTTTTATTGGGGCGACTGGTACGACGAAATCATTGGTCCTGAATATGCGCAAAAAATTTCCCCTATGCGATCATCGCTTGACAGAGGAATGATTACAACGAGTTACTCAGACGCCCCGGTTGCAAGACCAAATCTCATGCGAGTTATGGATGCTACTGTTAACCGTACGTCCCGAAGTGGTAAGGTGATGGGTCCAAATGAACGGGTTACTCCAATGGAAGCACTTAAGTCATTTACGATTTGGGGTGCGTATCAACACTTTGAAGAGGAGTCCAAGGGGTCGCTTGAGGTTGGCAAACTAGCAGACCTTGTAATACTCTCAGACAATCCTCTTACGGTTGACCCAACTACCATCGGAGAAATTGTTGTCCTTGAAACCATCAAAGAAGGCAAGACAATTTATCAAACGAAGTGATATCAACCAATCTATGCAAGCACCCCAATTGTTATTGCAATGCAATGCGTCCAGTTGCTCGATCGCCCGTCACGGATTGCACTTCAATCCACAAAGCAGTCTTTTCGTTGATTACTTTTGGGGTTAGAACGTGTGCGTGGTAGTGGTCACCGTGTCCATCGGCTTTGGTTTTCATGGAGCCTTTTCCTGACTCATCACCAATCCAAACTCGAACAGTACCGCCGGGAGATCCCGCAACAAGAACCATCTCAAGGTGGTACACCGAGTTTGGATGCAGTGTGCCCTGTGCCGCAATATCAAGCGTGACTCCTGCAAGTGAAAGGGACATCGAAATCGTTTGTTGGTTCCCTTGGTCGCGTCCATCCCCAGAGTCAACTGTTTGCTTTGGTGCTGGGGCTTTTGTAGTTGCAGTTGGGGTTTCTGTAATTATTGGTTTTTCTGGCTCTTGTGTACCACAGTGAGCAAGAAGAAATATAGATCCTAGTAGTAAAAATCGCATGGTGTTTCCTTTCAAGAATGCGTTTTTGATTTTCCGAAGACGAGCGAAAAGCCCGCAGGGATGACAATAAGATTTAGAATAGTTGAGGTGAGCAGCCCGCCAAGGGTAACGATGGCAAGTGGAGCAAGTAGTTCGCTGCCTGGTTTTCCAGCAGCAAGCGCAAGGGGCGCAAGCCCGAGGACTGCAGAAAGCGCGGTCATCAAAATTGGAACAATACGTTCCATTGAACCTCGGAAGATAGCGTCGTTGATGGTGACACCTTCCTCCAAAAGTAAATGATTGTAATGATTGATTAGCAAGATACCATTGCGGATAGAAATTCCAAAGAGTGTGATAAACCCAACCATGGATGCGATTGAAATGACAGGGGCGATGTACGTTCCGCCCAGACCAAACAACGCGACAGTATTCGCAAAGAAGTTGCCCCCCTCAGTAAGGTAAATAGCTAGGATGCCGCCAATGAGTGCGAGTGGCATATTAATAAGCACAAGAAGCGCAGAGCGAAGTGTGCCTGTTGATATTTGAAGAAGCATGAGAATGAGTATCGCTATTGCAAACCCAGATGCAAGAATCGTTTTTGACGCTGACTGTTGCGCTTCAAACTGCCCACCGTAATGTACGGTACAGCCTTCCTCCTCAACAATTCGATCTACAAGAAGTTTAACTTCGCCGATGAGATCCCCTAGATTTGAACCATCCGCAACGTTAAGTGAAACAACCGCTTTGCGTTGAGCATTTTCTCTAGTTATTAAATTGCTTGAACGCTCGGGACCTATGTCCGCGATATCCCGAAGCCGAACTATCGCCCCATTGCGTCCTCGAATTAGTAAATTCTTTACTTGCTCTATGCTCTCTCGTTGAGATGAATCAAGGCGAACGACGAGATTATATTGACGAGTGCCTTGGTTCACGGTGTCGACAACTTCGCCATACATTGCTTCACGGACTTGTTCGGCAGCTTCAGCTGGCGTCAAGCCAAATGAAGCAAGTTCAGCGTGCCGGTATCGAATAGGCAACGATGTAATCATGACTTCACGATTTGCATTAACATCACGTGCGCCATCTATATCTGAAAGAACACGTTCAATATCCTTCGCGATCTTGCGAAGTTTGTTGAGGTCGTCCCCGTAAATACTAATTGCAATTGCTGCTGGCGTTCCCGATAGCAAGTGGCTTAAACGATGCTCAATCGGTTGCCCAACCATCGTTGTAATGCCTGGAATCGCATCAAGCACCTTGTCGATTTCTAAACGAATTTCTTTTTGGCTAAAACCATCGTCGATTGAAACTTCAATTTCAGAGCTACTCACGGGTTCGGCGTGTTCATCTCGTTCGGCTCGACCAGTCCTGCGTGAAACAGAGTGCACACCATCGATTGCAGCGAGCTGTGTTTCAACATTTGTTGCTAGACGGTTACTTTCCACAAGAGAAGTTCCGGGAGGTGCAAACAAAAAGACGGTGAACGTTCCCTCGTTAAAAGAGGGCAGAAATGAAGTGCCGAATGTGCTTGCAAGCAGAATCGAGAGAACAGTTGCTATTGTTGCGCCTGAAAGAACAAGTCCTCTTGAGCGAAGTGTTACGTGGAGTGCTTGTTCGTACTGTCGTTTCAAAAATTGTACGAGCCAAGATTCTTTGTCGTGCCCTTTGCCGATTCGAGTGCAGAGCAGTATTTTGCAAAGTGCAGGAGTGAGGGTAAGTGCGACAACAAGAGATGCAATAATTGAAATCATGTACGTAAGCGCGAGCGGTTGGAAAAATTTTCCTTCTAGACCTTGTAAAAAGAGAAGTGGTACAAACACCAACACGATAATTGCCGTTGCGAACACCATCGCGGGTCGAATTTCATTGCTAGCATCGAAGATTACTTCGACGAATTGCTTTTGCTGATTGTTCGGAAGTGTGTTGTTTTGTTTTAGCCGACGGAAAACATTTTCAACATCAATAATTGCGTCATCGACTAACACACCGATTGCAACAGTCAAACCGCCGAGTGACATGACATTCAAGCCGAGTTGAAACCAATCCATCATGAGTAGTCCAATGGCAAGAGAGACAGGCAGCGCGGTTAGTGTAATAATTGTTGTTCGAATGTTCATAAGGAACAGCATGAGCACAATCGCAACGATGACAACGGCTTCAAGTAACACAGTCGTGACGTTGGACACAGCGCGATTGATAAAATGCTCTTGTCTAAAGACATCACGATTCAATAGCATGCCTGCAGGCAAGGTTCTTTCTACTTGATCGAACAATTCGTCAATTTGCTCTGTAAGTGCGAGAGTGTTTGTACCGGGAGATTTCTGAATCGAAATCACAACAGCAGGGGATCCATTGTCGGAGCCCTCGCCCCGTTTGAGTGCAGGGCCGAGCCGTACGTCCGCAACTTGACCAACCGTAACTGGCGCACCATCGTGGTAAGTAACTATTGTATTTGCAATATCACTCGTTTTAGTAACTCGGCTTTGCTGACGAATAGGTATTTCAAAACTTCCAACATTCGGCAAGTAGCCAGCACTTGCTGTTGAGTGTGCATTGCCCGCGGCTTCAACGACATCTGAAATAGTTAAGTCATAAATACGTAATCGTTCTTGATCGACATTGACTTGGTATTCAGGAAGTTCGCCACCAATCGCAACGACTTGCGCAACCCCAGGAATGGCAAGAACTTTGTTACGCAAGTCAAATTCTGCGTAAGAGCGCAGTTCAAGAGGCGTTGCTTTGCCGCTGGGTGATGATAGCGAAATCAACATGATTTCACCAGCAATTGACGTGATTGGCGTAATGAATGGTTCAACTCCCGGAGGAAGATTTTCTCTAACAGTAGAAAGTCGTTCGGCGACGAGTTGCCTTGCGTCGTATAGGTCAGCACCCCAATCGAGATCAACCCAAACAATTGATAGACCAATAGCGCTTGCACTACGAACACGCCTGACGCCGGTCATTCCATTCACAGCAGACTCGATTGGGAATGTGACGTATTGTTCGACTTCATCCGCAGCGAGTCCGCCCGCTTCAGCCATCACAACAACAGTGGGCGCATTTAATTCTGGAAAAACGTCGATACTCATCCGCGGAACTTGGTACGCCGCGTACCCAGTGAGTAGCAACGCCATCAACACGATGAGCGAAGAGTATTGAAGTGAAAAGCGAATGAATGCTTTCAACATGGCTTAATCCTCACCTTCATGGAAGGTGCCATCAGAATGAAAGTGTCCACCCTTTTGAATGGATCCACTTGTGGCAAGCATCAATTGAAAGCCACCATCGAGTACAACTTCATCGCCGTCCGCGAGCCCAGAAAGAATCGCAATCCAGCGACCATCATCTAGACCAAGATCCGCTTCTAGCCGAATCGCTTCGTTTGGATTGTCAGGCGATCGTCTAAATATGATTTGTGTGAGCCCATCTTGTTGCACCGCCGCAATAGGAATTGCAAGTTCGGGATTGGTTGTTGAGTCAGTGATAATTTCAAGTTGACCAGCAACACCTGGTCTAGCCCATGAGGACAAACTGTCAGGGGTGACGTACAAGTCGATGGTTCTAGTATTTACGTCTCCTGATAAACCAAGTTGCAACTTTCCTTGCATAGTGTTTTGTAATTCAATTGCATTTCCTGCAGATGTTGGAGTTGGGGGAACGATGTTTACTTTCAAGCCATTTCTCAATACGCCAAGATCACTTTGCAAACCCGATGCGTGGAAACGAAGTTTGTCTGGTTGTACAACAGTGAGCACGTTTGTTTGTGCGTCTGTCCAAGCACCATTGGTAATGTTAAGTAATTCGACAATTCCCGAAGTAGTTGCAGCAATTGTTATAGACGAGATATCGCGCCACCACTGTGGATGGTCTTCTGGTATTTGAATGTTGAGCATTGATGCAGCAGATTCAAGTGCTATTTCTGCAGTTGCTTTTGCAGCACGTAGAGAAGCAACTGTTTCAGCGTACTCTGCATCAAATTGTGCTTCTTCTACGCGCAACTCGGCAAGTTCAGCACGTGCAGTTTCATACGCAGCTCGTGCTGCAGTAACCTCTCGCAAACTTTCGTAGCTTGAATCTTGAACTGGTTCAAGTTTTTTTAACCGTTCTTCCCATAGTTTTACGGTAGTTTTGACGGAATATTCGTGTTGTTCGTGAGCGAGTAGAAGTGGGTGGAACATTTCCATCTTTGCTTCAAGTTGTTGCACAGTTGCAACATGTCCGGCAATCGCTTGTTGCATTTCTCGCCACTCTGGCGATTCGATTCGAAAAAGAGGTGTCCCTTCTGTGACATGTTCAAATTGCGAAACGAGAAGTTCGATTTTGCCGTTGAGCATCGTTCGATATTCGCGTTTAGCAGAAGGTAAATACTCAAACCTTCCAGGAGCATGGAGCGTCTCTTGCAAATTTCGACGCTCAGCTGTTGCGAAGGTAATGCCGAGGTTCGCTCTTACAGCTGGCGGTATCGCAACTCGGTTTGAAGGGGTACTTGCAGCCGATATTTCTGTTTGCATAGTTGGTTTGTCTTTGGTTTTGTCGCCGCACCCTTGAAGGGCGAGAAGTACAAGCATTGTTGCTATGGTTTTCATTGCACACCTCCAAGTGTGTGTTTTTTGATGGTATTACTCTGATGATTGGCGTTGTATTCTATTGGTAGGCAGGTCCAAGAACACGGTGGACGGTTATTTTTGCATCGATAACTTCAATCTGCAAATCCAACAGTTGGCTATTCACCTCATGCTGTCCCCGTCCGTAGAAACTATATCAATCAACCCCATTTTTACGTCCAATAATAACCCCCCCCCGTAGATGCGGTTTCCACGCTCCGAACCTGCACTCCAATAATGCCCATTTAATTTGGCTCTGAGCCAAATTAATTCCTCGGAGGAATTGTTTCGTTCAAAGTTCGATTATTTCGATTGAGAGCCAAATTAATTCCTCGGAGGAATTGTTTCGTTCAAAGTTCGATTATTTCGATTGAGAGCCAAATTAATTCCTCGGAGGAATTGTTTCGTAATTGGAGGCGGTTCCAAAAAGAGGGTTCGGTAGTGTTTTTGGTCATTTTTTTGCTAAAAACACTACTTTTTATGCTGCGTTTGAGCAAGTTCCCCGTATATTTAAACGATAAGAGGAGTCAATGGACTCCCTTAGAATGGAGAAGGTTTTATGCTGCGACGAATCTGTATATGTTTATCCGTTTTTGCTTTGACTGCTGTTTGTGCAGCAAATCCGGGTATGTCCAAACATGGGAAAGTTATAACTAAGCGGGGAGTACAGAATCCACACGCTAAAACAGCCCAACATGCGTCGAGCACCGATCCAAAAGTAACAATCACTTCCCCGCATGGAAAAGTACAAGTGGACACAAAGGACGGACCAATTTTTATTGGACAGATTGGACCAAACAATGGACGAGGCGAAGATGGTCGGGGCGATCCCTATCCAAGGTGTTTACTTTGCCACGCTGATATCGAAAACGTGACAAAGAATATGGCAGGCATGAATTTGTATTGTGACTTTTGTCATGGTGGCGATCCATTTGGCGAAACAATCGAAACAGCACATGTTTTTTCGGATGGTTCCGTTGACTACAACGAAACCATTCCTCCGCTCGACCAAGACTTGGAATATCAAAAATGGTTGAACCCATCCAACTTGCGAGTAGTAGAATCAACTTGTGGTGCGTGTCACCCCGACCACGTTGTTCGAGTGAAAAAAAGTTTGATGGCTACGACTGCAGGTCACTATTCTGGTGGCTTTTATCAAAATGATGTTGTTGACACTAAAACCCCAATCTATGGCACGTTTGCAATCGAAGATACTGATGGTGATGTTCCTGTTGCCGAAGGCGCAGTTGAATCTCTTCTTGATTTAATTATTTACGACGCAACTGGGGATCAAACTACATTCGCAACACATTACAGGGCTGTTCCGTCGCAAGCTTGTGCACGTTGCCACCTCTGGTCGCGAGGTCGTGGGTACCGCGGTGCAGGGGAATTTGCTAATGTCGACGGTACTTACCGTGCGGATGGTTGCGCAGCTTGTCACATGATGTATTCCAATACTGGATTTTCGGAAAGCGCAGACATGTCAATTAACCACTTTGAAGGTGGTCATCCAAGAACGCACGTTATCTCAAAGCAGATTCCGTCTGAGCAGTGTATTCATTGCCACCACCGAGGTGCACGCATCGGTTTGAACTTTACAGGTCGGGCGCAGATGCCTCCACGGTTGCCAAGTGGTCCTGGAGTTCCCGGAACTACCGATGAGCGATTTAATAAAAATTATCATTACACCGTGAGCGATACAAATCCTCAAGATGTACACAGCGCTGCAGGCATGCACTGCATTGATTGCCATACAGATAATGGGATCCACGGTGACGGCAATATTTGGGGGCACATGGATCAAGCGACAAAAATCGAATGTCGTACATGCCACGGCTTACCAAACCAAGCACCTTCATTGCGCGATAATGATGGTATTACTTTGACGAACGTGGTCCAGAATTCTGATGGAGATTACGTGTTGACTTCGAAAGTTGATGGTGTTGAACACACAATTCCTACCGCAATGAGTATCGTAGAAACCAATCAGATGGCTGCCTGTGCAATGAATGACAACCACTTAAAAGTGGATGGTGGATTGGAATGTTATTCCTGCCACACGTCTTGGTTGCCAAATTGTTTTGGGTGCCACTTTGAACGCGACGAAACACAAATGGGTTTGAATTACGTCACTGGCGAGTTTGAAGTTGGCAAAGTTTCAACAAACAATAAAATATTTGAAGCGTTACGACACTTCTCATTAGGTCCAAATAGCGAAGGAAGAGTTGCTCCTTATGTTGTTGCTTGTCACCCGATTGCGGATGTAACTGCACCAGATGGAAGCAAAAAGATGGACTTTGTTATGCCTGTAACGAGTAACGGGCTTTCTGGTTTGGGACATAACCCAGTACAACCGCATACGGTTCGCGGTGCTGGAGAAGTACGGACATGCGCAGAATGCCACCGTTCTCCTGCCACACTTGGTTTTGGCACTGGTTTGTACACCATCGCTCGAGACACGGTGTACACAGTAGGTGCCGACGTGCGTCTCTATGACCGCCACGCTGATCCAGACCTTCCAGTTCCAGATGGAACCGTTCCATTAACTGGCGTACCAACTGCGATTGCTTCAAAACCAGATGTTGTTGAAGGCACCGTTGAATTTTTATACGTAGCACAAGGGATTGATGGCGTTGCAATTTATGACCGTGAATCCGACACACCAGATGACGTTGTTGGAACAATTTCCGGCATCGATGCAATAGATATTGCTCGTGTCTCCCGCTACTTGTATGTAGTTGATAACGGATTTGGGATTCGTATTTACGACAACGATATCCCTGAAGATGCTTTGCTTGTTGCATCAGTTGAAATTCCAAATGCAGTTCGCGTTGTGCCTTGGGGCATTCACCTATTCGTTCCCGCCGGAGATGATGGTCTTCTGATTGTGAACATCGCAGATCACAATGCACCATATATTGCTGCGACTGTGGACAACATCAGTGCGGCAGATGTTTTTGTGTTTAGCCATTACCAAATTGGAAATGACTTCGCGATTCGCGCATATGTCGCTGACACATCGGCAGGTGTGCATGTGATTGACTTGCTTCCAGACATTGAATACCCACAACTTGTAGAGACAATTAACACTGGCGATGCATTTGCTGTTGATGTCTACACACGTTGGGTTGTTGCAAATGAAGTTGAGCCCTCAAGAGAGCACGACTATCTATACGTGGGATCTGGTTCTGCAGGCATGAAAATTTATGATATCACTAACCCAGATGGTATCTACTATGTTTCAAGCCTTGACCTTGGCGGGATGGTTGTGGACGTCGAAGTTGTAAGCCAACTTGCACCTCCGGGAGTTGACGATTACGCAGTCGTTGCAAATGAGTATTACGGTCTTCAAATGGTCGACGTGACAGATCCATTAAACCCAGTTGAAATCGGCACAGTTCCAGATGCAAATGGCGTATCGCGTGTACTTGTTGAAGTGCAACAATTGGACAGGTTCTTAAGCGAGCAGGGCGACACGCTCAAGGAAAACTCGCACCCATTTACTGGTACGCTTGATCGTGACGATATCGTTAGGATTCTTTCCGCTTCGATTGATTGCGATTCTGCACAGCCTTGCCCATCCGATGTTGATGGTGATGGCGCGGTAGGTGTAGCAGATATTCTTGCCCTTATTGGTAATTGGGGACCATGCCCGAGCCCTTGCTCAAGCGATGTCAACGGCGATGGCACTGTTGGCGTGAACGATTTGCTTGAAGTCGTTGGTTCTTGGGGCGCTTGCCCATAGTGACAGTCACACCTGCCTCGTGTTGTGCAACCCAACTTCCGTGCCCGCGTATGACAGTGACTGTCACACTGCGAAACATAATGCTCATAATGAGCTAGGATATACCCATGCGGGAACAGAAAACGATTGTTGATGGCGTTGAGTTTGGATCTATCTTTCAGTGCCAGAAGATTTTTGGAGCAGTTGCGAGTTCCATGCAGCCCGCGAGAATGTTCATCGCATTTGGCATGGTTTTACTTCTTATAGCGTCGGGATATTTGTGGGATTCAATTTCAAATGTTGATGCCACAACGTTAGGGCAAACAATTACAGACGAAGCAGTGCAAGAACAGCGTGCGTTTGCAATTGCACAGGCAGCTACGTCTCTTGGACATAGCGCTCCAGATGGCTCAAGTGATTGGGATGTCAGTGCTGCTCAGCAATACCTATTACAAACGTGGCAAGACCATGTATATGAAGGTGATGTTTCAGAGGAAGAGCGTGTGGAATTCAGCCGGAGGTACATCGCTTTGGAAAAAATTCGCCCACGAGGTCCATTTGAACAATCTGCGAAGTACGTTTCCTCCGCATGGACAAGTATAGTTGACGGGGGATTGCATCTTGATGCTGTGCAAATGTGGCAAGGAGTGGTTGCAATTGTTTGGGAGTTGCCTCAATTGCTTTGGAACGGTGGTTACCACTGGTTTATCAGTTTATATGGGTTCTTTTTAATATATGTTTTATGCATTGGAGGAGGCGCAATTGCACGAATGCAACTTTGTTGGCATTCGCGCTCGGATCGTTTAAGTATGAGCGAAGCAATTGATTTTTCGTTGGAACGCTGGCGAGAATTGCTTGCAGCTGTATGTGGACCTGCAATGTTTGTTGCTGCGCTTACAATTGCATTGATGCTGATGGGTTTAGTATTGCTCAACATTCCGTGGCTCAATTTTATTGGTGGGCTGTTGTACGGCGTATCTCTTTTGATGGGCTTTTGCGTTGCGATTATTGCAGTCGGTTACGCTGCTTGTTGCCCAATGTTTGTTCCTGCAGTTGTCTGCGAAAATAGCAGTGGCGGTGAAGCAGTTCAACGGTCTTTTGCGTATTTATTCTCAAAGACAATACATTATTTTGGATATCTCGCTGTTTTAATCGTATCCCTTGTGCTCGGGTATCTAGTTGTTCGTTTGATTGCGAATTTGACCCTCGATATTTCAGCAAATCTTGTTGGCGTGGGTACGTTTAATAAATCATTGCATGGTGCGGGTTCACTTCAAACCGAAACAGTTCCACTTGCCTCAATGGCGTGGTACGAATCTGGTGCAAGTGTGCTCATTCGGATGTGGGAAACCGTTGTACATGATCTTATGATTGGTTGGGTGTTTAGTGGTTTCTTCAGTACGAGTGCGATGCTGTACCTGCTCATGCGAAAAGTGTGCGATGGACAAGATACGCGTGATCTTTGGTCACGCGGTATGATCCAGGGCACGAATGTAGTTGACGATTCAGTAGATTAATCAGCAACTTCAGCTGGTTTAATTTCAAAAATTGATTGTGTACGAAGTACTACGCCGTTCTTTGAGTGCAAGTGATACGACTGCACATGGAGTTCGTCGTTATATCGTTGTACGTCAAGAATGCTGGCGCCATGTTCGCCGTTGTCGGTTGTGTATTCGATGAGTTTTGCGTCGGCTTCTTTGCCAAATTCGGTGAGTTCTTGAAAACTATCCCCAAACAAGTGCTCTGGAAGTAGTTCAATTTGCATCGAGTTAATCAGCGTGATTCGGTCGCCAAATTCTTGTTCATGATCACGTTCGCCCGCACAAACAAGCGCGGTGACATGACCACGTTCAGGGAGGTCATCGGTATTTGGAGCGATGACCTCGGTGACACAGGTGCCTTCGTACTCGAAGCGTAGAACATGCGAGCCCTTGATGAGCCACGCCTCAAAGTCGTAATCATTATGCTGCACAGTGATGCTGTCTTCGATTACGAAGAATTCAGGGTGAATTGCAGTCCTGAAGAGGGCCATGCTGTAGGTTGGCTGTTCAATTAATTTATCTTGCGCTTGCATTGGAGTCTCAATGTCCTGAATTGGTCATCCCAAGTTGGGAGAAGAAATGGTCGTTGTTAACAAAGACCTAACGTATCTTTGTCCCGCCTTTGTTTTACCTATGCATTGTTGCCGATTTTGTTCGTAAATCAACTAAAAAAACGTGATTTTCTACTAAAAAAAGCAATCTCGGCTCAAACCCTTGCTAAAAAAGGGTTTATGACAAGGTTTTTATTGGTTTAGTTTGGAAGTCGCCAATTGCATGTCGTTCCAGACCTGTCCTCGAATCTCAGGGGTGTAATTACGAAGAATATATGCAGGGTGGTACGTGGGCATCACTGGGATATTTTCAAATGTTCCCCACGTACCTCGGAGTCGTGTGATGCCTTGGCTTGTACAAAGTATATATTTTGTTGCTGGTGCGCCGAGGGTGACGATGACATCGGGTTGGATAATTGCAATTTGTTTTTTGAGAAAAGGGCCGCAATCAGCAACTTCACTTGGAAGTGGAGTTCGATTGTCTGGCGGTCTACTCTTTAAGACATTTGCGATATAAACATCCTTGCGCTGCATGCCAATTGCTTCAATAATTTGATTGAGCTTTTGTCCAGCCGCTCCAACAAAAGGAATGCCTTGTGCATCCTCTTCAGCGCCGGGAGCTTCACCGATGAACATGAGCGAAGCATCGGGATTTCCTGTGCCAAACACGGTTTGCTTGTGTCCTGTTGCAACGGTGCAGTGAGGACACATGTTATCGTGTTCTTCTCTGAGTTGATCGAGCATCGATTGCTGGCAAGACCTTTCGGTAGCTGGTGACGCAGAGCCAATGGGAAGAAAATCGACACCCATAAGTTTGCTTGTTTGGAGATGGAGTTGTGCGGTTTCGTAGTCCATTTGTTGTATCTTAATCTCGCTCAACGATGAGCGTGACAGGACCATCATTGATGAGTTCGATATGCATCGTTGCTCCAAAGACGCCTGTTTTTACGACTACGTTGTGGTGTGTTTGCAGCAGTTCTCCCACAAGCATGACGAGTGGTTCTGCAACTTCGGGTTGTGCTGCTCTGATAAAACTTGGGCGATTGCCTTTTGAGCAATCGCCAACAAGTGTGAATTGACTTATGAGGAGTATTTCTCCATGGATATCGATGACTGAGCGGTTCATTTTGTCATTTTCATCTCGGAATATTCTCAGGTTTGCCATTTTTTTTGCCATCCAGGTCGCCTGTAGCTCACTATCTCCCCGCTCAACTCCGAGAAGCACACACAGCCCTTCGTTGATTGAGGCCTTGTAGGGAGGGCTCTCAACCGTGATTGTTGCCTGGGTAACGCGTTGAACGATGGCTTTCATTGCCGTATTGTGACGTTTTTAACTGTTTTATGTGCAAAAAAAGAACTCGTTGCCATAAAAACAAACGAGTTCCGTGTGGGGGGCTTAGTTACGGATGCATATTCGCAATCCGTTTGCACTGGTTCCCATTTTTTCAGTTTATTCGTTGACCAAAGAATTCGTACGGTTAAGAATTGGCCACAGAGACGAAGAGCCACGGAGATAAGAGCGACAAGGCGGGCTTGGTGACAGTCACACCTGCCTCTATGTTGTGCGCGTAAACTTCCTTGCCCATCGTCTGAGAGTGACTGTCACCTCGCGAGTGAAGAGTGCCAGCCCCTTGCTGTTAGGGACACTCCTGTTATTCCTCAGCGACTCTGCGGCAAAAAAAAGTAATGGAAGTTGGATTTGGAGTTTAAAGTAACGCCATTGAGCAAGAAGAGACGAGGGCGATGCCTTTAGGGTCGCACGCTTGGCGGTAATCGATAAGTTCGATTTCAGATGGTTGAACAAGTTGGAGAATTGCGGACATATTGCCAACAGAACACCACTGTGTTGCATTGTTGTTCCATTTCATAGCCGAAACAAATTCGTCAGCATCGTTTTCAATAAACTTCGACATCATTTCGCGATCGTGCCGTTCAACGTCAAATTTTCGTTGGTCATCTACGGGTCGTGGTTCACCGAATTGCTGCCCGACGTGACTCAAATCCGCAGATGCAACGAACAGCGTAGTCCCACTAACTTCATGAAGTATTTCATTGAGTCCTTCCACAAACTCATTGGTCGATGTTCGTTCGCCATCGTCCTCAATCATTTCGATAAGAGGGCTAGGAATTAAAGCAGCGATCACAGGTATGTCACCAAAACAATACTGTAACCAAGGAAGATGCAATTCAATGGAATGTTCTGCGGAGTGATCAATAAAATCCGCAGTAATAGCCGTTCCAAATTTGTCTACAAGTTTGTCGGCAACAGATTCGTCAATCGGACACGTTCCAAGTGGCGTTGTAAAACCAATAGTTGAAAGAACAACGCCATCGCCATTGCCAAAATGATTTGTGCCGAGGATTACAACGCGATCTGGTTTTTCTATGCCATTCCAAGCGTAGTACGCTGATGCATAATTGGGCCAGCCACGGTCGTAATCAAGATGCGGAGCTACAATTGCTTTGACGGGCTGTTCAAACTCAGGATCTTCGGTATCGCTAAACCAGTTGCTTATTCTTTCTCTGCAATCATCCGGTGATTCACCAAGAGAACCACTTGACCGAACAGGGAACACGCCAAGTTTTTGTAACTCAGCAACAGCATTTTCTTCTAGTTTTTTTGCAGTAGGTCCCCATAGAAGTCCAACACTGTCTAACTTTTCGACTAATTCGATAAATTGCTCTGGCTTTGCTTTTGTCTTTTGGACAATCTCTTCAAGCGTTGATTCTCCGTCGATCAATTGCACAGCTGCAAACACATTTGGAGGGATTACAAGTGTTTCCTTGGTCAGCATGAAGGGATCACGCAGGGCAACGAGTTGTTTGTCATCTTTTTTCATTGGCCAAGCTTGAAATTGGCGAAGGGCAGGCATGAAAAGGTGTTCTGGAAGGTCCGAGAATGGCATTTGTAACTCCATGTGGTGCAGAAAGGGCGATTAAACCGTCAAAGGGCTTTATATGATTGCAGAAACAGCAATATTATGCCAACAATCACGTTGTACCGTATCACCGCTTGCCCTTGAGCGGTGTTCGTTTACAATACACAATTACCATTTTTTGGGAACAATTGATAGGAAATGCTCGGAAGGATAGATATGAAAAATTACATGAACAACATTACCGCTCTCATTGTCTTGGCCACTTCGGTCGTTATTGTCGGTTGTGAACAGCCAATGGGCGACACAACAACAAAAGTAGAGCCCCCAGTAGCGGTTGCTGCAAAAACAGAAGCAAAAGCAACTGAAGCTAAGCAAGAAGAATCCAAAGTTTCTGATTCTGCGCCAAAGGTTGCACCCCAGCCATCTTTGACTTCTGATCATTCTTCGGCTCATGATCATCAACATCCTTCAACTCCTAAGGACAAGTTAAGAAAAAATGAGAATTCAGCTAGTATTAAACCGGGTTCGCTCCAAGCACCAACAAGTTTGTCTAGCAGCAGTACACCCAAGAAAAAACAAGAACCAGTGGAGCGAGAAGAACCAGTTGCGTTAAGAGACCAAGTTGTTGTTGCTACCCCAGAAACATTAGACCTTGGCTCATTTTCAACGAGCGAAAAAGGATCAGGCACTGTTTCTCTGAAGAATATGGGTGATGAACCAGTGACGATTACACGGGCAAAAGCAAGTTGTGGATGTACAACTTCAGACTTTAAAAATGGAACAGTTCTTCAGCCGGGCGAATCAACCGCTATTACCGTAACGATGAATGGCAAAGGCCGCGCACGTAAAATGTCTAAGACAGTAACGTTTACAATTGACGGATATCCTGCACTTCGCCTTCCAGTTGTAGCAGAAACAATTTCGTACGTTTCTCTTGACAATGATCCAATTGAAATCAATGAAGAAACTGGAACGACAATCGTGATGTTGTCATCAGTTGATGAACAACCCTTCAGAGTGACATCAATTATACCCGCGATTGCAGAATTGCCTCAAGATGCATCAGCTACACAAGAGCTCATTATTGATTGGGATGCATTCTGGGATGTTGTGAGCACAACAAAGATAACAATTCGACTTGATCACCCACTTTGCAAAGACATAACCACAAACGTACGTTTGAATGCAGAGCAACGGCAGCGATTGAACAAAATTATCTCTGACCGTCGTGCAGGTGGGGACATTCCAAAAAAGGACCCAAACCGTCCCCTTTCCGGTGACCAACTTACTAGGTATATCAAGGGTGGACGTGGCGAGAAAGTATTGGAATACATTGAAAAAGGCCTTGGCAGATTCAACGCTACCGACAAGGGTGGTGTTGCGTTGCTCAGCACAGCAGCTGAAGCTGGTGATGCCGATACAACTGCGGCATTGCTTGAGTTGGGTGCACAAGTTGAACGCGTTGACCGAGTTAATCGAACCCCTCTCATGTACGCAGCACGTTCAAAGAAACCAGAAACAATTCAGCTACTGCTTGATGCAGGCGCTGATATTCAAGCGAGAGATCGTTTAGGTAATACACCACTTTCATGGGCTGCGGGGTTTGGTTCAGCAGCGGGTGTGCAAGTTTTGATTGATGCTGGCGCTGATGCAAATACAGTTGACACAGTGCTTGGATACACACCACTCTTATGGGCAGCAGGATTTGGCGAAATAAAATCAGTTGCAATTTTGCTTGAAGCAGATGCAGATGTGAATGTGGTTGATACTGCTGAAAAACGATCGCCATTGATGCACGCTGTGCGAACAGGTAAAGCCGAAGGAGTTGCTTTGCTTCTTGAAGCAGGAGCCAACGTAAACGATATTGATAAACAAAAGTCAACTGCTTTGCATATTGGTGCAGAAAATAGCAATGTTTCTCTAGAAAAGATTATGTTGCTTGTTGAAGCGGGTGCAGATGTTAAAGCGACAGATTCAGCGGGAAAAACTCCAGTCGATCTTGCCAAATTGCGAGATGACGAAGAGGGCGCTGCAGTAGTTGCCTATCTTGCGGAGCAATCGGCTAAAGAAATCAACGAATAACCCAAATAGAGATTTGAATGTTTCAACGAACCGCCAATTGGCGGTTCGTTGTCGTTATGATATGTGCTCACAAAAGGAAAAACACATGACCACAATTGCAACATCAAAAGAGTACGATCAACTTATCAAACATATGAAAGACACAACATTATTTGGGTCATCGGTAGGGTTGCTGGGCTGGGATCAAGAAGTCATGATGCCAAAGAAGGGGATTGATTATCGTTCAGACCAGATTGCATTGATGGCACGTATGCACCATGAAATGGCGACTGATCAAATAATTGGAGATTGGCTCAGTGCGTGTGAGGAAGATGATGATGTAGTAGGTGAGCCAACAAGTGTTTCGGCAACAAATGTTCGAGAACTCCGGCATTCGTACGATCGAGCAACAAAACTACCAACTAAATTAGTTGAAGAAGAGGCAGTACTTTCAAGCAAAGGTCAAGAGGCATGGAAAGAAGCAAGGAAGAACACCGACTTCAAAGAGTTTCAGCCATGGCTTGAAAAAATTGTGAACCTTCTACAGCGCAAAGCAGAATGTTATGGTTGGGCTGACGGGGGAGAACCGTGGGATGCTCTTGCGGAGGATTACGAACCGGGATGCACTGCCAGCTCGGTGAGTGAAGTATTTACTCCGCTTCGAAAACGATTACAAACGTTGCTTGATGAAATAATGGGAAGCGATACAAAACCAAGCAATGCATTTAATGAAATTGCACTACCCGTCGATCAGCAACAAGCATTTGTTCGTTCGGTTGCAACGCAAATTGGTTTTGATTTTGATGCGGGCCGACTCGATGAATCGACACATCCGTTTTGTTCAGGAACACACTGCAAGGATGTCCGTCTGACAACTCGTTTTCATGAAAATAACGTAAACGATGCTATCGGTTCAACAATGCATGAAGCAGGGCATGGCATCTATGAGCAAGGTCTCCTCTATAAACATGTCGGTACACCGATGGGCAATGCAGTATCACTCGGTATCCATGAATCGCAAAGCCGAATGTGGGAAAATCAAGTTGGTCGCAGCGAGGCATTTTGGAAATGGTGTCACCCAACATTGAATGAATTTTTTGGAGGTGCAACAGCGTCGCTTTCTTTTGATGACGTCTACGGTGGGGCAAACATTGTTCGCCCCGACTTTATCCGCGTAGAAGCGGACGAAGCAACGTACAACATGCACATCATGATTCGCTTTGAACTAGAACGGATGATGATGAAGGGCGATCTTGCTGTGGAAGATTTACCTGAAGCGTGGAATGCGAGATATCAAGAATATCTAGGTATTGATGTGCCAAGTGATACAAAGGGATGCCTGCAAGATATTCATTGGTCAATGACTTCAATGGGATATTTTCCAACGTACACCCTTGGCAATTTGTATTGCGCGCAGTTCTTTGAAAAAGCGATAGAAGAGATTCCAGATTTGTATGAGCAGTTTGCTCGTGGGGAATTTGGTGCCTTA
This sequence comes from uncultured Isosphaeraceae bacterium, assembly GCA_964489535.1. Taxonomy (GTDB): domain Bacteria; phylum Planctomycetota; class Phycisphaerae; order Phycisphaerales; family SM1A02. The sequence continues at coordinate 19,305 of CAZAZD010000021.1, forward strand.
AAAACATGGCTTAATGAAAATATTCATCAGCGTGGACAACAATATCGTGCAGCAGATCTTTGCGTGGTTGTGACAGGTAAAGAATTAAGTTCAGATCCACTTATGCGACATCTTGAGAACAAGTTGCGTCCCCTTTATGGACTTGCCTGAACCCAGCCAACGACATTGTTAGTTTCTTGGCGCCCGGTAATTTGTGGAAGCGTGATTGACACACCGTCTTGAGCAAGTGCGCCGAGAATAGCCATTGCCATGGCTTCACGTGCTTGCGTTGGAACGCCGAGCGCTTCAGTGGTGCCATTGTTTTGTGTTGCTTGGACCAGCGCCATGTTGCGTACACCACCACCGGCTAGGAACACTCGTTGTGCGCTCATTGATCCATGGATACATGCACCAATAGCTTTAACCGCACTAGCAAGTAAGTTATCCGTTGAAATGTGCTTGCCGATTTGAAGCGCATATTCTCCGAGGTCATCTCCTGTCCCAAGGGAGCGTGGTTCTTTTGATTGTTCGGAAAGGTGCTCAAATAGCATAGTGCAAATCTTGTCATCTACCTTGCCTCGCATTGCAGAATCTCCATTTGGGTCGAACTCGGTTCCAAGCCGATTTTTTGCGATTGCGTTCAGAAGTAAGTTGCAACAACAAACGTCAAACCCCATGATTTCATTCGTGTTGCAATTTGCGGGTAATAACGTGACGTTGCAAAACCCCCCAAGGTTTACGATTGCAGTTGACAGTTTATCGGAACGAAACATAATCCAATCGGCGAGTGGTGTAATTGGTGCACCTTGTCCACCAAGTTGTACATCGGCTTGCCGTGGATCTGTAAGAATAGTACACGAGTGATGTTTTGCAATTGGCTCAGGATTGATAAGCTGTGTGCTTTTTGGTGGTTTGTGGTACACCGTTTGTCCGTGCAATGCGATGAGGTCGATTGCGTCTATATTTAATGTTGAAATTGCTGTTGAAGTAATTTCTCCTACGAGATTTGCGGCGTTAGCCATCTCTTCTTGTGAACCGCCGCGGAGTGCGAGTTGTTGCAATACAAATCTAGTATCGCCCAAATTACAGGAAGCCATTTCCATGAAAGCAGCAGTCATTGACTCTCCTGCACCATCAATTTGTACTGCGACAGCATCGACCCCGTCCATACTTGTGCCAGTCATCGTGCCTACAACAATACGCATTGCCACACTTTACACGCATCCTTGGCTATAATTGGCGGTATGTCACAAAGAACATTAGTAACAGGTGGGGCAGGATTTCTCGGTTCGCACCTTTGTCAGCGGTTAGTTGACCGTGGCGAGCACGTAATTTGTCTGGACAATCTCTTTACAAGCAGAAAAAAGACCATTGAGCATCTGCTTGATCTTCCAAATTTTGAGTTTGTATTTCATGACATCACAAAACCCTATGAAATTAAAGTGGATGCTATTTACAACTTAGCTTGTCCAGCAGCACCTGGGCATTATCAACATAATCCTATTAAGACGCTGAAGACAAGTTTGCTTGGTGCGATGCATACGCTTGGCATGGCAAAAGCAAATAATGCAAGGATTTTCCACGCTTCAACGAGTGAGGTCTACGGTGACCCCGACGTACATCCTCAACCAGAAACATATAGAGGTAATGTAAACCCTATTGGGTTACGTGCTTGTTACGACGAAGGGAAACGAGCTGCTGAAACCCTGATGTTTGATTATCATCGAGGGCATGGAGTTGATATTCGGGTTGCGAGAATTTTCAATACATATGGTCCACACATGCACCCTTTTGACGGACGTGTTGTCAGTAATTTTATTCGGCAAGCACTTGCAGGAGAAGACATCACCATGTTTGGCGATGGGCAACAGTCACGTTCGTTTTGCTACGTCGATGATTTGATTAACGGCTTTATCGCAATGATGGATGCTGATGAGGCGACAGGTCCAATCAATCTAGGTAATCCTGGCGAGTTTACGATGTTGGAATTGGCAAGTTTGGTGTTAGAACTTACTGGCGGTCATTCTGAACTTGTGATGAAGCCACTTCCAGCGGATGATCCGTGCAAGAGACAACCAGATATTACGCTTGCGAAATCGACTTTGGACTGGGAGCCAACCATTCCATTAAAAGAGGGTCTCCAGAAAACAATTGCGTGGTTCTCTGAGATGGATTTATCCCAGTGGACACCTCCCACCCCCAACTGGGAGGGTGGGCTTACAGAGAGCGTCTAGCTATTTACCGACGACATAGTGTCAGCACAAAGCCCGTTATTAATCAATAATTGAATAAAAGTACCGAATGGGTACCGAACATCGGTTGACAATGCCGATATTTCTGTCATCCTACCGTAAACCTAACAAACACAAGCGCGAAGGAGCACGACAGCATGGCACTACTCTCACGAAATGGATCAAAGATCGAAAAAGTAACAAAAACCTCAGGAAAAACCGCAGCGGTAACTGAAAATCCCAAAAAGGGCGGTATCGTACAGACAGGCAGAACGACTGCCCCAACTCGTGCAGGAAGCACAGCAACCGAACCAAGGAAGGCGAAGAAATCAATGGCATTAAAAACAGCAAAAAAAAGTAAAACAAAAGTACCAATCAACGCAAAATCAACTATCGAAGATAAAGGGAAAGTACAAGCACTTGAGAACGCACTCTCGCAAATAGATAAAGCATTTGGTTCGGGTGCAATCATGCGGCTCAATGGGGGTGATCTAAATACGATTCCAGCGATTTCAACAGGAGCGATTAGTTTAGATCTTGCTCTTGGTGGTCGAGGAATGCCTCGTGGCCGAATTATTGAGGTATTTGGACCTGAGTCCTCTGGTAAAACAACGCTCGCGCTGAACGTTGTTGCGCAAGCGCAAAAGGGTGGTGTTGCGGCATTTGTTGATGCAGAACACGCGCTCGACCCCATGTGGGCAAAGAAACTCGGCGTTGATGTAGATGCTCTACTTGTGTCACAGCCAGATACGGGCGAACAGGCTCTTGAAATTTGCGAGATGCTGGTTCGTTCAAACGCTGTTGATGTTGTTGTGATTGACTCTGTTGCTGCGCTTATTCCACGTGCTGAGATTGAAGGCGAAATGGGTGATACTCACGTTGGTTTGCAAGCACGTCTGATGAGCCAAGCAATGCGCAAACTTACCGGCGCGATTGCAAAGAGTGATTGCATGGTAATCTTTATAAACCAAATCCGCGAGAAGATTGGCGTGATGTTTGGGAGTCCTGAAACAACTCCTGGTGGGCGTGCATTGAAATTCTACTCATCTATTCGTGTGGATATTCGACGTATTGGTTCCATTAAAGATGGCGACCAAGCAATAGGTAACCGCGTGCGTACTCGTGTTGTGAAAAATAAAACTGCGCCACCGTTTCGAACTGCTGAGTTTGACATCATGTTCAACGAGGGCATTAGTATCACAGGGGATCTTCTTGATCTTGCAGTGGAAGATGGCATTGTTGACAAGAGTGGTTCTTGGTTTAGTTACGGTGAAGTTCGTCTTGGGCAAGGACGTGAAAATTCAAAAGCGCACATCGCTGAGAACCCAGAAATGTTTGAAGAAATCAAACAAAAGGTACTCGTGGCTCGTGGTGTCGCCGAGAATGTTGACGCTTCCAAGGTCCATGACGAGACAAAGACAAGCACGACAGAATAATTGCAAGGTTGATTTACAGTGTGGAATAGGACACCAAGGGAAAGCGGGGGTGTGGTTGTATCATTCCTTTTCTACCTTTCAACAATATTAGCGACGATGTTGCGCGAATAGGGACGGTGTGTTTACGACCGATAACCTGTTTGAAATAGAGAACTTACAACGATTAATCTTCTAAGTCGATGGGTTGTAAGGTGGCAGTAAAACGTCACTCTTATTCCTGTTCGTTACAGTTTTCTCGGACGTTGAGCGCTGGGGCAATGGAACGCAACATTATAAAGTGCAACTTGAATATGAGTTTTGTTGAACAAAATCGAGTTGTATGCGACTTTCAATAGGTGTCGCCCTTGTGGCAAAAAAATAAATTCATGACAAACAACCTCAATACCACCTCTCACAAACCGCTCTGCTCGTGTTATAGTCTTGGCAACATCGATGCCAAGGATCGGCAAGATGACGAATGTGGTGCGCGCGTGCGTACCAGTTTGGTGACAGGGTCAAGGAGTAGACCAATGCCAAGTGCAACAATAGATAGTAAGAAACTTACAAAAGCATCCCTCAAGGGCAAAGTGCCAAAGGGACTTGATGTAACCATACAAACACCCAGCGGAGAAATGATTCTTCTTGATATTTGGATTTCGTATAAAAACGATCCTACCGTTGAGTTCCGTAATATTCTCATGGAACAGTATTTGCAAGTTGTGCGATATACCGCAGAACGAGTACACACGAAGTTGCCATCAGAAGTCGATGTTGATGATTTGTACTCAGCTGGCTTGTTCGGATTGATGCAGGCGATTGAAGCGTACGACTTGACCTTGGGCTTTAAGTTCGAAACATATTGTAGTCAGCGAATTCGCGGAGCGATTTACGATGAATTGCGAGCGATGGACTGGGTTCCTCGGCTTGTGCGTTCACGTAGTTCAAAAGTCGACCGTGCTCGAAAGTCAATTCAAATGGAAACAGGCTTCAAGGCGACGGATGAACAGATTATCCATCATCTTGAAGTTGATAATGATGAATACGAAAAAATTGAGCGAGATTCTCGCCCTGTCATGATGACGTCCTTAAATCGCAAGGCATACGACAGCGATTCATCAAAAGAGGTTCAGGAAATTGATGTCATTCGAGACCAACGACAAGAGAACCCAGTTACAGAGCTGCAGAAAAAAGATTTGCAACTTTTATTGACCAAGGGTTTGACATGCGCTGAGCGAATGATTGTTGTGCTGTATTACTACGAAGAAATGACTATGAAAGAAATTGGTTTGACACTGGACTTGTCTGAGTCACGCGTCAGTCAAATGCACTCGTCGATTCTTGCACGACTTAAATCGCAGATGCAGCATAGATCAAAAGAGTTTTAAGAGAAACGTATTTCCAACTGAAAAAGACCGCGACGAAAGTCGCGGTCTTTTTGTTAGTCGCAATCACCAAAGTCATTGAGAAACTCTGGGCAATTAAAATAGATTGGAATGTCGTTCCATTCGTACGAGCCATCGTCACATATTGCATCATTAAGCCAATCGATTGGTGCGCAGTTGCCGTTGCAATCTTGAATCTCTCCAAATGGACACGCAGGATTGCAAAGTACTTTCTCGCAAATAGAACCATACCCGTACCAGTGTCCATCAACCGCCGAACACGTTGCGCTATCAGTCATCGAACATGTGTCTTCAAAACAACAAGCACCAAACGCTTCTTCGGTTCCACAAAGTGGATAACAAAGCGGAGTATTGCAGCAAGATTCAATGCATGCATAACCCTCAGGGCAATCTCCATCTAGGCAGATGGCGTATTCTTGCCAACAATTTGTTTCGAACTCTTTTGAAACACAAGCTGTACCGACATCAAACGTGCCAAAGCACATACATGATTCGTCTTCTGTTCCGCATTCAAAGATGAATGGGTCATCCCCACATTCAAACGCATCAGGACAGGACGGATCGCCGCACGGGTTGCCTTCGCACCACTCGTAAATTCCCAACCAATTACCACCAATGGCGTAACAATCAGGTTCATACGTTGTTGAACATGCATACTCCAAGCAGCAGCCTCCGGGAATTGGCGTCTCGCAGAGTGGCATGCATCTCGGTTCCCCGCAGCACGTTACAACGCATTCCAAACCAGCGGGGCAGCCCCCATCACAGGGGGGTAAATCTGAACACTCTGGAATACCCTCGTACGTTACACAAGCAGTTTTCCCCGCGGGCGTTTTTGCGCACATACAGAATGGGTTGTTCCCATCGCAAGGAAAATCGGTTGGGTCCCATCCGCATGTCCAGCCCTCGTCACAGGGGTATTCGCAAGACCCCCAACTTCCAATGATGGCGAGCAAGTCTAGAACATTTACAAGGCAATCACCATTTGGAAGTGGAGCACAATCTGCAACGGGTCTTGGTGGACCAGAGGTGTTCCAAAAGGAAATCGCAGCGAGCAAATCAGTTACATCAATTTGCCCGTTGCCGTCAATATCTTCGCTGCAAAGAGGGAGCGGTTCATCGCATGAATTCCAACCAGATTGAATTGTGACTGATCCTGTTCCGTATTCAATCGCGGAAAAACCTCCAAGTCGAATGAGGTACTCGACATTTGCTTGCACTTCGGTTTCTAACAAAGAAGTGTAATCAGGACAATAATAACCATCATCGTTGCAGGCGATTCGGTCCATCTCTTCACAGACGCCCATGTACAACGCAATCCGCGTATCGAAGGTTGCGCTTCCACAAGTACTGATGTGCAGTGTGCCGGATTCTGTCGGTGTATAACTAAACCAAACGTCATTGTGCATTTCGAAGTTGCCAAAGTTTTCGCACTCGTGAAAATCGTTGTATGGGGCGCCGGTGGTTGCGCCAATGGTTGAAAAGTTGTGCGTACCGTCAGTGACTGAGATTGCGATTTTGCATTCGTCGCCTTCAATGGTTCCGCCAAAAGCAAACGAAACTAGTTGCAGTGACAATGTCACTACAACTAGAACTTGTGTACCAAAGAACATTACTGCCCCCAAACGCCAATAATGGCAAGCAAGTCAACGACGTCTACCATGGTGTCGCCATTGACGTCTTCGTTGCAACTTTTGCATGATCCCCAAGCGCCAACAACAGCAAGAAGATCAACAACGTCAACGTTTCCATCACCGTTGACATCTTCGGGAATGGTTTCGTCCATTGGAGTAAGCAAGTAAGGTCGCGTTGTTCCGTCGGGGTATTCAGCGACTGCTGATATAACACCGTCGCTGTTGATGCCTTTTGCATTTGTAATTGTGATGTCAAGATCAGGAACGATATAATTGTTCAAGTCAAACAATTCGCCCTCTATCCAGACAAAACCGTGCAAGGTGCCGTCGGGATACTCCGCTTGCCCAACGATATGGCCAGCGTCGTTCATTGCGTACGCACGGCTTTCGTTGCCACCAAAAGTACCAAGGTCAATCATGCCGGATTCGATACTGTATGAAAATGCGTGCCAGTACACGTCATCCACTTTTGAAAAACCTGTAATTACGCGGTTGTTGTTGATGGCGCGTGCTTGCGCGGCTCCACCTCCAAGATCGCCGAGGTCAGTCATTTGTGCAATGTTGCCAGCGGGAATTCCGTAAGCGCGTAACTTCCCATCTTCGTTGCGTGCCATGCCAACAACGTCATTGAGCTCGTTGATTGCGTAGGCACGGCTTTCATTTCCGCCAAAGGTAGGGATTTCATCCCAAACGTCATCGTGTTTAATAAAACCGCGAAGATCAAAAGGAACCCCACCTGCAAAACCAACAATCCAACCGTTGTTATTAATGTCGTGTGCTTGGCTGTAATTGACAACTGCCCATGGCGGCGCGCCTAAATCATTGAGTTGCTCACCATCCCAATGAAAGGCGTGGAATTGCCCATTGTCAGCGCTTGAATACCCAACGACATCCGCGTAATCGTTCATGCCGTATGCCCAAATATATCCGCCATTGGGGTAGGTAAGAGGAACGATGTGGACGAGTTGATTTCCATTCCAAACAAAACTGTGTTGACCAAAACCATTTGGCGCATCGCCAATGCCAGCCACTTGTCCAGACTCATTCATTGCGGACACATAACAATTGCCATCACTGATGCAACCTAAATCCATCGCATCAAGGGGGCTTGGTGCGAGGAACATGCTTGAAATTAAAAGTGAAGTAAACATAAAGAAACTCCTTTCTCTGGGAGCGGCACCATTGCCACTGTAAAGATAGGCGTAGACAACGTTCTCGCTCCGCAGTTAAACTGCATTATTGTCCCCACGCACCAATGACAGCAAGTAAATCAACGACATTCACCAGACCGTCGCCGTTTACATCCTCAGCGCAATTTTTGCATGGTCCCCATGCGCCAACAACAGCAAGAAGATCAACTACATCAACGTTACCATCGCCGTTGACATCTTCTGGAATAGTTTCGTCTATTGGGGTTAGCAAGTAAGGCCGTTTTGTGCCGTCTGGAAACTCCGCAACAGCCGCGAGTTGCCCAGAGCTATTAATATCGCGGACGTTGACAATAGTGATATCGAGGTCTGGCGTAATAAAATCGTTGACGTCATACATCACTCCATCCATGTAGATAAAACCATGTGTTCCGTTCTCCTCTGGTATTTGTGATTTGCCGACAACAACGTCATTATCGTTGATAGACCACGCATAGCTTTCGTTTCCACCAAGCGTTCCAAGGTCAATCATGCCGCCATCTTGCGACCAGGTGAAAGCGTGGAAGTATGTATCGTCAACTTTGGATTGCCCTGTGATGATTCGATTATTATTGACATCGAATGCTTCAGCTGCGCCGCCACCAAGGTCGCCGATGTCCGTCATGTAGTTTAAATTTCCATTTGGAATTGCAAACGCACGGAATTTCCCATCTTTGTTTCGTGTCCATCCAACGACATCGTTTAAGTCGTTGACAGCATACGCACGACTTTCATTGCCGCCGAAGGTTGGGATTTTATCCCAGATCCCGTCATGTTTGATAAAACCGCGTAGGTCGTACGGTACACCTCCGGCAAATCCAACGACACATCCATTGTTGTTGACGTCTTGTGCTCTGCTGTAATCGACTGTCGCCCATTCGGGCGCTCCAAGATCGTTCATTTGTTCGCCATCCCAAAGGAACGCGTGAATCGAAAGTCCGCCGTTGCTTGAGTACCCGACAACATCGCCAAAATCGTTGATGCCGTATGCCCAGCAGTTTCCACCGTTTGGATAATTGAGTGGAACGATGTGTACAATTTCATTTCCGTTCCAAACGAAACCATGTTGGCTCATGCCATTTGGAGCGTCGCCGTAACCCGCAACCTGACCTGACTCGTTCATTGCTTGAGAGAAGCATTGCCCGTCACTAATACAGCCAAGGTCTTCACCATCAAGTGGCAGTGGGGCAGCAATCAAACTTGCCACAATAATTGAAGTAAACATAAAAAAACTCCTTTCTCCAAGCATATGCGTATTAACGCACGCATACCCGCAACTAGCATGGCACAAAAAAGAACGTACCGCAAGAAAAAAAATATCCCGCGGATAGTTAATTTGCTATTGGCAGGCAGCAGAAACTAGGACTTCAGCTGTGGTTTTTTCAAGTACTTCGTCGATGGTGACGTCTGGTGCGAGTTCGGTGACTTCAAACCGTCGTTTTTCTTCGTTCATTTCCATCACACACAAATCAGTGATAATCATGTCGATGCAGCGCAGCCCCGTAAGCGGGAGGGTACACGTTGGAATCAGTTTCGGATCACCTTTACGCGTGACGTGATCCATAATGACAACGACTTTATTCACGCCGGCAACGAGGTCCATCGCGCCGCCCATACCCTTAATCATTTTTCCGGGAATCATCCAGTTTGCAATGTCGCCTTCTTGGGAAATTTCCATTGCGCCAAGAATCGCAAGATCAACGTGCCCACCGCGAATCATCTCAAAAGATTCAGCAGAAGAAAAGTAACTTGCGCCCGGAACAGCGGTGACCGTTTGTTTTCCTGCATTGATTAAATCCGCATCAACTTTGTCATCCGTTGGAAACTCTCCCATGCCGAGCAATCCATTCTCTGACTGCAGCCAAACTTGCATCCCGTCAGGAACGTAGTTGGCGACAAGGGTTGGCATTCCAATCCCTAAATTGACATAAAAGCCGTCTCTGAGTTCTTGAGCGGCACGCTTTGCAATTCCGTTTCTATCTAGTGGCATATGAGAATAATACCACCTTTGGTGTGCTAGAATACTAGGATGACAACTACAACACTCACATCGTTACTAGAGCATCCATGGGTCGTCGACCCATCTGAAGCAACTGACCAACACACCGTCTCATACAACCCAGCAACGGGCGAAGCGATTGCTGCTGTGCGGAGACAGACAAAAGAGGAATACAACGATCAAGTTGCGCGTTCCCACGCAATTTTTAAGGAATGGCGCATGTTGCCAGCTCCAAAGCGTGGTGAAATTGTTCGTCGAATAGGCAACGCATTCCGCGAATATGAACAACCACTTGGCGAACTTGTTTCGATGGAAGCAGGAAAAATTCTCCCTGAGGGCATTGGTGAAGTAGTTGAATGTATTGATATCGCAGATTTTGCAGTTGGTCTTTCCCGCCAACTCTACGGTTTGACAATTGCATCCGAACGACCACGCCATGCAATGATGGAACAGTGGCAACCGCTTGGAACTATAGGCATTATTTCCGCATTTAATTTTCCAGTAGCAGTCTGGGCATGGAACTCGATGCTCGCAGCAGTTTGCGGTGACACCATGGTTTGGAAACCAAGTAGTACAACTCCGCTGACTGCAATAGCAATGACAAACGTAGCTCATGAAGTTATGCGAAACCAAGACATCTTTACCCCCGAAAATGGAGACCCTTGCGACGTGTTCGGATTGGTCTTTGGTTCACGCGAAGAAGTTGGCGAACCGCTCCTTGCTGATCGAAGAATTCCACTCATTAGCGCAACGGGCTCGTGCCGCATGGGTCGCCGCGTTGGTGAAGTTGTCGGCGGTCGTCTTGCTAAATCACTTCTTGAACTTGGTGGTAACAATGCAATTATTATTATGGAAGACGCTGATTTAGACATGGTCATACGTGGCACACTCTTCGGCGCAGTTGGCACAGCAGGGCAACGTTGCACATCAACTCGCCGTTTACTTTGCCATGAATCCGTCGTTGACGAAGTTACGAGTGGACTGCTCAAAGCATACGAACAAGTACAAATTGGCGATCCACTTGATGGTGCAACATTGATGGGTCCCCTCATTAATAAATACGCCGTTGAAGACATGCGAAAAGCACTCGTTCAAGCAAAGGAAGAAGGCTGTGAAATTCTTTGCGGCGGCATTGAAGGCATTGAGCGGTTGGCAGATCGACCAGGAAACTTTGTCGAACCAACAATTGTTAAAGTTCCAGTTGGTTCGCAACCAGAAGTGACCAAGGAAGAAACGTTCGCTCCAATCCTCTACATCTTTACGGTTAAAGATTTGGATGAAGCGCTTGAAATGCACAATAACGTGGATCAGGGCTTGAGTAGTGCAATATTTACAAATTCCATGCGAAGCGCCGGTCGGTTCCTTTCACCCGAGGGCTCCGATTGCGGCATTGCAAATGTCAACATCGGCACAAGCGGCGCGGAAATCGGCGGCGCATTTGGAGGCGAAAAAGATACCGGCGGCGGTCGCGAATCTGGCTCCGACTCTTGGAAGGTGTACATGCGACGACAAACATGTACGTCTAACTGGAGTGATGAAATGCCATTGGCACAGGGAATCGAATTCGGGTAATCTGTTCTGCACAAATAGACATATACAAGCGCTGTGATTGGTAACACTGGGCTAGTGCTATCCTTTTTCATTGCATAACAACACTAAATAGCCCATCTTAACCTACTGTTTTTAAAATCGAATGAAGTCGGTGTGAATCTCTCTCGATAGGTGGAGAACAGATTTAGAACTTTCTATTACTCGAAAAGACAAGAGGATATTTTCAATGCATAAACAAATAGTTTCACTCTCTAGTATCGCTGTCGGCTCGTTGCTTTTCTCTGGAATTGCATCAGCAGATTTGCAAGGCATTACGATCGAATCATTCGATAGCGGTCACGGTATCGGACTTACCCACCGTGTCTACGTTGACGTCGATGCTGGCGACCAAGTGGATGCAATCTATGGCGATGGCGACAACGCACTAGACATTCATCCTGAGTCTGGTGCTTTCTATCAAAACCAATTTGGTCTGTACAGCACACCTTCCGAATCGTTGTTTGGGTTCTTCCCAGAACTAGAGTATGACAGTTTTATTACAATCGGTCTTCTGACGGATACGGGTGATGCGATGATGGACATCGGTATTGACTGGACAGATTTTGAGGACAATGGTGGAGCAATCTGGACCGACAACGGTACTTGGTTCGCAACACCAGACGACGCACAGGTCTTTGAACAAGATGGTCGAGTTTTGATTGGTCAATTTACAGGCGCCATGCCAGAGGGATATATAAACATTCTTGGTAAAAACTCAGACCTTACAAGTTGGCAGTACAGCCACATTGCTTTACCAGCACCCGGCGCAATAGCAGTCCTTGGTCTTGCTGGATATGTAGGTATACGACGTAGAAAGTAAGTTCTTACTTTACTTCAAGGTACTTTGAAACACTCTTCAAATCGTTTACGATTTGGGGAGTGATTTTCAATGTAAAGGAAGCACCTTGTTCGCAACGGATAGTTCGAGTTGCACGAGGACGATCAAACCAAACACGACCAGCGCGAATGGTGTATTTGATGTCCTTTTGCTTCCGACGGCGTTGGAGCATCGAAAGATCCTTCTTTGCCTGTGGCTGCATCCACATCAAACGCTCAATCGTCTTGCGAGAAGCAGGGCGAGTTGGGGTTTTGACAATGGTGAATGTCAATTGAGTATTTGGAACGATTTTATCTGCTGTTTCTTTTGCCATCGTGGACTCCGTTTCGAGCCACGTAGTGTAACAATCAATGCGCTCAGGGTAAAGCCCAACTAAAGCGAAAAGATCTCAGCGAAGGTACAATGCCCTATTGAACGGGACATAGAGGGCTTTTTTGTTATGACATCACCAAAAATAGACCAACTTGAAACGGTTTCTGTCCGCTTTTGCGGTGACAGCGGTGATGGCATGCAAATGACGGGGAGCCACTTTACAGACAGCGTGGCGATTGCTGGAAACGATTTTGCAACTGCTCCGGATTTTCCCTCGGAGATTCGGGCACCTAAAGGGACCATTTTTGGCGTTTCAGGTTTTCAGGTCCAGTTTGCTTCGACGGACATTCATACTCCCGGAGATGTCGTGCATGCAATGGTCGCCATGAATCCCGCAGGGTTCAAAAGTAACATCGGTGACGTGGAACATGGTGGCATTGTCATTGTCAACGAAGATGAATTCGATAAAAAACATCTAGAAAAATGCGGCTATGAAGAGGGATATAACCCGCTTGATGATGACGAGGTGACTTCGCAATACAAAATTGTCCGCGTTCCGATGAGCCGGTTGACACGCGAGTCGCTTGTTGATGAAAATGAAAACGTTTCAGTCAAAGACATTGACCGATGCCGAAACATGTTTGCTCTTGGGATTGTTTCGTGGTTGTACTCACGAGATATTCAACCGACTGTTGATCGCCTGCAAACGTATTTTGGCGAAGTGAAAAACAAACCACACATTGCGGAGTTAAACATTCGGGCAATCAAAGCGGGCTTTTACTTCGGTGAAACCGCCGAGTTGTTTCCATCGCGTTATAATGTTGCACCAGCAAAACATGCCCTCGGAACATACCGACGAATTTCTGGGAACGAGGCATTGGTTCTTGGGCTTACAACAGCCGCAGCCAAAGCTAACAAAGATTTGCTCTATGCAAGTTATCCAATCACACCCGCGTCCGATGTGTTGCACGGCTTGGCGCGATTAAAACACCACGGTATCCGTACGTTCCAAGCAGAAGATGAAATCGCTGCGGTGATGGCTGCAATCGGCGCATCGTTCGCTGGTGACATCGCTATTTCAGGAACATCGGGTCCAGGACTTGCATTAAAAAGCGAAGCGATTGGCTTGGCTGTCATTATGGAACTTCCACTGATTATTCTCAACGTGCAACGCGCGGGACCTGCAACTGGCATGCCAACAAAGTCTGAACAAGCCGACCTTCTGCAATCTATGTTTGGCCGTCCTGGTGAGTGCCCAGTGATTGTCTTGGCTGCATCGTCTCCAAGCGATTGTTTTGAAACGGCGGTGGAGGCAGTTCGTCTTTCAGTTCGTGCAATGTGTCCAGTGATTCTGCTAAGTGAAGGTACGATTGCAAACGCAGCAGAACCATGGCACATCCCAAATGTTTCAGACATTCCAACAATTGAAACATCGCACCAAAGTGCAAACGACGAACATTTTCAACCATACAAGCGGGAACCAGAAACTTTAGCTCGGGGGTGGGCAATCCCCGGAACTTCAGGGCTTGAGCATCGACTTGGCGGTTTAGAAAAAGAAGATGGTTCTGGCGAAGTGTGTTACGACCACGACAATCACGCAAAGATGACAAGGTTCCGCGCCGAAAAAATTCTATGCTTGCAGGATGTCATCGCCGACGTAGAAACTGAAGGCGAGGGCGACGTACTAATTCTTGGCTGGGGCGGAACACGCGGAAGCATTTTGACAGCAGCCGCAGAACTCAGGGAACGGGGAGTGCACGTTGCAACTTCGCACCTTCGTCACATCAATCCATTCCCACGAAATTTGGGGAATGTCTTATCGAAATACAAACAAGTCATCATTCCTGAAATAAATGCAGGGCAACTTCGATCTCTTATTCGCAGCGAATTTCTTATTGATGCCATAGGCATCAATAATCTTTCTGGTCGTTCGTTTTTTGCATCGGAATTAGCGCAAGAAATCGAGGCAATTGTGAAGGGAGTTGCAGATGAGTGACGTCTCGCTTCCAACCTACAAGCCAAAAGATTTTGCAACGGACCAAGATGTTCGGTGGTGTCCGGGCTGCGGCGATTACGCTGTGCTTACTGCGATGCGAAAGACCGTGGCAAACCTTGGTGTTAAAAAAGAAGATATCGTGTTCGTTTCAGGCATCGGTTGCGCTGCACGTTTTCCGTATTACATGAATACGTACGGAGCGCACACGCTGCACGGGCGCGCACCTGCGTTTGCAACAGGCGTAAAACTAGCAAACCCAGCTCTGACGGTCTTCGTAGTTTCTGGTGATGGTGATTTGCTTTCAATCGGTGGTAACCACACGATTCACGCAATGCGAAGAAATATCGATATTAATATCGTCTTGCTCAACAATAAAATTTATGGGTTAACAAAAGGACAGTACTCTCCAACAAGTGAAGTGGGAAAACGCACAAAATCATCCCCGCATGGCTCGCTTGATGCGCCGATGAATCCAATCGCCATGGCAATTGCAAGTGGTTGCACGTTTATCGCTCGTTCGCTTGATGTCGATGTCAAACTCTTAACAACGTTACTAAGTCGAGGCGCTCACCACCGAGGTACGTCATTAGTCGAGGTGTATCAGGACTGCAACGTGTTTAACCACGAAGCATGGTTCTACGCTTCTCAAAAAGACACAAGAAGCGAAAATACAATCTTGCTCGAGCATGGCAAACCCTTACTGTTTGGCAAAGAGCATGAAAAAGCAATTTGTCGACTTGGCAACAAAATCGAAATTGGTTCCCCCGGAAATGGCTCTGTTCTAATTCATGATGAAACAAACGTAGAACAAGCATTTTTGCTGAGCCAACTTTTTCATCCCGAGTTTCCTGAACCACTTGGCGTGTTTTACGTAAACGATTCACAGCCAACTTACAATGATATGTTGCACGAACAAGTGGACGTTGAAAAAACAAAACACGGTGAAGTGGATTTGCAAGCGCTTGTTTCGGGTTCCAATACGTGGACTATTGAGGCATGACGCAGCGAAACTTCGACGTAATTGTCATCGGAGGCGGGCATGCGGGCGTTGAGGCGGCGTGGGCTGCTTCGTCAGTTTTGCCAAGTGGAAATATTGCCTTTGTCACTATGGACCCTAAGAAAATTGGTGTTATGTCATGTAATCCTGCAATTGGTGGGCTTGGCAAAGGACAAATTGTTCGTGAGATTGATGCCCTTGGTGGTGTGATGGGTAGAGCCATCGATGCAACTGGCATCATGTTCAAGATGTTAAATACGTCCAAAGGTCCTGCGGTTTGGGGTCCAAGAGCGCAAGCAGACAAAGATGCGTACGCGGTTGAAGTGCAGCGATTGATTGCAACGCGAAAAAACATAGAGATTATTGAAGCAACAGTTGATGATTTGATCGGAGAAGATGGCGAAATCAAAGGTGTGATACTTGACGAACCGCTTTTTGCAAATGCAGTTATCTTAACAACGGGTACGTTTATGCGCGGGCTCATGCATACTGGGGAAGTTCAAGAAAAAGGCGGACGTGTTGGCGAGGGAACTGCAGACAACATTTCTGATGCACTCCGTGGGCTTGGTTTTGAACTTGGGCGTTTGAAAACAGGGACCCCGCCTCGACTTTCAAAGAAGAGTGTTGATTGGGAAAATTTGCAACCCCAACTTGGTGATGCTGACCCAGTTCCTTTTAGCGATCTACCACCAGAAACATTTCCAGTTCTAGGGCAAGTTGACTGCCGAATTACTGCGACGACCCCAGAGATGCATCAACTCATAAAAGACAATTTAGATCGCGCCCCAATGTACAGCGGTGCAATCGATGCAGAAAGTGGTCCGAGGTATTGTCCCTCGATCGAAGACAAGGTCGTTCGGTTTGCAGAGCGAGAATCGCATCACGTCTTCCTTGAACCAGAAACAGTAAATGGCGATTCTATTTACTGCAATGGAATCTCAACGTCACTCCCTGAAGACGTGCAAGAAAAAATGATTCGAATGATGCAAGGATGCCAACATGCAGAAATTTTGCAGATGGGTTACGCAGTTGAGTACGACATCGTTCGTCCGCATCAAATCAATGCAACGTGTGAAACAAAATTAGTTGCTGGGTTATTTCTCGCTGGGCAAATTAACGGCACAAGTGGCTACGAAGAAGCAGCGGGTCAGGGGTTGCTTGCAGGATTAAATGCAGCAAGAATTATCTTGGGGGAAGAGCCAATTATGTTTAGCCGTGACCAAGCATATATTGGTGTGATGATGGACGACCTTGTGACGACGCTCCCGCGCGAGCCGTACCGAATGTTCACGAGTAGGGCGGAGCACCGATTATTGCTTCGTGCAGATAACGCTGATGAACGGTTAACACCATTTGGCAGAGAACTTGGCTTGGTGTGTGACGAGCGATGGAGTGCCTACGAGAAGAGAATGGAAGAATTAGAAGCAATTCGCTGTGAAATTGATTACAAGAAAGCGAAAAAATCAGACGTTCCAATTGAAGAAATACAGGATGAACTTGCCGCATTTTCAAAACAGTTGGTGCATAGAATTGTTTCAGATATTCGCTATGAAGGGTACATCGTTCGACAGCAAGCGGAAATTAAACGTCAAGCCAAAACTGAAGGACGTAAAATTCCACCAGAACTTGACCCAAGTACTATTTCCGGCTTACGTAATGAAGCAATCGATGTCCTAAAAGAGTTCAAACCAACCACCCTAGGTCAGGCCTCTCGTCTCGCTGGGATAACACCCGCCGACATTACCCTCATATCCATTGCGATTTCCAGATTTAATTCACCCGCGGTGAATTAATTCCATCACCCGATTTAATTCACCCGCAGTTAATTAATTTCTTTATGGAAACAGTAGTGGCACCTTGTATCGCCATCAGACATCCTTGACTTATATTCTGAGGTATATGGTTTGCCACAATCATTGATTGCGTTCACCCAAGCGGAATCCCAGTGGCACAGTATTTGTGTAAGTGCAGGATTGCCTGCACGTTTGAACATCTCAATAAAAAGACATTTGTTTACATAGAGGTCCACAGTGTCGTCTGTAGACGTGGACTCAAACTCAAATGTTTCACCATACATTTTTTTAGATAGTTCGATATAGAAGTGGTTTTTATTTAATGCGGCGAAGGGGTCTTTAGAGAGATGAAGCAATGCGTGCATTATGCTTCCTGCAGGACCTTTAAAGACCTTGATAAACGCATCTCTGCAAAAGGTAAAAGCAAATGTTTCATCCTTTGTTGCAGCCAGAACCAATTTGTAGCCGGCTAATAGCGAACTTGCGACCGTCACGTGCACTTCAGATGGCGGGTCACAGATAAAAACTTTGTTGTCTTCGTAATAGTTGTTGTAGCAATCTTTAAACATCTCCTTGGAGATAGTGTGCAGTTCTTTCGAATAGTTATCTTTCGATTTGCGAATAGAAGAAAAGAAAACTGCTTTGAGTTCAACCTTAAACGTCTTGGCAAACGCTTTGAACAGAAGAGATGTTTTGTGTTTGTGATTATCCATTTTATATTTGAAATACTAGTTCTCATTGTACAGTTTGAGAATTTATTAACCCCACTTAATTAACTCGATGGGCGAGACAGGATTCGACGCCGAGGATTGCTTAGCAATCCGAGACGCCGGATCAGTCTCGGGGATTGTTGTGCTCTTGCTGAAATTGGACGCTCAGTTCCTTTTTTGGCAGGAATGGGCGCTTCACTCTTTTCTTGCCCAGATTCCAAAGGATCTAAACGCGTGCGTAGCATGCGTTGCCTATTAAATAAGTCATGGCGTTAGCCCTGACTTATTAAATGGGCGAGACAGGATTCGAACCTGTGAAGGCGTACGCCAGCAGATTTACAGTCTGCCCCCTTTGTCCACTTGGGTACTCGCCCTATTCACTTGAATTTGGTATCCTACCCGCCTCGTGGAATGTGAGCAAGCGAAAGCAAACCCATTTCCACAATGCCTCCGTAGCTCAACTGGTAGAGCGCTAGATTTGTAATCTTGAGGTTGCGGGTTCAAGTCCCACCGGCGGCTTAACGGCCTTGATGCTATCAAGGTCTTTTTTTATTTATGGTATAACAATGACATGACGAATTCATGTGGAACAAAAGGTGGCGGGTGTCCAATGACCCTCGTTCTTCTTGGAGCAATTCTAGGGTTAGTTGTTGGGCTACTAACAGATAATCTATGGTTATGGGTAGGCGTCGGTGCAATCGGAGGGGTTATACTTTATTTAATCCGATCCATGAACTCAAACGGTGAGTGCTGTTGCACAATAGAAAAACCAGAAGATGAAACAAGCGCTAACGAAGAAAACGAATGACTTCAAAAGAGCCAAAAATCAGCACTGACAGAATGGGATTAGGAATATGTTTTGGTGCTGCGTTTGGTGTTCTGCTTGGAATCTTTACCGGCAACATAGGTCTTTGGGTTGGAGTTGGAGTCGCACTCGGGATAGTGTTTGGATCAGCCTTTTCTCAAAAAGATGAAAGTTGAACAGGAACTGGGCAACTCCAGCAGTCTGCAGCCTCAACTATAATGCGGCTCTATGGGTAAAAAAGGAAAATGGTTGACGTATGCCCAGCACGATTGTTTGTTTTTGTGTGGACCGTTTTATAGTGGCGATCATATCCTTGCGGCACTGCATTTTAAATCGTGTCCAAAGTGTGGTGAAAAATGTGACTTGAATGTTCGAGATACTTGGGCGAAAGTTATTCGAAGGTGGGTTTCGGAATCGAATTGGTACGCGCCGTGGACTTGGGGAAAAGGTTATTTTGAATATAAAACGCTTGGGCATCTTGCCGATGGTGGTTTTGATCACCGTAAATTTATGGCGAACGCGAGAAAGAGCGAATGACAACAAAAGAACTAAAAAGAAAAACGCGAGTAACTTGCGCTCCATGCCTTGCTCCATATTTGAAACAAGAGTTGGAAGAGCTTGGTTTTGAATGTTTGTCAATGGACAGGACTGGCGTCGAGATTGTTGCGTCGACAACGGATTGCATGCTGTTGAACTTGCGATTACGCACTGCGTTTCATGTCTTGCAGCGGTTCGCAGATATTAATTGTCGCAATGCGGATGAACTGTACAGCGAAGCAAGGCGATTACCGTGGGAGAGAGTGATTGATCCCTCGGGTTTTCTCTCGGTCACATCAAATGTTCGAAACGAAACCATCACAAACTCCATGTTTCCAAATATGCGATTGAAAGATGCGATTTGCGACAAACTTATTGAAGTAAGTGGGAAGCGTCC
>CAZAZD010000022.1:0-18702 GCA_964489535.1 uncultured Isosphaeraceae bacterium
CCATGCGCCGTTGTGATTCGACAACCGAAGTGAACTCTTCACCAAAGCGGATCAATCGTAAACTGTTCGCGATAACAACAATGTAGCCAAGCGCGTAGTAAAATGGCGTAACCCAAATGTTAATGTTACCCGTTGCAGCAAGCGCAAGGCCAACAATCGCAAGCACAAGTGATGCGCCAATATTCTGTGCAATAACGCTTTTTGTTTTGCGGGCGAGGGAAATCAAAAATGGTATGTTTCGAAGGTCATCGTTCATCAAGGCAACACCTGCACTGTTTGTCGCAATATCAGAACCACTCAAGCCCATCGCAACACCAACGTCAGCAGTCGCAAGAATAGGGCCGTCGTTAATACCATCGCCAACAACAAGCGTGCTGTGTCCACGATTAATGAGGTATTTTAATTCCTCGTGTTTTTCTTCTGGCAAACATTCTGCTTCGATTGCATCCACGCCGACTGCTTGCGCAGCACGTTTTGCAACGTCAAGCCGGTCGCCTGTAAAAATGGAAACGTGTCGGACGCCGTGCCTACGCATATCTTCGACTGCTTCTGCAGCGTGTGGTCGAAGTTTGTCTTCAAGACCAACAGCACCCAAGTATTGCGAACCCCGCATAATATGGACGCTTGACATGCCCTCGATTTTTTCAGAAACCATGGTAACTTGCGTTGCAATTGCGTTGTTCATACTTTCGAGCCAAGCACCTCGTCCTGCGTAAATGTCGCCGCTACTTGTGTGTGCAATAACACCTCGGCCATGGACTTCCTCGTATTTCTCAACACTTCCGGGTGTGATGTTTGCTTGCGAAGCAGTTTCCAAAATGGATTTTGCCAAGGGGTGGTTGGAGTGTTGTTCCGCGTCGGCTGCTGCTTGTAAAAGTGCAGCTCCTTCAACGCCTTCTGCTGGTGCAAGTCGTCCTACTGCAAACTTGCCAGTGGTGAGCGTACCTGTTTTATCCATAATGACAGTGTCAACACCAGCGGCAGCTTCAAGAGTTTGTGTATGCTTTATCATAATGCCTAGGCGCGCTGCTGCTGCAAAGGCAGCAACCATCGCCGTGGGGTGCGCAATCAAAAGTCCGCCCGGACATGTGACAACAAGTACGGTAATTGCACGGACGGCTGCAGCGCTACGAACCGCTTCGTCGGCGCTTCGGCTTGTGAAGAACCAAACAACGGCTGCGACCATAACAACGATAGAGAAGTAGTAAGACGCAAGTTGTTCGATGAGTTCTTGCTTTTGTGTGCGTGTTGATTCTGCTTCGCGAATAAGAGATTCAACCTTACCAATTGTTGTGTCTGCAGCAACTGCGGTTACTTTGACATCGATTTGTCCAGTTAAGTTTGTTGTGCCAGCATAGACATCTATTCCTACTTCAACTTCGATTGGCACAGCTTCGCCCGTGAGTGATGCTTGGTTAATGTCTGAATTGCCAGAAACGATAGTACCGTCAACCGGCAAGTTCTCACCCGGTCGAATTCGAACAATCATTCCGATTGCAATCTGGTCAAGACCAACCATTCTGTCTGCACCATCTTCAACGAGCCGAGCGCTTCGTGGAGTGAGGTCAACAAGGTCTTTAATTGCGCGTTGAGCTCCCCATGCTGTTCGGCTTAAGATTAGATTTGCCATCCAAAGAAAGAGTGCCAAAAAGCCCGCTGCTAAATACATATCAGCGGACAACGCTGCAACGACTGCGAGCGAAGCGAGCGAGTCACTTGCTGGTTTACCATTTTTAATTTCGCCCCACGCTCCCGCGAGAAGTGGAATGACAAGGATGATGGCTCCGATTGCGGCGGGTATCTGAGAGATTAAAGTATGCGAGCCGAGTAAGTGCCCAATCCAAGATACGGCAAGGAGAACGCCACCGCCAAGGGCGATAAGAAGCCGCCGTTCTAATTTTCGTGCACCGTCCATGGCACCAGATTGGTTGAGTTGCTCGATATTCGCTGTTTCAGGCATAATAAAAGTGGTTCCAAGGGTCCTTGTAGATTCTTCCCTACTATAGCCCCATTGTAGGGGCATTGTTCGTGTAGGATTCTTGTAATCTTATGTGATATATGGAAGCAATGAAAGTAGCATTAACATGACGACAGTAGCAGTGATCGGCGATGGCCAAATGGGCTTAGTAATGGCGGACGCACTTCTAGCACGGGGGGCGACTGTTCGGCTCTGGGGACCGTTTCCAAGTCACGTTGATGATCTTGCTGAGCGGAGAAAATCGGCGCGACTGCGCGACTTCACACTTTCTGATGAGGTGAGAGTTACACCAAACGCTGAAGAAGCATTTTCCGATGTAGATATTGCATTTAACGCGATTCCTACTCAGTTTATTCGGAAAGTTTGGGATGATCTATCAGATGTTGTTGGTGCTGGGGTTTCTGTAGCATGTGTTGCAAAAGGAATTGAAATTGGCACGAATTTGTTGCCAACTCAGATTATTGAAGAGGTCATTGGAGAAGGTCATGCAACATGTGTTTTATCTGGTCCAACGATTGCAACCGAATTAGTTCGACGTCAGCCAGCTGCAATGGTTGCAAGTTCGATGGACGGAGCAGTCGCAAAAGAAGTGCAAGATTTGTTTGATGTTCCGTGGTTGCGCATATACACGCACGGCGACCCGCTTGGTGTTGAACTTGCAGGTGCACTTAAAAATGTGATTGCTATTGCCGCAGGTATTTGTGATGGAATGGATCTTGGTGACAACGCAAAATCAGCGGTGCTTGCGAGGGGGCTTGCTGAAATTTCACGATTGGGTGTTGCGTTAGGTGCAGAACTCGAGACGTTTTTTGGAATTGCAGGTGTTGGAGATTTGGCAACAACGTGTTTCAGTCCGCACGGACGAAACCGAACGTGTGGCGAACGTCTTGGTAAAGGAGAGGACTTGCAAACGATAACTGAAACAATGGGCTCAGTTGTTGAAGGCGTTGCAACTACCAAAGCGGTGCATGCACTTGCAAAAGAACAGGGCGTTGACATGCCGATTGCGAACGCAATGTATAACGTTTTGTATGAAGGTATCTCAATGAAAGATGCGATTCCTTCTTTGATGTCGAGAGATTTGCGTGCGGAACAACTTAGGCAGTAATTCGGAAACGACCCGCGGGGTTGTTTATTCGTTGAATCCAGAGTCAACTAAAGCGGCAAGTTCTTCGGTGGCGTTGTCAGCATCCTCGCCATCGGCAATAATAATGAGTGCCGTGCCTTCGGTTGCTGCGAGCATCATGAGTTGCATGATGGACTTAGCGTCAACTTGGTCACTCTCAGCATGACCAACGGTAATAGTTGCAGCGAACTTTCCAGCAACTTCAGCAAATAACATCGCGGGGCGTGCATGCATGCCTAAGCGATTTGTGATTTTTACTGTTTTTGTTGCGGTAGCCATAAATGTGTAGGGTTTGATAGGGTTGGCATTCAGAAATAAAATGCTGTTTGAGGAATTAACTCGGGGAATCGCTCGTTACCGAACGGCGTTGTCTGTTTCAGTCAGGAGGGTAAGGACGTCGGCTGGCGAATTTGCCTGGCGGAGAAATCGCCTGAACGTATCTTGACTGAGTGAACTGAAAATCGCTTCCATTGCATCAAGGTGGTTTTCAGGCTGGTCTTCTGGGCTCAAGAGTAACACAATCGAATACACCGGCTCGCGATCGAGTGCTTTAAAATCAACTCCGTCAGCACTATTGCCAATGGCGATGTACATTGTTTTGATATTAGCATGTTTGACGTGTGGGACGGCAACGCCGTGCCCAAAACCAGTCGAACCCTTGTTTTCTCGGCGAATGATTGCTTTTGTAAACTCTTCGCGTTGTTCTTCCGTGACACAGCCAGAATTTACAAGCGCATCAACCATTTCAGTAATTACACCATCACGGTTTGTTGCAACTAACTCGGGGATGATTGCGTCCTTGACGACGATGTCCATCAGTTTCATCGGTCTTGACCTCCTGTTGGTGTATTGTGCTTATGATCTCGAAGTTTATTCTTAAGATCCGTTAACTGGCGAACACTTTTGTCAACACAACTATCGATTGCAGCGTACATATCGTCGTTTTCACTTGTAGAAATAATGTTGTCGTGGTGCTCAACATCGGTAATTAATTCAACAATGAAACCGTGAGTTGTTTTTTCAATTTTCACTCCGATTTGCTCGATACGATCGTAGAAACGAGTGAGTTTTTCCGCTTTTGTTTGGGCGTACTCTTCAATTGTTGGGGTCATATCTAGGTTTTTACTACTTACGTTGATTCGCATGGGTTTTCTCTCTTCTAATCCTTGTTTTGGTCTGAGGGCTCCGAAGTATTCGGCGATTCCATTTTAACAGGTTCTGCACCAACCATCATTTGATGATCTGGCACCAAAACACCACCGCTCACAGCGAATCGGATAGCCTCTTCAACGGTAATTGGTAGGTCAATGGTGTCTTTCTTTTGGACGGTGATGGTGTACCCAGTGAATGGCGTTGGCGAACTCGGAATAAAGACGGTAATGGAATCGGGTAACTTGTTGTCGATGGAACTTAATGAACCACCCGTCATAAAACCCACAGACCAGATACCTTTTCGGGGATACTCTACTGCAACAACACGGCTGAACTTTGGTTTGTCATCGTCGCTGATAAGAAAATCAACAAGTTGTTTAATGTATGGGTAAACTTTGCGAATAACGGGAACCGCGACCATAATTTTTTCAATTCGGCGGTAAAAAGCGCGACCAATAAATCCGCCGACGAGCCGACCTGAAATGTACACGATGACTGCAGCAACAATGAGCCCAAGGAGGTTCATCCACGCATGTTCACTCCACCATGCGTTGACTGAAGTAGCAAACAGTTCGTGCGCGAGCGTTTTCATTGCTTCAGGGTCGGAAGTGGAAATGTTTGCGAGTCCAGCTGCTTCTTCAAGTTTTTTTGGAGTTGGACCCATTGCCAATGTTTCAGCAACCGAAGGCAAGTACTTGGGGATTTGAATAAATGCAGTCCGTATGCCGCGATTGATTGGTTCGGCTATGGCTGAGTCGATGAACTGGTACGCCTTTACAATTAACCAAAGCGTGAGCACTGAGGGCAATAGCACGGCAAGTCCACGTAAAAAAGGACGTTTTGATTTCTTTGTGTTGGAATCACTGTTGCTCATGTTTCGTGCATCATACCTTGAGTTGCTCTGCGGCTATTTTTATTGCTTCGGGGTATGCATGGCATTCAAGTGCAAACACACGGGTTGCGAGGGATTGTGGCGAATCGTCTCGCTTCACTTCACAGGTTTTTTGGATAATAGTTGGTCCATGATCGTATTGTTCATCCACAAAGTGCACCGTGCAACCAGAAATATCTCGCCCACTATCGATGACAGCTTCGTGCACGCGCAAGCCGTACATGCCCTTGCCACCAAAATCAGGAAGTAGGGCGGGATGGATGTTTAACACCCTGCCTTGCATCCAAGGCTCTAACTTGAAGTGCCGTAGGTACCCACAAAGCAAAATTAAATCTGGTTTTGCGTCTTGAAGCCATGCCAGCACTTTGGAATCAATCTCGCGTTGGGAGTCGCCATCGTGTTTTGCGACAGCGACGTCGATACAACGCTCGGCAAGTCGATCGATGCCAGCGATGCCATCCCTTGAGGCAATTGCAAGAACAATTTTTGCATCGAGTTTTCCATCTTCGATGTGATCCAATAGATTGAGAATTGTTGTGCCACCTCCACTAAATAACACAGCAAGGGAGGTCACGGTGTTTCGCCTTTGCAATCGATGGTGGGGGGCGATGCAAACGGGATTGCTTTTCCATTGCAATCGACACTCACCATTGTCATGGTTGCTTGTGTGACAACGACCTTGTTGCCAGAATCGTACCGTTCCGATTCAACGGTTACTTCTATTTCAACAGATGAGCGACCGGTTTTACTCGTCTTGGTGATAAACCGTACAACGTCTCCAACGTAGACTGGCTTTTTAAAATCCACTCGGTCGACAGAAGCGGTAAGCCAACGGTGAACACCATGTCGCCTTGCTTCGACGAATCCGGCTTGATCGATGTACGACAAGATGATGCCACCAAAAATAGTGCCATAAATATTTGCATCGCGGGGCATCATAATGACGCTGAGGGCTGTGGTTGCGTTCATCCGCGTATCATCGCCCTTCAAGCAGTAACCCGCAAGCGAAGAGGGACCACCATTTTGTTCTAGTTTCATCATTTTGAAGTAAGTCGGAAGGAATTTTGCGCGCAACTTCTGGGGCGAATCGTATAGCAAGAACTATGGGGTGTTCGGGATGCTTCCACTTGTTGTTTGTTGCAGTTTCAATCATGATGGGGAACAACGCTGTTTGGTTTGCGAGCATTCCAGCGAGAGCGATATCTGGATTGATGGTTCCATCTTCATAGTGCAGGGCTCGCCACGCGATTGTGTGGTCTTGCTCTTCGCAAATTGTTTGCAGAGTGGCAAGGTCATTGTTCTTTGAATGCTGGAAGGTGTGCTTCACATTGGTGAGTGCAGCGAGGAGAACTGCTGCTTTGTTTCGTTCAAGATCGTAATCAGACGACCATGTTGCGATAAGTTCTTGTATTTGTTGACCGGTTCCAAACTTATCAATTGTAAGCACAGCAAGGAGTACGCTGCCGTCACGGTCTTTCATTGGAAGTGCAGTGAGCGAATCGAATGTTGGGGGTGGTTCAAGTTCCAAGAACCACGCAAGGAAGTTGACGGACGTTTTGATTGGCATATCTGTCGTTATTGAATTTGATTGCTGTTGTTGGGGCGCGTTGTTCCACCACGTTGCTGCTTCAAGTAACTTAGGATCGATGGCAAGGGGTTCTAATTCTGATAGTCGCCGTTCTGAAAAAGCTTTTGTCACCAAGAGATTTTGGGCGGCAACAGCGGCATCGTTATTCTTGTTTACAATTGGAGAGAGCAATGGAATAAGGAATTCAAGGGTAGTATCTTTTGCAAGTTCAATTCCAGCAAGTTGATCGGTCACAGTAGGGGAGGCGATTAATCGAGCAACTCGTGCATCTTTTTGTTGTTGTGCGATAAAGAATCCAGCGATTGCTGCAATGATAATCGTAGTAATAAACGAGACGAACGACACGTGCTTCACAATGGCAGTGTAATGCATCTAATCCTCGAGCAATGTTTCGATAAGTAGAACGGCGGATGCAGCATCGTAGCCATGCACGCCCCAAGTACTCTGGTTGAGTACGGCATTTCGAATATCGCAATCGACGATGAGGATTTCTCCAGTTTTTACCGGTGTTCTAATTGGTGGCTCAACCCTTTTCCGATTGCGAATGGACCAACCACGCTGACCCGTGAGGTATTTGAAGCGTTCATCTGTGCTGAATTGAATTGCGTGTTGTTTTTCGAGGTGTTGTTGAAGAGAGGAAGCGAAATTACCTCGACCGCCAATCGATTCCACAAGTACAGTAGAACCAGAACTCGCGATTCGGAGTATTTCGGTTGCGAGAGTTTCGGTTGCCTCTTCTTCTGCCAAGCCGCCAACAAGTACGAGGTTTTTCTTTTTGATTTTTTCAATCGAATTTGTCTTCACTTTCCATTGTTGAAGACCGATCATTTCTGCATCCCAATGTCCTTCGTGCTGTGCAACCCAAATAGTTTTTTTCGATTGAATTAGAAGTGGCTTTGCGACTCTTGGCTTCCAGTTGTTGAGTTCTGCAGCGCCACAGCAGATATTGATAAGGACTTGTGAGAGTTTTGATTGTGGAGAAGTTACGAGCGTTCTGGGAGCTCCATTTATTAACAAAATTCGATCGCGAATGCCATCGTTCCACGCACTGACTTTTACATTTTGTACGGCGTTAAGAATGGAAAGTGACCAATGTGTGTTGTCAACCATTTCAGGGGTTATGTTTGGACAGAGTGCATTTGCAATTTCTGAGAACTGTATAAAATCTTTTTTAGATCCAAGTATGACAAGTAGCCCCCCCGAGTTGAGATACTCTCTGAGTTTGGTTACATCATCGGGAATCGCTTGTATGTCTTGGATGAACAAGAGCGGTGCAGATTTCCATGCTTCAACTCGTTCTTTATTTGTAACCGTTTGCCAAGAAAGTGCGCGCTCTGTTTGCTGTGAAAGCCGTATAGCAATCGTTTCTGTTGTGCGAAGAGGGTCAATACTTCCCTTGTCCGTTGCGAGTTCACAGATTGCAACCGGGACTCGACCTCGAGATAGAAAAAGTAAAGCGAACGCTAGGTTGATAGTGCTTCCTTTTGCTTTTCGCACACCACAGTGCGTTTTAATGACTGCTCTCGCACCATCTTGAAACCAGTCTCTCCTGTTTATTTCAGCGAGCCCGCACGACATTGCTGCGCGCTCAAGACCGTACAGATAACTCATCAATGTTGTTCCGCCAACATTTTCATCGGTCGTTGCATGTTCATTTAACCATGCAATCGCGCGTTCGATGGAACTGTGCAACCACTGTTCTTGTTCGTCTGTTAGGTTATTACCTTGCATTTCATCGATCCCTAACAAGCAGTTGAGTGCAGCGACCGTCATGTTTGCAGAAGGTGTTCCGTTTTTTGCACTTTGCCCGTAAGTCCAACCTCCATTGCTTTGTTGCGTTGCGAGTGTTGCATCTGCGATTGCCATCCAGCATTTTTTCGGAACACGATGTCCATTTCTTTCTGCTTCTCGTAGTGCAATCATTCCGAATTCTCGATTGAGTGGCGAAGCGGACGACCGCGTTGTTGGAGGAACATCGTAGTTTCCCCAACTCCCGGCGCGCAGTCCCATTGTTGAGACGAGTTGCCTAGTATCTTTCTTTAGATTTCTCTTAAATCGTTCAGCCATCATCGACCAAACCGATATGCGAGTTGCGAGTACGTATGTGCTTGGTTTTTTGATGTCACTTAAATAATTGAGTGCTGTTTGAATTTCTGGAGCGTGCATGGAATACTCTGCACAAAGAAGTGCAAGAGTTGTGAGTGCGGTGGTTCCACCGTTGTATTTTGTGAGCCAGCCAGCGGATCCGCCTTTTGGTTCCCAGCACGAAGTTTCGTCGTGCCTTGAGACGAGTTCGGTCGTAATCATTGTTATTGCGTGTTTGATTTCTTCGTCATGTAGCGTGGTCGTTCCGGTAGCACAGGCGGTCGAAAGGACCGCCGAAAGCAAAAGTATTGACATGTCTGTTCCTAACGTTGAAGTTTACTGATTGTAGAGATACATCAGTTTTGGCATAGAGAACTCCTGCAACATCGTTCTGATATCAGATGCTGAAAGTTCATTTGATTGAACGCCAAGAAGACCACCAAACGAAGGTGTAGCGCGAGAATAGTGAACAATGGTTGCGTTGGTAACGCTTGCTTGTTGCTCTGCAACAATGATGGCATCGTCTAAGTATCCAATGCCATCGATTAACCCATTGCCCAATGCTTGCTGTGCGGTGTAGGCAGATCCATTTGCAACTGATTCAAGTTTTTTTGGATCTGCAATGACACTTGCTCGCCCCTCTTTTACTCGGTCAAAAAAGACTGAATACATTGCATTGAGAATGCCTGTTACTTTTTGCTTGTCTTTAACAGTCCAGTTTCGGAATACATCGTTTGCGACAGATTTTTCTGGGGAATCTTTTGCAATGAGGGTGACTGGTTTTACGCCAATCATTTCTAGGAGGTTTTGGAATGTCATGATGTTAGCGATGACACCAATGGAGCCTGTAATGGTTGTCTCTTGTGCGAGAATATGGTCAGCATTGCAAGAGATGTAATAGCCGCCCGATGCAGCAACGCCGCCGTAACTTGCAATGAGTGGGAGTTTTGCTTCTTTTAAGCGTTGGATAGTATGCCAAATTTCATCCGAAGCAGTAACGCCACCTCCGGGTGAGTTTACGCGAAGGATAACTGCCCGAACATTTTTTTCCTCAAGAATTTTGTCGACGGCTTGCTTTGCGTAAGAGGCGTTTCCGCCATCAATTACACCCGAAATATTGAGAACGGCAATCGTTGAAGATCCTCCGTCATGCGCCACGTGTGTTTTAACTGGTCCATTGTCTTGGGTTGCTGCTGCGAAGCCAGAGACGCCTGCGATGATTCCAACGAGGAAGACGATGAGGAAGATAAACATTGCTGCGAGGAATGCAATGAATGTTTTAAACCCGCCAGTGGTCGCGACCACTCTTAACGTCGTTTGGCTTGATTGATCTGTTGTAGTAGTTTCCATAGTTCTTTTCTCCAATCAAAGTCCCATTGTAATGTGGTTTTTCGCTGAACCAAGAATAACTGCGGAATTTCGTACATCTTTTTGATCTGGGACAGTCCCAAAAGGCAAACAATTCCTCCGAGGAATTAATTTGGCTCTGAGCCGTATTAATCTGGGACAGTCCCAAATTAAACAACCCGCGGGATAGTTTATTTTCTTATGATGATGGTTGCGTCGTGTCCATCGAGATAAGACTGCGTAAAATCGACGTTCGTAGAGAGAAAGAGTGAATTGTCAATCCACGCGGTCGTACTGAAGCGGCTCGCTGGAGTTAAGTCCTCGCCCTCTGGGGCGCGCCCAGACCTGTTTGAAAGGAAATTGAACGCTACGCCTGTCTTGCACGCTTCATAAGAACGATCGATTAATGTCATTGCAACTTCTTCATTCATTGCGTTCAACGTTCCAGAAAAAGTAATCCAGTCATATTCGCCAATTAGTTTTGGGTTGTTGAGAATGTCAATGGTTTCAAATATAGAACGCGGCAAATTTCGTTTGTTTGCAGTCTCAATCATCGCGTCCATCGCATCTATGCCGTGAAACGACTTGAACGCAACGTTGTTCTGAAGAAGATACTCTGAGAAGTCTCCGATTCCGCATCCAACATCGAGAATTGAGGTATCCGTAAAATCAACAAAATTGCAAAACGTTTCGAAGCGAAGATATTGCCCCTCTTTGCTGCGCCATAGTGTTGCATCAAACGTTCCACCATGTACGTCGACCGCTTCTTGGTAGGGTTTGAGATAGTCTGGTGCATTCTCCACGATTTAGTGCCGCTGGCGTGCAAGTCGCGTGTGCATTGGCATCAGCAATTGCGAAATTGCATCGAATAATCGATCGGTTAAACGTTCATAAGTATCGAACTGAGCCGCAGTCTCTTCTCTAATTGCATTGCCGTCGATACCAACAGACGCCATCTCAGCAGCGCCGTCGTCTATCCACGTGTCAATGATTTCTGGAGTGCATTCAGGGTGGAATTGAATTGCGTAGGTGTTCACACCTTTTGTCCACGCTTGATGTTTGCATTTGTCGCTCGTGGCAAGGACGACCGCACCTTCTGGAAGTTTTGTAACTTCCCAGTTGTGCCAGTGGAACTGGGGACCACACCACGGTTGCCCAGAAAAAATAACATCCTGACGTCCAACTGGCGTTAGGGAAACATCGTGCCAGCCCAATTCGGGTTCGTCGGCTTCTGTACACTCGCCACCAAGTGCTCTTGCGAGCAATTGCGAGCCCAGGCAAAGACCGAGCAAAGGAAGTTCTAGTTCGTCAGCTTCGCGGAGAAGTTTTAGTTCTTTTTCAGTCCAAGCTTCGTTACAATCAGGTGGTTGTGGTCCGCCGCAACTAATGACACCATCTATTTCATCGAGGTCTTCTGGAAGTTCTTCGCCTAGATGTGCCCTCACAACTTGCAGGCGATGACCATCTTCAAGAAGTCGCTGCCCAAGTCGGTCGGAGCCAGTTAAATCGCTGTGTTCAATAATAAGAATAGACATAGTTGTGTGCTTTACTTTGTGACGACAAGAGGGGATTCTGTTTCAGTCGAGGAAAGAACTCGAGAAGCAACCGAAGAAATTCCTGTTGCATCGATACCCGCTTCGGCGAGTTGTTCTTTGCGAGAGCCGTGTCCGATCCAGTGGTCGGATAACCCAAGTGTTGTGATAAACGTTGTATCAAGTTTTCGTTTTGCAGCTTCTTCAAGTACCGCTGCACCAAAACCGCCCACGATGGAATGGTCTTCGACAGTGATGATTGGAATGTTGTTGGAGAGTAGCTGTTCGATAAGTTCGCCGTCAACTGGTTTTGCAAATCGCGCGTCGTACACATCGATTGCATCGGCATCAACACGATCGGCAGCAATAATCGCATCGATTGCGGTTGTTCCATATCCTAAAATTGCAAGTTTCGCTGATTTGGTTTTTTGCAGCTGATGCGCTTTACCTAATGCAAAAGGGGGGCATTCGCCTTTGACTTCTTGCACTGTATCTCGGGGATACCGAAGCGCGGAAAGTCCATCGTTGTATTCCGCCATAAAAGTCATCGCCGCATGTAATGACGGTTCATCAATGGCCGCCATGATGACGGCATTTGGGAGTACGCGAAGCAGTGTGATATCACAAAAACCGTGATGGACTGCACCATCTCCGCCAACAACGCCTGCTCGGTCGAGGCAAAGTCGAACAGGAAGTCCTTGCAGCGCAACTTCTTGGAACGCTTGGTCAAACGCGCGTTGTAAAAATGTTGAGTAGACAGCAAAGAACGGTTTGCAACCGGTTTTCGCCATTCCAGCGAGCATATCCATCGCGTGCGATTCGCAGATACCCGTGTCCCAAACTCGGTTTGGAAATTGTTCCATTGCTTTGTCAATACCAGTTCCGTCAGGCATTGCCGCAGTTGCTGCAACAACTTTGTCGTCGTGCTGCATTAATTCGCAAAGGGAATCTGCGAAAGCCGAAGTGAAACTTCGCCCAGAGGGTGGCATTTCTACGCACGTGTTCTTTACTGCAAATGGTTTTGAAGAATGGAACGTAGTTGCATTTTGTTCAGCGTATTCAAATCCTTTGCCCTTGATGGTGTGCGCATGCAAAATAAGTGGACGATCGACATCGCGTACTTCAATAAGCATTTCAATTAAAGACGGCAAATCGTGCCCATCCATTGGTCCGATGGAGAGCAAACCAAAATGTTCAAACCAAGAGTCCTCGAAAATTGCGTCCTTCATCATTTCCGTCATGCGATGTGACATGTCTTCAAGCATGGAACCGCCTGGAAGTTTGCCCATGACATTCTTCGCGGCTTTTTTCATTGAGCGGTATGTTGATCCAACTCGTAGGTGATCAAAGTAATCAGCTATTGCACCTTGCGGATTTGCAATGCTCATGTTGTTGTCATTAAAGACCACTAGGAATTGCCGTTTTAATGTTCCCGCGTTGTTGAGCCCTTCCATCGCGACACCGTTGACGATTGCTGCATCACCAACAAACGCAACGACTCGGCGACCTTCGTTATTTGTGTTTGGTTCATACGCTTCTCCGTTGAGCGTGTCGCCTCTTGCCATGCCAACAGCGGTAGAAATTGCAGTGCCAGCGTGACCGACTGAAAAGAGATCATACGGTGATTCGTCAGGTGAAGGGAAACCCGACATGCCTCCCCGTTGACGGAGTTTGCCAAGAAGGCCCTGCCTGCCCGTTAATAATTTGTGTGTATAACATTGGTGCCCAACATCAAACAGCATACGATCATACGAGAAGTCGAAAACGTAATGCAGAGCAATCGTGAGGTCAACAACACCTAGGTTTGAGGCAAGATGTCCACCTCCTTTTTTGACTTGTTCGCAAATTGCATGTCGAATCTCGGCAGCGAGTTTTGGCAAATCGGCTATTGGTACCTTTTTAAGATCAGCAGGTGATTGAATTGTAGAAAGAAGTTCAGTGGGCATCTTAGACAGCGTATTGTACGCTCAACGCGTCCTGTGAGCCATCCAAAGATTGAAAGATAGCAAGGTTTCTGTGCGGTTATTAAGTGTGGAGAGCGCTGATTCTGCTTGTTTTTGCAGTTCTTGTACTACAAGTTTTGACGCATCAACGCCAATTGTTCCCGGATACGTTGTTTTACCTGCATCTTCGTCCTTTCCAGTTGCCTTCCCGACATGTTCTGGAGAGCCGCGCAAATCGATAAGGTCATCAACAATTTGGAACATGAGCCCGTTTGCTCTTCCAAATGACGAAATGGCGTTGAGCGCATCTTCCGAAGCGTTGCCACAAATTGCGCCCATTGCACACGCACATTGAATGAGGGCGCCAGTTTTGTTTCGATGAATTTCTTCAAGTTGTTGTTGAGTATCGAGATTTTTTGGAAGTCCGCCGAGCGTATCGTACACTTGTCCGATGACCATATCGCTTGTTGCGTTTGCAAGTAACTTTGTCAACATTGCTTGCTGTTTGGTGCTGTATTGGTCTGAAATTAACTGTGAAAATGCAACTGGGAGTAGTAAATCTCCTGCAAGAACAGCCATTGCTTCTCCCGTTTTTATATGCAGCGTTGGTTTGCCTCGGCGAAGATCGTCGTTGTCAATTGCGGGTAAATCGTCGTGTACTAAACTAAAACAGTGGATGAGTTCAACGGCAATTGCGGCAGGCATTGCTTGTTCTTGTGTTCCGCCAACTGCTTCGCAACAGAGAAGCGTGAGTGCTGGGCGAACGCGCTTGCCACCATTGGTCACAGCATATCTTGCTGCTGCTGCAAGGTGATCTGGCAGAGCCAACTCAGCAAGCCGAGTTTCAAGTTCGGATTCGATGATTTTTGCCACTTCTAGCAGTTTTAACGGTGGGTTGGGAGATGATAGATGTGTCACACACAGATTGTATGTTCTAAAACTACAATCTACGATATGCACGAAGAAGTATTACTGGATCTCTCCTCGCTCATGGATCGAGGCGGCTACGTCATGATTCCATTATCGATTGTCAGCGTGTTGAGCGTTGCACTTATTCTGGAACGATGTTGGTTCTGGCTGTTGGTCGGAGGCAGGGGATCTATCTGGCGGCTCAATACTTTGAACAGTGCATTTCTCGGTGGAGATACTGAAAAAGTGAACAATATGGTAAAGCATGATGGATCTCCGTATGGTGTAATTGCGAAAACGATGGTAAAGGATGGCGCTAGTGACGCTGTTGCTATGGGGGCGGTTGAAGCGCAGCGACCAAGAATCGATCGGTTTATGGTTGCGCTTTCAACAATTATTACTGCAGCGCCATTGCTTGGAATTTTAGGAACGGTTATTGGCATTATTGATTCGTTCAAATTGCTTGGTGCCGAATCGGTGTTGACCGATCCATCGGATGTTGCGGGTGGGATTGCGGCGGCATTACTTACAACTGCATTTGGTTTGATCATTGCGCTTGTTACGTTATTTCCATACATGCTCTTTCGGGGATGGTCTTCAAGGGCAATCGGTCGAATTGAAGCGATGATCGCAGCGGCACAACAAGGAGCGTCTGAATGTTAATACTTTCAACTATAGTCATGTTCACAGCATTTCAAGAGCCTGTAACTCCAGCTGTAACCTCAGAACCGTCGCTTTTGTGGACACGCAAAACGGTTGGAGAACATGTTGTTTCAATTGAATTAGTTTCAAGAAGGTACGAAGCAGAGGGGAAGCCAGACCTCTGGCTGATTGGTGTTGCGCACGTAGCGGAAGAATCTTTTTACGATGAAGTTGCGTTGCTATTGGACGAAATGGACATTGTGTTGTACGAATCTGTTCGTCCATCGGGCTCGCGCCCTCCAAGTGGGGCAACGGAGGAGGAACGCGTGGCTTCAACCCAAAAGTCTTTGGAATTTGTTGCTGATGTTGCGAAGAGGTGTTCTGAGGAATCGGACTTAATTCCAGAAACACTCGAAGATGTCATTGCTGATGCGTCACTCATTGATCGCCGATTATCAAGTTTTGTGGAAGATGCATCGGTGGATGCTTGGCGAAGACCGTTTGTTTTACAAGTAAATCCTGCAACGAATGAAATTATTCTGTGGAGTTTTGGTTCGGACGGTGCAGTTGGCGGAACTGGTAGCGCAAGTGATTTAACTGCAAGACGAACAGTTAAAATACTGGAAGAGGGTGATGAATTTTTAGAAGAAGACGACCCAGACAAAGGTATGCAAGCGGAGTTTGCAGATGTGCTTGGGTTAGAGTTTCAACTAGAGGCATTGCCCTACGAAGAACCAAATTGGTTCTGTAGCGATTTGACTCTTGATGAAGTGGAATCAAAATTGGAAGCACGAGGCGCCGATGCTTCAATACTTGGGACCATCACAGGTGAATCATTTACTGCAAAGATTGCTTCTTCCTTTATGAAAATTATTCCAATGCTCGACTCGTTTACCGATGGTGGAGCTCGCGAAACTGCGAAATTGTTGATGATTGAGATGCTCTCCATGCCAGAAAGTGAAGAAATGCTCGAGGGCGTCGAACCAGATTTGGCGCACGTCATTATTGTGGATAGAAATACTGAAGTGCTCATAGACATTGCTGCCACGATTGAAGTTTTTGAGGATCTTTCAACACTTGGCATTCTTTATGGTGCGGGTCATATGGCGGATTTATCGCCAAGATTAGATGCATTATTTGGTTACAAACCAGTTGAAGATCGTTGGATTACAGCGATGCGTGTGAATCCAAACGATTCCTTGCTCGATGAAAAATATATGCGGCAGATGCGGGCGATGCTCCGGCTGCAGTTGCATAACGCAAAGAAGAAAAAGTCTGAAACGGAATAACCCAAACGAGTTTTTTACTGAGTGTGGCTAAATTCGCTTGCAGGAAAACTGCCAACCTTCTTTGCTTTTGGAATCCATAAACTTTGATCAAGAAGTGTCTCAAGATTAACATTCGTTGTGCTACCATCAGCGTTACATATTGCTGGCATTCCATTGAATCGGCCAAGAGGAACGAACGTTTCAGCGTTAGCGAGAACTTGATTACTTGGGAGCGATTCCCATTTTTGAACTCTTGCTAGCACACTTGGAATTGCGAAGTGAGTACCAACAGCGCCATCTTGACGTTCATCATAGATTCCTTCTTGTGCAAGAAATGTACTGCAAAATACAATTTGCTTATTTGTTTTTCTAATTTGTGAATAAATAGTGGTGACAGCATTCATTTGTTGACCATCAGTTAGCGAAACATCACCAAAGATGACCTCTGGCTTTTCACTATGATTATCGATTTCCCACCAACCCCCAAGATAAAATCCGTTGTAACCAAATGCTGGTTGGGTTGCAATTTGTGAAGCGTGGTCTATTAAATCTTCATAATTGATATCCCATTCGAGGTCATCATAAAAAAGTAAAGAGCGCCAGTCATAATCCATATAGGAGAGTAATCTCCACGGCCAGGGTCCAGCGTCATTGGGATCGCTGGGGTTGTATTCAGGAGCAGGTGAAACAAGCTCTTCATTTTCAAACGCCCAAGCAAGTTCTCGGTATTCCTGAACACCAGTCCCTAAATAGCCGGCTAGCAATTTGTCTTGGTGCATCCCATTGTGCATAATCCACGCTTTTCCTGTTTCGCGGATGAGGTTGAGTTCGTTTGTTTTTTTCGCTCGAGCGCGTGCAGATGTAAGGGCTGGGTAGACAACACTAATTAGAATTGCGATGATTCCGATGACAACAATCAATTCTATAATCGAAAAACCTGCTCTTTGAAGTCGATTCATGTTTTGTTGCCCTCAACTGTCACTGGAGCAACGATTGAAATTGCTTTTTCTCCGAGTTTTGTTTCGCCGCGAAGCACTTTTTCTTGTAGGTTTTTGCATTCAAAAAGAAGGCGCTCAAGAATTTCATCTTCTTTGACGTTCGCAACACGTTCACCTTGCACGTAAATTATTCCTCTCCGATTACCCGCAAAGACGGCAACATCTGCGCCTTCTGCTTCGCCGGGACCATTCACAACGCAACCCATAACCGCAACTTTAATCGGGACGTGGATGTCGTTTACAAGTTGATTGCGGACATCGTCAACAAGTTTGAACAAGTCAACTTGTATTCTCCCGCAACTTGGACATGCGATAAGTTCTGCGCCGATTCGTTTTCGAAGGTAAAGGCAATTGAGTAACTCGATACCGTCCTCCACTTCAAAGACCGTATCACTGGCGTAACTAACTCGAAGAGTGTCACCGATTCCTTGCGAAAGGAGCGAACCCAGAGCCGTGATTGAGCGAATGGAACCGGTTTCGCGCGGTCCCGCGTGTGTGACACCGAGGTGGAGTGGATAATCGAAGCGCTCTGATAGTTCCTTGTAAATTTCGATTACCAACTGGGCATCCATGAGTTTTGCACTGAGGCATATATCGTAAAAATCTCTGCCTTCAAATATTTCTAGGTATTCTTCGACTTTTGCAATCATCATTGCGAGCAAGTGTCCTTGCTTCCGATCGGCAAAAAAAGATGCAAGTTCTTGTTGGCGTTTCTGTTTGTCTTTTCGCTCAACTATTGAGCCCTCGTTGACACCAATTCGTATTGGAATACAGTTGGCTTTGCACGCGTCGATGACTGAATGCACTTGCTCTATGTCGCCGATATTTCCGGGATTGAGACGAATTTTATGTACGCCTGCGTCTATTGCTTCAAGTGCGCGTTTGAAGTGAAAGTGGACGTCTGCAACGATTGGTACTTTGACTTGTGACAGTATTTCTCTGAGGGCGGCAGTGTCTTTTTTTTCAGGTACAGCAACTCGGACGAGGTCTGCTCCTGCATCTGTGAGTCGATGGATTTCAGCAACGCATGTGTCAATTTCATGCGTGTGCCCCGCGGTCATTGATTGCACAGAAATCGGAGCATCGCCACCTATAGAAACATCCCCTACCTGTATTTGCCTCGTCTTTCTACGTTGCATACACGCATTGTAACTCAGAGTACTAATATTTTTTGGACAGTCCCAAAACGCAAACAATTCCTCCGAGGAATTAATTTGGCTCTGAGCCGTATTATTTCGGGAC
>CAZAZD010000022.1:18802-37270 GCA_964489535.1 uncultured Isosphaeraceae bacterium
CGCAAACAATTCCTCCGAGGAATTAATTTGGCTCTGAGCCGTATTATTTCGGGACTGTCCCAAAACGTAAACAATTCCTCCGAGGAATTAATTTGTCCGATAAACGACCCGCGGGATAGTTTATTCTTTGTAAGTTTCGAGTTTGGCGACGTTGCCTTCGATGAGGAGGTCCTCGATGGGCATACCTTCTGGAATGACTTTGCCGCTCATGGTTGTGATGATGACTTGTGGGTTGGCTTTCATGTGGGTGTTGAGTGCTGCTTCAAGTTCTTCGCGAACATCATCCTCAAGCGTTTTCCAGCCCATCCGACCTTTGCACTTTGGAAAGGTTGAGCAGCCAAGCCACGGTCCACGCTTGCCATTTCGCAAGTTCATTGGGCTCTCACATTTCTCACAAATCAACGACTCAATAAGTAGGGCAGGAGGGGATGGATATTTGATGCCACCTTTTTTGTCGAGGTTCACAACGGTTTTAATTTCGGGATAATTGACAGAAGCAAGGAATGGACCGAAGCGACCAGTTCGCTTTTCCATTGCGGAGCCATCTTCAGGGCAAGCGACATCGACCCGCTCTGGGAGAAGGGGTCTTCCCTGACGATCAATTGGTGCGGCGTATTTGCAATCCGGATAACTCGTGCATGAAAGGAAGCGACCGTTTTTTCCGAAACGGTATTCAGTGCGACTGCCACACGCGGGACACTTATAAATTGCGGGTTTTGTTTCCGCCTTTGCGTGGGTCATTTCCTCGTATGCGGTTTCTAATCGTTTGCTGAACCGACCATAGAAGTCGTGCAACATTTTTACCCAATCTGTTTCACCCTTTGCAACGTTGTCGAGTCGTTCTTCGAGCGATCGAGTGTATTCAACGCCCATCAATATTGGAAATGCGTCGATCAGTTTGTCAGTAACAACTTCTCCGAGATCTGTTGGGTGGAATGAACGATCGATTTTTTCCACGTATTTCCTGTATTGAATGACATCGATGATGGACGCGTAGGTCGATGGCCTCCCAATACCTTCCGCCTCAAGTTTCTTAATGAGTGATGCTTCGCTGTACCGTGAAGGTGGCGAAGAAAAGTTTTGTTTTGGCGAAATGTCGAACGGAAAGAGTGCAGTGCCTTCCTTGAGTTCGGGCAAATTTTGCTCGGTATCGGATGAGGGAACACCACTTGCTTTGTAGAACCCATCAAATGCAAGCGTCCGACCTCCAACTTTGAATACTGCTCCAGTCTTTTTGTCATCGCGTTCAAAGAATATTTCAGTTCGGTGCCAACGCGCAGCGGTCATCTGGCACGCAACAAAACGGGACCATATCAAACCATATAAACGTTTTTGATCTTCATTGGTTGACGGCTTGAGTGTGTCTGGATGTTTACCAACATCGGTAGGGCGAATTGCTTCGTGTGCTTCTTGAGCATCTTTATTTGCAGAGGCATAAAATTTTGGTTTGTCTGGAAGGTAGGCATCGCCAAACTTATTTCCGATGTATGTGCGAACCATGTTCATTGCATCGCCAGAAATATGCGTCGAATCGGTACGCATATATGTGATGGAACCCTCTTCGTAGAGACCTTGCGCTGCTCGCATTGTTCTCTTTGCTCCAAAACCAAGAACTGTTGAGGCGGATGCTTGCAAAGATGACGTTATAAATGGTGCGGGTGGTCGAACAGTACTGTCTTTTTGCTTGATGTCTTTAATTATGTAAGAGACACCATCTGCAATAGCTCCATCAAGAGTAATGCAGTGTTTTGCTGGACCTTTTCCGTCTTCGTCATCTGTGACTGTAATAGTTGGCTTGTCCAAACCAACGGCTTTGCCAACTTCAAGCAATCGTGCTTTATGTGCATCGAGTGTGTTGTCTTCGCAATCTGAATTACGCGTAACTTTAAAAGTTTCACCACCAAGTTCCACAAGAGACGCCTCAAGAGATTTGTGCTCTGCAAGGACGGCGTTCATCTGTTTTCGAGTTGGCCCTTTGCCTCGTTCATCTTTTGTATCGAGGAACTTGGACCACTGTAAAGTAAGTGATTCGGTTGCATTTGCATCAAGCGTAAAGCGTCCAACGACACTCCACGATTCGTCAGGAATATGTGCTTCAATCTCTTTTTCTCGTTCGACAATAATTCGCACGGCAACAGATTGCACACGTCCGGCACTTAGTCCTCCAGCGACCCGCTTCCAAAGAAGTGGCGAAACTTTGTACCCAACAATGCGGTCTAAAATCCGTCTTGCTTGTTGTGCATCAACGAAGTCCATGTTGATTGGATGAGGATGTTCAAATGCTTCTTCAATTTGTTTTTTTGTAATCGCATTGAAAATAACACGTTTTGCTTTTGTTGGGTCAACGTTGAGCAATTCAGCAAGGTGCCACGCGATGGCTTCTCCTTCGCGGTCAAGGTCACTTGCGAACCAAACATCTTTGGCAACTTTTGCGGCTTTCTTTAAATCACTTGCAAGAGTATTTTTCCCTTTAAGCACTTCATAGGTTGGCTTAAAATCGTGCTCAAGATCAACACCAGGGACTGGCTGTTTTGTTCCTTTGGGTGCTCTTGCCGGAAGATCGCGGATGTGACCAATCGAAGAGGTGACAGCGTAGTCGTCACCGAGGTACTTATTAATAGTCCGTGCTTTGGCAGGGGATTCGACAATAACGAGGTGCTTGCCAGTTGCGTCTGGCACTGCATTTCGCTTCTTGGTCGTTTTCTTCTTAGAAGTCTTCTTTTTTGTCGTTTTCTTTTTTGCCAAAATAGTGTCTCAGAGTATTTCTCAAGTGGTGTCGCTTTGCCTCATTCCATCGGTCAAGAAGTGCGAACTGCTTGCCCATGGCGAAGCATTGGAACGACTTTTTTGAGATTGTCAAGTGTACCCGTGAAATTTTTATTGAGCAACTATGCGCGTAAGTGCTTGCGTCACAGCGTGTTGAGACCCTTTATTG
This sequence comes from uncultured Isosphaeraceae bacterium, assembly GCA_964489535.1. Taxonomy (GTDB): domain Bacteria; phylum Planctomycetota; class Phycisphaerae; order Phycisphaerales; family SM1A02. The sequence goes on from CAZAZD010000022.1 coordinate 21,738, forward strand.
TCCATGTCAATAAAATGTGAAGAAGGCAAGACTTGAAACCTTCGAAGCCAAGTTCGCTGTTGCTTGGCGTATCGCCTTGTCAAAATCTTAATCCATTCCTTTGCCTCGTCAAGCGTGCATTCCCCGCGTAAATGTGACAGAAGTTGTTTGTAACCAAGGGCTTCCGAGGCCTGTTTGCCAAGAGAGCCCTTTAATGATTCAACTTCTTCAAGGAATCCAGCATCGAACATTGCTCGAACCCGAGAATTAATTCGGCGATTTATTGTTTTTACTGGCCATGTAAGCCCAATCATGAGGGAATCCTCTCTGGGCATTGGCTTTCCCCATTGCGCTTGCAAGGACGAGAGCGGGTGCCCAGTTGCTTCGCAAACTTCAATTGCGCGGACGAGCCGCCGTTTATCATTGATATGAATTCGTTCTGCGGCTTCTGGGTCAAGCGCTCTCAAGCGTTCTTGCAAGGCACGATTGGGCTCTGCGTTGAGCGTATCGCGTTTTTCTTGGTCGCACTCTGGTCCGTCGAACAATCCAAACAACAAAGACTGTACATAGAGGTTGGTTCCTCCGACAACAATGGGCCATTTGCTCCGCGATCGGATATCTTCAATTGTTTGCTGTGCCAGCGCGAGCCATGATTCAACGGTAAACCCATCCTCGTTCGGATCGACGATATCAACAAGATGGTGCACCGCTTGTTCACGTTCTTCGGGGGTTGGCTTGGCAGTACCAATGTTCATCTGTTTATAGACCTGCATCGAATCGGCGCAGATACATTCGCCTCCGCCCTCCAATGCTTGGGCAAGCGAGATAGCGAGCGACGTTTTCCCACCCGCTGTTGGTCCAAGAATAAGAATGATTGGTCGCATTGCATGCACATCTTATAAGATAGTGAGCATGAAACAGACCATTGAACAAATTGATGTTGCTGGCAAAAGGGTCCTTATGCGCGTGGACTTTAATGTTCCAATACTTGATGGCAACATAACAGACGATCGTCGTATCCAAATGGCATTGCCAAGCATCAAGAGCGTACTTGGCCGTGGAGGGAAACTTACATTGATGAGCCATCTTGGCAGACCTTTGGGCAATGGATTTGAAGAGGAATTTTCACTCGCTCAAGTTGCGAAGCGGCTTGGAGAACTATTAGCCAAAGAGGTTGTTTGCTCTGATGAAGACACTACTTCTGACATTGTTCTTGTTGAAAACTTGCGGTTCAACAAGGGTGAAAAATCGGACGACGAACTGTTTGCAAACATGCTTGCAGCAAAAGGGGACATTTACTGCAACGATGCGTTTGGAACAGCGCACCGAAATCACGCTTCTATGGTTGCAGTTCCAAAAGCGATGGAAGGAAAACCCCGCGTTGCAGGTTTGCTGCTTGCAAAAGAGCTGCAATATTTAGACCACGCAATTACAAATGCAAAAAAACCATTTGTTGCAGTGCTTGGCGGCGCAAAAGTTTCAGACAAGATGGGAGCGATTCAAAATCTGCTTGGCAAAGTTGACACAATTATAATTGGCGGGGCAATGGCGTATACGTTCTTGGTTGCAGAGGGCAAAAGCGTTGGAGATAGTTTGGTTGAACGTGGCAGAATTGAAGATGCAAAAAGTATTATTGATGCAGCAGCAGAAAGCCCGACTGAACTTTTGTTTCCAAACGATCATGTTTGCGCGCAAGAATTGGCTGAAGGCGCATCAGTTCAAGTTTCTTTGGAGAATATTCCTGATGGTTTGATGGGATTGGATATTGGACCCAAGACAGTGGAGAAGTACACCAGTATTCTTCAGAAGGCAAAAACAATTATTTGGAATGGACCGATGGGGGTGTTCGAAATGGAACCATTTGATGTTGGAACTCGACAAATTGCAGAGGCAATAGCTTTTGCTACAAGGGGCGGCGCAACCTCGATTGTCGGCGGTGGCGATTCAGCAGCGGCGATTTCCGCCTTTGGTTTAGACGATAAAATGACCCATATATCGACAGGAGGGGGTGCTAGTCTACAAATACTTGAAGGAAAGCAATTTCAGAGTGTTGCAATGCTCGATGATGCCGTATGATTGTCAAAGAAGGGTTCAAGAAGGTCCCCCCTCATCATTGTTTTAAGGAGTAATGCCAATGCGTTGTAATATATTTTTATCGATAGTTTTGTGTTCAATAGTTTCATTTTCAACTACCTCTCACGCGCAATTAGGTGGCGCAAAAAACAAATTACAAGTTGGTTCTGAGGCCCCACAGATGACCGTAGAATGGGTGAAGGGTTTTTTTGATCCGACAACTGAAGCCCCATATATTGTTGAATTTTGGGCAACATGGTGTGCCCCGTGTAAACGATCTATTCCACACCTCACGCATCTGCAAAAAGATTACGAACTCGATGGTCTGCAGGTTATTGGTATTTCAATAGATGAAGAGACCGAAAAAGTAGCCCCCTTTGTTCAGAAAATGGGGAGAAAAATGGATTATATCGTTGGGATTGACTCCAATAATAAAAAAACCGAACGAGTTTGGATGGATGCTGCAGATAAGAGGGGAATTCCAGTAGCGTTTATCGTTGATCACCGTGGAATTATTCAATTTATTGGTCACCCGATGGACGATCGATTTGAAAATATTCTTAATAAGGTCATGACCGGTAGATATGATCAGAAAAAACAAAACCAAGCAAAGGATTCAATCAGAATCGCAAAAGAGAAAAGAGCGCTGGACAGTTGGTCAGAAGCAACTCGGGCGTACGAAAACGCAATTGCAATTGATCAAATCGTTTTTGCTGAGTTGTACCTTGAACTATTTGAAATGTATCTAATTGACAAAGGCGACGCATTTTCTGCGTATGCTTTGGTGCAAAGAGTTATTTCAGAACGAGGTTCTGAAGACCCAGAACTTCTTGCATGGCTTGCAAAGAAAATTGCAACTGATCCAGATATTTCCGACAGCGATCGTCGAATGGACGTAGCGATGAAAGCTGCAACAACTGCATTGTCTTTCACAGAACGAAAAGATGATCCAAAGTATCTATCAACTATCGCTTTGGTGCATTTTAATAATGGTGACTTAGATAAAGCAATTCAGTGGCAACGAAAAGCGTACCAAGCGGCAAGAAGCAAGAGGAAACCTGCGTATAAAATTACACTTGATCGGTATCGTGTGCAACAATCTCAGGCATCTGCTGAGGAATGAACCTTTGATGAATATTCAAACTGAAATGTCTTTGTTAGCAGCACCACCCACACTTCCTCTTGTAGCACCATCAATTTTGTCTGCAGATTTTTCAAATCTCGGCAATGAGTGCAAGGCAGTGCTTGATGGTGGTGCAGATTTGCTGCACCTTGATGTGATGGATGGATATTTTGTGCCGAATCTAACGATGGGTCCAGCACTTTGCAAATCACTCCGCGCATGTTTGCCTGATGCGTACTTGGACGTACATCTCATGGTCAACAAACCATTGATGTATGTCGAATCTTTTGCACGTGCAGGTGGCAATCTCTTTACGTGCCATGTTGAAGCGAATGACGATCCTCTTGAAGTTGCCACCGCAGCACATGCAGCAGGAATGCATGCAGGGATTGCGATAAATCCTCCGACCGATGTCGAGGAAATACTACCTATTATCGATGCATTTGATTTAGTTTTAGTTATGAGTGTGAATCCGGGTTTTTCTGGGCAGGCGTTCATCCCAGAAGTCCTTTCAAAAGTAGAAACAATTTCGCATCGACTTCGACCAGATCAACGACTTCAAATGGATGGAGGAGTTGGTCCAACAACTTGCGAGAGTTGTAGAGACTCCGGCTGCGACGTCCTTGTTGCTGCTTCTGCGATATTTGGTACCGATGACTACGCGGCTTCGATTGAGGGACTTCGAGGTCATTGACCGATACCAGTATCTGCGATGAAACATCAAGATCAAACCCACCAATGGGCGGATGAAGCAACGTCCCCAGCACGAAAGCGTTCAATTCCAGAGGGACTTTGGATTCGATGTGACTCCTGTAGCGCTATTCTTTTTCGCCGAAGTGTTGAAAATAATCTTGAGGTTTGCCCAGAATGTCAACGACATTTTCGCGTACCCGCTGACCAACGAATTATTCAGATGGTGGATCCTGAAACGTTTGAAGCATTCGACGAAAATCTGGCTCCGCAAGATCCCCTTGCGTTTGTTGATTTGAAATCGTATAAAGATCGACTTGCAGCAGCACAAAAGAAAACAAAAAAGAATGATGCAATTCAAACAGGGTATGCATTTATCAAGGGTCGTAAAGTTGTGCTCGGAGTGATGAACTTTGCATTCCTTGGCGGCTCTATGGGAAGTGTTGTTGGAGAAAAAATTCGCAGAGCAATTGAACGAGCCGCTGATCAAGATTTGCCTTTGATTATCGTTGCCGCTTCGGGTGGCGCGAGAATGATGGAATCAGGTTTGTCTCTCATGCAAATGGCAAAGACGTCGGCAGCGCTCGCTCGCTTCGATGATATGGGGGGATTGTTTATATCGGTACTTACTGACCCGACAACAGGAGGCGTTACGGCAAGTTTTGCAATGCTTGGTGACGTTATTCTTGCTGAACCGAAAGCGCTCATCGGATTTGCGGGTCCAAGAGTGATTCAGCAAACGATTAAACAAGATTTACCTGATGGATTCCAACGAGCGGAATTTTTGCAAGAATGTGGATTTGTTGATTGCGTTGTTCCTCGCAGTGAACTGCGATCTGAAATATCTAGTTTAATCGATTACGCAGGCAAGTAATGAAAACGTGGGCAGTGGTCTTGACCGCCTTAGCATCCGCAATGTGTACGTTGTTGTCAAGTGCGCCATTTGGTTTTGGTCTTGCTGCGATTGCAGCGCCAACTCTTCTGATTGTAATCGCACTACGCGCAACATCAACAAAGCGAGCATTGTTTTGTATTTGTCTTTTTCAAGTCCCTCTTTGGCTTTTGCTCCATAATTGGGTGGAAGTTGTAACGTTTGCTGGCTGGATCGGACTTAGCTTGTACATGTCAATTTGGGCTCCACTTTTCGTGCTGATTCTTAGGCGCCTTCAAACGAACACAACAATATCCATTGTGATTACAGCGCCAATCATTTGGGTTGGCCTTGAGTGCTTGCGAGGCATTGTGATTTTCGATGGGTATCCGTGGTATTTAACCGGAACAGGAATTATTGATTGGCCGATTGTTTCAATCGCTTCGGTTGGAAGTGTGTGGTCAGCGAGTTTCCTCGTAGTTGCAATTGCTGCGGCACTCGCATCGGCAAAACAAGTAAGGTGGTGGACGTGGTCAAGTTTGGGCGTTGTATGTACTTTTTTTCTTTTTCAAGGTCTATCTGTTGAAAAACATGCTGGCGCTAGGATTGACGTGGTTGTTATTCAGACAAATGTACCGCAGAGCAATAAAGTTGCGTGGGATTGGGAGAGCCAACTTGACGATGTTTCGCGAGCTGTACGGATGACCTTCAAGTCCGTTGAAGAGAGTAGTATAAAACCCTCACTTATCATTTGGCCTGAAACTATGCTTCCCGGAAGCGGGTTTGAAGTTCGACCAACGGACTTTGCACCATGGGAAGATTATTTCTTTCCCTGCTGGGCTTGGCCCAAAAAAATTCGCGAAGTCGCAATAGAGTTAGATACACCGATGTTAGTTGGTTCTCAGACACACCTATTAACAGCAATAATTGATAACGGGGAAGTGCCTCGACCTGAATTTTCTTCTCAGTACAACTCGGCGGTTTTAGTGAGACCCAATGGTGAAACAGAAAGGTACGATAAAATATTCCTTACGCCGTTCGGCGAGAGAATCCCTTATGCACATCTTTTTCCTTTTGTCCAGGATCGGATTCGTGACACTTTCGGCGCAGCAATGTTGTTCGATCTTGATTCAGGTGGTCCTCCGAATAGGTTTACGCTGCAGTGCAATGGTTTGCGGGAAAACAGTGTTGCCGAAATGACATTTGCAACACCTATTTGCTTTGAAGATACGGTGCCAAGTGTTGTCCGAGAATTGATTTGGGAAGGCGGAAAACGGAAAGCGGGGGCGCTGATCAATCTTAGTAATGATGGATGGTTTGCAGGCGATGATTCCGCAAGGTTACAACACGTACGAGAGGCAAGAATGCGATGTGTGGAAAACAGGACGCCCATGATTCGTGCAGCAAACACCGGATTGAGTTGTTTGATTGACGATTGTGGAAAAATACGAGATGTTGCGCTTGATCCAGAAGGCAATTTGGCACTTCAACAAAGCGCACTGTTACATGTCAGAGTTTTTGATGGTGTTGGGATACCTTTAAGTCGATTCGTTGGCGACTGGGTCGCATGGCTCTCGTTGATTGTTGGTATTCTGCTTGTAATGCGTTCATCCATCAAACGGAGCAACAAAAATGACACAACGAATGAAGAATCAACTCTTTAGTATATTTGCACTTGCACTGGTTTCATGTGGTCCCGATCCTATAGAAAGGGCGAGCGATACTCCTTGGAGTTCTAAAAACCAATCGATAAAGAGCATGAATGAAACGAACGCGAGCGCGAGCAAGCCGATGCTGGTTGATGGTGGAACGGTACAGGAAACTGCGATTGTTCTATTACAGAATTCTCTTGATGCAGCCGATCCTCGACTTCGTGCAAACGCATTAGAGTCGCTTCGCTTCGCCCAACCAGAAATACTTGAAAAGGCAGTACAAGCAGGATTAGGAGATACAAATCGAGGGGTGCGATTTGTTGCAGCAATGATGATTGGCGAGGAATCACTTTGTGACATTTCAATACTTCTTGAACCCCTTCTGCTTGATGAATCAGAATCGGTACAAGCCGCTGCTATGTTTTCTATCTATAAATGTGGTGGAAAAGTTGATTTGAATCCAATTGCGAACATGCTTCAAAGTGATAATCCAGAGTTGCGCGGGAATGCGGCGATGATTATTGGACACCTCGGGAACCCATCGGCAATCATGATGATTCGAGATGCTCTGAAAATTTCACATGACTCAATTACCCCAATTCGTCGCCGACTGATTAATTTGCAAATGGCAGAAGCACTTATTCTTCTTGGAGAACGAAATGAAATAGAAGTTGTACGTGCGGCTGTTTTTAGTTCTATTCAGGAGGCAGAGGTGACTGCACTTGCTTGTCAAATTGCAGGCAACCTGCATGATGTTGAAGTTATCTCAACTCTTGAAGGCATTACAGTGACGCCCGATAGATATCCCGATGAGATTCGGCTTGTTGCAGCAACTGCACTTGCTCAAATTGCTCCGAGTAGAATGCCATTAGAAACAGTCTTGCGATTTTCTTCGAGTGATTTCCCCAACATCCGATCGCAATGCGCTACTGCACTTGGGGTGCAGGGCAATCGGCTTTCCTTGGGTCCACTGGCGCTCATGCTCAAAGATAATGACAAATTGGTACAGATTTCTGCTGCAGGAGCCGTTCTTCGCATCAATAACAACGATTCTTTGGTCGTTACTCATTGACAATTGGGCAATATGTGGGTAAAACTAGCCCCCTAGTTAGACCGTTTTGGACTCCATATCTAAGGTGGCACATGTAGCCCCACCAATCAGTTCACAGGTCGCAGAAGTAAGAGGTTCACTCGTGCATATTTTGACTAAAATTTTTATCGTTCTCGTTACATTACTATCCGTAGCAATGGTTCCACTTGTTGCAACGTACACGACTAACGAAAATAGTTATCGTGTTCAGTACCAAGATGCGAACAGTAAGCGACAGGTTGCAGCAACTCGTGCAAACGATGCAGAACATGCGCTTTCAACACAACGACTGGAGTTACAAAAAGAACTAGATGCTAAGGACTCATTGATTGGAACGCTTCGATCGAATCAGTCAAACACGCGTGTAACAATTGAGTCCCTTCAAGCACAAGTTGGACGACTTGAGTCACAACTCGCACAATCCAATGCAAACTTACAGGCATTGCTCAGTGCAAGCGAAGTGAACAGCGAAATGAAACAACGGTTCGTCTCAGAAAACTATGATTTGAGGAATGAATTAGTTGAAGCTGAGAAGGTTGTCATGGAAATGGAAGATAAAATGGAAGATGCGACGTTTGCTGCAAAAGAAGCAACTCGCGGGAAAGAGAAAGCCGAAGAAGAAAGACACAACATTGAGATACAACTTGACTCACTTCAAGCCAAATTAGATTCATATTTCTCGAAATATGGGGCACTGGCTTCGACTTCGGTTGTTGATACTGGCATCGCTCCAGACCGTGCGTTGACTTCGACTGTTTTGACGGTATCTAGAAACAATGACGATGTTCTTGTTGAGATCAATGTTGGATCACGTGATGGGGTGAAAAAGGGTTGGATAATGACAGTGGGCAAGGATGGAACATTCCTCGGTCGCCTTCAAGTCGAAAAAGTCGATATTAACCGATCAATTGGACGCGTTACTCTTGAAGATTCTTCAAGAGGTCTCGTTGTTCCAGGTGTTATGGTTTCAGCAGTACAAGGACGTAATTAATTATGATGTCCTCGATTGATACTCCTACAGCCGTTCGCTCGGCTCCACCAGATGTATTCACGGTATTGCTTGTTGTTGCAACGTTGCTTATGGCTATGGGCGTTGCTTGGATGGTTTTGGTCAATACTGAACACTCAGAAGTTGGTAACACTCCCGGTGGTCCAACAACCCTCGTTCATTTGAATTAAGACGAATCCCACCAGACGTATACAAATATTCGGTGGGCATCTCAGGTTGTCATGTGCAACCGAACTATTTCTGTGGGTGGCTCAATATGGGGGACAGTCCCCAGGGGACTGTCCCCCATCAATTCGATCTAAAACATCCCGTAACTATGCGCAAGTGATGTTTTTCTCTTTTTCCATGGGGACAGTCCCCCATCGAGACAAGGGGGGACTGTCCCCATGAAAAACATCAATTGTTGTTTGAGAGCGTACTAGGTTTGAAATGCTGAAACTTCAAGCATTCTTGATGCATGAAACATCGTTCCTTTCATTTTTCCCGTATCATCTCCAAGGTTGACGACCCACGGATTGGGTTCATGAGCGATGAGGAGTACAAAACGTGTTTGACAAGTTATTGAGTTGGTTTAGCGTTGATATGGGTATTGACCTTGGTACGTGTAATACGCTTGTGTGCGTTCGGGGTGAGGGCATTGTCCTAGATGAGCCATCCGTTGTTGCGGTGAAACGAGGAACGAATCGTGTTCTCAATAATGGAAACGCGGTTGGCTTTAGCGCCAAAGAGATGCTCGGAAAAACTCCCGGATCGATTACAGCGATTCGACCACTGAAAGACGGTGTCATAAGTGATTTTGAAATTACTGAAGCGATGCTGAGTTACTTCATTCGTAAAGTGAGCGGCAAGGGACGTGTTATCGGTCCACGGGTTGTCATCGCAGTTCCTTCTGGTATTACCGCTGTTGAAAAACGCGCAGTGCTTGATTCTGCGGAACGCGCAGGTGCTCGACGAGTCTATCTTGTTGAAGAACCAATGGCTGCGGGTATTGGTGCGGGGCTTCCAATCGCAGAGCCAACTGCGTCGATGATTGTCGATATTGGTGGTGGTACTACGGAAGTTGCAATTATGTCCCTCGGAGATATTGCAACATGCGAATCAATCCGAGTTGCTGGAGATGATTTAGACGAGGCAATCATTAGTTACATGAAAAAGAATCATGGTCTAACGATTGGAGAGCAGACTGCTGAAAGAATTAAAATTGAAGTTGGATCGGCTTCACCAATGGAAAAAGAAACAACGATTGATGTGCGTGGTCGTGACAACATTACAGGGATGCCAGACAAAAAAACAGTAAAGAGCGAAGAAATCCGCGAAGCTATGTCTGAGCCGATTGAACATATTATTGATGTCGTAAAACGAACGCTTGAAAGAGCAGAGCCAGAACTTTCCGCAGACCTTGTTGAAAATGGAATTTGGATTGCAGGCGGCGGCGCACTGTTGCGAGGAATTGACGTTGTCATTTCAGAAGCAACAGGACTTGATGTCACCATTGCAGAAGAACCATTATCGTCTGTTGCTCAAGGAACTAGTATCTACCTAGAAAACCTTGAACTTTGGAAAGCAGTGCTCGAATCCGATATGGATGACTAATAGGATTGCGTAGTTCTACTGACCAATGAGCAACTACGGAACATTTCGTAATCGAACCAAAGCTTTGCCCCTTGCAATTGTTGTAACTATTATGTTTGCGATGTTTCCAGCTTCATGGCTAGGGTGGACGTCGGACATTGCAGATTTAGTTCGCGTTCCTGTGACTCCACTATCGCATGTAGGCATGATGATAAAAAGTTGGGTACGCCCAGCGATTGAACCATCTGATTTGCCAACAGATGGGCAGGAGCGCCAAGAGTTGGCAGTTGCAGAGCGTGATCATTACAGACAGTTATATCATTCACAGATGCTTCGTGCGACCGAATTCGCAGACCAACTTCGTGTACTCCAATCGCTTCCCGAGTCAGCGCTGCGAAATCCAATGCCACCGCTTGTTGTTCCTCTTGATTTGACCGGAATAAAACCAAATGATGCTTCGGGTGTGGTGGAATTGAAATTATCTAGAGGAATAGCAGAGCGTATTCTTGATGGTGATATTGTTCTTGTGGGAAGAGATATTGTCGGTAGAATTGCAAGAGTAGGCATGACGCGGGTCGAACTTCTTCCGACAAGTCACAAAGATTCTGGGTTCATTAGGGCGGGCATTGTTCCCGCGCACCCGTTGGAGGGTAGTAGACCTCCGCTCCTTGCTGAAATTTTACTACAGCCAACGAGTAATGGATATTTAACCACTGAGATATCCTCTACCAGAGATATTCAAGAAAACGATCTGGTCGTGCTTGATGATCCAGCATGGTCGATTTCTGGAAATGGACTGGTGCTTGGTATCGTTACGAGTATTACTTCGTTGGATGAAGCGCCATTGAGAAATATGGTCACCGTGACCCCAAGACAACGCGCGCGTGAACACGCACGTGTTGTTGTACTTGGTACAGGCAAAGAGGCTAGCCAGTGAACGTCATTGTTGTCATCGTTGCCTCAATTCTTGCCCTTGCGTTTGATTCTAGTTTCGCTGGTATTTTTACGTTGCGTTTCACAGGTTCGATTACTCCACAAGCAATGCCATGCCTTGTTGTTTTCATTGCACTCTTTGCTCCTGAGACAACAGCGCTTTTTGTTGCGCTTGCTTTGGGGATTCTGGTTGACCTTTCCCCCGGACATGGTCAACTTAGCGCGGGGGCGCATCTTATTGGACCAAACGCACTTGGCTTTGTTATTACAACGTTGCTCATTCTCAAATTGCGTAACGTTGTATTTCGACGCCGAATTTTGACAATATGCTTTTTTACTGCAGGTGCGGTCATCCTGACAGCTGCGGTGCAAGCGTTTGTGCTCATTACACGCGGTTTTATGCCGTGGAATCCTCCAGCAATTGGGGGAGGGCTTGGAGAATTCGCAAAACTTTTCGGGACGGCGATCTATACGGGGCTCTTAGCCGTACCATTAGGGTGGTGTTTTTTGTCAACAATTGGAGTGTGGAAATTCCACTCGCCCACTGGCCGAAGGGCAACTTGGAGATGAATCGAATATGAGTATGTGGTATATCAAAGATGAGTTTCAAGAATCTCTTGCACCTTTCTCTGACTTGCGGGCTTCGTTTGAGCAACGTACTGGGGGACTTACAACGCTTGAACGCCTTACGCAGCAGATGGGTTGCCCGCCCTCTGGGTTTCTTTGCGACGACAAACTGCGTGCTACGATGATTTCGCATCGAACAGGTCTTAAACATACAGATGGCGAAGAGTCAACACAAGTTGAGCACCCAGTAATAAAAACTCCATGGGATATTTTGAATTATTTACCAGAGTTGTTGGCACGCGATCTTCAACACGCTGAGCCACTTGGGAGTGAGTGCGATGCGCAATGTTGCGGTGATTTTCATGTTGATGTGCATCATTCTGCGCAGTTGTTTCCAGGGGTTGTCTTGGATGCGAGTAAGGGTTCAATTAGGATTGAAGAGAGTGTAGTCATTCGACCAAACGCAGTGCTCTGCGGTCCTTGCTGGATAGGAAAACATTGTACGATTACGGAAGGGGCGCTGATTAAATCGAATACAGTTCTTGGACCGTATTGCAAAGTTGGCGGTGAAATCGGCGGCACGATTTTTCAGGGATACTCAAACAAATCGCACGATGGACATCTTGGAGATAGCGTTATTGGCGAGTGGGTGAACTTTGGTGCTGGGACGACGAACTCCAATTTGCTGAACACCTACGGCGATGTGATTGTGACGGACCTTTCTGGAAAACGACATAAAACAGGCAGGCAGTTTGTTGGTTGTTTTGTTGGCGACCATTCGAAGTTTGCAATCTGCTCAAGAATTATGACAGGGACTTTTATTGGAACCGGCGCGATGGTTGCGACAAGTGCAGCAGTGCCATCCCCAACAACACGTTTTGCATGGCTTACAGATGCAGGGCATCGTTCGTATCGAATCGACAAGTTTCTAAACGTTGCAAGAACAGTAATGGCTCGTCGTGATAAAGAACTTGATAAGGCGACCGAATCTGTGCTGAGAAATTTGGCTGACGAGTAATGTCTTCTTTGTACATCATAGATGGGCACGCGCAATTCTTTCGTGCGTACTACGCTATTCGAACGCCGATGAGTAGCCCCGCGACGGGGGAACCGACGAATATGGTGTACGGTTTTACTGCGATGTTACTCAAATTGCTTCGTGATGAAAACCCAGACCACCTTGCAGTAGTGATTGATGTTGCCAGTGACGACGAATCTTTTCGTACTGAAATTGACCCAGAATATAAAGCAAATCGAGAACCACCGCCCGATGACTTTGGAGGTCAAGTAGATAGATGCCTAGAGATTCTTGAGGCGCTTGAAATACCAGTGCTAGGCGAACCAGTTGTTGAAGCGGATGATGTTATAGCGTCCCTTGTCAAACGAATGCGTAAAGACGAACCAGAGATGGACATTCGGATTATCTCACGTGATAAAGATTTGACGCAGTTGATTGATGAGCGAGTTGAACTCTTTGACGCTCATAAGGAAGCAACGGTTTCTCCCGACGATGTGTTTAAAACGCCCGACATGAATATTTCACCTTCGATGGTTGCGGACATCTTGGCGCTTATGGGAGATACCAGTGACAATATTCCTGGAGTAATTGGGGTTGGCCCCAAAACTGCAGCAAAGTTGGTTATGGAATTTGGTTCAATTGAAGGTATTTATGAAAACATTGACCAGATAAAAGGAAAGCGGAAAGAAAACTTACTTGCCGGTCGAGAGCGACTCAAGACTAGCCGAATTCTTGTGACACTCAAAGAGGATGTCGATTTTGATTTTAATCTTCAAGATGCTATTTCAGATTGCACGGAGTGGAATGTTCCCGAGATTACGAAACTCTTTAAGGGTCTTGGTTTTAATCGTTTTCAGGATGATGTAAAACGGCTTGCACAGGGTGTTGTAGAAACTAAAGAAGTCAACGAGTCCGCGCAAGAAACACCGTCAAAAAAGGAAAAACCAATTATAGGTGGGTTGTTCGACATGGGCCCCGATCGAAGTCATCCAGCGTACAGCTCAGGATATGTACTCGTTGACACAAAGAAAAAACTAGATGCTCTCGTGAAGAAGTGTTGCGATGCGAAAATACTTGCAATTGATACTGAGACGACAGGTCTTAATCCGATGACTGCAAAACTTTGCGGCATCTCGATTTCGCTCGGCGAAGGTGATGGTGCTTACATCCCAACCATGTGCCCGGATGATCATCTTGAACAAGAGGTCGTTATTGAAGCACTTCGGGAGATGTTGGAAAATGGAAACATTGCAAAAATTGGTCACAACATAAAATACGACTTGGTGGTTCTTGAAAACGCTGGTGTAATAATAAAAGGCCCACTCCATGACACACTTATTGCAGCATGGATTGTTGATGCATCGCGTTCTGGATATTCGATGGATGCTGTTGCTCTTGGCACGCTTGATTACGAGTGTATTCCTATTAAAGAGTTGATTGGAACGGGCAAATCGCAAATACCTTTTAATCAAGTGCCGCTGGTCGATGCATGCCCGTACGCAGCAGAAGATGTTGACATTACTTTTCGGTTGTGGAATGTATTTGAACCGGAAATGACGGGTGATTTGCGAGTGTTGTACGAAAAAGTAGAGATGCCTTTGGTCCGAGTTCTTGCGGCGATGCGAATAGCAGGAATTAAAGTTGATCCAATCGAATTGCAGCGGCAGCGAGGTGTTATTGCAAAACGAATCGATGCTCTAAAAAATGAAATCGAAGATGTTGCACCATATTCTTTTAACCCAGATTCGCCAAAACAGTTGTCAGAGGTTTTGTTTGATGATGAAAATGGTTTAGGCATTAAGCCAATTAAAAGAGGAAAGTCTTTTCACTCGACGAACGTTGAAGTACTTGAAAAGTTAGCGAGTGACCCAGACATCGAAACGCAGTTACCTTCGTTGATTCTTGAGTACCGAAAGTTGACAAAGTTAGTCAATACGTATTTAGTCTCGCTTGTTGAAGTCATTAATCCTTCAACGGGAAGAATACATGCTTCGTTTAATCAGACGGGAACATCAACTGGTCGCCTTAGTAGCAGTGATCCGAACTTGCAGAACATTCCGATTCGTTCCGAGATAGGACGCGAAATTAGACGCGCGTTTATTCCTGAAAAAGGTAATATGTTTGTTGCTGCAGACTATTCACAAGTTGAACTTCGTATGCTTGCGCATCTCAGCGGTGACGAAGCACTATTACAAGCATTTCGTGATGGGCAGGATATTCACAAAGCAGTTGCATCGGAAGTATTTGTAACTGCGATTGATGAGGTTTCAGACGAGCAGCGCTCTGCAGCTAAAGCAGTGAATTTTGGAATTGTTTACGGTATTACAAAGTGGGGTTTAGCAAGGCAATTAAAATGCACAGCAGAACGGGCGGAGCAGATTATCGACGATTACAAGGCGCGCTTCAAAGGCATTGATTCGTTTCTTGCAGCGTGTGTCGAGAAGGCGAATGAACTTGGGTATGTTGAAACAATGGAACATCGTCGCAGGCAGATTCGGAGTATTCATTCGAACAATCAGCAACAGCAAGCGCTTGCTGAGCGCATCTCGATTAATAGCGTCGTGCAGGGGAGCGCAGCGGATTTGATAAAGGTTGCGATGAACAATGTGCACCTGCGTCTAATGGATGAATTTCCACAAGCGCGTTTGCTTATGCAAATTCACGATGAGCTTGTTGTTGAAACTCCAGAGCAAGATGCAGAAGCTGTACGCGATTTGCTTGTTGATACCATGGAATCTGCGATGAATTTGATTGTTCCGATTGTTGCTGATGCTTCAATAGGTGCGAATTGGGCCGAATGTAAATAAACTCTCCCGCTGGTCGTTTTTTTCTTGTACCTGTGATTACTAGCAGGGGACAGGCAACTTCGTATTGCTCCGCAATACTTGTGCCAGTCCCATAGAAAACCACAGAAGAGTCCCGAGCGACGAAGTCGCTCATGTGTTGCTTTGCAACA
>CAZAZD010000023.1:0-36539 GCA_964489535.1 uncultured Isosphaeraceae bacterium
AATCTGCGATTCTATCGCATAGGAAGTGGACTAGTTTTTGGGGGGCAGGTCAGAACTTCCGATGGCTTCTGCCCAACGTAAGGTGCTCGCGGTACACTGTGCAACATGAAAATTCAAACAATTATTGCTCTCGCACTTATCTTCGCTTTTGCCTCTAGTTCTCAAGCAGAGCATCCAAGGGATTTTGTTTCAGGCGATGCATTTGCGGTTCTATCAATTCGTGATGGGGATGCAATCAATGCAATTGGAAAAACAGTTCGGCAACAAGCGGGTTTTGCAAATAGTGAAAGCATTCTTTCCAATTACTTGTCTGTCTTTATTGAAAATCCTGCTGCAATCGATTTTTCGGAAGAAGTTTTGTTCGTAATTGAGCCCACAGTTGTTGCGGAAGGGCAACAACCAACAGGAATGTTTGGTCTAATGCCTCATTTGGTGTTTATTTGCAAGCCCAAGGATGGGCAAGCAGTGAAGATCAAGAATGAGTATCTCAAATCGAGTGTGCTTTCTGCTGGCTGGTTCATTGCCACAGGAGGAACAAGTGTGCCCGAGCCAAAAACGTACAGAAAATCTCCAATACTTGCAACTCTTAAAAGTAAACAGGTAAGCATGGCTGTTCGGTTTTCAGATTTTTGGAAACAGTTTGGACCAACCGTACAAATGGTTGGCGGTGGTAAGGTTGGCTCGATGAACAAACCTGGACCAGATGGGCTCATCTCTCCTGAAACAAAAAAAATGGCAAATGCGGCAAGTAAAGCCTTCGCTCAGTTGATGAAGACGTGCGGAAAACTTGAGTTGATTGCTCTAGACGTTGATGTAAATGATTTTAAATTAGATGTGAACGCGAGTGTTACAACAAGCAATTCGGAAGATGTTTCAATTGATAATCGGTCCATGTTGCAAATGGCTTCGCTAATGGCAGATGGCATGGTTCAATATGCAATGTCGGGAGATATGACAAAACAGTTACTTGAGTATGATATTACAGCGTTGCAATCAGCAAGTGGCACCGGCTCTTATCCAGCACTTCTTACGCAAGGCATGCGGTTGTTGTCTGATCTTTCCGATGACAACGTAGTTTCCTATAATTTGACTCAACAAAACGGGCTGACAATTGCTGCGCTAACAGAGGTGGAAGATCAACGCGAGTATTTGGCAGCTATTCCAGATTTAATGGACGAGTTTACAGGCATTTTGCTGAATAACGCGAATATGTCTGTGACGCCTTCACCAAAAATAGATAATTCTTGGGATATAGATATGATTGGCACAGATCCAGAAGACCAAAAAGTGTTGAATGCTATTTTTCCAAAAGGCGACAGTATACGTTTTCGTAATTACGGGAAGAAGAGGATTTCAATTGCACTTGGTCCAGAAAAATGGAAGTCACTAACGCAGAAACATACAACACCACTTGCACGACTCATTAAATCGCACAAGGACGTTGCAATAGA
This sequence comes from uncultured Isosphaeraceae bacterium, assembly GCA_964489535.1. Lineage (GTDB taxonomy): Bacteria > Planctomycetota > Phycisphaerae > Phycisphaerales > SM1A02. Next base: position 1,452 of record CAZAZD010000023.1, read on the forward strand.
ACTTGCTTTGGCAATTAATGCCAGAGATTTTGTTTGTGGTTTTGTCGATGTCTCTAGAGCCGCCGGTCAGGCGGATGACATCAGTGCGCTGAAGCCGACTCCCTCTGCAGAAATATCGCTGATGTTTGGCAATAACCAGAAGGGCTATGTTGCTCACGCAACGTTTGATTTAATGGGACTTGCAAACTTAAATAAAGATATCGAATTTGCAAGGAAAGAAGCAAAGAGTTCCGCTAATACGGGTAATAGTATTCGTAGCCACAGCAGAAAAAACTAGACCGCGGTGTAGTTTATTTCTCAGCCAGCGAGATCGCATTTTTCTTCTGCTTCAATGATTTCCGAATCAGATGGTTTTGGCTTATCTTCAGCAGGGTATTTAATCCGAGTGTGATAAATCGAGTTAAGTCGAGTGATGATTGCTTCTTCAACTTTTGCGAGTTCGCTGAACGTCAATCCGCACTCATCAAATTGATGGTCGGCTAATCTTTTGCGCGATAAATCGAGTACGAGCGCTTCGATATTGCCTGGGTTCGGGTCAGGCATTGCTCTCGAGGCAGACTCGACTGCATCTGCAATCATTAAAACAGCCGCTTCTTTTGTCTTTGGTTTAGGACCAGGATACCGATAGTGCATTTCATTGATTGCCTCGCCCGTTTCGTTTGCCTTTTTCATCGCAGCGTGATAAAAATATTCAACGAGAGTTGTCCCATGGTGTGCTTCAATAAAATGGAGAAGTTCTCTTGGCAACTCATATTCCCTGCCTAGTTCAAGCCCATCTTTTACGTGTCCAATAATGACAAGCAAACTCATTGATGGTTTTAGATCTTTGTGGCGGTTATATCCAGTTTGGTTTTCAACAAAATATTCCGGCTTGTTCATCTTGCCAATATCGTGATATAAACCTCCAACGTATGCGAGGAGTGAATCGCCGCCAATTGCTTCAGTAGCAGTTTCTGCAATGTCAGCAACTTGGCGAGAGTGGTTGAACGTTCCCGGTGCAAGATGTTGCAGCTGTTGGAGTAATGGTTTACGAGGATCACGCAAATCTGCAAGCGTCATGCCTGTTGTGATGTCGAACACACGTTCGATGCTTGGAAGAATGCCAAGAACAAAGAAGCCAACGATTAACGCCGATGCTCCGGCGACAACACCATTTGTGAGTACTTGCTCCCAGGCGACAGTGAAATCCGGCACTTCTGCAAGACCAAGAAATATAGTTCCTATCGCAAAACCAATCGCAGCAACTGCGGAAGCATTGATGAGTGTTTGGCGTTGTCGTACTTCTTTAAGTTGCCCAATCATGAGTCCACAGCCAGCGATGAGTAAGATGAACCAAGCAATCGGTTGTGAAAGTCCCATCGTTACGAGTGCGCATTGCATAAATGCAATAAACATACCCATCCGCTGACCATACGCAAGCGATGCGATAGTCACGGTTAATAGAGTTGGGACAATTGCTGCAGCATAGATAAATACTGGTGCCTGAAGTGTAATGAGGATTGACAGTCCAAGCATGAGTGCCATAAGCGCACATAATGCAAAGAGACGAAGAGAGTTTTTTGCTATTCGTGCATTGGTTACTGTTGTATAAGCCCCGATGTAAATTGCGAGCATGGCGAGCAAGCCAATGGAGCCAACTCTTGGAAGCCATCTTTTAATGAATGATGCGGATGATAAGAAATGTCCTTGCTCTAACATTGCATTTTCGTATTGCGTTGCAGTAATAGTATCCCCCCGACGCCAAATAATTTCTCCGCGAAGATGTTTTACTACGACGGGTTCAATTGAGTTTGCGGCAACTTCGGCGCGAGATTGCGTGTCTTCGACATCTAGTTGGATGCTTGGTTGATGATTGTTAATAAGTCGAGCAACGATGATAGGGACGAGAGACTCTGTAAAACCGTTGCTGCTAACTATCTCTGCAAGTTTTACATCCGCTTTATCACCAATATTCACGGGTAGTGCAACCGCATCGGCTTGGTATGGTCTTGTAACTCTTCCGGCACCCCCAAAAAGTTCGCGATTTGAAGGCGCAGTGATTGTAAAGACTTGAAACTCCTCGCTCGTAAGAAGCGGTGTTTGTTTTTGGAGATTTTGAATAAGCCGAGACGCAGATCTCTTCCAAGCAAATGTTGGCTCGCCCTCATGAGACATCTTTTGAAGTGCTCCCAAAGACTCCTTGTTGAGATTAAACTGCGTAACCAGTTCTGGTGTCACATCTTCTATAGAGGTTTTCCCCGCAACAGCAGCGGGTAGCCCTGTGAGGGATGCTTTTAGGCGGTCAATGAATGTGGTGTTGATTATGTAAATTTTTGGTGAAGAGTTACGTGCCTCTTCGCGCTTGATCTCAGTAGCGGCGGCGTCTTCAAATTGAAAATCAATTCGTTTAATTCTTGTTCCTGAGGCAATCTGACCATCTTGAACTTTTATCTGTTCTCGAGACCATGTCGAGAGCGTTGAGACTACAGTCAAAAATAAGAAAATGATAAAACAAGTTCGGAGAAAATCAGGTCGTTGCAACAAACCAGAAAATGTAAAAGTCGGCTTTGGAACATTGCGCAGCACTGTCTCTCTGCGGCTTTTTCCTGAACCTTTGCTTTTGTGTCCTGATGTTTTTGCCATGGTCTTTTACAAACTCATTTAAGAATTAGTGGGATGCTGTAACGATACATGTAGGCAAGTTGGTTCGGTCCCTCTGAAGCGAAGCAGAACTTCTCGTAGGAAATTGACCTGCTTGAACTAAAAACATTGTTCGCCCAATGGTACTTTTTTCTTCGGTTATCCAAGCGTTTCCGAGACCAGCATTTTGGAGTGAAGTTGCAATGGACTCAATGGCTTTTGTTGCGTTTGCTTTGTCACGGTATGCTCCAAATTGGAGAGTGAATTTGTTGGTGCTTGACACTCCTCCAGTTCGTGCACCTGCTTTTTGTTTATCAATTCCGATTAAGCCCTTAAACGCTTTATTAAACTCGAGTTCTGCGGTACGGTGATCTCCCTTGCTTGACGCAATGATTCCAAGCATCGCAGTTGCTTTTGCATTGACTTCTGTGTTTGTTGAAGCGGCGGCTTTCTCAAACCAATCTTGAGAACTTTCGATTTGTTGTAATTGAAACTCACACAATCCCATCATGTACTGCGCCTCATGTATGTCTGTTCCATTCTCAATCGTTTTCTTTGCCCAAATTTCGGACATGAGCCATTGATTGTTGTTGTACTCTTGAAGTGCACGATCTAAAGTGCTGACCTTTGTTTTAGTACATCCAAGCAGTTGTGAGAGGGCTAACAGGAGGGTGATGGCAATTGTAATTCGCATATTGGTGCTCCAGAAGGTATCGTACCCTAACTAGGAATAGACCTGATGCAACTTCTAAAGTCCATTTACAAAACTTGGCGGCGTAATGCCTTTCGAACTCTCGTTGTGGATGATTATCGAAAATGGCGTGGAATTGACTTGCAAGTTGCCTCTTGGCACGTCGCAAAGAGTATTTTGACCAAGAAGCCCCATGTCGCGATTCTATTGCCGACCTCTGGGATGTTTCCAGTTGCTGCAACAGCGATTTGGTCACTTGGAAAGACTGTTGTTCCTCTAAATTATCTTCTTACAAAAGATGAAATTGATTTTATTATCGCTGATAGCGGTGTGGATACGGTCATCACTGTCGATGCAATGGTCGATATGATTGGTGGATTGCCGGATGGTGTTCGTGCTATCAAACTTGAGCATTTGTCATTTAAGGGCTTTCCACCAGTGCGAAAAATTGTAAAGAGCGATGATGAAATGCTCGCCGCACTTCTTTATACTTCAGGAACTTCGGGGAAACCAAAAGGCGTAATGCTTACCGCGGGCAATTTAAATTCAAACGTCGAGCAATGTAAGCGATGGGTTAGTTTTACTAACAAAGATGTTTTTCTGGGATTGTTGCCTCAGTTTCATAGTTTTGGTTTTACTGCGACTACATTAATTCCCGCAGCGATTGGCGCGAAAGCAGTCTACACAGCAAGGTTCAACCCTCGAAAGGTTTTAGATTTATTGCGTGAACATAGGCCGACCGTCATGCTCGCAATCCCATCCATGTTTAATGCGATTCTAAACACGAAGAGTGCAAAGCCAGAAGATTGCAAATCAATACGAATAGCACTTTCTGGAGGCGAGGCATTGCCTGATGCATGTTATGAAGGGTTTAGAGAACGGCTTGGTTTGACAATTTTGGAAGGGTATGGTTTAACTGAAACATCACCAGTTACGAATTTGTGTCGTCCCGAAGAGCAGCGGCGGGGAAGTGTCGGGATGCCAATCGTAGATGTTCACGAACGAATTGTAGATATTAATGAAAATGATCTTCCCGCGGGTGGCGATGGCGAGATAAGAATCGCAGGGCCGAATGTTATGAGGGGCTACTACAACCTTGAGGAAGAAACCGACATGGCGTTTGACTCGCAAGGATATTTCAAGACAGGGGATATGGGTCAACTTGATGAAGATGGCTTTCTGTACATCACTGGACGTATAAAAGAGATGTTGATTATTGGCGGCGAAAATGTGTTTCCTCGAGAAATTGAAGAGGTGTTGACCAATCATCCAGATGTGATTGCTGCAGGTGTCGTTGGTCGAAGTGATGCTTCTCGGGGAGAAGTCGCTGTCGCATTCGTTGAATTAAAAGAGGGTGCAACATTTGATGAGCATGCATTGCGAGCTTGGTGCCGTGAAACAATTGCACCTTTTAAAGTTCCTAAAAGCATAACGATACTTAAAGAGTTGCCCAGAAATCCAACGGGCAAAATAATGAGGCGCGAGTTAACCAAGATGGTGACAAAGGAAATTGCAAAGTGAAACATATTATTACTCTTGCCCATAGTCCTGACCCAGATGACGCATTCATGTGGTGGCCACTTGCAGATATTGACGGAAGCGGACCCTCGATTGATGTTGGTGATTTTGAATTTGAACTTGTTATGAAAGATATCGAAACACTCAATGCGGAAGCGGAACAAGGTCTTTATGACATAACAGCAATTAGTATTGCACACTATCCAACACTTGCTTCCATCTATGACTTGACGGCTTGTGGCGCATCGCTTGGTGACGGGTATGGTCCAAAAGTTGTTGCAAAACAAGAAACAACGATGGATGAACTTATTGCAGCAAATCCAGTTTTTGCAGTTCCCGGATTACGGACATCTGCACTCGCGACGCTTCGTGTTCTTGCGGGGGATAGACCAATCAAGTGGGAACCAGTCGAGTTTACTGCAATAATGGATGCGGTTTCAGAAGGGAAGTATGATGCTGGAATAGTTATTCATGAAGGGCAGTTGACTTATGAGGAACTTGGTCTTTACGAAGTTTGTGATTTAGGTGCTTGGTGGAATGGAAAAACAGGTCTTCCTTTGCCCCTTGGAGGAAATACAATAAAAAGAGATATTGAAAATCGGATAGGCGAAGGTGGAACTAAAAAAATAACTGGATTATTGCTTCAATCGATTGAATATGCCATTGAAAACAGGGAAAAATCTCTTGCTTGGGCAACACAGTGGGGGCGCGGAATCAACATGGCGCATACAGACGAATTTGTAGAGATGTATGTCAACCGATGGACGTTAGATTTTGGCGAAAACGGTAAAAAGGCAGTCCATCAATTTTTAGAAGAGGCTGCGAAAGTTGGAGCCGTTCCTGCAATTGAAACTATTGGAATTGTTTAGACGTTCAAGTCGCCTTCGCCAAGCAAACTAAAGCCCTTGCGAAGAAGTAGTTGACCTCCGAGGGTGAGGTCGTCGATTGCAACAGCAATGACAGAGTCTCCAATAGGCGATTGCTGAATGAGGGAATAAATGAACATGATATTGAGTTCGGCACCGAGTAAATATAGACATAAATCTGCGAGCGAGTGCGAGTCATCGATTACAGATACAATGACATTAGTTTCAGAAAATGCAATTCCAAGTTCGCGAAGCAAATGCCTTGCGGCATCGGCGTTGTCTGGAATCATGCGGATAACGGCGTGGTCAGAAGAGTCGATGACATTTAAACCCATTACATGTACGTGAGATGCGTCGTCAAAATGTCGGAGAAGATCAAGTAATCGCCCGACTCTGTTTTCAAGAAAAACGCTAAATTGCCTCACGGAAGGGACCAAATAGCCCTGCATTGTTTCAGGGGGTAATTGCGACATACATAAAGTTTACTTGCTACCAGAGTTTAAGGTTGGCTTTCTTTGTTCCGATTTCTTTTCTTTCTTCGAGGCAACTGGTTTTTCGGGTCCGCCAATCGTTTCTGGGGTGTAGTCATGATCTCGCTTATTAGTGATGATAATAGTAACGATTTCATCGTTTTGCTCAATGAGTCGAGCAATGTCAAGCCCGTCAGTAATGCGTCCAAACACCGTATGGCGACCATCGAGATGGGGAGTTGGAAGGTGGGTTAAGAAGAACTGGCTTCCGCCTGTGTCTGGCGCAGCAGTTTTTGCCATGGAGAGTGAGCCAGCAAAATGTTTGCGGATGTCCTCTCCGGTATGCTCGTCCTTGATGGTGTATCCGGGGCCGCCAGATCCTGGCTGTCCGCTGGCACCTTCGCGGCTATTCGGATCTCCGCCTTGTGCCATAAACTTTGGTAGTACTCTGTGGAAACGGGTTCCATCGTAGTAGCCAGATTCTGCGAGGGAAATGAAGTTTGCGACTGTATTTGGCGCGTGGTCTTCAAAGAGTTTTAATGTAATTGAGCCCCTAGAAGTGAGGATTTCTACTTGCGGAAGATCGTTGTTGATTTCTTCGGCCTCTTGAATAGTAAGTTCTTCCTTCCAGAGATCTGCGGAAGTTTGATAGCGTGTTTTTAAGGCGTCGATCTTTGTGGGGAGTGTTGGGTTTTCTGCAAAGCTTGTTGTATCGATAGTGTTGAGCGCAGCAATAGCATCGTTGAATCTGTTATCAGCATAGAGGAGATCTGCGTAGAGTTGGGTGAGTTCTGGAGAGGGGTCAGAATCGGAATTCATTTTTTCAATACTGTCGATGCCCTCTGTAAATCGGTTGCGGCTATCGAGAAATTTGATCCAACCAATGGCAATTTTAGGAGAATCTGGATAACGCGACATAAGATTAGTGTAGACGCTTTCTGCGGATGCCCCATCTTGTGAAATAAGAAAGTCTGCCCAAGCCAGACCAATCCCTGCATTGTCTGGTCGGAGATCTGCGAGCCGCTCAAATAATGTATTGCAACGATCGAGTTCATCGAGCCAAACACACATTTGAAGTTCGGCTGCAAGGAGTTCAAAGTTCGTGTGGTCGGCATTCCAGAGCGAAAGTTCTTCTCTCAGTTTTAGGACAGAGGACTCGTCCCCAGGCGCTAAGCCACGTTGGTTCATGATTGAAGTTCTCGCCATCTGATAGCGATTGAGAAGTTGTTCTGCATCGTTAGCAAATCCGAATGTAGCAGTGGCAAAAAGTAAAGAACAAATAACGGTTGTGAACATTGGTAGTCAATCCTTGTAATAGAGAGTTCGATTGGACAGGATAGCATCCCTTGCGAGTGGTAGCCACGTCAATAACTTGCAAAAAAGATGGACAAATAAAGATGTGCAAATAAAAAAGGCCCGGTGGATTCAAAGAACCACACCGAGCCCTTCCGGGGGCAAAGTGAATCGCAACGGCGATATACGAATAATACACCAATAGAAATTGAAGTCAACCAGTTTGGGCAATAATATATTTTTTTTCTCCTTTTATAGTCCAGTATCCAATTTGTTTGTTTGAGGAGTTTTTTGGGGTTTGAGGGTTCTGACCCCCACCTTGGTGCCTCTGGGCAGGGATTGTTAAAAAAGGAATTGCAAGAAGCCCCAAAGAAGATTTTTTCGCTATAATTTATCACATAACTAATATGCCCCCGAAAGGGCTCGGTACGGCGCTTGCGTCTACCGGGCCTTTATTATTTACTCTGACAAATAAACTATCCACGGAATAGTTTATTTTTTTACAGCTAATTAAACTATCCGCGGGATAGTTTATTAGGTGTTTATGTTTCCCGAATACCTGCGGTAATTGCAATCGCAAGAGCGTCAGCTACATCAGATGGTTTTGGTGGCTCGGAGAGTTTTAATATGCTTGCTATTGCATGTTGTACTTGCTTTTTGGTTGCTCGACCGTTCCCTGTTACGGATTTTTTTATTTCTGCTGGCGTTAATTCAATCAATGGTAAACACGCTTGCTCGCCCGCAAGCAATATTACTCCACGGGCGTGTCCCATGATGGTCGCCGTCGAGAGGTGGTCTTCGTGTGTGAAAATCTTTTCAACTGCGAGCACATCAGGCGATAGTTCAGAAATTATCTCACAAATGTCATCGTGTAGTTGTTTGAGTCGAAATGAAATTGCGTTGTCTACTTCCATTCGAATTGCTCCTGCTTCAACAATCTTTGGTGAGACAGAATTACCCAGTAATTCAATGCAGCCATATCCAGCAACGCGAATTCCTGGATCTATTCCTAGGATTCTCATCCGTTAGACCAATCCTTGTCAATCAAGCCGTCTTTTAAATGAATGATTCGCTGACATCTATTCCCAACTTCTCTGTCATGGGTCACCATGATTGTCGTCAATCCATCATCGTGAAGTTCATCAAACAACGCTAGCACGTCATTGCCTGTTTGCGAGTCTAAATTACCGGTTGGCTCATCGGCAAGTAATATCGAGGGCTTTGTCACAAGTGCACGCGCAATTGCTGCACGCTGTTGTTGGCCGCCCGAGAGTTCGCTTGGTTTGTGCCCAACACGATTGGAGAGCCCAACACGTTCTAGTATTTCAAGCGTGCGTTCACGCCTTTGGGTTGGACTTACTTGCTGGTAAAAGAGTGGAACTTCTATATTTTCTTCGATGGTAAGTTGCGGAATCAGATTAAACGATTGGAATACAAATCCGATTTCACTTCCGCGAATCGATGAAAGCGCTTGATCATCAAGGTTAGCAACGGCATTTCCATTGAGGGTGTATTCCCCAGATGTCGGCTGGTCTAGGCAACCAAGAATATTCATAAGCGTACTTTTGCCAGAACCAGAGGCACCCATAATTGCAATGGATTGTCCCCTAGGTACGTCCAAATCGATCCCTCCGAGCGCTTCTACGAGTACGGATCCGTCTGGTTTGAAATAAACTCGCTCTATTTTGCGAAGTTTTACAACTGTGTCATCGGTTGGCATGGATACATCCTACGCTCTGCTTTACACTTCGGGTATGCCACAAGAAGCATTTGAAGCCCTTAGTGAGAAATATAACGTGATTCCTGTAATTCGCCGAATTATGTCGGATCATTTGAGTCCAGTACTCGCATATCGTCGCCTTGTTGCGAGCGATAATCGGACGGCACCAAGTTTTTTATTCGAGTCCGTGGACAATGGCGATGAAGTAGGTCGTTTTTCATTTCTTGGAGCAAACCCCGCTCTTGAGATTATTGGATATGAAAATGAGGTAACGGTTAGAGATCGCCAAAACGGTTCGGTTGAAACTTTGACAACATCCAATCCGTTAAATCTAGCTAGGGACCTATCAAAAAATTGGACCGTCTCGCCAGTGTTGGCATCGAATGATTTGCCGTTACCAAGTTTTACAGGTGGTTGGGTTGGCTTTGCTGGCTATGACACTGCTCGTTATTTTGAAATTGAGTCGCTTCCATTTTCTGGTGCACCCAAAGACGATCGCGAATTGCCAGATTTACATTTCGCGTTGTATAAAACTGTCGTTGTGTTTGATCATGTTGCAAAAGTTGTGCATGTTATTCATAACGCAACGGTAAGCGATGAAACACCCAATGCTTGGGATAGAGCAAATGAAGAACTTGACGCAGTTGTTGATTTATTACAACGTGATGTAGAGAATATACCTGTTGGCACAATTGCACTGGATTTGAGTTCGCCACCTCCAAAGTCCAATAAGTCTAATATGACTCGTGAAGATTTTGAGTCGTCGGTTTTGAAATGCAAAGAATACATTTCTGCAGGAGACGCATTTCAGATCGTCATTTCGCAACGATTCGAACATCGTTCACCGGTGGATCCATTTGAAATATATCGTGCACTTCGTGTTGTGAATCCAAGCCCATACATGATTTACTTACAAGCAGAGGGCTGCATTCTTGCAGCATCGAGCCCTGAAATCCTCTGTCGTTGTAGAAACAACCATGTAGTAAATCGTCCACTTGCAGGAACAAGAAGAAGAGGAAAAACAGAAGAAGAAGATATTGCGTTAGAAAAAGATTTGCGAGGCGATGACAAGGAAAAAGCAGAGCACGTCATGCTTGTCGATTTAGGCAGGAATGATTTAGGAACAGTTTGCGAATTGGGTTCGATTGAAATTGAACGGGTGATGGACATTGAACGGTATAGCCATGTGATGCATTTGAGTTCGACAGTAGTTGGTAAACTGGCAGAGGGCAATGATTGTTGGGATGCGCTTGCTGCGACGCTTCCAGTTGGGACAGTGAGTGGAGCGCCAAAGATTCGAGCGATGCAGATTATCGATGAACTTGAACCAACTCGCCGCGGACCTTACGCAGGCGGAATAGGAATGATAGGTTTTGGCGGCGATATGGATATGGCTATTGCGCTGAGGACGATGGTGATTCCAACTGCCAAGAAAGATGAGACCGGCTGGAGAATCGACATCCAAGCAGGCGCGGGTATTGTGTTGGACTCAAAGACTGAATTAGAGTGGAAAGAAACGATTAATAAGGCAGCAGGACTTGGAAGAGCCATTGAATTGGCACAATCTGCTTTTAGCTGTGGGTGAGTGAGTAAACTATCGCTATGGCAGTGAATGGAACGCCACTCTGGCGAAGAAAACGAACGTGGCTCATTGCCCTCGTGCTTTTGCCGTTTTGTATAGTTTTTGTAGGAACACGTTCCTTTGTGTTATCACCAATTCTCTCAGGAGTTTTGGGCGATAAACTCGGCGTAGATATCGATGTTGGAAGTTCAAGTTTGGGTTTTTCGGGCAACCTGACTTTGCACGATGTCGCCCTGAAAGCGGACGGAGTTACTGGTCCCGCTTCTGATGTCGTGACGCTTTCAACAGTCCATATTCAACTTGATTCAGCCATTCCGCTTGGAGCAGTTGAGGTTGAGAACGTGAACATTGAATCAGTCATAGTTCGGATTGCAGAGTCTTCAATAGAAGCGGGAGATTTTAACTTTTTGCATCTTGTAACATCCAGAGAATCTGATGAAGCAACACATTCAAGTGATACAACCGAAGAACGAGTAATGCCTTTGCTTCCCGAGTTTTCTCTCGGCAATATCACAGTTGAGTCGGGAGTGATGTCGTATGACACATGGAAGCTCGATGCTAAACAAGAATTCGAAGTAGAGTTTGTTCCAAGCGAGCAGGGCGTATATGAATGCAAAATAAAAAATAGGAATGACACATCACAGCCAGAAATTGATTTAGTTTTTTCAAATTCTGAATTGCACTTAAAGATTGAGAATATTTCGTTTCAACATTCTGTTTTGGATTTGTTGCCACGCACGGTTCGCGTCTGGTGTGACGAAACTGGCTTGGGTGGTGGGTTGAAAAGTTTTTTTGTAGATTGGATCAAGGGGCATGGAGTTACTGTGGAAGCAGACGTTGAACACATTCAATTTGTGCTTCCTGAAGAACACGGAATGCAGTGGGCACACTATGAAGGTGGAGAGTACGAAGAAATCAACGGAAAAGTTATCTTGGATGTTGCCAAAGGTACGATTACGTACGATGGACATTCGGTTGCTCTAGAGAAAATAGAAGGTGACTTGTTCCCACCAGATCGAGAGGAATCAGTTGCTTTTGGGGCTGATATAACTATTTCTGACTTGCCAATTATTGGTGAGCAAGAAGGCAAGGAATGGATGGAGACAATGCTCGCTAATGCTCCGTTTGAGGCATCTTTTTACATAGATGATTTTAGACCTATGGCTAATGGTGAAGCCGTTCTACCTCTTGTTGCATCAAAAATTTTAACTATCTTTCAGTTAGAAGATTGGGACATGGATACTAAGGTTACTATTGAGCGGTTGGATCACGGAGGTGATATAGGTGTTAGTGGAGAGTTGAGAATCAATGGCGCATCTGGAACATACGAAGGTTTTTCGTATCCACTACAGAATATCATGTCTGGCATTACGTTTATTGATGACCTTATTACTATTGATTATTTAAATGCAGAGGGGAGTAATGGTGCATCCGTTCATGTGAGTGGTAATGTCCAAAGTTCACAAGAAGACTTGGAAGTTCGGCTAAACATTCACGCACCAAATGCACCTTTGGATCACGCTCTTCGCGATGCGTTGCCCGAATCGATAGCAAACGTAATGGACAAATTGCTCGACAAAGACGCTTTTGAAAAAGTGTCAGCAGAGTTAGAAGAAACGGATTTGAAAGACTTTGCTCTTGGAGGAGTAGTTGAGCTGAATCTAAAAGTTTTTCACGATAGTAAAATGGGTGATGAGGTAAAAGTCACCGGTGATATTACGCCACATGATGTTGGTATAATACATAATGTGTTTCCATACCCTGTTACTTTGGGGAAGGGTAAAGTTTTTTTAGAACAGTCGGGCATTTATATCTCAGAAGATCAGCCAATTAGGTTTGAAGGTCCAGGTGATGGAGAGGGGATATTGCGCGGGGCTATTGTTTTTGAAGAGGATGGTTTTGCATCACCTGACTTAGTGATTACGCTCGTGAATGAAGAGGTGAATGCAGTTCTTATTGAAGCCGTATCTTTCTCGGCTGGCGATTCGTATAATCTTGCCTTTCAAGTGTTGACCGGACTTGGGTTGAAGTCAAAGTTGTCAGTGGTGGGCAGTGTCAAGGGCAATAGGGAGCACGACATTGATACATTATTTAATGTTGAATTACGCAAAGGGACAGCAATATTGCAGCGAGAGTTAGTAGATGCAATTCACGCTACCGGTCCATTTTGGCCTGTTGGATTTGAGTTTTCAGAGGTCGAAGCAGATGTAATTATCAATAATGGTGTTGTAAATGTGACAAGTGCTACTTGTGAATGTGGCACGGGCTCTGTTAACACATCGATGAAGATTGATAAGGACAAATTTGAACTCAGATTGGATGGTTCTGACTTGCCAATTAGTAGTCGTTTTGTAGACGTGTTGCCACCAAATGCATCGGATTCTTTGTCAAACGCATGGTGTACGTTAAATCCAGGCGGGTTTATGGACGCAGAGATAATAATAACTCGTGATGATAGTAAAACTCAATTGTTTTTAGACATTGAGCCACTAGAGTTGACTGTTTCAGGAAATGAACAAACGGTTGATTTAGATCTAATCAGTGGCTCCATCGTTGTTGAAAACACAAATGTATTTTTGAACGATTTGCAATTTCAACTTCAAAGAGACGGCTTGCACGAGGGGACCTTGCAACTTGATGGAGGAGTTCACGGAAAAGTAGAAGAATTTAATTACGAAATAAATGCTCGCTGGTCTGATGCGGTCATTGATTCCCCATTAACAAGGGCAATTACTGGAATTGTGAATGAGGATTCTGGATTAGACTATTACGATTCGCTAGCGCCAACTGGCATGGCATCAGCAACCTTGACAGCCCACAGCAATGAATCTTCGAAAGGGTACACGGCTGAGATTTCTCCATCTCGGTTGACGGCAATAATAAATGATTACACAGCAGTTGCTGTCTTCGATGATACAGATGAGGATAAAAACATAATTCGATTTACCGAGGATGGAATTAGTTTTGAAAAATTAGATGGCTCCCTAGGAAAGGGTACGTTTACAATTGATACATCTGAAGAATCAGATCGGACGATTGACTTAACGTGGAGCGGGCCATCAGATGATGAAAGTTTGTTTGCTGTGTTGCCTAAAGTTGTTGTGGAAACACTTGATGCAATTGAACTGTCGGGGGGCAGGAGCGAACTTAATAATGGAGAATTCACTTTTATTGGAGAGAAGTGGAGTGATTTGGATGTACGGTTTGTTGGAGATATTGAGTTAGAAGACGTATCAATTGATGTTGGGATTCCCCTTAAAGAAATTGAGGGGAGTATTAATATAAATGCAACGTACAACAACGAAGAACTTTCGGATTTAACCTTGGAATTAAAAATAGAAGAAATGTCAGTCCTCGGAAGACCGCTCACAGATGTCGCTGGAAAAATGGTGAAGGAAACAGACCGCTTAGTCTTTGATGAGTTAGGTGGGGAATCGACAACGGGAGGCGTTGCTCTCGCCGGATGGATCGCGTTGGGCGAGTTGAAAGATTTTGAAATTGGAGTTTTTGTAACAGGCGCGAAGATTGCAGCAAAAGGGGGGCATGACGCACTCGCTTCGCTTGATGGGGAATTGACGGGATGGTTATCGATTGCCGGCGAGCGGGGAAAGCCAGAGAGCAGGCGTGGCGCGGGGCTGATTAGAGTTCGGGGCGGGCATTTAGAACTAGACTCCTCGTCGGTAAAAGCGATGCAGCTGATGAACTTTAGCCTGCCAACATCACAGTCAATCACAGGAGCAGACATTGACCTTTATATCGATGGCGATGTGATTGTAGTGGACAAAATAAAACTGATGGGTGATGAGACCTCCTTGACGGATCTGGTTCTTACTGGCGATGGATTAGTTGACATCGACACGTTTGAGCTTCATGCAAGATTACATCCTCGGGTTGGACTTCCAATTATCCGAGATATTGCAGGTGCAGTTAATGATCAACTCTATTCGATTGATGTTACAGGCGAATTGTTTAACCCAACTATTTCAATTGTTCCTCTTCCGTTTCTCTCACCTCAAGAGAACTAATACCAAATGCTCTCTTGAGGATACAATGTGTGTATGAGTTCAAAAAATAATGTACAAGAGAATATTCTTGAATTAGTGGACCAAGTGAGTGATCTCTCGCTCGAAGATTCACGCCGTGAAATGATTTCACAGATGATGGATACTTGTTTGAAAATGGCGAAAGAGGGACACGATTCTGGGCAAGTCAAGTTAGTGACACACGCATTAAAAGAAATGCGTTATGCATACCAAGTTTTTAATCGCTACTCTGGCATTCGTAAGGTTTCCATCTATGGATCGGCAAGAACACCAGAAGATGATCCTGACTATATTGCTGCTGCAGAATTTGGCCGTTTGATGGCGCTTCAAAACTGGATGGCAATTACAGGCGCTGGGGATGGAATTATGAAAGCGGGGCATGAAGGTCCTCAACGTGAAGCGAGTTTTGGACTTGCAATTCGATTGCCTTTTGAAACAACCGCGAATGCAATCATTGAAGGAGATGCAAAACTCATTAACTTTAGATACTTTTTTACTCGTAAGTTGATGTTCATGACACATTCCGACTCGGTCGTTGCTTGCCCCGGTGGTTTTGGAACGCAAGATGAATTGTTTGAAGCACTTACATTGGTGCAGACTGGCAAGTCAAATATTATTCCTATTGTCATGATCGCGGGCGATGGGAATGATTACTGGGAGAACTGGGAGAAACACGTGCATGCTGATTTGCTTGGACATAAGATGATCAGCGAAGAGGATGAATCGTTGTTCCACGTTGCAAGTTCTCCACAAGATGGTGTGGATCATATTATGCAGTTTTATAGGGTATTTCATTCGAGTCGATATGTTCATGGAGACTATATTATTCGTTTGAATAAGCAAATAACAGAGGAATCAATCAGTCGATTAAATGACTCGTTCTCTGATATTTTACGTGACGGTAAGGTCATTCGGAGCGGGGATTCACATGCCGTAGAAAAAGATCACCTTAATTTGCCACGTCTAATTGTTCCGCATAAACGAAGAAGTTTTGGTCGCTTGCGTCAACTCATCGACATGGTGAACACTTGCGATTTCGTTTAATCATAATTAGTTTCATCGCTCTTGCGACGTTCTTGATTGGATGTTCTTCACCAAAAGTTATTCAAAATCCAGTTCAAGTAGAAACAAAAGTGGAATCGAATGCAGACGGGATTCTTGTTACTACGATAATCGTTGAGCCCATGGGAATGAATCCACTCAGCGGTCTTGCAGGGTTTGGCACTGCTTTGAAAAACCAAACCAAAATACGCGATTTGCAAATGGAAGGGATTGAAGTGCGCAGAGTTAACGCTGTGGATATTCCCGCTATCGTTGCATCGATAGGAAGAGTTACAAATCAGGAAAATGTTTGGCATGGTCAGATTTTTAAGTGGCGTGATGTGCTACAACACATAGTTCCATATCAAGGAATGGTTGTTGCAAAATCAGGAATACCGTATTTTATTGATTCTGGTTTCTTGACCTTACTTGCAAGGAGTTGGCTCGTTGAAATGGAAGATGGGCTGTTCGTGTATTTGCAATTGCTTCCCTCTTGGCATGTGCCAAGTAAACAGTCAGTGATAGCGGGACGGAGCGTAGGGTCTTCTCAAAGTAAACTGTTTTCGGAACTCGGGCTAGAGTTTTTGTTGAATGAAGGTGAAGCGGTTGTGTTGGGAGTTGATTTGAAACAAGTTGAGCAATCGAGTGGTCCTTTAGACGATGGTCCCTCTCCAGTGCGCTTGGGCGAGGCGCTGTTTGGGATTTCTGTTTCTAGGGACATGGTCGTCCTGCTTGTGATTGAATCAAATATCCTACCCAGAGAGTGAACTGGTAGAATGTGTGAAGTATGAATCAGCAGGAAAGAAACAAACAAGAGAAAGGACGAACTCCAAGGCATAGGCGGGTACTTCCTCCTCAAACAGTGTGGCCGTTGCTCTTTACACTGGGCAATCTTGTCTCAGGGTTTGCTGCGATTCACTATGCATATAAAGGAGCCCAGTGGCAAGGTCCATGGGGCTGGAGCGGATTAACAATGGCGGGTGCGCTCATCTTTTTGGGGATGTTCCTAGATAGTATTGATGGCGCGGTGGCACGGCTTACCGATAGTGTGACCGAGTTAGGTGCCGCTCTTGATTCACTTTCTGATTTAGTAACATGCGGGGTGGCTCCTGCTGTGATGGTGCTTGCACTTGTATCAAGTTACCTCGGTGATGACGGCTCACTGACCTTACTTGGTCCCGATGCAGATTTACCATGGGGAAAAGTTGTTTGGGGAATTGCAGCGGTCTATGTTTGTTGCACTGCGCTTCGTCTCGCACGTTTTACGGTTGAGACCGAACCAGCCAAAGGTCCAAATGAACACATGGCGTTCCATGGAATGCCATCGCCAGGAGCAGCTGGATTAATCGCAGCGCTCATTCTTCTGCACCAACACGTTCTTGCTGGTGGAAGCGATGCAGTTTGGATTGGAAGATCGTACGCATTTGGTGTGCCAGTCGTCATGCTTTTGAGTGCGCTTGCAATGGTTTCGAATATTCCCTATGACCACTTTGTGAATCGATATTTGGGTCGCCCTCAAACGTTCCGTTTTATTGCGCTCGTTGTTATTATTGTCTTTACGTGTATGTGGTGGTTTCAAGCAACTGTTGCAATAGGTTTTATTGCGTACGCATTATCGGGACCAATTTATGTACTCAAACATCGCAGGAAAGTTTTGGAAGAAGATTGAACATGAATGTTAAAACGAGATTTGCGCCAAGTCCAACGGGGCACTTGCACGTTGGTGGCGCGCGAACGGCGATTTATTGCTGGGCGTTTGCTCGAGCAAATAATGGCGAGTACTTGCTTCGCATTGAAGATACTGATCGAAAACGTTCGAGCGATGAGGCGACTGCTGGTTTTTTTAAGGACCTGGAGTGGTTGAACATCTGTTGGGACGAAGGACCCGAGTACATGGATTCTGGAGGCGGAGATGAAGGCCCATATTACCAATCACAACGGCTAGAAATTTACAAAACCAAACTTCAGGTTCTTCTTGATTCTGGGATGGCGTATTTTGCTTTTGAAACTCCCGAAGAATTAAACGAAGATCGTAAAAAAGCACGCGCAGAAAAGAAGGCGTACCGGTACAACCGAGCATCGCTTGATTTGTCTCCCGAAACTATTAAACAATATTTGTCAGAAGGCAAACCATATGTTGTTCGGTTTAAAGTTCCAGATGGCGGTCCTTTAACAGTGCACGATTCGGTTGTCGGCGATGTGACAATTGAACGAAGCGAAGTTGACGACTTTGTTATTTTTAAAACAGATGGCTATCCAACGTATCATTTTGCGGTTGTAGTTGATGACGGAATGATGAACGTGAGCCATGTCATTCGAGGGCAAGAGCATTTAAATAACACGTTCAAGCATGTTTTGTTGCAAGATGCATTTGGTTATGAGTCGCCGGTGTATGTACATCTTTCTCTTATTTTTAATCCCGATGGTTCAAAGATGTCAAAACGTGACAAGGACAAGGCACTTCGAAAATACGTTAGAGAGAATGGGATTGATTCGCCTCCAAATGGTTGTATCACTCAAGATGCTTGGGACGTTTGGCAGTCGTCGAAAGATATGCAATTGGGAACGCATGATGCGAGTTTGCTTGGCAAAACGCTTGGTGTCCCTTTGCCGGAGATTAACGTCGAGGATTTTAAGAGCGCTGGCTATATGCCCGAAGTGCTCATGAACTATTTGTGCTTGCTTGGCTGGTCTCCCGGAGATGACATTGAGCAGTTTGACGCAGATTTTTTAGTCGAGAAGTTTTCAATAGATCGAATAGTGAAATCACCAGCCAAATTTGACAGGGCGAAATTGCTAGCGTTTAACTTAGATGCGCTGCAGAATTTAAGTTCCGAAGAATTCGAATCTAGATTACGAACTTGGTGCGAGGAGTATGCCCCAGAGTTTGCGGCGATTGAACAGTTCTCTTTGTTTGCTTCAGCGAATCACGAACGATCTAAAACGTTCCGCGATGCGACGATTACTTCATCGTTTCTTGTCGAAGAAGATGATGGGATTACGTGGCAAGAATCGAAGCCCGTGAAGAAAGCGCTGCTCAAAGGCGAAGTGAGCGGACTCTCGAGAATGCCCGCAATCATTGAGGCTTTTACCCAACTTGAAACATGGGACTCAGAATCTATTGAGGGTTGTCTGCACGCACTTGCTGAGGAACTTGCAGACGGTAACCTTGGCAAAGTGGCGCAACCAGTACGCATTGCAGTAGCAGGCGGTCCAGTAAGCCCGCCAATCGGCGATACACTTGTTTTGCTAGGGAAAGATTCCACACTTGCTCGATTAGAGCGGTGCATGGGGTATTTTTCAAAGCATTGTGAATTGTAGTTATACTGTTTAGTAACAAATTAAAGGAGAATGGGAATGTTTATCACAAAAATTATTGTTGTTTTGATACTCAGTAGTTCTACTTTTTCAGAAAAACCCTTTCTCGACTTGTCGTACCCAGATGCAATTAAAGAAGCAAAGTCGTCAGGCAAATTAGTGATGCTTGATTTCTATACAACTTGGTGTGGTCCTTGCAAGATGCTCGATAAAACGACATGGAAAGATGAGAAGGTGCAGGCTTGGTTAGAAGAATATACTATTCCACTCAAAGTAGACGCTGAAAAACTACGCCCTGTTGCAAAGAAATTTGAAGTATCGGCTTATCCAACAATTGTGTTTATCGACGGAGATGAAAAAGTAGTGGGTAGGTTTGTTGGGTATAAATCGCCTGAACAATTCATTCCAGCAGCAGAAAACGCGCTTGCAGGCATTGCCGAGTCGAGTATCGCAAGAAAGAGACTAAAAGGGGGCAAAAGCAATCCAATGACTCGCATAGATCTCGGGAAAAAATTACTGCAAGAAAAGAAATACGAAGAGGCATTGGAGCAGTTTGCTTGGTGTTGGGAACACGGTGAAGAGGAAGCACCATCGTTCAGTGGCGTCAGAGTGAGTTTTCTGCTTACCTATATGCAGCGCCTTGCAAATAAATATCCTCCAGCATTAGCGAAGATGAAGACGTGGCGAGATGAAGCTAAGAAGAGTTTTGATTCAAAAGATGCGACCAGAGAGAACTGCACTGATTATTTTTCACTTGAAAAGTACCTAGGAACAAGTGAAACAGAATTGCTCGCTATCTACGACGGTCTAAGTGAACGAGGCAAAAAAGGGAAGGTAGTCCAATCGTGGGTAGGCTATCACGTAGATGATGCTTTGTTTGCGCAAGATCGTTTTGAAGAGTATCTGAACAATGCAAATATAGACAATATTATTACGTCATTGAGTATGAGCAAACACCTTAGAGTTGCAGATGAGTACAAAAAGATGTTGGTGGACCATGATGTGAATCGTTCCCTTCAACCTTTCGAGGCGCTTCTTGTTTTAAAGCAAGATGAAAAGGCGGACAAGCTCTTGAAAGCACTGTTCGAATTAGATGCTTCTTAGGAAACCATAGATAAACTTCACAAGATAGCTCAACGTAGAGACCGATTGGACTTTATTGAGGTGATTGATACTATTTACGATAGCAAACAGGCGGCGACTTTTTCTGAATGAGGCAGGGTGGTGCACCCGCGAACATTTTTCCTCAGCAATGAATTACCTTTGAGTTCATCTATACTGAAAAAAGCCCATCGTGCACCATTCGAATGTCAAAAAAACCTATGAAGGCAAGTGCACATCCGAGAAGGAATATAAGACAGCCTAGCCCTTGCTTTGCGGTTTCACGGAAGCGTTGTTTCGGATATTCAGAGAGACAGTTGCTTCCACACTCTGGGCATGTTGGTTTTGCATTTTCCTGCGCTTGCATGTCATAGCCACAATGGAAACAATAGGTTCCAGATGGCTCCTCAAAATAAAGTTTTAGCCAAATTGCTCCACTAATAAGTAATGCGAACCCAGAACCGATTATTAGGAGGGAGCTACGTATGGCTGCACTGGAATTATTTCCTGTTCCAAAGAGTAGTAATATCAGAAAGCACAAAACGCTCAACCCAAAGAAAAGAAGGAACCATCGATTGACGAATATAGGGGTGTTTTTGGACATTGGCACATAGGATAACAGTTGTTCTCAAAACAGAAAAATTCCAGTGTGGCAGTCACACCGGAGTACAATTGTTGCGTTAGAACGCCCTTGTTCGTCGTTTGACAGTAACGGTCACACTACAAAGCCTGTTGCTACGGCTTGGGGCAGTCTCAAGATATTCGTTTTTTGAACCTAACGACAACAGTTTTGGGGCAGTCCCAATATCATGTACAAATATGGCCAAAACGACGAGCAAACAGAATGTCATTGAGACAGTGGAGCCGATTGGTGAGCGCGTGCTCATCCGCAAGGATGAGGACCGAAAAATCACGAAAGTGGGTATCCACTTGCCTGACAAAATTGAAATTCCTACACTCACAGGGCGTGTCGTCACGGTGAGTACTATTATCGAAAATAACCCCGATTACCCAATTCAGCAATATGACAAGGTATTGTTCAATCCTAAGCAAAGTATTCCAGTGGACTTTGAAGGCGACAACCGCTTGTTTGTAGTGCCAATCGAAGATATTGTTGCTATTTTTAGGCGAGAAACATGAGCAAACGAAAGATGGGTTCGACTGCCGAGTCGGTTCCAGTTTTGAAACGGCTTGGACATCGCTCTCTGCGAGTTCCGGGATCAAAGAGTTTGACTGCAAGAGCAATAATGCTCGGATCGCTTGGGGCTGGAAGAACGGTTTTAAAGAATCCACTCAAATGCGATGACACCGACTTGCTCGCCGATGCTTTTTCGAATATCGGCGTTGGCGTGAAGTGGACTTCTAAGAAACTCGTCTTGCATGGCGTGGACGGAAAACCTCCTCATGGCGCATCGGTAAATCTTGGTGCAGGTGGAACTCCATCGCGTTTTATGATCGCTGCTGGTGCACTCGCAAAAGAACCTGTAACGGTTGATGGAAATGGGAAAATGCGAACTCGTCCAATAGGCGAATTGCTTACGATGATGCAATCGCTTGGCGCAACATTCGATAGCGAGACGATGCCAGTTGAGGTGAACGGTGCAAACTTTAAGGGTGGAAGCGTTGACGTTCCTGTGACAAAATCGAGCCAGTTTATTTCCGCTTTGATGTTGGTCGCACCGTTTGTAGAAGGTGGGATAACACTGAGTTGCACAATGCCAGTGACGTCCTCTACATATATTGATTTAACATCAAACGTACTACGCACATTTGGTGTTGATGTGCAGCAACAAGAAAACGACGACGTATGTTCCATTACGGTTCCGCAAACAAGAATCACGCATCGTGAATTAGACATTGAACCAGACGCAAGTTCTGCAGTTTATTTTGCCGCAGTTGCTGTTCTTCACAAAGGTATGTCAGTTACGCTTGAGGGCTTATCACTCGACTCGCTGCAGCCAGACATGGAAGCAATACGGTTACTTGGAACGATTGGTGCTGAAGTAGTCGAGGTTGAAGATGGAATAAAAGTTACAGGCACTGGGACAATTCGTGGCTTTGGGGATCTTGATGCGTCGGGATTCCCTGATGCATCGCTTTGCCTTGCGGGCGTTGCCGCATTTGCCGATTCGCCATCAAGAATTTATGGTCTAGAAACGCTTCCATTAAAAGAGTCCGACCGTATAGAAGTTATGGCTCGCTCGCTTGCAAAAGCCGGCTGCGGGGTTGCTTCTGGCGACACAGATATACGAATTTCACCACTCAAACAACATTCAAAAGTAAAAACGTCGACAGCGATTGATCCCATCGACGATCACCGTATTGCAATGGCAATGGCAGTCGTTGGCACCAAACGCGGTGGTCTTTCAATTGTAAACCCAAAGTGTGTTTCAAAAAGTTACCCTTCTTTCTGGGTTGAATTAAGAAAAGTGTACGAGGGGAACGATGCAATATGAAACACTTTAAGGTCTTCGCAAAACGAATGCTGCATTACCGTCTCCGGCTAGTTTTTGCTATTGCATTAGCAATATTTTCAGCAATTGGACTAGGTGTTGGGCTTCTCAGTTTAGGTCCAGCGTTGTCATTGATTCTTGATCCGGTTGAAGGGCAGTCGCTCTTGCAACTTGCTACGTCTTTTAATGCCGAAGAACGATTCTTTCAAATTCCCCAGTGGGTAGTGAGCCAATTGCCACAAAGCCGTTTTGATGGAGTCTTGTTTATTTTGATCGGGATTGGTTGCCTTACGGTTGTAGGTGGATTCGCAAACTTTTTACATCAATATATAAGCGCATGGATTGCAGTCCATGTGGTCGCTGAAGTTAGGGAAGAGTCATTCGCTCATGTTCTTGGAATGGAACTAGGTAGAGTGTTACGAAGTGGGGCAAGTGAATTTGTTTCTCGGATTATTCGGGATGCGGAGGCGCTACAAGCTGGCTTAACAGTGTTGATGGGCAAATCGGTAGCGCAACTTACGAAAGGCATAGCAGCTTTTTGTGTAGCTTGTGTTTTTGATTATCGTTTAGTTATAATTGCAATCTTGGTCTTGCCAATCCTTGCAATTATTTTGCATCAAATTGGTCGACGAGTTCGTAAGGGAACAAAGGAGTCGCTTTCTGCCCAACAAGAAATTTTAAGAATATCAAGCGAGGCGGTTCAAGGATTGCGCGCGGTTAAAGTGAATACTGCAGAAAAGTCTGTGCAGGAAACATTTCAAGAAATCAACAAGAAAGTGGTTAAAGCGAATATGCGAGTTCGCGTAGTGCGTGCGTTTAGCAGTCCGTTGATGGAGATATTGGCAATTGTAATTCTAGGCACTCTTGCAGGCATAGCAGCGAAAAGCATCATCAATGGAACGTTGGAATTCGATAAATTCTTACTCTCCATAGGCGCGCTTGCAGTTGCAGGAAGTGCTTTGCGGCCGCTGACAGGGTTAGTTACAGAGATTCAATCAGCGGACGCTCCAGCAGACCGACTTCTGCAAATACTTGATTTGCCTTTAGAAGATGAACGAGAGCGAAAGCCAATCGGTCGGCATAGTGATTCGGTTGTATTTGAGGGTGTAACATTTTCGTATTCGAATGATCTCAAGCCGGCAATAAACAATTTCTCGATTACGATACCTCATGGACAGCGCGTAGCAATTGTCGGTCCCAATGGTTGTGGAAAAACGACTCTGGTCTCTTTGCTTCCGAGATTGCTCCGTCCTCAAGAAGGTTCGATTTCGATCGATGGGCAAGATATTGCAACGGTTGATTTGCACTCATTGCGTCATCAGCTTGGGGTAGTTACTCAGGAAACAGTTCTGTTTCGAGGAACAATTGAAGAGAACATTCGATTCGGTTTTGATGCTAGTAGGGAAGAAGTTGAACGCGCTGCAATGCAAGCGCACGCAAAAGAATTTATTGACAGAATGGACAGTGGGTATGATGCAGAGGTCTATGAACATGGTAATTCACTTAGCGGTGGGCAGCGGCAACGTCTTGCGATAGCAAGGGCCTTGCTTCGTGACCCCTCAATTTTGATTTTTGACGAAGCAACAAGCCAAATAGATTCTGAATCGGAAGCGCTGATTAATGACACACTCGAAACTTTTTGTGATGGGCGAACGGTTCTTCTTATTGCACATCGGTTATCGACGGTGCAATCGGCAGATCGGATTGTAGTCCTTGAGCATGGCAAATTAATTGGCGATGGTACGCACGAGCAACTTCTCAAAAGTTGCAATTTGTACCGTCGCCTTGCAGAGACGCAATTGGTGACAGCAACAGATGAAGAGTAGCTTCCTTTTTTGTTTTCTCTTTCTTCTTAGTTGCGGGAAATCAGAGCAAGAACAATTTACGGGTGAACGCATTGTTTCATTGAGTCCTAGTATTACCGAGACTCTTGAAGATATTGGAGTGGATAATTTGGTCGTGGGGCGGAGCAGTTTTTGCAAAGCAGTAAACATCGAAATTCCTGTTGTGGGTGATTTATATGAAATTGATTACGAGCGCTTGTTGTTGTTACAGCCAACCAAAGTATTCATTCAACAAACAGCAACAGGTATTGATGCTCATCTAGTAGAACTCTCAAAGCAAGAGCAATTTTCGTTGTATTCTTGGGAAATTAATCGTGTAGCAGATATTGAAAAATTGCATGACGACTTACTCGAAATAATGGATGTGAGTGCCGAGCCGATTCGCATGTCACTCGGTGAACCGAATGGTTCATTGCCAACACCCATGTTAATCATGACCGCCAGTTCGCAAGGCTTGCTTGGAATTTGTTTTGGCAGGCAAACGTATCTTGATGATGTACTCACGCTCATTGGTGGTACAAATGTGCTTGAAACTTCTGGCTGGGTTGCTCTATCTCTTGAAGATATCGTAGCACTTGACCCGGCAGTGATAGTGATGGTGTCAGACACCAGTTTTGAGGTTCAAGCGGGCGTTATCTCCCTTGATATTCCGGTCATTCAATGTATTCATGAGGACATTTTGATTCCATCGAGTAAGATTGTCGATGTGGCACGTGAGTTTAAAGAAAAGTTGATGAATCAATGAGACTGAAAGTTATACTCTTGTTTGTGTTCTTGTCATTGCTTCTTGTTGGAGCTGCGGTTTTTCGATTGTTTATTACAAGAAGTATTGATGGGGAATTGTCATTTGTTTTTCCCGCTCATAATATTTTGACGTACCGCCTTGTTCCGTTGGTTGCGGCGTTGATTGTTGGTTCTGCACTTGGTGTTTCTGGAATGGGTTTACAAGTACTCCTTCGTAATCCGCTTGCCTCGCCATGGATCCTTGGTCTTTCGAGTGGCGCAGGTCTTGGTGTGATGGCAACGATGTTTGTCGAACATACAACAGGGAACAGTATCTTGGGTGGGCAATCGCTTGGTGCAATCGTTGGAGCAGTTTTTACATTGCTCCTAGTGTTTGGATTGTCTCGCAAGCGAGGCGGTATTGATCCAATGACGATGGTGCTTGTTGGTGTTGTGATTTCGGTACTTTGTGGTGCAGGGATTATGATTTTTCAACACCTCGTTCCGATGGGATTGCGTGGGTCGTTCACGACTTGGTTGATGGGAAGTTTGCCAGAAGTGGAGTCATGGTGGCGGCTTGGAATTTTAGGGCTCATTGTGTTTGGTGGTATTTCACTCATCGCATGGTGGGGACCAACGTTAGACGCTGCTTGTCTTTCAGATGATGAAGCAAAGAGCGTTGGTGTAGATTTGCCGAGGATTCGGAGGGGTTTATTTCTCGCGTCAAGTTTACTTGCCGCGATTGGCGTTATTCTTGCGGGACCAATTGCGTTTGTAGGGTTGATTGCTCCCCATGGTGCACGCCTTATGATGCGTGGTTCACACCGATTACTTGCAATTGCAACCGCGCTTGTTGGTGCACTTCTATTGCTTGGTGCCGATGATATTCGCCAACTGGTTGACTTGGGAACTGGGCGGCTTCCAATTGGAATTGTTACAAGCGTTATTGGCGGGCTCGTATTTCTTGTTTTACTTCTTGGCGGAAGGGGGCGAGTATGAGATTACGACTTTCAGATGTCGGTGTCCGGTATGGAGTACGTACAGCAATTCGTGATATAAACGCAGGTGTTGATGGAGGAAAGGTTGTAGCGGTACTTGGTCCCAATGCATCTGGCAAAACAACGTTGCTCCGAACGATCGCGGGGTTGCAACAACCATCGAGCGGTTTTGTTGAACTTGATGGTGCAAGAGTTGACAAATTAAAGCCACACGACCTTGCCTCAAAAATTGCATGGGTACCGCGCGTTGCAGAAGTTGCCGGCTCGTTTTCGATTCGTAAAGTTATTGAACTTGGTCGGTATGCGCTTGGACCTTCAAGGCAACGAGTGGAAGGCGCACTCTCAAAAGTAGACCTCTTAAGTAGAAGCGAATCGCTTTGGTACGAGGCGAGCGCGGGAATGCGTCAACGCGCATCAATCGCTCGGGCGCTTGCACAACGAACTCCAGGTGGTGTGTTAGTTCTTGACGAGCCCACATCCGCCCTTGATTTGAGACACCTGAGGATGGTTGGTGAAATCTTGTGTCAGTGCGCTTCTGAGGGGGACATTGTGATTGCCGCAATGCATGATATTTCCTTTGCACTTGAGATCGCGGATGAGGTATTCGTGTTGAAGGAGGGGCAGTTGGTGCTTGCTGGTGCAACAAAAGCGGTATTAACGCCGAGCTCTTTGGGCGATGTGTTTGGCGTAGACTTGGCTTGGGCAACGGATGATGCTGGAAATCGTCATCTCGTGCATCCTTAACAGTTTGTGTTTGCCGTATACTGTGAACTATGAAGGGTGTTACCTTTGTCATCATATTGAGCGTTGTCTGGTCGATTGTTTCTGGAATTATCGAAAAACGTAAAGCGGCTGCAAAAAAAGAAGCTGCGCAAGGCAATCTTTCAACACAATCAGCGCATCCACAACTGCAGCAATCACCAGTGAACGTGAAGGTGCAGTCTCTTAGGCGCAGAAAGCAGCCGGTTTCGCCCCCAGTGCAGGTTGCTAGACCAAAGCATGAGATACATCCAATTGCTCCGCTTCACAAGGAAGAATGTCCCCTTCCACCTCAAGAATCAAGGCAGTCGGCACCTAAGCCCGCAGGGCAAATTGTAGAGTTGCTGAATAATCGACGTAACATCCGTACTGCCATAGTGTTAAGCGAAATTCTCGGCAAGCCTGTCTCCCAACGCTAATTATTTTATCCACCCAAATCTCCTCAGAGACTTTTTTGCACGAAAATGAGGTGAGATGAGTGCAATTTCGGGGAAGTTCGGTATACTTTCTCGCAACATTGTGGAGAATAACGCATGATTGATATTCGAAAACTAAAAGAACTTGTCAAACTCATGGTCGCAAACGACCTCTCAGAGATGGATCTTAGAGATACAGACGAGCAAGTTACTATTAGACGGCAAGGAGACGCGGTGGTTACTGTGCCCCAAGCCACGCTTGCACAAGCTGCAGCACCTGTCGCAGCAGCAACCGCGACGGCTGTTGCAGAGCCACCACCCGCTGAATCGCCTGCAATCGATGGCGTTGAGATTGAAAGCCCAATGGTTGGCACTTTTTATACTTCTCAAGATCCAGATTCACCACCTTTTGTTTCGGTTGGCGACGCAGTGGGCGAGGACACAACCGTTTGCATCATAGAAGCAATGAAGATTTTCAACGACATTAAAGCACAATGCAATGGCACGATAACAAAAGTGCTCGTTGCAAATGGCGAGCCAGTTGAATTCGGTCAGCCACTCTTTATCGTAAAGCCACAATAGGATCTACAGTACATGTTTGGCAAAATACTCATAGCCAATCGTGGTGAAATTGCACTGCGAATAATTCGAGCAGCCCGCGAACTCGGTGTTGAAACTGTTTGCGTCTTTTCAGAGGCGGATGCTGATGCACCATGGCTTGAACTTGCAGATCAAACAGTTTGCATTGGGAAGGCTCCCTCTGCGGAATCGTATTTACGAATTGATCGAATTATCTCTGCTGCAGAAATGACTGACGCTGAAGCAATTCATCCGGGGTATGGTTTTCTTGCAGAGAATGCGCACTTTGCAGAAGTATGCCGCGATTGCGAAATTGAATTTATTGGTCCATCGCCCGAAGCAATGGAGCGACTCGGCGACAAAATTAACTGTAAACGGCTTGCTAAAAAAGCGGGGACACCAATTTTCCCAGGGACGGATGGCGAAATTGAAGAGTTGGATGAAGCGATCAAAGTTGCTTCTGAAATTGGATACCCAGTTATTGTAAAAGCAACGGCTGGCGGTGGAGGCAAGGGGATGCGAATTGCACACAACGTAGCGGCACTTCGCACGGCGGTTACTGCAGCGCAACAAGAAGCAATCGCATCATTTGGAAATGGCGCAGTCTACTTAGAAAAGTTTTTAGAGAGTGCAAGGCACGTTGAAGTGCAAGTGCTTGGTGATAAACAAGGCAACGCAGTCCACTTATATAACAGAGATTGTACAAGTCAGCGCAGGCACCAAAAACTCATTGAAGAGGGACCGGCTCCGGGAGTAGATCCTGAAATTAGAGACCGTGTATGTGAATCAGCAGCCGAACTCATCCGCAATGCAAAATACAGCGGCGCTGCGACGGTCGAGTTTCTTATGAATAAAGAGCAAGAATTCTTCATGCTTGAAGTGAATACCCGCGTGCAGGTCGAACATCCAGTTTCTGAAATGATAACTGGAGTTGACATTGTCAAAGAATCCATTCGGGTTGCGGCAGGTGAGCTACTCTCATGGAAGCAGGATGACATTCGGTTAAATGGACATGCAATTGAGTGCCGATTAAATGCAGAAGACCCAAGTAATAACTTTATGCCACAGCCCGGCACTATCGGAACGTGGCAACCAGCGGGTGGTCCGGGGGTTCGGGTTGAATCGCATGTTCGTTCAGGGTATCGAATTCCCCCAAACTACGATTCAATGATTGGCAAACTTATCGTGCATGGACGCGACCGAAATGAAGCAATTTCGAGAATGCGTTCAGCACTGAGTGAAATGAAAATTGGTCCAATTGCAACAACCATTCCACTCCATCAACAACTGCTCAATCATCATGCATTTGTTTCTGCAGATTTTGACATCAACTGGGTTGAACGTTTACTCGATGAGTAAATTACCTTGACTTTTTCACAACCTCGACGTCACAAGTACCGACTGTAAAATCACCAACACGTAGTTCCTTTATCCATTCACCAAGGGTGACTTGAAAAATAAGCGTCATGTCTTTTGGGTGACTTGCAGTCAAACTGTGCAAGGGGAGTTCGCTAATAGTTAGAATTGGTGTACTTGGCGTAAGCGTGAGATGCATTTTCTTACTGTCACTTGTAAAAAATCCAATTGGAGAATATTTACGACCATTTGTATCGATGAGTTCAATGGCATCGTTATCAGAAAGTAGCGATATCAAGTCGCGAAATGAAGCGGCTTTTCCTGGCGACACATCTACTTGGACAATCCCAGTTCCTTCGTCCGCACGAATCCCCTTGATCGTAAGCGCTGCAGATACACCTCTTTGCTTCCACTGTGTTACCAAAGTCCCTTCGATGAAGTAATAATCTTCATCGTATTCGATTGTGCCGGGAAGGCCATTTGTAGAAATGCGAAGCCGCCGAATTTTAGAGGTGGAGTCAACTAGGTGTTGGATGTTTTTACCCAGCGGATCGCGGGCTTCAAGAATTTCCTCATCAGTGAGTTGCATGCCACGGTACTCTTTTGTCACGGCATGAGGAATTGCTACTGATGAGATACCAGGAAGATCAAGTCGAGTGCCTCGAATCTGAATAAACTTTGGGGTGAAACTGGGATCTCGTGTGTCAAATGCAAACTTTATTCCAATCTCTTGACGTCCGGGTACACTTGTAGCGTAGTGTGAAACATCGTCATAGATAAAGATGTGCTCAGTTCCATCTGCAACCTCTTGCTTCCATGAGGAAGGGTAATATATTTTCGGTTTTTTCATGCCTGATGTTGCGCTTATGAGGCGCACTTGCGAACTGGCTAAACTAAGTTGCCCGCCGTAATCTTTTGCTCCTGGTCTAAAAGTAACCTGAACGACAACTAGCCCGTCTTCACTTTTTGCAACACTCGTCACTTTTGCAGCGTCTGGAGCTAGGGAGAGTTGTCCCTTGCCACCATCAAATGAGTCGCGTACAAGCGTGGAGAGTTCATCTAAATTCGGATTATATTGGAGAAGAGGGGCGCCAGAAAAATCTGGTCGAAGGGTCCCCACACTCAAAGTGCTATAAAAACTAGCAGTTAATTTGGCAACGTCAAGCCAGATAGGGTCGCCAACCTTTCCAATCGCAGCTTTGTTATTTTCATCTCTTCCTGTACCGCGATAACCAAAGAGTTCGCTAGTTGATTGTATAAACCCAGAGCCGATGAGGCAGATTCCAATACTAATTACACCAGCACACGCACCGCTGAACCCGCCAAAAGCCATGTTTGCCCAAGTTGGAAAGTTGACATTTGATCGTATTATCTTATCTGCGCTGATTCGAAGAATGAGCAGAGATATGACAAAGACAACAACGAGTACAACGCCCCAAGCGTAGTTGTCAAAACTTCCTCCCTTTAACATCGCCATTGTGATCGGCTCCCAAACAGAGAGTGCTATTGCCCCCGCTGCGATAACACAAATTAAATGAATGAGGGCACTAAACAGTCCTTCGTTTGCCCACCAGTATGCGATAAGACCAACAAGACCGAGAACGATGAGGTTAAAAATGATAATCATGATTTTGTGCCCGACTTTGCAGTTTTCTTGGTTGCTTTCTTTTTGTTTACTCTGCCAAACTCTTCAAGAGAGGTTTGACCCGAAGCAACGATTCTCCATCCGGCATCTTGGATCCGTATGAGGCGTTTACTTCTTCGAGCATTTGCAAGGGCGCCCTTGAGGTCGCCTGCAATTAAGTACTTTCGAGTTTCATTATCTAGGAATAACGTTTCAAATACGCCAACTTGTCCGATGTATCCTGTTCCTGCACAAATCGGGCATGGGTTTGTTTTGTTTTTATGCTCAACCGTCCCGCCTTTTCGGTAGAGTTGCTCAACAGTGTCTACTGGCAATCCCTGTTTTGCAAGATCAGACGATGGTTTGTAAGCAACTCTGCAGTTTTCGCAGAGTTTACGAACTAACTTTTGGTACACAACTGCTTGAAGCCCTTCGAAACTCTGTCTTGGGTTAGAAACAAGTCCAGCCCATTTTGAGAGTAACTCGGACATCGATGTTGCACGCATCGAAACAAATATGAGTGGTCCTTCTTTTCCTGGTTTCGATACAATTTTTGCAGCCTCTCCATCAGAAAGATCAGCAGCCAATATTACGTCTGGGTCACGGCGAATAACGGTTTGCAATTGTGATGCATAATTGTCGTCATCTGCGGTGTTATGTGTGATGCCTTCGAGGGATGCGAGGACTTGTCTCTCAAGCGTAACGATATTATTAAGGTAAGAGTCGTGCTGACTAAGGATCGCATAGGAAGTTGTTGTGAGCCCACTTTGACTATCTCCGCCGAATAAGACTATCCCGTGTCGAAGTTCTGGTTGCTTAAGTTGGTCGAGCAAATCGCGCTGTTTTTGAAGTAAGCCAATGGATTCCCAAGTTCGCAAAACTCGTTCGGCTCGGTCGAACTCTAATCGGAGCACGTAAGCGCTAGAAGACCCAGAAGCAGTTAAATCAACGTGGGTTATTCCAGTGGTGTCTGAAATGTCAAATTCGCCAGTTTGAAGTCGTCGTACATCTTTTGAATCAGTGCCAGCAGTTTCCTTAATAAATGCAACAACTTTTGCTCCCAAGTCAGCTGCAAATGGTTCCTGATTATTAGAAACTCCATCGACCAAGTACTTACTTTGGCAGCCACTCTGCGTGAGCCGTAAGTCGATTCGACTTGCGCGGTGTTTTAGCGCCTCGGAAATGAGTTCTTCAACAGCGAGGTAGATTTCGATATTTGGATCATCTTTTTCTGGAACTTTCACTGGACCGTTTGCACCCTCAAAAGTCACCGTGATCTGTTTGTTTGCTTTGGCAACCTTTCTTTTTTCTCTTGATGCTTTTAATGAGCCGGTTTTAAGTTTGAATTGGTGCTCAGGAGAAACGACAGCGTTTCGGACTTTCCAGTACGCAAGTATTGGAGCCAGTAAAATAATAATTCCTACTGGGAAGGCAAGATAGAAATTAAATCCGAACAACATGACAGCGAGTGCAACAAACCCTGCACCCAAGTGTGCACTATTCCATTTCGTCACATCAAGATGGGCGTCACTTGCATCTTTTTCCAAGTGCGTACTTACTAGCCATCCCCAACCTATAAAAACAGCGAAAATGAGCACGGGTTTCCATGGACTCAGCAAGAAAACGGGAGTTGCATCAGCTAGTATCAAAGTATTCATTAAGAAATACCCTTTATTTTCATCTTGAGGTCTTCTGGTTTTGGTGTTGCGTCCATCGCCGTCTTTAGCGACACCCATTCTTGTTCAACAAGGTGAAGCAATGCAGTGTTGAGGTCAATCATGCCTTCTTCGTGGCTCTTGATAATAATATCGAGGAGTTCGCCTTCCCGTGCTTCAAGAATGTACTTAGTTACGATTGGTGTCCCGAGAAGGATTTCTAACGCAGGGATACGCGGAGTATCTTCGTGCAGTGTCGGCAGTAGTTTTTGATAGACAATTGCGCGAAGGTTATAAGCAAGTAGTTTTCGAATTTGAGGTCGTTCGGTCTCAGGGAACAAGTCATAGATGCGGCCAAATGTTTGCCAAGCGGAAGATGCGTGGATGGTTCCGAAGACCAAGTGGCCGGTTTCAGCAGCACGAATAGCTGCTTCAAACGTTTCGTTATCCCGCATTTCGCCGACAAGTACAACATCGGGGTCTTCACGGACGAGTGCACGAAGTGCTTCATTAAAACTCATACAATCGATTCCAACTTCACGTTGGTTAATGGTCGCTTTGTCATCATGAAAAATATATTCAATTGGATCTTCAATAGTAACAATGTGACAGCGCTTTCGTTGATTGACGTAATTAAGCATTGCAGCAATGGAAGTTGACTTGCCAGACCCAGTCACGCCTGCAAACAAAATAAGACCGTTCGAACTCATCGCAACATCGCCAAGAATTGGTTTCAAATGCAATTGTTCAAACGTCATGATGTCAGAAGTAATCAATCGGCACGCGAGCGATGGTTTGCCGCGTGCCATAAACATATTGATACGAAATCGTCGATCGTCATCGTAGTCATATGCCAAGTCGATCTGCCCGTGTTTTTGGAAGTGCCTGTATTGGTCTTCGTCAAGAATATCTTTTGCGATTTGGTAGCATAACTCTTCGCTGTTCACTTCTGCGTCAAGACTTCGAAGTATGCCACGAACTCGAATACGTGGTTTTGTTCCCGCCTTGATGTGAAGGTCAGATGCCTCAAAGTTAATCGTTGCTTTCAACATTTTTCGGAATTCAGTTACTCCGTTCCCGGGTGTGGTTCCAAGGTCATGGTGAACGGCGTTTGCTATGTCGGTTTCGTCTGTGTTGGTCACTTTTTATCTCTTCTTGTAAGTCTGTGGGGCACGGAATGTGCATTGAACGAGCAGAGTATCATATTGAGCGGTCTTACTCGTAAAAAACGGCTTGATTCCTTGCGGCAAAAATGGTAAAATTGCTCAATGGAAAAGTTGCATATCACTGATGGCATTACCTTTGATGATGTTTTACTTGTGCCGAGGTTTAGCGATATAACCCCTGATGTTGCCGATACCTCTACTCGGCTTACAAATCGAATTACACTAAATATCCCGCTTATTTCGGCTCCAATGGATACTGTGACGGAGGCATCTTTGGCTATTGCTCTCGCTCAAGAGGGCGGGATTGGGTTTGTGCACAAAAATATGCCTCCAAACGTGCAAGCACGCGAAGTTGCTAAGGTGAAGCGGTCTGAGAACGGTGTAATTACCGATCCAGTCACACTTGGTCCTGAGGATTCAGTTGGCAAAGCGACCGCGCTCATGGCTGAGCAAAAGGTGTCGGGTTTTCCTGTCACGCTCGATGGCGAAGGCAACGGCGAAGTAGTCGGGATTTTGACTCGTCGTGATATGAAATTTGTTGATTCCAGCGATCAACTTGTCGGTGAATTGATGACGTCGAAGGACTTGGTAACCGGAGACGACAGCACAACGCTTGAAGAAGCTGAGGCGTTGATGGTTCGAGCGCGGGTTGAAAAATTAATTCTCGTTGACGGTAACAATAAACTTTGCGGTTTAATCACCATGCGTGATATTGAAAACATTCGGCATCATCCAAAGGCGTGTCGCGATAGCCGTGGTCGTTTACGTGTTGGTGCTGCCGTTGGCGTGCATCAGCTTGACAGAGTCGAAGCACTTATCGAAGCAGAAGTAGATGTCATTGTTGTTGATACCGCACACGGACATTCGCAAAATGTTTTGGACACTGTAAAAGAAATAAAAAGTCGATGGGATATTGATGTCATTGCAGGAAATATAGCAACGACTGAAGGCGCAGAAGCACTTATCGAAGCGGGTGCAGACGCAGTAAAAGTTGGCATTGGTCCGGGGTCTATTTGTACAACGCGAATTGTTAGCGGGGTTGGCGTTCCACAACTTACTGCAATTGTGAATGCTTGCAAGGCGGCGGATAAGCAGAACATCCCAGTGATCGCCGACGGCGGCATTCGCCAAAGCGGCGACATTGGAAAAGCAATCGCCGCTGGTGCAAGTTCAGTGATGCTCGGCTCACTTTTTGCTGGTCTTGACGAAAGCCCTGGTGAGCTTATATTGCATCGAGGCAGGCGGTTTAAAAC
>CAZAZD010000024.1:0-35153 GCA_964489535.1 uncultured Isosphaeraceae bacterium
CATGGGTGTAACGCGAAAAGAAATTGGCGAGATAATCGCTGGAGACGCTGCGTAGGTTTTTATACCTCAGACAGGGGCATATCCGTGTCTACTCGGTTTGTGTTTTGCGGTAGTTCGACGTCAAGCATGCCAGCGATTCCTGCGTCTGCCATTCTTCTTCGAACAGTTGCTGCGTTAAAGACAGTCGCTTCCATATCATCCACAAGCGCTTGCAAGTTCATTGCAATTTGCCCTTCTGATTGGCTATCGCCGAGTGGATGAATTGCACGTTCAAACAGTTGCAATTTATTATCGTAATTTTCAAACGTGCCTGATTTTTCTGCCCATGTAGCGGCAGGGATAAAGACATCACAGCTGTCTGTTAAGGCGTTTGCAAGGGTTTCAATCAAGATGAGAGTTTGATTTTCAGTAATTTCTGGGGTGTCCCAACGTTCTGGATAGTTGCCGGTTACAACAACTGTGTCCACAGCGGTCATTTGTTTTTTCCACTCGTCATACGAAAGTGCGTTTCCGAGTGCCCTTTGAACTCCCCTTGCGTTCGGTGCCTTTTCGCTTCGAATCGTAAAACCGCTTTTAAATGTTTTATCTTCACCAACAACAGGCACAGGGCCAACACCAATAATTGCATCGCTGTCCATCGAACGAACAAGTTGACCAAGTAGCCAAGCATCTTCGCAACTAAGCATTGGGCTCACCAAGAGTGCAACCTTGTTTGCTTGTTGCAATTTGTCCGCTGCAATAATTTCAGCGTCTTCGTTCATCTCAGTAACGCGCGATTCGTCGTGGACAAACTTCCAACCGTACCGAACTTCGTCGGTAATCCAGAACATGTTTACATCCCAGTTTGTGCGCGGTTTGACGCGGTACACTTGATTGTTGTTGTGTTCAATCACGATGTTGTCGCCGCTGCTTGTGCGCGGGTCAATAGATGGCGCAGTTTTTAAAAACCACACACGCTGCTTAAACATAAAGTCCTTGTCAAGCATCGCGCCCACCGGGCA
This sequence comes from uncultured Isosphaeraceae bacterium, assembly GCA_964489535.1. Classification (GTDB taxonomy): domain Bacteria; phylum Planctomycetota; class Phycisphaerae; order Phycisphaerales; family SM1A02. Next base: position 1,002 of record CAZAZD010000024.1, read on the forward strand.
AATGTCAACAACGTTGCCGCTCATTTCATTATTGATGCCTTCGCCGGGAAAAACATCGATACATTCTTTAGCACCGCGACCATCAATATAGAGTTCGCTTGTGCCAGTAATTTCTTGTGTAAACCGAACGCATCGAGTACACATGATGCAACGATCGCCGTACAACATAATATTGTCGCCGATATCTTTTTTACTCTGTGTAATTTTTTCGGTATCGCAACGGCGTTCTCCGCGGCCGTATTCGTAAGCATAATCTTGCAGGTCGCATTCACCCGCTTGGTCGCACGTTGGGCAATCAATTGGGTGGTGATTGAGCAGCATTTCCATCACGGCTTTTTGATTCGCGGTTGCCTTTGGAGATGATGTGTAGACAACATGCCCGTCACCCGCCGGTGTCTGGCACGTCGGCAACAACTTGGGCATTGGTTCTAACTTATTGTCGTTTCGAGGATTTGGTGCCCAGACTTCCGCGAGGCAAATTCGGCAACTTGCAACTACGCTCAGTGATGGGTGATAACAATAGTGCGGAATATCTTTTCCGTTGTCGTAGGCAACCTCAAGGATCGATTGCCCCTGCTCAAATTCCATCGGTTTTCCATCAATCGTAATCGTAGGCATAAGACGCGTATTGTAACTACTGTGGTAAATATGTTTTGCAAGTAATCACGATGGCCCCCTCTTCAAAGTCAATCTTCTTGATTTCTACTTCTCGGTCATCCATCAATGGGATGATTGGCTCAAACGTACCGAGTTCCGTCTCCATATCTTCAAATATTTCGTTTAATAGCGATAGCGGAATAGGAATTTTGCCAAACCGTATCGCGTTTGGTTCAACGTGCCCTTTCCCGTTATTCAACCACAGCATAAGCTGAATGGCAATTGGCCGAGGTTTTGAAGCATCAATTTCTACCATTGCAGCGAGCCAAATGCCCTCAACCGTTGTGTGGACTTGCAGCCCTTGTATTTCTTCTGGAATTTCAAAGTCTTCGTCGTGCGTCAACCAATCCTCTAGCCGTCCCGAGAGCCAAGCGTTCATCGCATCGTCTGAAATTCGCAGCCGCCAAGTATCATCTTCTGGTCGAATCTTATGAAATTCTTCGTTGAGGCGATACTCAGCACGATCTGCGAGTGTTTTTACTTTTGGGTTCGAGTAATCCGGTGGCTCATACCACGACTGAGGTTGCCAACTCATCCAAGTAACGGCCAATGCGGCAACAACAATGAGTACTGTCCCACTGATGATAGTGATAATTAGTTTCGACATACACCTTACAGGTTACCTGTTTTGCATCGATCGCAGCGCAATCAACATTAATACGTTGCACACAATAAATGCAGCGCCAGCAATTGGGAACATCCTTGAAAGCATAAGGTCAGCAGGGAGGGCAACAACAGTAAGCAATAACCCGCCACCAAGAACGCCTGCTGCATACCCAAACTGACCCGCTGCTTGAATTGAACCAAAGACGAGATTAGAAGCATCGTGCCGAACGGCTGCTGAGAAAGCCGACGGCATTAAACCCGCGGCGCCTACCCCGTACATCAAAAGGCAGGGGACCAAGATAACTTCCGGCGGTAACCACGCCATCAACCCAAGACCCGCAAGGGCTACTCCGCACAGCATCGATGCAATGAGGCGAATTTTACCACCTCCATATCGATCAGCCAAAATACCCACAGGGGAAGAGAAAATCGCAAGTGCTAAAAACATGACAGCCAGCGAAATACCGAGGGTCGTTGTAGCAATGTTAAAGCCAGAAGCAAGCAATATTGGTAGGGACGTCGACACAATCGCGGACAAACAGCGATCGAGAGCCATAAAGCCAGCCCCAAGCCATTCTTTTGGAACTAACGGACATTGACGAGGGTCTGGGGATGGAGATGGTGGTAAGTTGTCAACAGTACGGCGCACAATCAAAGCAATTGCTGACAATATGCCAACAATTGCCATCCCTGCCCACAATACAGATTCGGCAGCATCTTTGCCTATTGCGCCACCAAAACCGACCCCAATGGCAAGCGCAACCATCATGGCTGTAAAACCACCCCCAATGCGACCGGCGTATCGATCCTGTTTGCCAGCCCCCGCAATAAGGCGAAACGGAATGGAAAGCAAAAGCAAATCAGCCCCCCCTTCAAGGCAACGAAACGTCAAAAACAGCCACCACGAGGTCGTCATCGCCATACATGCCATGAATATTGCTGAAACCAGAGCTGCTGAAATAAAGAGGGTTGATGATGAGAAACGGCGCTTTAGCATCGCCAACAACCCAATCGCAAAAACAGCTCCCAGTAAATTGATTGCCATGAAATAATGCGCTGCGCCCTGAGAAACCCCAAACCGAACAACAGTCAACTCGTAGAGAACTGGCACAACCATAGCATCTGGAATTGCAGCAAGCCCCAACAGCAAACACCCGACAATAAGCGGGTGTTTGCTTCGTTCTTGCTTCGAATTGTCGCTAATTGTCGCGAACATGCATTTTATAAAAACTATCCCGCGGATTGTTTATTTGGTGGAGATGAGTTCGACGTCGAAGATGAGGGTCGCTCCGCCGGGAATCACGCCTCCGGCGCCTGCTGCGCCGTAGCCAAGATCAGCGGGAATAATAAGTTTGCGCTTTCCGCCAACTTTCATAGAGCCAACGCCTTCGGTCCACCCAGCAATGACGCCATTCAGAGGAAACTCGATGGTTTGTCCACGGTCAACACTTGAATCAAATTTTGTTCCGTCAGTCAGCCAACCTGTGTAGTGAACCTCTACGGTACTAGCTGAACTTGCTGGGGTTTCACCATCGCCTTCTAAGATGTCATACCACTGTAGTCCGGTGTCGCTGCTTGAAATATCGCTTGTTACTGTTTCGCCTGGTAATTGTTCCATGGGGGGTACCTTTGCATAATCTATGATGTCTAACAATTCGACATCGAAAATAAGAGTTGAATTCGCAGGAATACTTGGCCTTCCTCGCGAGCCGTACGCTAAATTTGCTGGAATTCTGAACTTTCGTTTTTCGCCAACGGTCATATTGCTGACGCCTTCTGTCCAACCGCGAATGACTCGGTTGAGGGGGAAGGTCGTTGGTTCACCGCGATCAACACTCGAATCAAACTTTGTTCCGTCTTCAAGCCAACCGGTGTAATGCACCTTAACGATGTTCGCTGGGCTTGGTGATGCTCCATCGGTATCACCCTCATGAATAACCCACCACTCCAAACCCGTTGAGGATTGCTCTGGTTCGCTGAACACCTCGTCACCTGGAAGGGCTACCATTGGGTCTAATCCAAGAGAAAGCAAGAAGGCGTTCATGGATGGTTCGCGACCAAGATATTCTCTAACCAAATCTAAACTGTCTTCCGTACCGCCCTTCGACAAGATTTTTTCTCGGTAATATGCTCCCGCTTCAGGATTCAACATCCCAAGTTCTTGAAACCGCTGGAACATGTCTTGTGCGTAGACAAGCGACCATAAATAACCGTAATAACCAGCTTGGTAGCCCGTCAGGTGTCCGAAGCTTCCTTGAAAGTGCGAACCAGGTGTGTGGGGGTACATTCGCACCTCGTCGTGAATATCGTACGCAACTTGTGTTGTGTCCACTTCGCCGTCTGTGTCGGTGTGGTATGCCTGATCGACCATGCCTAAGAAAATTTGGCCTTCTGTTTTGATGCCGCTTTGCAAATTCTTTGCTGCAATCATTCCTTCGATAAGTTCGTTTGGCATTGGTTCATTCGTTTCATAATGTCGCGCAAACAATTTTAATGTTTCGGGGGTCCACACCCATTCTTCAAACATTTGTGATGGTGCTTCGACAAAATCACGCTCTACGCTTGTTCCTGCGAAGCCAGCAATTTCTGCTTCACTCAAGATTGTATGTAAACAGTGTCCAAACTCATGGAAGAATGTTTCTGCTTCATCGTGCGTCATAAGCGATGGTTTGTCCGCTGTTGGTTTTGTAAAGTTACAAACTAGCGCGGCAACCGGAAGTTGCACAGTGCCATCTTCCCAAACCTTGTGTTGCACTAAGCCCCATTGTGCTGCGTGTGAATACTTGTCGTCGCGAGGATGTAAATCAATATAAAACTCTCCAAGTTGTTCGCCAGATTTAGTATCCCATACTTCAAACAAGCGAACGTCTTCGTGCCACAGAGGTGTGCCGCGTTGTTCTGCTACTTCGGTTACTTCTCGGTATTCGATACCATACAGAAGTTGTGTGATTTCAAACAAACCATCCATCACGTTTTGGAGCGGCAAATACTCTTGTACTTTTTGTGAATCGACCGCGTACTTATCGTTTTTAATTTTTTCGTAGTAGTAACTGAAGTCATACGGATAAAATTCCACGCTGGGGTCGCCAATGTCTGCTCGTTTTGCCTCAACAAGTTCTGCCCAGTCTTTTTCCGCCTTTTTGCGCACAACTGGTCGGAGTTTTTTATAAAATTCGGCAACGGCTGAAGCGTTCTTCGACATTTTTATTTCGGTTTCAAAATCGGCGGGCGTTGCGTACCCGAGTAAATCAGATGCTTCGTCACGCAATTTGATAATGCGTTCAAGCAAATCTACGTTTTCTTGTCCCGCACGTTTTGAATAAGCAAAACGAACTTCTTTTCGTGTTTGTGGTACCGAACAATAATCAAGGATTGGACCAAACGTTGGGTAGTCGAGCGTGACTTGATAGTTGCCACCAACAACTTTGAGTCGATCAACAACATCTTGTGGAACACCTTCAAGTCCTCCAATTGGAATGGGGATAACGGTTTTGTCTTCCCGAATGTTGGTGTCAAACTCAATGGTTAATGTGCCTAGCTCTTTTTGAATTGTTTTTAGTTTTTCGCGATCTTCTTTTGAAAGTGACATTCCGCTTCGGCGGTAATCCCGCATCGTGTGTTCGAGCATGCGTGCTTGTTCGCCTGAAAGTTCTGGTTTTGTGTCGGCGTATGTTTTAATTGCGTTATACAAATCTTCGTTTGTTGAAAAATCAATCGACCAATCCGACCACATTTGTGCTGCTCCCTGTGCAGCCTCGCGAATGTCAGCATCCGTATGGACATACGCCATAAACGCAGGCATATTTGACGCGCCATCAAGTCGAACCATCATGTCATCAAGTGCACCAACGGTATTTGCAAACGTTCGTTGGTCATCTGGAACAGCAATGATTGTTGCAATTTCAACGTCTGCTCTTGCAAACGCCTGTTCAACTGTCGTGGTGAGTTCTTCGGGCGTAAGAGGAATTGGCCTGTCAGCAAATGATGAAGCTGTGATTAAAAGTGCAGTGGTTGAGATGATTAATTTCATAGGGGTTTCCTTCGTTTTGAGCCACGTAGTGTATAACGAAACAGGGCTCGCAACAAATGTTGCGAGCCCTGTGTTTTGTGTCGTTTTGTGGGTTACGCAACCGCTGCTGCCATTGCTTCCGCTTTGGCTTTTGCATCTTCGAGCGTACCAACGTACATGAACGCTGATTCTGGAAGATCATCGCCTTCGCCATCGCACAATCGTTCGAAGGAATCGATGGTTTCTTCAAGCGAGGAGTTCACGCCTGGGAAGCCTGTAAATTGCTCAGCAACGTGGAATGGCTGGCTGAGGAATCGTTCGATTCGACGTGCACGTGCAACGGTGAGTTTGTCATCTTCAGACAATTCATCAACACCGAGAATCGCAATAATGTCTTGCAAGTCGGCGTACCTTTGAAGAATGGTTTGAACGCGCCTTGAAACGTCGTAGTGGTGTTGGCCAACAACTTGTGGATCAAGAATACGCGAAGACGATGCAAGTGGGTCAATCGCAGGGTAGATGCCTTTTTCAGCAATTTTACGTTCGAGCACAACGAATGCATCCAAGTGAGCAAACGTTGTGGCAGGAGCGGGGTCAGTCAAGTCATCCGCAGGTACGTAAATCGCTTGCACGGATGTAATCGCTCCCTTACTCGTTGAAGTAATGCGTTCTTGCAATTCACCCATTTCAGTTGAAAGGGTTGGTTGGTAGCCCACAGCAGAAGGCATACGCCCAAGCAACGCGGACACTTCAGACCCCGCTTGTGTAAAGCGGAACACATTGTCAACAAAGAGAAGTGTTTCCTTGCCTGATTCATCGCGGAAATTTTCTGCCATCGTGAGTGCAGAGAGTGCAACACGAAGACGCGCACCCGGTGGTTCGTTCATTTGACCGAAGACCATCGCAACCTTATCAAGAACGGAAACTGTTTCGCCTTGATCGTTTGTAAACTGTGCTTCTTGCATTTCAAGCCAAAGGTCATTTCCTTCGCGTGTTCGTTCGCCAACACCAGCAAACACTGAATATCCGTCGAAGTCACGTGCAACACGAGCAATCATTTCCTGAATAATAACTGTCTTTCCAACACCAGCGCCGCCGAACAAACCAATCTTACCGCCACGAACAAACGGACAAAGGAGGTCTACAACTTTAATACCTGTTTCAAGTATCTCAGAGTTTGGGTTGAGGTCGGAAATTTGTGGAGGTGCTGAGTGAATCGGCATACGTTTTTCATGAGGCACTTCGCCACGCTCGTCAACTGGATTGCCAAACAAGTTAAACACTCGTCCAAGAACGCCTTCTCCAACTGGAACTGTTACGGGAGATCCTGTGTCGGTGCACTCTTGCCCACGGCAAAGACCATCAGTGCTTCCGAGCGAAACGCAGCGAACACGTCCGCCGCCCAAGTGCTTGTTTACTTCACCAACGAGTTTAATTTTTTCGCCAGCGTTGTCAATTTCAACCTCGAGTGCGTTGTAAATTTCGGGCAGATTATCTGCTGGAAATTGCGCGTCAAATGTTGAGCCAATGACTTGAATTATTGTGCCATTTGTGGACATTGTTGTATCCGTGATTTAGAGTTCTAAAACAGTGTTAAAAGCCCTATTCGAAGCGGGCTACAGAACACCACAGGATACCTAAATCTTGCCCATTTGCCAAGCCCCTAATGGGGACAGTCCCCATGGAGCTGTACCCGTAGGGACAGACCCATTTGTGGGTGGAGGGTATAATTCCGCCGTATGAAGTTTGATCTTGTAGACCAAATCCTCGAACAAAACGAGGAGCGGATAGTGACCATTAAGCAAGTAACACAGGCAGAGGAGTACCTTAGAGATCACTTCCCAAATTTTCCAATCTTGCCCGGAGTGCTAATGCTTGAAGCAATGGTGCAAGCAGCATCACGACTCTGTTCAAGAGACGAAGAGCGACTCGTTTTGTGCGAAGTGAAGGCGGTTAAATACGGCGCGATGGTCAAACCGGGCGATCGCCTCCGTTGCGAGGTCAATATCATCAAAAAAAATACGGATGGTTCAGTCTCCGTCAAAGGAACCGGCACTGTTCTTAAAAATGGCACCGAAGAAACGCAGACAGCGGTCGCGGGACGGTTTACCATACGCCCCGTTCGCATGTCCTAAACATTACAAAACAGGAGACGGTCATGAGCCGCGATGAAATTTTCCAAAAAATCCAAGAAGTTTTAGATGATGCCCTCGGTGTAGACGAGGACGAGGTGACACCAGAGGCGAGTTTAACTGCTGACCTCGGCGCTGAGTCTATCGATTTCCTTGATATTGTCTTCCGTATAGAAAAAACCTTTGATTTTAAGATTTCCCAAGGGGAGTTATTTCCCGAAAATCTCACCGAAAACCCCGATTGGGTCGAAGATGGTAATCTCACCGATGCGGGTCTTGCAATGCTCAAGGAGCGCATGACACATGTCGATTTCGCTGCGCTCGAAGGCGGCGACCGGAACATTTCCAAAATAGGCGATTTAATCACCGTGAATTCCCTTGTGAATTTCGTTGAAATTAAACTCGCGGCTTAACTGATATGCGGTGGATTTGGATTGATTGCATTATTGAGCACGAAGCCGATGAGCGACTTGTTGCAATAAAAAACGTCTCGCTTGCCGAGGACGTGTTGCACGATCACGTTGTTGATGGAAAACCAATCGTACCCTTCTCGCTCATGATTGAAGGCATGGCACAGACCGCTGGCATTCTTGTTGGCTCAACATCCCGTTTTCAGGAAAAAGTCATCCTTGCAAAAATTGCAAAGGCATCGCTCGATTGTGATGTGACAGCGGGCGACACCGTTCGATACGACGCAACCATTGATCGCCTCGACGAAGCAGGGGCTTCAACTTCTGGAACAATTGACCGAAGGGTCGCCTGCGGAGAGGCATGGGAACGAATTGGGCGCGTCGAACTTCTTTTTAGTCACATCGATAACAACATGGCTGGGACCGAGTTTCCTGAACACAACTTCGTCTTTTCTGACAATTTTAAGATGATTTTAGATACCGCCGGCCTCGGAGAACTGGCTTGTAATTCAGATGTTTCTTGATACAATCTACACATCGAGACATTTCCACATTTCAGAGCACTAACAGAAGGAGGCACCTATGCCACGATTAACAAATATTGACCCAACAACAGACACGGGAGCAGGCGCAGACCTGCTCAACGGGCCACTCAAGGCAAAACAAATCAACATTTACAAGGGGCTCGCCGCTCACCCATCGCTTTTTGAAGCATTCATGGCTTGGGGCAAGGGTTCCAAGGGCGGTGGCCTCACCCCGCAAGAAGGCGAAGTTGTGCAATTGCTCGCTGCAGAAAAAATGCACTGTGAATATTGCACCGCTGCACACACCATGGTGTCCGCAAGCATGGGCATCTCTGAAGACGACTCCTTAAATATTCGCCGCCGTCACAGCGATGATCCTAAAACACAGGCACTCATCAACTTCACTGCTGAAACACTCGACACCTACGGCAACGTGAGCGATGAAACACTCGCGGCATTTATGGACGCTGGTTTCAATACCGAAGCAGCAATTGAAGTTGTCGCCGGTATTTCCATCATGACATTCACTACGCTGTACAACCATATCAATGAAACTGTCGTGGATTTTCCACAGGTTGCAACTGTATAACAACTAAGATAATTCAATAAAAACAAACCCCCGCCATATGGCGGGGGTTTGTTTTTTGGTCGATTGGAGGCTCGACCGATGGGGAGAAGGTTGACCTGCTGCGTGGTGCAGGTCGTTTCAATGGAGGAGATAGAGAAGTCCTGAATCCCTCTCACTGTCGAATACATTTTGTCAAACTGCAAACCATTGCCCCTCTTTTAGGTTCGGGTTATGACGATTATTCCTATTTCACCGTACAATTGACCAATCATGAGTGAGCACATCGCTATTTACGCAGGTTCTTTTGACCCAATCACAAGCGGTCACCTTGACGTTATTGCACGCGCAAGGGGCATGTTTGATCGCATTATCGTTGGCATTGGACACAACCCAGACAAATTGTCCCTCTTTCCATTTGATGAACGGGTCGAGATTGCAACAACGCTCATCGATGAACTCGTTTCAAAAGAGCCATCGCTTGCTCCGGTGACCGTTGAGCAATACGGCGGTCTCACGGTTGACTTTGCAAAAAACTCTGGTGGGTCTGCGTTGCTTCGCGGTATACGAAACGTCACCGACCTTGCAATGGAAACCCAACTCGCAATTACAAACAGACAAGTTGCAGATATGGAAACAGTTTTTATCGTGACCGGCGAAGCGTATGCGTTTACATCGTCAAGCTTGATTCGACAAATTGCGGCGCTCGGAGGAGATGTTGAACGACTCGAAAGTATTATTCCGCCGCTTGTTGTCGAACGAATTAAAAAACTCCAAGAAGATCCAAACAGTTCACTGCACTCGCTTGGGCGAGATGCACACATGGAGTAATCGATGGATTGGCGAATTGTTTCCATCGGAACGCTTGCATCAAATCCTCTTTGGAATGAAACAAGCGCACTCCGAACAGGTCACGCTACAACAACTGTTATCAAAAGCGACAATGCAACATTACTTGTTGACCCATCGCTTCCAGCACAAATGATGAACGCGCGATTACAAGAACGGTGGGGGTTCGGTCTTGATGCAGTTACACATGTTTTTCTAACAAGTTTTGACCCAGACAGAAGGCGAACACTTGATGGTCTTGAGCACACAACTTGGTTGATGCACGAACCAGAAATTCAATCGGCTGCACTTGCAATGAGCGACGAGTTGCAATTAGCCGAGGGTGATAGCGAGCTGACGTTGATTTTAGAACAACACAAGAATTTACTCAGTCGATTTGAAGTTGCAACTGACAGAGTATTCACTGGCGTTGATTTGTTTCCGCTTCCTGGATACACGCCCGGAAGTTGCGGACTGTTGTTACCAACGCCAAAGAGGACCATTCTGATTTGCGGCGATACTGTTGCAACGAGCGAACACCTTGCAAAAAGAAGCGTGGTATCAAATTGTGCAAACATTGAAATGACGCAGGAGTCGTTCAAGGAGTGTGTTGAAATTGCAGACGTCATCGTCCCCGGACGTGACAATGTTGTGCTTAACCCAATCCGCTCATGATTACGTTACTTCTTGCCACCGCGCTTTCACAAAACTCGCCGCCCCCAAACATTGAACTTCAAGCGGCGATGGCGCTTGGTGCAAAAACCGCAGCGGTACAACGGAAGCTCCCCATCCGTAATCAGGTTGTTCTTGTTCCAGACGAAGCAACGTATCTAGATGAGATTTCTAAATGGTCCCCAGCAGAACGATGGCCGGTTTTGTTTAACCAAGAACCGAAGGTGTCACAATTTATACGCCGCTTTGCTCCAGAAAAAGTTTGGGTTCGAGATTCGGTTGGCAGAGTAGACAACATTGGCAACGCAATGCAAAAAGCTGTTGCAAATGCGTGGGGCGGCGAGGGTTCTGTTGCAAGCGCACTACAAGAAATTAAACTTCCACCACTTGGCGTTGTTATTACATCGCCAAACGCCTCAGCAAGGACAGCAGCCGTTGCGCTTGCCGCTGGTCGTGGGCAAGTTCTCGCCTACATGTCAGACGAGTGGGGAGCACCAAACAAAACAATGGGTGCATCAACAACCGCATCGCTTATACAAAAAGTACACCACACGCTTGTTAGAACGGGTCTCTCTTTTGATAAACTTGGTGACAACGTTGATGCAATTACTGTTTGCATGTCGATGCCGGCAAGAGTTAATTACACCGCAGCATCAAAAAACCCCGTCGCTGTAACGGATATTATTGGTCGGGATGAAAATGGGAAACGCTTTGCGTGGACTGGTTGGATTTTTGGTTCAAACGCGGATGCTGCATACGTGGCAATGTGTAGTTTGTTTTTGGATCGAAGCATGTATTGGTTTTGTAACACATATCCAAGCAGTGGGGCGTGGGGGAAGTATGGTCCTGGCAACACCCTAGAAAACCTTCCAAAATTTGGGATTGAGTGTGCCGCTATTAATGGAACACTGCAGTCGTTACATGAAGCTGAAGCCAGTGGTGTTCGTGCCGATGTAATCTACTTTACTTCAAAGGGAAATCAAGATTTTTTTGACATGGCAGACGAGCGAACTTCGCCAACATGGTTGCCCATTTTAGACACCCCTTCTGCTCTTTATTTTTTGCATAGTTGGTCGCTTAAAAGTCCAACAGGACGAACAACCGTTGGCGGAACATGGTTGTCACGGGGAGTGTACGCATATATTGGTTCTTCACATGAGCCAACGTTGCGGGGATTCGTTCCACAAGTTGAAATCGTGCGAAGAACCATGAGTTTGATTCCGTTCCTTCCCGCTTCAAGATGGAGTACTGGGGAAAACATATATGCCAAACCATGGAGAATAAACACCATTGGTGATCCGCTGATGCTCTGTCCACCAAAAGAGGCGCTTGTGCGAACGATAAAAAAACCAAGAGAAGACACTGCGTACAAAGACCTTGCAACAATTGCACAAACAAACATGGGATTGGCTTCGAAAAGCCCTGCGGATAAAACGTTTGCGAACGCAATCGACTCCGTCGTCTTGCTTGGCAAAGATGAAATGGCTTGCGAATTGTGGGGCGTTGCAATGCAAAAGTCTTCGGTTGGACCAAATACCGCTCGTGCAGGGCTCGGCTCGCTCTTTCGACAAGAACGGGTAGATGATTATCTGTGGGCTTACAAGTTGATTTCGTCACCAACTCGCCTTGAAAAAGATATGCTTTGGCAACTCTGTGGAAACTCCGCAAACACTTCTCTGCAGCTCCTCATAGATAATGTGCGAACTCCGTACCAAGCAGACGACCTAAAACTTATTGCCGATAGAATTGTTTCGCAAAGGGGAACTCCCACACTCCTTGCTATCATTGACAAAGTGCTTCAAAACGCAAGAGGACGAAACGAGCGAGAACTCAAACGAATGAGAAAACAATATGACAAGTAAACAACCTGTTGTTCTCGTTGTTCGCGACGGGTGGGGGCTAAACCCAGACGCTTCTATGGATGCACACAATGCCGTTGTTCAAGCAAACACGCCGGTTGCTGATTCGTTATTTCTAGATTGTGCAACGACCATGATTGGGACGTGCGGAAAAAACGTTGGGCTTCCAGCGGGTGTCATGGGAAACAGTGAAGTTGGGCACCAAAATATCGGGGCGGGTCGAATAGTCCCACAAGAACTCATGCGTCTCAACGTAGCTGTCGAAAGTGGTGTCTTCAAAACAAATCCCGTTATTACGAAAGCGTTTTCAATCGGGTGCACGGGCAACGCCACTCACATCGTAGGGCTCGTGAGCGATGGAAGAGTACACAGCGATATTGCACACTTATTTGCACTCCTTGATGCAGCACCAAGGGGTGCGCGTGTTTTTATCCACGTTATTACGGATGGGCGAGATTGTTCGCCAAGCGCTGGGCTTGGGTTTGTTGAACAGCTTGAAGACAACATTCGCGGGACGAATGTAAAAATCGCAAGTGTTATGGGGAGATTCTGGGCAATGGATCGGGACAATCGGTGGGAGCGGGTTGGGGTTGCATACGAAGCAATGACAGGGATACCAACCTCGCACAAGTTGCAATGCGAAGTGCCAAGTGTGCAACAAAGTTATCACGCCTCGGAAGTTGTTGCAAACTATTACATCAATCCATCAAACGAAAATCAACTTGGCGATGAATTTATTCTTCCAACACAAATTGTGGACAAAGACAACAAACCAATCGGACTTGTGCAAGACGGTGACGCCGTTTTGTTCTTTAATTACCGCGGCGATCGACCGCGCGAATTAAGCAAAGCGTTCGTGTTAGATAATGCTGCGTGGGCAAGCGTTCCGCGTGGACCATTTGATCGGGGAAACAAAATACGCGATTTGTATTACGCAACCATGACGAATTACGAATCGGATTTGCCTGTCTCTGCCGTTGCGTTCGACAAGCCAGAGCCCATGAAAAACATTCTTGGAGAAGTGCTTGCAAACAACAAGCTTGAACAGTTTCGGTGTGCGGAAACTGAAAAGTTCCCACACGTTACGTTTTTCTTTAACGATTACAAAGAGGAGCCGTTCGATGGCGAAGCACGGTTGCTCGTTCCGAGTCCAACCGATGTGGCAACGTACGATCAAAAGCCACAAATGTCTGCGGAAATAGTTTGCCAAGGCGTGCTAGACCAAATCGCAAGTGACAACTGCCCCGCCGTTATTATTGTGAACTTTGCAAACGCTGATATGGTTGGGCACACCGGAAACTTGCCAGCAATAGTTAAGGCGGTTGAAGTTGTAGACGCGTGTTGTGGAAAAATCATTGACGCAACGCTTACTGTTAACGGTGTGCTAATCATTACTGCCGACCATGGAAACGCTGAACGAACGTGGAACACTGAGACTGATAGCCCAGATACTGCGCACACAACATTCGATGTTCCACTTCATGTTGTTGGATACGATTGCCACTTGCGTGACCGGGGAATCCTCGCAGACATTGCGCCAACAGTGCTGCAATTGCTTGGAATTCAAAAACCAGAGGAAATGACTGGAAACTCTCTGCTTTGTTGATTATTTCACTTCGCGGCAAACGCGCATGGTGAGTAACTCTAGACCTCGGCGACCATCAAGTGTTCCACTTCGGGTTCTTGCGTCAACCGCAACTGCTTCTGTAAAAAGATTTGCTAGTTGATTTGGCGTTCGTTGTTTTGCGAGTGATAGGATTCTGTTTCCGCCATCACCAAACAGTTTGAGAGATTTCCTGATTTCTGCTGGGGAGTTCCCGACTTGCAACATTGAAGCCGCTGCGCTTAACCGTCTTGTTAAATCAACAACCGACCACATGAGTAATTCGCGGGGTTGCCTTGAGACATCTAAGAGTTCGCCAAGTTTCGTCATCGCCGCGCCGCTGTTTCCAGAAAGTATGATGGATTGGATTTCCCACGCCTGTTCTTCGCGGCTTAGTCCAACCATATCAACAACATCGTCTCGGGTGATATTTGTTTCTGGTGCTACCTTCGCGGCAAGTTTCCCGAGTTCTGTGTCAAGCCGAGTAAGTGACAATCCGATTCGTTGCACAAGCAGTTGGGCGGCTTGGGATTCAAGGGTACAGCCGTGCTCCTTCCCGCAACGACCAACACACCAACGCACGGAATCGTGCTCGCTTAACTGTTGCAACTTAAAAACAATTCCTTTTTTCGCGACTGCCTTATCGAGTTTACCAGGACGCCATGAGGTTGCGCGCAAAAGAAGCGTTGCCGATTGAACTGGTGATTCTGCATATCGTTCCATCGCTTGCCGGTTCGATATTTTCCCCGTATCCTTTGCCGCAAGAAATGCATCTGCACTGTCAACGATGACAAGTTTATGCCGCATCATCAAATCAAAGGTGCGCACCTCATCAAGTATCGTTGCCAAATCTGTCGTTGCGCCATCAAACACCCTTCGATCCACATCGCCGTGCTCTTTTTCAAGCGTCGCCTCGAAATCGTTGGTAAACCTCGTCATCAAAAACGACTCTTTGCCATGAATAATCCCCATCCGCATCGACGCGGTAAATGTGGGCTGTTTTGCCATGGACGCATCTTACTCCAATGGGACTCGGCTCCGTGGAATCCGTCTCCGCGGGCTAAACATCTTCTCAGAGACTTTTAAAATTCTCAGAGGAGATTACAAGTGATTTGGGACTGTCCCAAATCGTTCTAATTTCACGCATTACAAGAGCGAAACAAGGGGACAGCCACCACCGTATACGCGGGGGGACAGTCCCCCTTAAAAGCCGAGAAAACACCATTAATGAACCAATATACGTGTTTTTAATGTGAGTTTCTGGGGACTGTCCCCAGGGGACTGTCCCCAGTGATAGGATGGGTGGATGTTGGTGCTTGAAGTCGTAGAGGGACCGGATCTTGGTGGGGTTTTTCCACTTCCACCGAATGAGCCGCAATTGATTGGACGGTCGTCAGAAGCGCTGCAACTCGCTGATCCGACCATCAGTCGACGCCATGCTGAACTCACGCCGGACAATGGGAAGTGGTATTTGCAAGATCTCGCGTCGGCAAATGGTACTTTTTTGAATGGACGGCTTCTTACTGACCGTGTCTCCCTCCGCATCGGCGATGAAATTGGGTGCGGGTCGACTCTTTTTAGGTTTGTGGAACACGCAACGCTCTCTGAACCAACACAGGAACCCGACCCAAATTTCGACACAAGCGCAGAGTCTATTGTTGTCACATCACCACACTCCCTCCAAGCAGCGCGCGATCACTTGCGGATGGTCCACCGATTAACCGTTTCGCTTGCTGGAATTATCGACAGCACAACAATTCTTCGGCATCTGGTTGCGATTCTGGTTGATGAATTCAAACCAGACCGATGTGTCGGCGTCCTCATGAGTGACGCGGACAATATCACTGGCTCCATTGAGGCAAATCGCGAAAGAATTAGTGATGGAGCAACTGTGTTTTCGAGAGCAATCATTTTTCACGCATGTGCAGAAGTGTGCGGGCTTCGTATTCCGAACATCGTGAATGATGTGCGTTTCGTACACGACGACGACACAGTAAAAAGCGGTGCAAAATCGTTTTTATGTGCGCCTCTCGTCGCACACGGAAAAATACTTGGTGCGGTTCTACTAGAAATTCACTCTTCAAATCGCCAATGGAGCGATGGAGAGTTGGAGTTACTTTCAACCGCTTGCGGACATGCCGCCCTTGCGCTACTCACAGCAACGCTTGCGAGAACAAGATTGCAACACGAGCGGCTTGCAGCAATGGGGGAAACCGTCGCATCTATTAGTCACAGTGTAAAGAATATGTTGCAGGGTCTTCGCAGCGGAGCCGGTGCGATAAACCTCGCGCTTGGAAGAGGAGATATTGAACTCGCACGTGAGGGTTGGCCAATTCTTGCCCGCAATCTCGACAGGGTCTACGCGCTCACGTTCAATATGCTAGCGTGGTCTCGCACGAACGCTCCCGAAATTTCATTTGTCCAAATGGATCCCATCATCGAAGATGCTATCGCGCTTGTTCGCGGTGCTTGCGAACGGCGGTCCATTGCCATTAGAGCAAGTATCGAACAAGACATGCCGCCAATCCCAATCGATCAAACGGCTATTTTGCAAGTTTTACTCAACGTCCTCAACAACGCCATTGATGCTTCACCGTCCAAAACTGGTCTTGTTGAACTAGCTATAGCAATTCCAAAAACTGGAGAATTTGTTGAAATGACAATAACGGACAACGGTTGCGGCATTGAATCTGGTAGTAAAGAAGATGTTTTTCAAGCGTTTCGCACCACCAAGGGTCAGCGTGGGACGGGGCTTGGTCTTGCGGTCGCAAGAAAAGTCATCCATGAGCATAAGGGTGAAATCGAACTAACCGATTCTGAATCTGGCGGGACCGTTTGCAGAATTACCTTGCCCCTAAGCAGAGAGGGGGATCCGGGCGATACTCATGGTCCCGTGTCCACATAGCCGACCAATCGGATTTAGTATTAATAATGCCCCAACGAAACGCTCATGCTATGATGCCGCAACTTCGGAAGGATTCGACATATATATGACAGAACAAACACTACATCAAGTTCATAATCAACACACTGGCGTTGATTTCGTGAGAGAAATTAGCGACAGTCAAGCACCGCCAATTATGGCGTCGGGTTACCAGAGAACACGTGAAATGACTCTCGATGAATTGATGCTTGAAAATCGCGTGATCTTCATGATTGGCGAAATCAACCAAGCATCAGCCGCGCGAGTCATGATGCAAATGCTTTACCTTGAAGATCAAAAACGTGGTCAACAAATCAATCTTTACATCAACAGTCCGGGCGGGGCTGTCGATGACACGCTTGCAATGTACGACACGATGCAGTTCATCTCGTCAGATGTTGCAACATACTGTATTGGTCGTGCATATAGTGGCGCGGCGGTTCTGTTATGCGCAGGCGAATCTGGCAAGCGACACATTCTGCCACACGCAAAAGTGATGATTCATCAACCCTACGGTGGAATCACTGGACAAACCACTGATATCCAAATTCAAGCAGAGCAAATTATCAACTCTAAGGCGACGTTGAATAAAATAATTTCTAACCATACCGGTCAGACGTTTGATACGGTTGCCGCAGATGGTGAACGCGACAAATATTTCACTGCAGAGGAAGCAAAAGCATACGGTTTAGTTGATGAAGTATTTGAGCACCACGAAGATAAGAAGAAAGATTAACCAAGATGTCGACACTAGTACCAATCGTTATCGAAAAAACTGGTCGTGGCGAACGCGCCTATGATATTTTTTCTCGGCTTCTTAATGATCGGATTATCTTTTTGGGCGGACCGGTCATGGATGAGTCAGCGAACTTAATTGTTGCTCAACTTTTGTATCTTGCAAACGAAGATCCCAAAGCCGACATCAGCTTGTACGTCAACTCGCCCGGCGGATCCGTAACTGCGGGGCTCGGCATCGTTGACACGATGAATTTTGTTCCTTGTGAAATTGCAACCTATATTATTGGTCAGGCGGCTTCCATGGGCTCGGTTATTGCCTCAAGTGGATCCAAAGGGAAACGATTTTCTCTTCCACACGCAAAAAATCTCATGCACCAACCACTTCTAAGCGGTGTGCTTGAGGGCCAAGCAACAGATTTAGAAATTGAAGCACGCGAAATGCTGCGGCTCCGAGATATTTTGTTTGAAATCTACGCGAACGCAACCGGTAAAGATCAAAAAACTATTCACGAAGATTGTGAACGGAACAAATGGCTTAATCCTGAGGAAATGTTGGAATATGGGCTCATCGATGAAGTCCTCGCGCAACTTCCAACTGCCGAATAATATGACGTCACTGCGCCGACGACTTTTATTTCGGCTCGCTCTCATTCTTGTCGTATTTGTTTCGTTTTCTGGGTGTGCCCGCAGAGCGCTCTTTCCAGAAAAAGAACAACGTAATCAGTTTGAAGCATACAACACGATGCGCTACGGTCCACAAATAACTGAACAGCCAGATTTATTTGGGCTTCCCGAGCCGGCGCTGCGCGAACGGCTAGGCAAAAAAAATAACTAATACTGGGACTGTCCCAATTTGCGTCCGATATGTGGGTTTTTAAAGCCACAGGGGGGTATTGACCCGATATGCTACGTAGGGATGACGACATGGTGTCACCCACAACAAGTTGACCGAAAGGAGCCACTCAAGGATGAGCCCAAATTCAGCAAGGATGCCGTCTAAACGTACGCAAATCGTTTGGTTATCCTTTTTTCTAGTCATTCCTTGCGCATTGCTTTTTCTCAGAGTGGGGACTAGCAACACTCGGAGTGGATTATTACTCACCACCCTCGCCCCTATTGAGGAACGACCAGTGATTGACCCTGTTTTTGCTACATTGAGTGATGATGCTGATTGGACGTCGATTGTTATTCATCACCTTGGGCAGCCCGCAGGCAATCTTGAATCGGTTGGCAGAAATCATCGCAAAGCTGGACTTCGCGGGCTTGGATTCCATTTTCTCATCGGAAACGGCAATGGACTCGGCGATGGCGATGTTCAAATGGGCTACCGTTGGCTCGACCAGACACCCGCAGCAAAGCCAACAAGCATCGAGTTGGAAAACTGGAACGATGGTGTGGTAAGCATCTGCTTGATTGGGAACGGAAACCGAAGACCATTCACGGAGCAACAGATGCAACATCTGTCTCACCTCGTGCAGCGGTTACAGCAGGAACTATCTATTCCCACAGAGCATATTTTCCTTGGTCGAGAGCTGGGAACGGAAAACGATTCACCTGGCGAATTTTTCGCAGAAGCCCAATTCCAAAGCCAACTTTTAGATATTCCTCATAGTTAACTCTTTTCCGAAGATTGAAAAAGACGTCTTTTGGGTGGTTTTTGCCAAAAAATGCACCGAATACCGCGTTTGCAATGTATCCTATAAGTCATTTCTTTAGGGCGGGGTCATGTTCGTCCTCGGCTTTTTATTTATTATTCTTTTATCATGGCTGCAATTACTCGATCACAACCCCGGAAAATAGGCGCATACACTGTGCTTGCCAAGCTTGGCGAAGGTGCTGCCTCGGTACTGTACGCGGTACAACACCCAAAAACGAAACAGGTGTCCGCCCTTAAATATGTTGAAAAAACCGATGATAAATCTCAACGGTTTCTTGATCAGGTCGAACAAGAGTTCGCCATCGGATCTAAGTTAGACCACAACTCTATTCGGAAAATCAAAAAACTTGTCAAGCATCGAAAAATGCTCAGAGTTACGGGCGTTTCAATGATTATGGAACTCGTTGACGCAACAACCCTTGATCAACAACTTCCTAAAAATCATGCCAAAGCGGTTGACGTTTTCCTACAAGTCGCCAGAGGATTAGCTCACATTCATGCGCGCGGGTTTGTTCATGCTGACATCAAGCCAAATAACGTCCTTGTTGACGAAGATGGGAGCGTTAAAATCATTGATCTCGGCCAAGCATGTGCGATTGGAGCGATCAAAAAGCGAATTCAGGGAACGCCTGGATATATGGCGCCCGAGCAGGCGCACCGAAACAAAATTACACCAAAAACCGACATCTATAATCTTGGTGCAATGATGTACTGGACGTTGGTAGGTGAGGTTATTCCAACTTCTATGCCACCCAAGGGCACAAATGATAGTCTTGTTGGGGGCGCTGTTAGTAGGGAACACTTAAAGTTACCAACTCCTCCGCACGAACGCAATCCAAGGATCCACCCACTTCTTTCAAAACAAATCATCGACTGTGTTCAGCCGGCTCCAGAACAACGACCAGAATCAATGGACATCGTTGTCAATCGATTAGAACTTATTTACGATGTCATGGAAGAACAAACTGTTTCATAACTACTTGTTCTTTGTATACATTTTTCGCTGTTCAAGATACTTTCGGGAATCAGTATGAAGACAAACTGTTTCGCCAGCAGCGTGTTTTTTGTATATCTTTTCTAGAAACGGAATACACCAGCCACAGGAAGTTCCAGCACCAAGACACTGAGAAAGTTGTGATGCAACTTTTGGATTTTCTCTTTGCATAAAAGATTCCAGTTTCCCAAGAGAAACCCTATGGCAAACACAAACGTACTCGTATTTATCCATAGTTGTTCCGTGGTGGCGTTACACCCAAACCTGGCAAATCAGATGTGGCTCTTTGACTTTTCCTGTAAAAGTGCCAATTGTTGTTGTCACAAGCTTGACTTCAAAATCAGGGTTGTCGTCAAGCCATTCATTCACTTGTTGGTCGATATAACTCAACGCATCATCGGTTAACTTACTGTGGAATGTTCGTACGTGCGATGCGCCTGTACCCGTTGCAATTGGTTTTCTTAACCATTCGTTTGCCTTCTTCTTGACCGTGTCAAAGGCTGTTATCTTTTTGGTAAGCCCCATCCCATCGCCATCATCGCTACCAATCGGAACGTCGCCAATAACTTTTGGTTTTGGAAGAGGTGGCGGTGGCTCTTGTGATTGATTTTCAAAAATCCTGCGAACCGCTAGCACGCCTTCACCGTGAACGACTTCGTATTCGGTCACTGAGCCAATCCCCCAATCAACCATCATGTTCCAGCCGCTTGGAATTTCCTTCCATAAAAAGACCCCGCCTTTTGAAATCCTTTTAATCTCGCCACGATCGCCTTCTAATTTACCTTCAATTTGAAGATAGTCGGGTCGGTGGTCGGGTCTAGACTCAAGGTCAATCCACTTGTTTTGGCTGATTTGATCAATTCGCTCGCTTGACCGAAAACTAATCAAGGGTTTCTCGCCCTTGGAATCTACTCCAAGCAACCAGTCGTAGTGGGCTGAGCCGTCTGGAAGGACGTGCTGCAAAAATACAGTTGGATAAGGATTCTCTCGTGTTGGGGCTGCCATAATTACTTAGTCTACCGTATCATGGTATCAAATACTTGTGAGAACATAAACGAGAAAGATTTATTATGAAACAGATCACAACAACAATCATTGGAAGCGCACTTCTATCAATAACTGTTCTTGGCTGCGGCCAGCCGAGCAATACCGCGCTGCTTGAGCGTGGCAGTTACTCCATGTGGCAAGGGCGCTGGACGGACGCTGCTGCTGATTATAAAAAGGCCACCCTCCAACATCCCGGCGACTGGGAAGCGCAGTACAAACTAGGGCAGTGCAAAATGGAATTGGGTGAACCCCAACTTGCCTCTCAATCGTTGGCTATCGCTGAAGCACTACAACCAAACAATAACGACATCGCTGATTTGTATGCCAAATCTCTTTTTGAATGCGGGCAGCAAGACAAACTTTTCTCGTTTTTGCACTCAAGGGCAAAAAAACAGCACACCGTCCAATCGTGGACTCGCTTTGCCGAATATGCTGTGGTTTTAGATGATCCAGATTCAGCAACAAATGCGATTAACACAGCAATTGCTCTTAGCGACGGAACCGATACTGGACCATACGTGCTCGCTGCAACACTTGCTGAACGACTGGGTGACAACGACATGGCAATTACTTTCTGGCAACAAGCGTGGGTAATAAATCCACAAGATGATAATATTGCCAACGCGCTGCGATCGCATGGTGAAATACCCGGGCCAACCATGACTGGATCTGTTGACGAGAATCAATGACAACCGCGAGTCCAACGACGTTACTTGATTCACTTTCAGCGCTCAATGACATTGCTCGGCTTCGGGTGCTGCGACTTTTATCGCAGTACGAATTGAGCGTCGGGGAAACGGCTGACATTCTGCAACTTCCACAATCCACTGTTTCAAGGCATCTCAAAATGTTACTCGAAACAGAATATGTCGCACGAAGAACAATTGGGACTACTGGGCTGTATAGGGTTTCGGATTCTATGCCCTGTAGCACGGCCGATTTGTGGAATATTGCCAAAGACAACTTTAGCGATCTGCCCAGTTCTGATGAAGATACTTCTCGACTCATTTCAGTACTTGCACAGAGGCGGGGGGACAGCAAAAGTTTTTTTAAAAACATTAGCGGCGCGTGGGAGTCAATGCGAAGTGACCTGTTTGGGTCCCATTTCACTTCTGTCGCATTGCTTTCGTTGCTAGATCCAGCACTCACTATCCTTGATATTGGGTGTGGAATTGGCAACGCGGGCTCTCTCGTTGCACCATTTGTGGGCAAGGTTGTTGGAGTAGATCGCGAAACAACTATGCTTGACGAAGCACGGCATCGACCAGATCTATCCAGCAACATTGCATTTGTCGATGGCGACGCCGCAAACCTCCCCATAGAATCAGGAACTTTCGATGTAGCGATGTTTTCGCTCGTTCTTCACCATGTTGAAGATATTGAAGCCGCAATTCGCGAAGCAGTAAGGGTGACAAAAGACGGGGGGCGGATATTAATCATTGACATGCAAGAACATCTTCATGACGAATATAAACATACTATGGGACATCTCCACCTTGGGTTCTCTGAAGACGACATTCGTTCACATGCAACTAATGCTGGGCGAACATTGTTGTGCTATCACCGTCTCCAGCCAGACACAAGTGCAAGCGGACCTTCACTGTTTGCTGCATTACTCGGTCCAGATCCTGCAACCAACAAGTAAACCGAGAAGGCACGGACGCAACAAACTATCCGCGGGATAGTTTTTTACCTTCGCGGGAAGAGGGCGACCTTGCTGACGGTGATTCCGGGTTTCACGCCGCCCCACTGCGCAAGTTCTTGCAGATTCCCGTTGCATGAATCTGAATTAATTGCTTGGTGAAACTCTTTGGTTTTACTGGGAATCACTGGTGAAAGAAGCAGCGTGGCAATTCGCAGTGTTTCTAAACATTGATACAAAATTGCTCCAAGTTCCGCTTGTTTTGACTCGTCTTTTGCAAGTTTAAAAGGCGCGGTCTCATTGATAAACAAATCAACCTCGCGAATAAGACCCATCGCTTCTTCAATTGCCTTTATTAATGAAAAAGAATCCATCGCTCTGGTCCACTCCCGAACAACGGCGTTACATTTCGCCGGCCAGTCAAAGTTTGGTATTTCAATCTTCACCCCACCATCAACCTCCGAAGGAACCACGCCCTCGTAATATTTATTGATCATTGCGGTTACTCTGCTTGTTGAATTTCCAACTGTGTTTACGAGATGTGTGTTGTACACTTCTTGAAACTTTTCTGCAGCAAAGTCTGCATCGGTTGCACCAAGGGGTCCTTGTGTTGTCAAGTAATATCGCCACGCATCCATTCCATATTTTTCAACATATGATTCGATTAATTCCAAATCAACAAAGTTGCCAAGGGATTTTGACATCTTGCGACCTTCGCTAATCCAAAAACTGTGAGCATATATACAGGTGGGTAATGGAAGTTCAAGAGCCATCAATACCGCTGGCCAAATGACTGCATGAAACCACAAAATCTCCTTTCCAATAATGTGGCACGAAGCCGGCCAAAACTTACTCCGTTCGCCATACCATTCGCTCGTTGTATCCCCCAAACCCAAAGCAGTAATGTAATTAAAAAGAGCGTCAATCCAAACATAAATAACATGATCGGAATCGTCTGGCATTGGAATGCCCCAAGAAAAATTCGTGCGGCTAATCGGAACATCTTGCAAGCCCTCCCGAAGACGACCAAGCACCTCGTTCCGCCGACTACTTGGCTGAACAAACTCTGGATTTGAGGCAAACAGTTCTTCAAGCCGCTCTTGGTAGGCACTCAGCTTGAAGTAATAATTTTTTTCGGTTGCTCGAACGAGTGGCTTCCCGCTAATTGGAGATTTGTAATCCAAGTCCCGAGCACTTGTTTCGGTGTGGTATTCCTCTTGTCCCTCGTCGTACCAACCCTCAAAGGTACCGAGATAGACATCACCTCGGTCAAGCAACGATGCAACAAGCGATTGCACTTGTTTTGTGTGCTCGGAATCGGTCGTGCGTATAAACGCATCGTTCGTCAGGTCAAACATTCCCATAATTGATTGAAATTCTGCTGCATTTTGATCGGCAAGCGCTTGGGGCGATACTCCTTTCTCAATGGCCGATTGTTCCACTTTTACGCCGTGTTCGTCGGTTCCAGTAAGAAAAAACACCTCAAGCCCAAGATCGCGCATTGCCCTTGCATACACATCGCACAACGTTGTGGTGTACACATGACCGATATGGGGTCTATCATTCACATAGTAGATAGGCGTTGTCACGTAGCGCGTCTGTTTTGGCATGTTGCACAGTGTAATTAGGATGTGCAGGTAAGGAGCATTTCATGCGTCATAATCTCGTTCTTGTTGTAGTTTTTTTATTTTCAGGAACAACTGCCCTTGGTCAATACTCACTTGGGGCAGGGGATGGTCTAGATAGCAGCACATCGTCGCTTGGAAGAACAAATAGCCCGCGTTCATTGCCAAGCGGTGTAAGGAATAGTGCGCTTCGTGGCAATAGTATTTTGCAGGGAACAGATTTCAACAACTCGCTTGGTCGACCAGACGATGCAAGTTTACAACTCCTCAAAGATGCAGCCAATGACAGTGACTCTTCATATCAAGATGCGCTCTACAACAGTCCTTGGTACTGGAATAACTGGAACCAACAGTCGGCCCAATTTTTAAAACTGGGGGACCGAAGTTATTTTAACCCCGCATTTATAGACAACTGGTCAACTTCTTCTCAGCAAATGTCGGATGGCCGTTCGATTAAATCCTATTCGCACGTCTGGAATGAAAAAGACGCTAAAAAAAATTCTGCTGAAAATTCTGTTTCTTATGACAGCGACTGGTCATCACGTCAAAAAGATCAATTCCGACTCGGTCAAGTACTTGGCTCTGGTTCTCCGACTGACTCCTACGACACTTCATCTATTCCTGTTGGTCAGTACAAAACGAATTCGGCTGTCGGTTATTTAACCGCGTCTCCAATGACCGGCGTGTCGCTGCAGACAAATGCACAACCCACTGCTGCGCTTGGGTTTTCTCCGTGGGACGCTGCACGTACCGCCGAAGACCAAGCGGCGGGCATTGGTAACGATACGTTTGTAACAGCTTGGCGAACTTCTGAAAACCGATTAGACCACGGTGTGGTTGAAAATCGGATTTCTGTTCCTGATCAGTACATCAATATTCTTGATGCCATCGAAGATCGTGCTCAACAACTTGTTGACCATGACGGTATCGATGAAACAACTATTGATTGGCTTGATGAACAATACGCGGCATTGCAAGACGAACTTGCGGGTATTGCACCCGAAGATGACATTATTGATGGTGGAACCGATGAAATTGCCACCGATGAAATTTACGCTTCACTCTTGCATGGCGAGCGCATTGGTACATTCTCTGGAATTGAGCAAAATCGGTTTAATGAGCTTATTCAAAAAGGGGAAATGGCCATTGCGAATGGTAAATATTTTTTGGCAGAAAAACGGTTTAATCAGGCACTTCGGTTTATTCCGGGACATCCCATGGCGACCGCTGGATTGGGACATGCAAACATTGGTGCAGGGTTAACTCTTTCTGCAAGCCACATTTTACAATCGCTCTTTACATTCCAGCCGGAAATGATTGGCGTTATGTATGAACCACAACTGTTGCCACCGAGAATCGAATTAGTACGAGTGGCTGTTGCAATTAGAGATCGTCTTGAAGAAGAACGAGATGGTGGAACGTACGCATTTTTGCTTGCTTATATTGGTCACCAACTCCAAGACAAGGAAATGGTTGCACAGGGAATTGCTGAGTTAGAAAGACGGGCGAACGAAAATGACCCAATCGTTCCATTGTTGAAATATATTTGGTTAGAAGGCGAATCTACTCAAGTGGGGCAAGAGTCGCAAACCGAGTAAGACCCGCACGGACTTTGTCGCCCTTTGAAACGTGAACCGTTACATCTTTGGGTCTTGGCAATATCAACTCTGTGGTTGATCCAAACTTAATCATGCCAAATTGTTGGCCTTGCGTAAACCTGTCGCCAGACGCTATGGGGCAGACAATATGCCGTGCGATTTTTCCAGAAACTTGACGAATTCCAAAACGTTCGCCGTTGGCAAACAAAAACAGCGTGTTTGATTCGTTCACCCTTGCTGATTCGTTTGTTCGAGCGTCCAAAAATTTTCCTTTTCGATACAGCGTTTTGTCTAATTCACAAGCACACGGCACCCGATTGATGTGTACATTTAACACGCTGAGAAAAATACGAATAAGGACCGCGGGACCATCAACGGTTTCGTGTTCGTCCAAGTATTCAATTGCAGAAATGACACCGTCAGCAGGGCTTAACATCATGCCATCGGGTAACTTGTTTGGGATGCGGCGCCAAGGGTTTCTGAAAAATGAGACCAACCCAAGCCACAGGATAAATATTGGAACAAGAACTAGCCACCACTGAAACCATGCTGTAACTGTAGCAACAATAGCGAGTACAACTGTAATCGTGAGCCATTGGTGCCACCCATATCTTGTTAATGTCAAAGCGTCTTACTCGCTTGCTTTGCCAATAAACATACCAACAAGACCTGCGATGATTGCTAATCCAAGGAACCCACCACCCCAAACCACCACGTCGCCCGAAACCATTACCGCAAGTTTTGGGGTGACGCCCATGATGCTTGTAACAAGCATAATTGCAACGGCAATCATCGCAAAGACTGCGCCAACGAGAAGGCCAACGCCGGTTCCTGACCATTTGCCGTCGTATGCGTACGCTGCAACGGTGGGCAACCCAATCGGTGCGCTGCTCTCTTGCGCTTGAGTTTGTTGTTCTGGTTCTGCAGAATCAAAAAGACCTGTTGCATTTGCGTTAAAATCACCGCTGTCCCCTGCTTCCCAGACTTCATCAAGGAGTTCGGCGCCAAGCGATGTGTCGTCCGATTCTCTTGTAAGGTCCAACAAACCGCTTCCACTTCCAACTGCTTCTAAACTCAGTTCTTCGTCAACTGCATCTGAGACACGAGTTTCAGCAGAATCGTCATCTTCGCCACCTTCAAAAGCCGCTCCGATTCCACTCACGGAACCACTACCTCCAAGGTCAAGCCCGGCCGCGCTACCGCTGTCACCAAGATCAAAGCCAAAACCGCTTCCAGAACCACCAATATCTAAACCAGATGCGCTTCCACCAAGCCCAAGACCTGTTCCACTGTCACTCAAGCCATACCCACTACCGCCAGGGGTTGGGTCATCGCCATCGTCTGCAATTTCTAATTCGGAACCATCACCAGAAAGGTCTAAGTCTAAATCCAAAGCATCGCCATCAGCATCACCGGCTAGCAAGTCCACTTGCTGTCGCTTAAACATAATGTCATCGCCATCCCGCATCTCTTCAAGTTGGCCAGAATTTGCCATTTCGCGAACTTCGTCTTCGGTCTTACCGAGACGATCGCTTGCTTCTGCTAGTGTGTAAAACAATTTTGCCATCATCATGTGTATAACTCCAATTTGGAATCCGTAATTCTACGCCAATCAGGCCTATGTGGCAATACCAAAACATCCTTGCCGCGTGGACATCCATCAATATTATCGCCTAGCGATAATGTAATGGGTATCCCCTTTACGAGATTAAGCGTGATTGGAGGACGAAGGGATATTTACCCCCAATTGCCAACAACCTCCAGTAAATCAACGACATCGACGATTCCATCGCCATTGAGGTCGGCAGAGCAGCCCTCGCAAGGACCCCAGGCGTCCATAACAGCAAAAAGGTCGGTCACATTGACCATTCCGTCGCCATTCACGTCTCCAGGAAGCATTGGGTCTCCGCAATCATTCGATGTTGAAAGATCGTCCTCTTCAAAGCCCTGCGGCGTTCCACCGCCAGCAGAGAGTCCAACTATGTTGTCGTTCGAGTCAATGCCAAGCCAACTCAGGCGAACAACCCCGTCATAAAAGAGCTCGCACTGGAATGTGTTGCTGCCAGTGCTTGAATATTCTGGAACATTGTTAAATGTCACGACTGTTCGATTGATGTACTCTGCAAATTGGATAGTGCCACCATTAGCGGGATTCAAATCATCCCACAACATTGAAATACCGGGGATTTCAAAATGCTCGCTTACGGTTTCGGTGTAATCCGTTGAACCGCTTCCAAACGTAATTCGACCATTGCTACAGATGTATAACGATGTATAGGACTCGCCGTACAACCAAACTGGCTGACTTGTGTTTTTTAATTCGGAATCGTCATCACTCAAGTAAACACTAGAACCATCGTTTGGATTCGATGGCAATGACGTAATGGATTCCGCACAAGCACGATACTGATCAATGTTCGTGTACGGAGTAAACGTCATGGTCATACCATCCAAATCAAACCCGCTGTCTTGTTCGGTAAAGAAAGATGGAACGTCGGCTGTTATGAACATGTAACAAGAACCGTTATTGTCATCCACGACTGTGTTACCCGCAGGGTCTGAGGCGTGCACTTCAAATCGATATGCGGTGTTGTCACTCAACCCGCTCAGTTGAATGGTGTGCATCGTTCCCAACTGGTTACTGCTTGCTTCGTTGTCTAAGTTAGCACACGATTCTCCAAAATACACACGTATGGCTGTATCTTCGTCCGTGGTAACGGTAACGGTTGCATCGTGCGTAAGAACATCGGATATGACCACACTCCCTATTGCTGGCATGGAACAGTCAACGCCCGCGGTATCAGTTACAACAATATTGGATCCACCCTGTCCATCGCTTGCATCGACATACGTTACGGTCAGTGTGTCGCCTTCGTTTGCAATAATATCCGTTCCAATAACAATTGCAGCAGCAAACGAAGAGGTTGCTTCTCCTGTTTCGGTGAGAACAACCGTTGTTGAATCTCCAGAACTTGAAGAAAACGTCACTGTTGTCGTGTCAATAACACCATCGTCTGTATTCAAATCACAATCAACAACCTGCATGCCAACCGTTGCACCGCAAGCGTAACTGCTTCGGTCAAGGGAGGTCATACCACTTGAAGAACATTGAATGAGCATCGGTGATGCCATCAAGCCAAATGTTTGCGGACCCTGCGCGATGTTGTACCCAGAAATCACAATTCGGTAGACGCCGGATTGTCCTGCGTCGATTTGCACTTGCTCTATGTTGTTCAGATGGTCTGCTTGTGTTCGTACCGCTGAGTTTCCCGGATTACTCGGATCGATTGTCCACGGATAATGCATTGTTCCGCTTGGATCGATAACAACAATGTCAATGTCGTTGACCAAACTTGGAATAACAAGCGGCGTTGCAGGAGCATCGTCCCACGCAATGGTTGCTTTGATAGTTCCTGCTTGTTCAGCGAAAATCATCATTTCAACTGTTTCACCTTGCGAAATTTCGAGTTCGGCGTGATTTCCAGCGCGAATGTGTTCAATTGCATCGACCACGCGGACGCTTCCATACCCATATTGGCAATCAGGTCCCGCGTTAAATTTGTCTTCTGCAGTGTGTGCAAGAAGCGCTTTTAAGGTCGAGTTCATCAGGTCGGGTTCGCTCGGATAGAGATTTCGCCAATCTTGCACGATGAGCGCCGAAAGTCCAGTCACCGTGGGACACGCCATCGATGTGCCACACATAGACGTATAGCCACCACTCGACGAACAACTCGTCACACCGCCATCGTCGTTGCCTTGGCAACCGGGAGCAGAAATGTCTGGCTTGATTCGTCCGTCGTCGGTTGGTCCCCAACTTGAAAAGTACGTCATCGATTCATCTTCTGAGTTAAATGCGCCGACTGTGATATGGTTTTTTGCGCAAGCGGGCGGTGCCGTGGTGTTGTAATTTGAACCGCAGTTACTCGTTTGTCGCTCGTTTCCATTTGCCCAAACAATTCGAATGTCGCCACCAAGTTCTCCACGAACAACACTATCAATCAAATTACTTGTAATGCCATAATTACCTGTCCACTCACAAGGAAAACCGTTTGAGGCGGTGTTTGTACCAATCGAGTTGTTGGCAAGGACAGCACCGTATGTATTAATCGCTTGACCGTAATCTTGTTCTAAATCGCCCGGATCGGTATATAAAAAACCTTCTTGCAAGCCGCCCTCTTGTTCAAAACCATAACTTTCAATGGTCACTGCGGGTGCCATGCCTCGATATTGCCCGCCACTGCCTGAACCATCGCCGCCGATGGTTCCTGCAACGTGAGTTGCGTGGTTGCTCGTTCCGGAACTATCTCGAGTTGTGTGCCGTCCACCAAAGTCACCGTGAGCAGAATAGCCGTATCCGCCATCGTAGACCATGACAACAACCCCTTCGCCGTCCAAACTGTATGGGAGTGACTGCGCAGTATCCGCTTGAGTAACAACTCGGTTTGAATTGTTAAGTTCACTAAATTTTGGAAGGGCGGGCTCGACGTAGAGCACACGTTCGTCCTCGATGAGGTATTGAATTTCTGAATAAGGAAGTTCAACCACGATGGTCTTGCTTGTTTCTAGGGTCGAGCGAATCTTGCCACCGAAGACTTGCTTCATATCTTGTTCGCACAACTGAATGTCCGCATCGTTGTGAAACATGACGTAAAGGGCAACGAGAGGGTCAACCCCAGTGGTTGCTGGCATCGTCCACGTTGGCACGCGACCTTCGGCAAGAAAACTGTGGAGTTTCCACACTGGTTCAAATGGGCGGATTTCTTTAATCGTCCCTTTCCCGAACACACTTCGGGGATTGAGTATTTGAGGATTCACTGCAGCAACGTACGATGCTCCACCAAGCGAGTCCTGAATCGCAAGGCCGTTTGCAAGAAATTGCGCTTTTGTTTCACCGTCAATTGGTTTTTGAAACCGAATAACGACGTGCAATGGTTCGCCACCAATAGAGGCGAGTTGCATCAACTCAGAAGCAATGACGGCTTTGTGCATGTCTTGATGTGGCACAATTTCTGATTGAAAATGGAACGCGTTCGGTTGGAATGCACCAATAGAGGTGACGGCAATGACGATGGGTATAAGCATTTCTTTCTCCTAGGAGTACAAATGTACCCCAAAAACTACCCAAACGCCAACAAACAAACTGTCCGCGGGATAGTTTTAAAAAAATTGGGGTTTTGGGGAAGATGGTGACGATGAAAATATGTTGGGCAGCGATTGTCGCTACGCCCGTACATCGCAACACGTTTCAGGGAAGAAACCTAATGGTCAGTCATCAAGAACGAGATGGCGGCGATTTTTTGTCGCCGCAGAGAAGTAACTCAAGCACCCAAACAAAAGCACAGTGGGCAAAACAGGCCATGCTTTACTATAAAAAGACAGGGTGTGTGCTGACCAGAGAAGCGCTGCTCCTTTATTACATGGACACATTTGTAAGCCGTTTGGCTGCAAAGGTTGCAGCAAGCGTACTCAACCGAGTCGAGCAGGATGACTTGAAACAATCCGCTTTTATTGCGCTCGATAGTTACATTGACAAATTTGACCCATCGCTCAAATTCAAATTCGAAAGTTTTGCTAGGCTCCGTATTGAGGGCGCGATGCTCGACTTCCTACGCAAAGAAGATCCCGCATCACGGCTTGCTCGATCTCGGTCAAAGATGATTGCAAGTGGTATTGCGTATTTTCAAACACAACATGGTCGGGGGCCAACGGACGAAGAGTTGCGACAACTTCTACACTTGGACAAATCTGAGTTTGTCGCCGTCATGCGTGACGTGCACGTTCCCTACACCCTTTCGTACCATCCATGTGAAACTAGCAACGATGACGAGGCGTCAAACGCCATCCACATTGAAACCAAACAAAACTGTTTTGCATCAATTGACAGAGAAGATTTGCACGCTTGGCTTTTTCAACAATTAGACCATTACGATTTGCTCATCATCACACTCACGTACACCGAGAACCTAACCATGCTTGAAATTGGGGGAGTGCTTGGCTATAGCGAATCACGCGTAAGTCAGCGGCTCAAGCATGCCCACAATATTATCAAAGCGCGACTGCTCGATCATCCAGAAGAATTATTGCTTATGGCTGGTTAAGAAGCGGGATAACAATTTGAACAAATATACCAAGGGCAACTGCAATTCCAACAATGCCTAACACTATTTGCCCCATCATGACGATGACCGATTGCCAATATCTAGCATAATTCTCTTCACGAAGGGCTCGGTACACAACCGAAATGCCAAACACGAGTGGAATCAACAAGAGATACCACCACGATTGCATCGCATTCATTGGTTCAAGAAATGGAACCCACGCAAGCATTACGAAGCCCGCCTGTCTGGGACACATCCACGGGTCTCAAAATCATCGCCCTTTTTTGTTTGCGCCACATCGAGCAATACAACAAAGTTCATCAGCCCCGCCATTGCGATAAACAGGGTTCCAATTTCATTAGCATGACTAAGACCAACAAGGGTTGTTTTTTCTGTTGCGGGCAGTGGCGCTATAAGCGCTTGGTTCAAAAGATCAACACCAACGACAATTGGACCGCACCAAACTTGTGCAATGAACCACAGGCCGTCTTTGTTGTGGTCAACCGCGTCAATCCCGCCTATAAGCACTCCGCAAAGTACCAAAAAAAGGATGCCCCCCATAATCAAAAACCCACGGCGTTTTTGCCCAATACTGACATGTCCAAGCCCAGGCAGAATCCAACCAAGCACAACGGCTGCGATATGAAGTTGCTGGTGGGGGTTGTTGTAATTCTTGTTCATTATTGGTTGTTGTTCCAAACTTGTGGGGTATGCTACCAATGTGACAGCAAAAGAGGGACATCAAGGAAACGATTCTGGAATGCCTGACGATACTGGCGAGGTTGTTGATCGACGTAGTGGCATTGACAGGCGCGATTTGAGCAAGCCATCCCAGAGCGATCTTGACCGCAGGCGTGGCCCAGGCAGACGGCGCACAGATTTTCTAAGAGCCGCTGAAGAGGGCGAGATGACCCAAGAACAGTTTATGTTCTTGGTTGCTATCAATGCTTTTAAAGAAGCAAACGGAAGAACATTTCCCACTTGGACCGATGTGCTTGAGGTTGTGCGCAAACTTGGCTATCGAAAAACGTTGCCTAGTGAATTAACCCTCGGTAACAAGGTTCAGGATTGGACGGAAGAAGCGAACAGCGACAGCGGGGTGTAAGTCGGGGGTTTTGGGTCTTTTCAGATTACTCGTTGACCCAAGTGTTCTGAAGATTATGGATTGCCCCCAGGTGAGTAGAAAGAAGAGAAGAGCAACGGGATGGCTTGTGGACAGTCCCGTTATTCCTCTGTGTCGCCAAAGAAATTTGGAAGGGGGCTTACAGCGTTACTTACTTAAGCAAAGTAGTCGATATTTATTTGAATATATTTGTGCCACTCTTCTGGCAAGTCTTCTTCGGGAAAGATTGCCTGTACGGGACATTCGTCAACACAGAGCCCGCAGTCAATACATGTATCTGGATCGATGTATAACATTTCAACTTCAGCGAAATTGTCTTCGTCGCTCATGGGAAGAATGCAATCAACGGGGCAAACATCTACGCACGCTGTGTCTTTAGTTCCGATACATGGTTCTGCAATAATATGTGTCATGGGTCTATCTTCGTTCTGCTTTCGGTAAAAAGTTTAATGGTTGACTAGCTTGGTTCTTATTATGCCATGGAACTGTCACTTTGACTAGCCCCATACTGGGCGCACAAAAAGAAGAAACGACCCCAGCTTGGGGTCGTTTCCACTTGTGATCCGTAGTGTAATAACGCTTGAGTTATTTTTTGCGTCGTCGGCGAGTTGCCTTCTTACGCGTTGCCTTCTTGCGAGTAGCTTTCTTGCGAGTAGCTTTCTTACGAGTAGCTTTCTTGCGAGTAGTCTTCTTTTTAGCTTTCTTACGAGTTGCCTTCTTGCGAGTAGCTTTCTTACGAGTAGCTTTCTTGCGAGTAGTCTTCTTTTTAGCTTTCTTACGAGTTGCCTTCTTGCGAGTAGCTTTCTTACGAGTAGCTTTCTTGCGAGTAGTCTTCTTTTTAG
>CAZAZD010000025.1:0-29622 GCA_964489535.1 uncultured Isosphaeraceae bacterium
CCAGTGCGAACTGAGTGTAAAAAATCTTTCGCCTGCAACGTCAACGCATCTTCGTCACCGACCGTTGGTTCTTCAACTTCAACCAAGTCAACGTAATCTATCGAAGACAAGTCTTCGCCAGCAGCAAGACGCGTTCGCAAGTCAAGTAGTTGTTCTTCGTTTGCAATTTTGCGCACAAGTGTTACGTGCTTCTTCACAAAGTCGGCAGAAATATACGAGTCCTCGCTGATGATTCTAAGTTTGCGTTCGGTTTTTAAGCCAAGGCGACTTGCGATTATATTGGCAGTGCAGTCGCCAAACTCTAGACGCGCATTACACATATCTTCCGCTTCGCCCATCACGCTCACGGCGTTTGCGCGAATTTCACTTGGCTCTTGCCCAGTCAACATCGTGAGTAAATCTAGGTCGTGAATCATCATGTCAAGAACAACACCAACATCAACGCTGCGAAATGTCATTGGACTGATGCGAACCATTTCAATGAAGCGTGGTTTTAGATTTTCGATAGAAGCAACTGCTCGCATCACTGGGTCGTACCGGACAACGTGCCCAACTTGCAACACAGCTCCACCCCTTTCTGCTGCGCGGGCAATTGCATCAGCAACTTCCGCAGTTGGGGCAAGTGGTTTTTCAATCAAACACGCAATGCCGCGCTCAAGTAGTGGCTCTGCAACTTCAAGGTGGTAGACAGTGGGCGTCGCAATTGTCACAGCGTCGACACTCGGAAGTTCGCCATTACCGATTAACTCTTCAACCGTTGCAAACGCTTTACCGCCCCACTCTTCAACAATATCGTTTCGTCTTGTTTCGTCTTGATCGACGACTCCAACGAAATCAACGCCGTCCATTTGTGCATACACGCGAGCGTGGTGCCTTCCCATTCGACCGACTCCAACCACTGCGCAACGAATTGTTTTTTCTTCTGGCATCACAGTATTTTACGGTGGGTGTGCCCCCTTGGTACGCACCATCACCAACCCCGTTCCTTTTCATATTCCTCGCGCTTTTTGCGAATCCGGTCACGACGTCCCTTGCGGCCCTCTTCGTATTTCATAGACCAATTAGAGTCAGAGGAAAATTCATACAGCGCTCTTGCAAAAAGTTGCAAAATCCAAAACCACGGCAACATCAAGCCAAGAATTAACGCCCACCACATAATTGCACCCTGCTCACCGCTAAGACCATCCGCAGCAAAATGTTTCCAAGGCAAAACGGAAACAAGAACGCCCCACGTTGCAAAGCCAACCGCAACAATGTTGCATTTGTTCGCCGCACTGTGCAAATCCATGCGCAGCGCAAAGTCATGTAACCAAAACGCCAAACCAACCACCCCGATGCCGGCTATGCAATGAAGCACGAGAAGCGGCCAGAAAAATTTTAAATTACCTCCCAAGGTTCCAAATTCAGTAGGAACATGAAACACCAACCAAAGCGTGTACCCAATTGCCCAGCACCACTGTGTTGGCGGAATCCATTTCCGAATATGACAATACATGGGCGGCATCGAATTGTCTACGTTCGCTGGCATCATGCCAACAACAACCGTTGGCCAAAACAAGGACAAGCCAAAAAGTAAAAATCTGTATACCCCAATTGGGATGAGCGCAAACGTTACAAGCACTTGTAAAAACAAAAGCGCAAGAACAAACACACAACCTATTTGCATCCAGTATGTTGTTCGGTACCGTATGTCGGGAAGTGGCTCAAGTCCCTTCACGGCAATGTTCGCATTAATAAGCCGCATTAACTTTCCTTGCGACAAATCCTCCGGCTCGTTGCGATGCGTATTGCCACACTCGGGGCAAGGCGTGTCTTTTGCAATGCCCTGTAGGTCATAGCCACATTTGTAACATGGAATCGGTTCGTTATGCACCATCAAGCATCGCGGAAATTTCATCAAGGTTTGTGTGAAGCCACTGCCGGTCTTCCTCTTTTTTTATTTGCTCGCCTATATTTCGCGCCTCTGCCAAGTGTTTTTTTGCTTTTTCTGAGTCGTTTGTAACTAGCGCTCTTGCCAAACCCTCATGAGCAAAGGGCAAATCCCAATCATCGAAGTCGTGCATCTTGCATGCATCCATGTACAACTGTGCGTGGTGCGCAGAAGATGCGTATCGTTTCAGTGCCGCGTAAACACGCGAAATTTGCCATTCGCCGCGTGCATGATTTTTTTCTGTTCCCGCAATTCCCCAGTGATGTCTTGAAGCATGCGCAGCGTGCACCATTTCTTCGTCTTGTTCTGGTGTTCGCTTTTTGTTTTCAAGCAATGTCCATGTGTGATTGAACAAACCTACGGCAAGTTTTCGGTGATCAGTCATATCGAATGCTCAATACAATTTGAGGCGTTTTGCGTTGCATGCTTCACTGCGTTTTTGAACATTTGCAAACCAGGTGGATCGCCCTGTTGTTCTTCTTTTGAAAGTCGTGTCCATGTTGGGTGTTGTGTCCAACGCAAAAAACGTTCGGGGTGCGGCATCAAACCAAGTACAAGTCCGCTCGCGTCGCATATTCCCATGACATCGCCCATAGAACCGTTTGGGTTATCGTTCGCTCCGTATCGACATGCAACACGCCCACTTTCTTCAATATCTTGCATTACTTCGTCGCTTGTGGGAACAAACCGACCTTCGCCGTGTGCGATTGGAATCAGCGATGTTTCTGGGGTTACCTTGAGGTTTTTTGTCCATACACATCTCGTGTTGCTTGGCACTTGGAATTGCACCCATTTATCAATGAAACGTGCAGAATTGTTTTGCGCAAGCGCAACGGTTGGAGTAGGAGCAGACTCGCTCCAATCACCACCGGGGAGTGGGCCTGGCAACAACCCCAACTGCACAGCTATTTGAAAACCATTACATGGAGCAATCATTGGAACGCCTCGCCGAAGTGCGTCCACAAATTTCGGGTATAACGTCTTGCGCATCAAATTTGCCATGATGCGACCCGCAGCGATAGAGTCGCCGTAACTGAAACCGCCCGGTAATCCAACAAGATCGGTTTCGTCAATCATCGATGGATTTTCTAACAGCTCATTGATGTGAACCGACCATGGTGTTGCGCCAGCAAGCGCGAAACCTTCCGCAAGTTCAAGGTCACAATTAATGCCGGGCGCCGTAATGATGAGTGCTTTTGTCATATTACACCACCATCCCCTCTAACCACACACGGAATAGATCTTCGATGTTCCAAGACGCACTTCCAAGCGTCAACTTATCGGAGTCATTAAACGCACCAATCACTTCACACGGAATTCCTTCAAAGTGTGCCTGCAGTTTTTCAAGATTGTCTTGCGTTACTTCAAGTAAATACCTTGAAGGAGTTTCTGAGAAACAAAGCGACGCATCGAATTGCAAATCCAAACCAAGCCCCCCACCAAACGCCATCTCGGCAGCAGCAAGAAGAACACCACCTTCACTGCAATCATGCGCGGATGTAACTAAACCGTTTTGGATTGCTTGAAATACTCGTTTTGCGTTTCGGGGGCCGTCCGTGAGTGAAACCGTTGATAGTTCCGTGTTGCACGCTGCATCTGGGTCAATCAAGAGTACGTGCGAACCACCCATTGCCGAGTGAGTTTCGCCAATCAATACCAACAAATTTCCAGGGGTTTTCGCATCCATTGTGAGACAAGACGAAATGTCTTCGACCATGCCAAAACCAGAAATCAACATGGTTGGCGGTATATAAATAGTTTCACCAGACTCGGTCGTAAACTGGTTGTTGAGTGAATCTTTACCTGAAATAAACGGTGTTCCGTACGCTTTTGCGGCGTCATAACAACCGTGCGAGCATCGAACAAGGCGCCCTAAACTATCTTCGTCTTTTACGCCTGGCCAGCAATAATTGTCAAGAATTGCGATGGTTGACGGGTCACCACCAACACACACAATGTTGCGAACGCATTCATCGATTGCGGCTGTTGCAATGACGTACGGGTCGTCCGCAAGTGCGGTTGCAAGTCCGCTTCCGATTGCAAGCCCCTTGGTTGAACCGCGAACTGGTGTAATGACTGCTGCATCGGACGGAGCACTTCCTGATGGTCCACAAAGTGGTCGAATGACGCTTCGCCCTTGCACCTCATGATCGTACTGCTGCACGATGGATTGTTTGGATGCGATGTTTGGGTGCGCAAGAAGTTTTGGCAACATCGTTTGCATGTCGATTGAATTTGCACCCGATTTTTTTGGTTCAGGTTTCTCAAAGCGTGCTGTTCTCGTTGCACCGTGCCAGCCCTCGTGCAAGAAGTGCATGTCTATTTTGCCAACGGTTTCGCCGTTGTACTGCAAGATAAGTTCTTTTTCTTCTGTTCCGAATTCGCCAAGGTCGCAAAGTTCAGCGTCGTGCCTGTCGCAAATCTCTTGAATTGTTTTGACGTTTTTTGGGGGCACGGACAATACCATGCGTTCTTGCGCTTCGCTAATCCAAATTTCCGATGGGGTCAGACCCCTGTATTTCAGTGGAGCCTTTTCTAGGTTCACTGTTGCTCCAATTTTTTCACCCATCTCGCCAACCGCACTTGAGAATCCTCCCGCACCGCAGTCGGTGATTGCGCTAAAGAGGCAGCCCGACTCATGGTCGCGTGCTTCAAGGATTGCATCGAGTGCTTTCTTTTCGGTAATGGGATTTCCGATTTGTACTGCATGTGAAAATTCGTCGGCGTGAGTGTCGGTCAATTCAGCAGACGAAAACGTTGCGCCGTGAATTCCATCGCGACCCGTTTGACCGCCGATGACGATAATTCGATCACCTTGTTGCGCATCGCCCCCGATGCAATCGATTGGCATGACACCAACACAACCACAATAGACCAAGGGATTTCCTGCGTAATTATTATCAAACCAAACACCGCCATTGAGGGTTGGGATGCCCATGCGGTTTCCATAATCGCGGACACCGCGGACGACTTCGCCAAGAATGCGACGCGATGGCAAGCAGCCCTCCGGTGGTTCGTTGTCAAAGTTTGCTACACAAAAAGTGTCGGTCGCTGCAATTGGTCTTGCTGCTAAACCGGTTCCCATGATGTCGCGAATGCAACCGCCAATGCCTGTTGCTGCGCCGCCATAGGGTTCAAGAGCGGACGGGTGGTTGTGTGTTTCAACTTTAAAACAAACGGCGTGATCATCGTCGAATTTTACGATACCTGCATTGTCGACAAAAACGCTTAAACACCAGTCAACAGATTCTTCCATCAATTCGTATGTTGCGGCGGCGACGGTTGCTTTTAACAAGTTGTGGATAGTAACTGTGCCGTCTTCGTGTTCTTCGTGGTGCGGTCTGCTTGTTGCGTCTGGACCGGTGTATCGAATAGTCGCTTTTAATGTTTTATGTACGCAGTGTTCGGACCATGTTTGCGCGAGCGTTTCAAGTTCTATCTCGCGCGGTTCGCGTCTTTGGCTTTTATAGTGTTCTTGAATGCCTTGCATTTCTTCAAGGTCGAGAAACAGGTGCGAGTCGCGAGACATCGTTTGAAGTTGCTCGTTGTTCAAACCAGAAATTGGAATTTCTGGCACGACCATGTCGTGCGCGTGCCCTTCTGGAAATTCGACTGGGTGGTATGGTGATGTATGTATTTCGTGCACAACTGTATTTGCAAAACAACGCTTTGCTATTTGTTGCGCCTCATCGCCGCTCATGCCATGAAAATCGTATCGCCGCCCCGTTTGCACTTGCACTTTTGTACCGAGCAAACGTTCGATTGCGCGTTCGACCGCTTGTGCTTCTGGATCCATCACACCCGGTTGTGGGTGCACTTCAATCATAGAGTCAGCGCGCGCTGCAGAAGAACCAATAGTTGATTGTTCCGTAACTGGATCGCAAAGTAAATCGTTTGCGATTGTCGCAACCAACGCGTCATCCAAATCGCCCTGAACAAGATAGACCGAGGTGGTTTCGATGAGCGTTGGCGAAAATCCCGACTGCTCGGCTTGGTGCAAAGCAGCACGTCCGCCGGTGTCCACACTTTCTGTGGCGGGCGAAACTTCGATGCGAAAGAGTGTCATAATACGTGTAGGGTATCAGAGGGAGAACGGACGATACTGTGTGTACGATGACGAAACTTCCAACTTTTCAATTGTTTACCGACGGCGCGTGTTTAGGCAATCCGGGACCCGGCGGGTGGGCGTATATATTGCGCGACAGCGGCGGCAACGAAGTGACTGGAAGTGGTGGTGACCAAGATACGACGAATCAAAGAATGGAAGTGACCGCCGTGCTTCATGCACTTGAATCACTCGCCGAACCTTCGGAAGTTGAAATTCACGCGGACTCGCAGTACGTCACGAAGGGGTTGACGCAGTGGATGGATGGATGGATTGCAAGGGGTTGGAAGAACGCATCGAAGAAGACAGTTGCCAATCAGGATTTGTGGAAGCCGCTTGCACAATTGCGAGAGAAACACACAATCACGACAAACTGGGTAAAAGGACACGCGGGGCACCCCGAAAACGAACGATGCGACACGATTGCTTCGGCTGAAGCAGAAAAACTCTTGCAATGACCCCCGGAAAGGGTAAGATTAAGATATGAAATTGCTCTGGACAGTCGTGTGTATCTTTATGTTCGCCGTTTCTTCTTGGGCACACGAACATTCAACCCCGTGGATCGACTCGGACAATTTAGAACAAGGGCTGTATGCTTCGGTAAGCCCACCATGGATTGTCCGAAAGGAAGGCGACTTTCCAGTTGCCATTCAAGTTCGCAACATCAATGCTGAACATGACGTGTTTGTAGAAGCGATTCGTCTCTTGGGAGATGCGCCGCAACATATTGAACCAAGAAAAATGTTGCACTCGCAAGGTGATTTACTGCAACAGGTGCAAGCCGCAAAATCTTTATTTGAAAACGGCGGCGCGGTCAAAGAACAGAAAATGTTCGTTGATTTGTTGTCAAGACTTGGCCGAGAAGTTTGCTCGGTTCGCTGGATGGTATCGGGTGAAACTGACACACTGCGGGTCGAAATTGATGTGCTCGAAAACGGAAAACCTAGAACGATTCGTAAAGCGATTGCGGTCAACAAACAGCCACCACTTCCAGGGGGTGGAAGTGCAGACGTTGCTATTGTCGTTAACGGCAAGTGTGAGCAAACGATTGTTCCACCAAGAAATTCAAGCACGCAATATTGGTTTGCTGGCGATCAGCATATTCACACATCGTTTTCGGTCGATGCAGTAATTCTTGATGGTACAGAACAAGAGCCGTATGAATATTCCCAGTACGCAGAATCCATTGGACTTGATTGGGCTATTTTTACTGACCATTCCAACATTACCTATTCCGAAGTTTGGGGAGATCGCGACTGGTATGTTGAATCGCAATTCAATTGGGGGCAGTCAGAGTGCCAACAATACCGTAATGACCACGATTGGCTGGCTATTTATAGTCAAGAGATGGGACTGGGGCAGCAAGGGACGTGGGATTTGGCTTCGCACATGTTGTGTTTACCGTTTGAGCAGGATTTAGCGGGGATGTTGCCCAATCCGTCGGATGGTTTGGTGTATGGACACGCAAATTGCGAATCAGAGCAGACCATTATTAATAGAATTAACGATGCAGGCGCGTTTGGTTTTATTGCGCATCCGTATGATTGGGCGTACCTGACTTTTTATGAATGGGACTGGGGCAATGGTACGAATGGTTGGGCGGGAATGGAGTTGATTTGTTCTGCGGAAGGAACCTACGACAGCGAAGATTGGTCGACGTGGTCGACGTGGCATGGTTTGCTCAATGGAATTGCTGCTCCAACAAATGGTCAACTGCAAGAGAGGTCTGGTTGGCCTAATCGTTTTCCCGTTGGCATAGGTAACAGTGATGCCCATGAGCCGGGTAAGGTGGGAAGGGTCTGGACGTACGTAGCAATGGAGAGTGTTGAACGATCAAACCTAAAAGAAGGCATACTTGGCGGGCATTGCCTCGCATCAAATGGACCGCTTGCATGGCTCACTGTGAACGGCTCGTTTACTGGAGAGGTTGCATTGTTGCCAAGTGGGTGGAATGATGAAGTCATTGTTTCAATCCGAACGAATTCTTCGATGGGGTACGCTGGAGAATACGGCGCTGAAATTCTTGTGGATGGTGATGTTCGGCACACGATTGATCCCTCTGGTGTTCCCTCGTATTCGCTCGACTATTATGTCAACGGACTCAATCTTGGTGTTAATGACAAATTCGTTACGCTTCGAGTCACAAAAGGTGAACTTGTTTGTCTTGCCAACCCCGTGTGGTTGCAACATACCGCCTTTGGCGATCTTGATGGCAACGGAAGCATCGGCATGGGAGATTTGCTCACCATTATCAGTGATTGGGGCAGTTGCTCTGGTTGCCTCAGCGACCTTGACCAAGACAGCACGGTTGGTACTTCCGACCTCCTCACCCTCATTTCCCTCTGGTAATGGGGACAGTCCCCCTGAGCCTGTCCCTTTTGCAAATGTACAAAAAAAATTCCTCGGAGGAATTGTTTTGGTGTCAGGCTCCTCGAAATTTATTCCTCGGAGGAATTGTTTTGGGGTCAGGCTCCTCGAAATTTATTCCTCGGAGGAATTGTTTTGGTGTCAGGCTCCTCGAAATTTATTCCTCGGAGGAATTGTTTTGGGACTGGTCCCGATGCGCTGGGAATGTCCCAAAATGTTATCGGACTGTGGGTTGGGAGTGGACCAAACGGGGATGGTTGCTTCCCACGCTAGTATTGGTATGATACGTGGCTCGCCTGACGGAAGGCGAATCAAACCTATATCTCGGAACTACTTATGCCAACAATCAACCAACTCGTACGAAAACCAAGAAAGACACCAAAGGTCAAATCTAAAGTTCGTGACATTGACGGATGCCCACAAAAGCGTGGCGTCTGTCTTCAAGTTCGAACGGTTACACCAAAGAAGCCGAACTCCGCGCTTCGTAAGGTTGCGCGGGTTCGTTTATCCAACGGCAAGGAAATCACCGCATACATCGGCGGCGAAGGACACAACCTGCAAGAACACTCCATCGTGCTTGTTCGTGGAGGACGTGTTCGTGACCTTCCTGGTGTTCGGTACCACGTTGTTCGCGGTTCGCTTGACACCCTCGGTGTCGATGATCGTAAACAAGGTCGTTCCAAGTACGGTACTAAAAAAGGTAAGTAATAGTACGCACGTGCGTGCTTAGCAAGTAATCGCGACGCAGGCTCGCGGTGAACAAAGTCACAACTCCGTGACAGATGAGCTGAAAGGAAAAGCAATGGCTGGACGAATCACAAAATCTGAACAACAATTAAAACCAGATCCAAAACATGGTGATAAGGTTTTAGCAAAGTTTATTAACTGTTTCATGAAAGATGGCAAAAAAGCCGTCGCGCAACGCGTTATGTACGATGCGCTTGATCGTATTGAAACACGACTCAAAAAAGAAAAAAGCACTGAAGAAGATGCTCCAAAGAATGCAATGGACGTCTTCCACAAAGCGCTTGAAAACGTTCGACCAAACGTTGAAGTTCGCTCTAAGCGAGTTGGCGGCGCAAACTATCAAGTTCCAATGCCAGTGAACGCTCGTCGTCGCCAAAGTTTAACATTCCGATGGATTATCACAGCATGCCGTGCTGAAAAGGGTAAACCATTCGCACAATGTCTTTCAAAAGAACTTTGGGACGCATCGAAGGGCGAAGGCAAAGCAGTCAACACCAGAGAGCAAACGCACCGTATGGCTGAAGCTAACAAAGCGTTCTCCCACTTCGCGTTTTAATGTATGGCAATTTCTGATCGTTACCACCGCCAGCGGCTCGTCGATGGCATCGGCGATCAGGGACAATCTGCAATTACAAATTCGACTGTCGCCATCGTAGGTGTTGGCGCACTTGGTTGCATGTCTGCTTCCATGCTTGCAAGAGCTGGTGTTGGACACCTCATTCTTATTGACCGCGACATCGTCGAAACAACAAACCTGCAAAGACAAATATTGTTCACCGAAGAAGACGCCGAGACGCAACAACCAAAAGCTACTGCTGCTGCTACTCACCTTGCAAGAGTAAACAGCGAAATAAAAATCACGCCTCATGTTGAAGATCTAACATCGCGAAACATCAACCATCTTCTTGAGGGTGTTAATGTAATTGTTGATGGGCTTGATAATTTCAACGCACGCTATCTTCTTAACGATTTTGCTGTAAAAACAACCACACCCTTTATGTTCGCCGGTGTTATTTCAGGAC
Source organism: uncultured Isosphaeraceae bacterium (assembly GCA_964489535.1). Classification (GTDB taxonomy): domain Bacteria; phylum Planctomycetota; class Phycisphaerae; order Phycisphaerales; family SM1A02. Next base: position 10,172 of record CAZAZD010000025.1, read on the forward strand.
AAGGAAACGTGATGACAATCATCCCTGAAACAACCCCGTGCCTTCGATGTTTATTTCCAAACCCTCCCGCCTCTGGTTCGCAAGACACATGCGACACTGTTGGTGTTCTCGCACCCGCGATCGGAATCGCGGCATCTTGCCAGTGCATGGATGTTATTAAATTTCTTACTGGCAACCAAGAAAAAATCCCGCGAACACTACTCGTGTTTGATTTGTGGAACTCGCAAAGCAGTCGAATTGATTACGGCGAAACTGTTAAAGATTGTCCCAGTTGCGGGCAACTAAATTTTGAATACCTCAACGAAACCATCTCTGAGCCCGTGGCACTTTGCGGACGATTAGCGGTACTTTTGCCAAGTGTCGATGATTTTGATTTAGGAACCGCTGCAAAAAAACTACAAGAACACGGTTCGTTTGAACAATCCGACACGATGGTTCGTGGCGAGTTTCACGAAGAACGTGCACCAGATGGCAGCGCTATCAAAATGCTCTGTTTTCATGACGGACGCTCTGTTATTCACGGCACTGACGACATTCGCCGCGCAAAAGCAATATTCGAAAGATATGTTGGAAATTAACGCTTTGCACCCTATACTGTGAGTTTACCCATGGAAAACCAACCAATTATTGAAACAAAACCCGTACGCCTTCCAACCTGTTTGGATGGTCCGGTCACCCTTCGCACCCTCCGAAAGTGGTCAAAGGCAAATGAAAAATGGTCCATGCTGACTTGCTACGACGCGACCACTGCAAGGTGGATGGCGGAGGCGGGATTGCCAACTATGCTTGTTGGCGACACCGCAGCTGAAATGATTCTTGGCTTCAACAGCACCATCCACGCACCGCTTGATTTTCTTATCACACTCACCGCTGCGGTAAAGCGCGGAGCTCCAAATGTATATGTTATGGGCGACATGCCTTTTTTAAGTTATCAAGTTGACGAAGCGTCTGCAATTCAAAACGCGGGCCGTTTTTTAACTGAGGGTACCGCGGACGCAGTCAAACTTGAGGTTGACGGAACTTGGGTTGAGCGGTTCGAAGCAATTTGCAATGCCGGCATTGCAGCGGTTGCACACCTTGGTTCAAGGCCACAACAAGCCAAACAAACCGGTGGATACACAACCGCCGGTCGTAGCGCAGACGCTGCAAACACGATTGTCGAGGATGCAATCGCAATGGAACAAGTGGGCGCTTCAATGCTCTTGCTTGAAGCAGTTCCCCAAGAGGTTTCAAGGGCAGTTGTTGAAGCCACTTCCATTCCAGTGATTGGTTGCGGCGCTGGCACAAGTTGCCACGGGCAAGTCGTTGTTATGCAGGATCTCGCTGGTTTGACAAAATGGCAACCCTCGTTTGCAAAACCAACGGCGAACGTTGGAAACGAAATAGCGAATGTTGCAAAAACATGGATGCAAAACGTACACGCAAGCACTATGGGTACACACCCATACAACATGCTCGACGGTGAATCTGAAAAGTTTCAAGCGTAACTTGACGCAACAAATTCCTTGGTAATTTCATGCGTGGGGTTGTGAATGACGGACTGCACGTCGCCACGCTCTATTATTTTTCCGTTTGCCACGACAACGACTTCATCACAAAACTCGTTTACCACCGCAAGGTCGTGTGTAATAAACATGATTGATAATCCGAGCTCGTCTCGTAGTTTCGCAAGGAGTTGTAAAATTTTTGCTTGCACTGTTACGTCAAGTGCCGAAGTCGGCTCGTCGCAAACAAGCAAGTCGGGTTTAAGTGCAATAGCCCTTGCAATTGCTATGCGTTGTTTTTGCCCGCCAGAAAATTCGTGCGGAAATCGGTTTGCAACTTCTGGGTCAAGACCAACTTGCAACAACAGTTCTTCGGCTCGTTGCACTAGTTCTTTTCCTTTTGCACATCTGTGCACAAACAACGGCTCGGTAATTATTTTTCCTACACGCATATATTCATTCAACGAACCGCCCGGATCTTGAAATACCATTTGCATTCGTGGTCGCATCCCGCGCAGCTCTTTTTTATTAAGTCCAGCCAAGTCAATTCCATCGAAAATAACTTGTCCGCCCGTTGGAACAACCAATTGCGCAACCGCCCTTGCAATCGTTGATTTTCCAGAACCGCTTTCGCCGACAACTCCAAGTGTCGCGCCGCGGTGAATTGAAAACGTTACGCCATCGACCGCGCGGACCTCGCCTTTCCCTAGTGGGAACGTGACTTTGAGGTCAATAATTTCAAGTAGTGGTCGATTGGTGTCCATCATCTGCTGCAGGTATGGTATCTTCGACAACCAAGCACCATGAAACAATATCTTGACTTATTAGAACATGTTCTTCATCACGGAACGGTCAAGGACGACCGTACCGGAACAGGCACAAGAAGCGTTTTTGGGTGGCAAATGCGATTCGACTTAGCCGAGGGGTTCCCACTTGTCACGACGAAAAAAATCCACACGCGCTCCATTTTTCACGAATTGCTTTGGTTTCTTCGCGGCGAAACAAATATCTCGTACCTTAAGAAAAACGGTGTTTCCATTTGGGACGAATGGGCAGATGAAAACGGGGAACTTGGACCCGTCTATGGTTCCCAGTGGCGTTCTTGGAAAACGACTGACGGGCGAACCGTTGATCAAATTACACATTTGATCAATGGAATCAAAAACAATCCAGATTCAAGGCGGCACATCGTGAGTGCGTGGAACGTTGGCGAAGTGGACCAAATGGCACTTCCCCCTTGCCACACCATGTTTCAATTTTACGTTGCGGATAACAAATTGTCGTGCCAACTATACCAACGTAGTGCGGACATATTTCTCGGGGTTCCCTTTAACATTGCATCGTATGCACTGCTCACCATGATGATTGCACAGACAGCTGGTTTGGAGGTGGGTGATTTTGTGCACACGTTTGGCGACGCTCATTTGTACTCCAATCACATTGAACAAACAAACGAACAACTCACCAGAGAAATTCGCGCGTTGCCAAAAGTGAAATTAAATCCAGCGATTACTTCGGTGTTCGATTTTACATACGATGATATTGAATTGATCGGGTATGAGCCGCATCCACATATCAAAGCACCGGTGGCAGTATAACGTTATGGAAATTGTCGTAGCGATGACTGACAATTTTGTCATTGGCGCAAATGGCGAAATGCCTTGGCATTTGCCCGCCGATTTGCAGCACTTTAAAAAATTAACTTCGGATGGTGCAGTTGTCATGGGACGGCGCACTTGGGAATCGATTGGAAAGCCGCTCCCAAACCGAAAAAATATTGTTATTACAAGGCAAGATGTGTATGAGGCAAATGGCGCAACTGTTGTGCATTCACTTGACGATGCGCTGCAAGCAGCCGAAGAACGTCGGTTATTTATTATTGGTGGTGGCGAAATTTACAAAGCGGCGCTTGTTCTTGCAACTTCGTTACACATCACCCGAATTCACACCACCATAGACGGCGACACTTTCTTCCCTAAATTTGATAAAACAAACTGGAATTTGACTGCGTCCACCGTGAGGCCAGCCGACGCGAGCAATTGCCACGATTTGACCTTTGAATCGTGGTCTAGGGCGTAATTACATCCAGTACTGGCTTGCGGGATTGCATCGTGCCGATAGGGATGCAGCGCGATGGCAGACCAACTCCCTCTACTTTCAACCTTGCACTGCTGCCCATACATTGAAGATGGGCATTCGGCGTGTTCAAGCCTGTTCACCCTTGGACGACTTGATCAAGCGTGCAGCGTTTGTTTTGGGACCTACAAATCGTGCGAAATGTACCGACAACTTGCCGGTGTTACCCACAATGCCTCTTTAGATATGACGATCAATGACCACGTTGTCGAACTACGACCAACAGGTTCGTGATTTTTTTGGATACCTTCGGGTTGAGGCAGGGCTGTCGCCCGCGACACTTGATGCGTATCGCCGCGACCTAAATTTGTTACGTGAAGATTTAGTTGCAAACGTGGTTGTTTGTTGCAGTGATGTAACGCCAACACATCTCGCAGCACATGTTCGTTACTTACACCGTGACCGTGGGTTGCAAACTTCAAGTGTTGCGAGACATCTTTCAACAATACGAATGTTGTTTCGTTTTTTGCAAGCGTCAAATAGAATTGAAACGGACCCAGCGCGATTATTAGAAACGCCAACACGCTGGAAAAAATTGCCCGATGTCTTGTCGCCAAAACAAATGAAGCAACTGATCGAAGCGGCGAATCCGAAGTTTGGTCGGTTGTGGCAACGTGACCGAGCACTTGTTGAATTGATGTACGCGGGTGGAATGCGGGCAAGTGAAGTAGCTGGCATTAAGCCGGACGATTTTAAGGAAACACTAGCAGTTGTCATGGTGACGGGGAAGGGAAACAAACAGCGGCTTGTTCCAATTGGTAAGCCGGCAATTGAAGCGCTCAACCAATACGTCTCTGAACTTCGACCAACGCTACTTCGATTTGACGATGGGCGCGATGAGGGGAGGTTGTTGCTTTCAAACACAGGGAGACCGCTTGAGCGCGTTGCCATCTGGCAAATCATTCGCAGGCTTGCAAAGAATGCCGACCTTGGCGATGTGCATCCACACACACTTCGGCACAGTTTCGCCACGCATATGCTTGCCGGCGGCGCAGACCTTCGCGTTGTCCAAGAACTTCTTGGACACAGCGATGTCGGCACAACCCAGATTTACACCCATATCGACCGTTCACAACTCAAAGCAGTCGTCGCCAAATACCACCCAAGACCATAAAAAATGCAGTTATGTGGGGAGGGGACAGCCACCCCCTTATACGATGGGGGACTGTCCCCATTCTTTTGCGCAAAAAAGGCGATAACTGCTCAATAACGAACATTTTCCATTGTATTTTAGGGGGACAGTCCCCTGGGGACTGTCCCCATTGTTGTCCCCATTGTTGTCACCATTGTTGGCTATTGTTTAATCCCCTGGGGACTGTCCCAAGTATGATGGGAGGATGAGCATGGGAATAATGGCGATTGTGGCTTCTGGGATATTTGGTGTACAGCCAATGTGCACAGAGCGGGATTTCCAAATGGCGCTTGGGACGTCCATTCAAGGCGACCACGAATTTATCGCAAGAGCCGTCTTTGACGATTATGTTGAACGAGCGCAAGAAATTAATAGTGAACCCAAAGATCAAACACGATCACCAATTGAACAACTTGAGTTGCGATTACAACAAACTGTGCAAGCAGATATTTTGTTTGATGAGTTTTTAGATTCTCTTTCGGTTTTAAACAATGAAGAAGATTGGAACATGGGAATAGTCAATCTTCGCAGGTCCGTATTGCTTGAAGCAAGAAAACAAAACAACCCGTGGCCGTCGACCATTTGGGTAGATGTTCCTAGCATTACTCCTGTGCCAAAAAATATTCTTCTTCGTATTGATGCTTTCTTAATCGAAAACGCAGACAAGGATACACAAGACCGATTTGGGGCAACTCGCGCTAAACTCAGCGGAGCCCCCGACACTTGCAAAGCATTTGAAAAACAAGCAATGGAGCGATGGGGAGCATTTACAGATATCATTGAACCATATGTAGACAATGAAGTTACCTCTGTTTTATATCCACAACTTACACAAAACATTGAGACACAAACATTAGTTTCGTGGATTAACAAAAATATTACCAACACCTCAATTAAAGACAAAGCAAACCTGCAATTTGCCGTTTGGAAAACAACACGTGCCCAACAAAAACAAGAGGTTGTCTCGTTGATACGAGACGCAAGAATTAAATTTGGATTTGACCCGTGGTCACGTGGGTGTGGAGAACAAAATTATTCACGCCAATCTAGAATTAAAAACAAACTGCTACAAAAAACAGCCGAACTTCAAGAATCCGTCGAGACAACCAGCAAAACATTGCTGCAGCTGCTTTCGGCGGAACAGCGTCAACAATTTGAAGATGAACAGTAGAACTTTTTAATAACTATTTTCCACTCGTTCGTGGTCTCGGCTTGGATAAAACGTGTTTTGACTTCGTCTGTTTCGGGATGGTATTTTGAAAACTGAATTCCAAACTTTCGCATCAATCGTGATGCTTTTTTCTCGCCGTGCAATTGCGTACAAAGCAAAAGGTGATCCAGTAATGCCATTCTCTGTTGCTCTATTGATGGTGGGCGAGGGGTTTCGCCCGCCATCAATTGTCTTGCCTGAGTAAAAATCCAAGGGTTGCCAATACAACCACGTGCAACCGAAACACCGTGCACACCTGTTTGTTGCATCATTCGAAAAATATCTGCAGCACACCAAATGTCCCCGCTTCCAAACACAAGGGCATCGGGGCGGTTTGTTGTTAATTCCGACAAGAATGTCCAATCAGACGGGCCTTGGTATCTTTGTTCAACTGTTCTTGGGTGCACTGTCGCCCAACTGTAGCCAACGGCATATAGATAATCAAAAATTGTGTAAAAGTGTTCCTTGGAAAGTTTTGAATCATCCCAACCGCGACGAAGTTTTACCGTGGTTGGAATTTGTTCTGGCACAGCATCGCGCACCGCGGAAAGAATTGCACACGCTTCTTCCGGTGCTGTTAAAAAATGACCTCCACGATTTCGGCGACGAACTTTTTTTACGGGGCACGCAAGATTAACATCAATCACGTCGTATCCCATCTCAACAAGAATCGCAGCACCCCTTGCCATCTCGTCTGGGTTTGTCCCAATGACTTGCCCTGCAATTGGGTGGTCGTCAAAACCCGCCGCTTTGTTGCCCTCTATTTCCCCAGCTTCTTCGGCAAGAAAATCCGGGTCTTCATTTCTGCGACCCTTTCCACCACAAATAAGTGTGCGATCGAGCAATGCCTCTGTTACACAGAAGGGGCAACCGTGCCTTCTAGCAATGAGTCGCATCGCTCCATCGCTGTACCCAGCCAGCCCTGCTTGATAAAAGGGAACATCAAAACCCCCAACAAGAATTGTTATCCGCGTGTCGACTATTGTGTTTTGCGCAAACTCTGCAATGTCTTGATGCGACGAGGCGCTAGGAGCAGGTTCCAAAAATCAATCCTGTTGACCAATTACAACCAAGCCGACAAGGTTTACGCCTTCGGCTATTTGTAACTCTGCGAGAACAAGTGGCGTCGGTTGGTCTGTTCGCCAAACACCACCCGCGTTAAATTGTTCGCCATAAGAATCGCGCAAGTACCAAAGATTAACTCGCATGGTTGCGCCAGCGTGTAGCGTAGGAATTTCTTTCGAATAGCGTTGATTTACCCACAACGTTGGGTTGTTGTAATCATCCGCTGTACTATTCACAATGTCAATGAATTGATCCGTACGAATGACTTGGATTGGCACAGAGTTTGGCTTGTGCAAGTCCATCGGATAGGGTCTAGACGCGAGATTTGGATTCCCTGGTGGGTTGTAACACGCCGGTAGTAACAGAAACATTAGAGCAAGTAATGTTAATTTCATTTTGAATCTCCAAAGGTAAGTTCTCTACTAAAAAATCCAAGCCCACACGCTTCCTTAGCCATTGCAAGTGTTTCTTCCGTTTTTTCATTTGCTCGAGCCGTGCCATCGCGAATAATATCGATGACAGTGTCGTCATCACCATCGTATTGTGCTCTTCGTTCTTGCATTGGAGCAAGCAGTTCGCTGATTGCTTCTGCCACCTCCACTTTGATGTGTCCGTCGCCAATATTATCGCCGCGCACATATTTGTCTTTCAATTCAACGGCTCGATCGGCGTCGGCAATAAAAATATCAACGTATTGCATGAGGGAACTTTCTGGATCTCCCGGATCGGTCATTGATTGCCGTCCGGTGTACAGTTGCCCCAATTTCTTTTTTACTTTCTTTGGCGTATCCGTAATTAAAATTGCATTGTTTAACGACTTGCTCATTTTATTTTTACCATCGGTACCGATAAGTTTCCCAACCTTGCCAACGTCCGCTTTTGGAATTGGAAAGACGCCCTTCTCAATCATAATTGGGTCGTCGTCTTCAACATTTTCGTCAATGCCGCAATACAGTTTGTTAAAACGCCGCGCGACTTCTCGGGTAAGTTCGATATGCGGCACTTGGTCTTCGCCAACTGGAACCGCGTGCGCTCGAAAGGCAAGAATGTCTGCCGTCTGACCAACCGCGTACAACGGAAAACCAAAACTGTAATTTTCGCCGAGCCCCTTCACTTTTATTTCTTCTTTTAAGGTGGGATTGCGCATCACTCGGTTAAACGGTAACAACATCGCAAACAAAAATGTCAGTTCCGCAATTGCCGGCGTTTCCGACTGAAGCAATATTGCTGCTTTTGTTGGGTCAATTCCCATTGCCAAATAATCGCGAACTATCTCAAGTGTGTCGCTGTGGATTTCGTCTGGATTCTCTGACCGAGTTGTGTAGGCATGCATATTCGCAAGGAGAAAATAACAATCATACGTCTCTTGCAATTCTACGCGGCGGCGAACCGACCCAAAATAGTGACCAAGATGCAACTGCCCCGTTGGGGTGTCGCCCGTAAGAATAACTTCACGAGTGCTCATAAGTGCGTACTGTAAACAAATGCGATATTCATTGCGTTGAAAACGACGTGAATTACGATTGGAGCGAGTACGCCGCCGCTTTTTACTCGTGCCCAGCATAGACCCAAGGAGAGCGCAAAGAGACCAACGATTGCGGAGGGTTGCGCAACATCAATATGCATCACTGCAAAAAGGGCACTTGTCGCAAAAGCCGCTTTCCAGAGTGTTTTTCCTCCAATCACGGCATCAAATGCTGGCAAAATCAGCCCGCGATACATCACTTCTTCAACAATGCCAGCGCCCAGAGTGGCACAAAGCACAACGGTCCACGTCGAAGTCCCCCAAGGAGCATCCGCAAGTTGTTTGAGCGTTTCGTGCCCCAAATTGCTCGGGGATTCCACTCCGGCGATTACTAAAACCACGTGCCCAAGTGCCGCAATGGTAAGCGCTGTTGGAACAAAAACTACAAATGCCGTGCAGGAAATGGGTAATACGTGGTGAGAACCGTGTTTATGGCTGAGATTTGCGTATAACAAAACAATCGGGATTTGAGCGATCGTCGCCGATCCGTAAAGCCAAGCCAGCCCCTGCATTGTGTGCTCTTCGCCGCGCCCAGCACCCCACCAGCCGCCAATTCCAGCTAACACAAACATGGCTGCGCAAAGCATGACCGCCATGATTGGTGTGATTGAGGCATCAAGCATGCCCCGTCTTGGAAGCAAACTCCGTCCAGATTTCACGAACCAAACACCGATAGCAATGGAGAAAATCACAAGCAGAAGAGTTGTAAAATCAAACAAAGGTACTTCCGTTGTTTGTAATTCTTCGTTACCCTTGGCAACAGGCGCACAGATGGCAATCACACTTAACACCATAATTGATTTTAAACGCGAAGAGGTTGCGAGGACACGAGAAACGAAATCGCTTGAGGAGGTTCGTTCGCAAGCGGAGTCGCGGGACCGACCGCGGAATTTTTTTGGGGCGGTTGTGAATGGCCACACGAAAGGCAGCACGAGTGTCATTGCCGAAGTAAAACGCAAAAGTCCTTCGGCTGGAGTCATTCGCGAGGATTTTGATCCAGTAGCCATCGCCCTAGCGTACGAGAAGCACGGCGCCGCCGCTATCTCTTGTTTGACAGATAGTGAGTTTTTTGGAGGAAGTTTGGAGTACATTCCGAAAATTCGGCAAGCCGTTGCGCTGCCCGTCCTTCGAAAGGACTTTGTTGTTGACCAATATCAGATTTGGGAGGCAAGGGCTGCGGGTGCGGATGCGATTCTCCTGATTGCAGAGGTGCTTTCTGAGGGCGAATTAGTCGATTTTATGATTCTTGCCCAAGAACTTGGGATGACCACCCTCGTTGAAGCCCACGATATGGATAATTTGCTCAAAGTGCAGCAGTATGTTGGATTTCCGCATGCGGGCTATTGCTTGCTCGGAATTAACAATCGAAATCTCTCGACGATGAAAACTGACATCAGCCACTCGATTCGGATGGTTGACGTAGTGGAAGATACCTCGATTGTTGTGAGTGAGTCGGGGATTTCTGAGCCAGAGGACCTTGATAAATTGCGGTTACACGGAGTTCATATTGTGCTTGTTGGGGAATCATTGATGAAGCGGCCGGATCCAGGCAAGGCGCTTGCGAAGTTGATTCGCATGAATCCATCGTAGACCGTACTCTACGTAGATGATACGAATAACAGAAGACAACAACATCGTTACGCTAACCTTGAATCGAGCGGGCAAACGCAATGCGCTCTCTGCTGAAATGATTAATTCCATTCACGCTGGGCTGGATGAAATTGAAAAAAACGAGGAAATGCGAGTCTTGATTCTTGCGGGCGAAGGACGTTCATTTTGTGCTGGCATGGATTTGAAGGGTGTGATCGATGATCCGCCTGCGATGGGTGCAATGCTTCGTGGACTTGGTAAGGTTTCGCAGCGTATTCGCCGAATTTCTGTTCCAACAATTGCAAGGGTTCAGGGGGCGGCGATTGGCGGGGGTTGTGGACTGATGGTGGTGTGTGATTTTGCGTTTACGCACGCTGAATCAAAGGTGGGATATCCAGAAGTTGATCTTGGTATATGTCCTGCCGTTGTTGCGCCATGGCTCATGAAAAAAATTGGCGTGGGCAAGGCGCGGGCAATGTTGCTCTCGGGTGGAACTATTTCGGGCAAACAAGGATTTGAGGCAGGGCTTGCAACACATTTGTGCGATGTGGACGACCTCCCTACCGCGGTTGACGCATTCGCAGCGAATCTTGCAAAAGGCGGAAAAGAAGCGCTAGCCACAACGAAGCACTGGCTCAATGCGCTTGACGGATCACTTGATGACGATGTCTTGCAGAAAGCCGCTGATCTCTCGGCTGAAATCGTCGCGGGCGACGAAGCGATTTCTCGGCTGCGACCTCTTTATTCCAAGTAATCGCAGTGTGAGAGTCACTGTCATACAACGAACAAGGAAATACTGAAATTGAATGCGGGTGTGACAGTCACCCCGATGCCTCTTTGGAACTGTCCCAAATCGGAAAAATCTGTTTTTACGCCACTTTGTTGGGGGACAGGCTCAGGGGGACAGTCCCCATAATAAAACAGAACAATGTACATTTTTTGTTGTTTCAAGAGTGTTTTTTCACCGTTTTTGGGGGACAGTCCCCAGGGGACTGTCCCCATTTGGTGTTCCCCGAAATGGTCGGGAATCGGGTACAATGAGGGGCGCGGCAAAATGCCTTAAATAGCGTAAAAACACGGGGTTTAGAGAGATTTCATGAGCACAACCACACAACAAAGCGCCCTCAAATACGAAGTCAACGAAGCCGGAATCGTGACCCTTTGGCTCGATGGCGGTGGGCGCCCAGTTGTCGTACTTGACCGAAATCTGATCCAACGGCTCAATGCAACTCTTGACGCAATTGAGCAACAAGACAATATCAAAGGACTCGTCCTTCGCAGCAATTGCGACCGTGTCTTTGTTGCAGGCGCTGACCTTGCTGAAATTGACGCGCTCGACGACCCCGCACTGCACGCATACCTCGCCTTCGGCACGACCGTCTTTGGAAGAATATCCTCCCTCCCCTACCCAACTGTTGCATGCCTCGCCGGCGCAACCCTCGGTGGCGGACTAGAAGTTGCAATGCACTGCGACGGACTCATCGCATCAAAGACAACGGCAAAAGGAAAACCATATCCAATTGGTTTACCAGAAGCTGGTCTTGGCATTTGTCCCGGTTGGGGCGGTTCCCAAATGTTGCCGGCTCGAATTGATCCTGCGACTGCGATAAAGGCAACCGCAACTGGTACACCATTTATGATTTCCGATCTTCCCGATGGACTCATCGACGAATTTGTCGAAACACCAGACGAACTGCAACAAGCAGCTGAAGTGTGGTTGCAAAACCGCGAAGCAACCGGCGCAACGCCTCGCTCCATCGACCCAAAAGATTCCGATGCATACACCCCAGCACTAACAACTGCAAAAACCGAAACTGAGAAAACTGAAACAGCCGACGGCGTGTTCCTCGCTGTAGAAACCGGCATCCGCGAAGGTTGGTCCGCCGCGGTTGCTATAGAACAATGTGAATTGGTACGACTCCGAAACACCCCAGCCGCTCGAGAAAAACTCGATGCGTTTTTGTCTAAAGGATAATCACCGTTATGAGTAAGCCAGACCTTGCTAGCCAATTAAAGAACGTTTCTAAAAAAGATCTCAAACAAATTGAGAACGCGCAAGAAATGCTCGGGCCAGATCCAGAAACAATGGGGTTCATCAAGAATATTTACTGGGGAAATCTTCGACAAGATATGATTTTTCCTTATCCTGAAGAGCCCGCCGACGAACGTGCGCGCTGCGACAAGTTGCTTGAAGAACTCGACGCATACTTTCGCAACGAACACCCATCCGTTGAAATTGACCAAAACCAAGAAATCCCAGAGTGGGTTATCAAGCGATACTTTGAAATGGGTGTCTTTGGAATGATTGTTCCAAAGAAATATGGCGGTCAGGGGTTTGGTGTCACAAGTTACAACCGCGTTCTTGAACGCATCGGTCGGTCGTGTGGCTCATCCGCTGTGATGGCGTCCGCCCACCTCTCGATTGGTTGCAACGCCGTTACGCTTTTCGGTACCGAAGAACAAAAACAATTTTGGCTACCAAAAATTGCGAATGAAGCACTCAGCGCTTTTTGTCTTTCCGAACCAAACGTCGGTTGCGATGCGCAGGGTCAAGACACAACTTGCGAACTTTCTGAATGTGGAAAATATTACATCATCAACGGCGAAAAGAAGTGGGCAACTTCTGCTGCGCAATCTTGCATGTTCACCGTAATGGCGAAGTACAAAATGACTGATCCAAAAACTGGAAAAACCAAAGATCGCTTCAATGCGCTGATTGTTTCTCCAGATATGGAGGGAGTCGATATATTCAGTAGAAACCGCGCAAAGTGCGGAATTCGTGGAACGTGGCAAGGTCGTGTTCGGTTTACAAACGTCAAAGTTCCCCGTGAAAACTTGCTCCACAAAGAAGGCAAGGGAATTATATTGGCGTTGACTTGCCTCAACTGGGGTCGTTGCACACTTGCAGCTGGTATGGTTGGTGCTGGCGCGGCTGCATACGAACAAGCAATTAAATGGGCGCAGTATCGCTATCAATTTGACAGACCAGTTGGAGAGTTTGAATTAACAAAAGAGCGACTTGCTCGCATGGGTGCGTTTGTGTGGGCGATGGATGCAATGCTCTATGTTACAACAGGCATGGTTGACCGCGATGATGAAGACATCATGCTAGAGACCGCTGTTTGCAAGGTCTTCTGTTCCGAGTACGGTTTCCGTTGTACAAACGAAGCGATGCAAATTATGGGTGGCGAAGGATACATGGCTGAAAACGAAGTCGAGCGACTCTGGCGAGATTCACGCATCAATCCAATTGTCGAAGGCGCGAACGAAGTCATGCACAGTTTCGTCTTTGCATATGGTTCAAAGCAACTCGGTGAATTCATGCTCGGTGTCAAAGCGGCTCCAATGAAAAACATCGGCGCAGCCATGAAAATCGGTATGGAATTATTCCTCGGTGTTCGAAGAGCTGCTCCCAAAATTACAATGGTGGACGACTCGCTTGGCACGCACGCGCAAATGCTTTCGAATCACATCCGCGAATTTTCACATCAGGTAAAGTTGATGTTTAAAGAAAAAGAAGAAGCACTCATCACAAACCAAACAACACAATATCGCTTGAGTTGGATTTCAATTTGGATCCACGCTATGGCTTGTTCAATTTCAAAAATGGACATGAACATCCGTAATGGTCTTGATGATAAACAACTCGCTCACGACCGTGCAATGCTCGACTACATCATGTCGTACGGCACATACAAAATCAATGGTTGGCTCAGGGGTCTACGCCAAAATCCAGACGCTACTATGCTGAAGGCAGCTGAAAAAGCGTGGGAGTTTGGCGAATCTCTACCAAATGCCGACTACTACATCCCAGAAAGTACGGCTGATCTGGAAGTTCGGGGCAAAGGAAAGGTCTGCGACCAAGAGGGCATCAAACAATTTGGTGGTGGATCCGTATTCCTACAACAAGAAGAAACCGCTACGCACTAATTCATTTACGATATACACTATGCACGACTCTGATTCCATTTTTGAACAACTTGTTGACCGTGGTCACGAACGGCTCTGTTTTCACCATGATCCTAAAACTGGATTAAAAGCAATTATTGCGATTCACTCGACGGCGCTTGGCAACGCCCTTGGTGGAACACGAAGGTGGTATTACGAATCAGAAGCAGATGCGGTATATGACGTACTACGTTTGTCTAAAGGTATGACCTACAAGGCGGCTGTTTCTGGTTTACCGATGGGTGGCGCAAAAAGTGTCATCATGCTCCCGCATCGTGAACACCCTAGAACTGAAGCAGAAGCAAGGGCAATGGGTAAGTTTGTTGACACCTTTAACGGTGCATATATTGCAGCGGAAGACGTTGGTGTAGACACACAATTCATCGATTGGATGGCTGCCGAAACACCGCACGTCATGGGCGGCGAAACCGTTTCGCGCGGCGGCGACCCGTCACCTTGGACTGCCATGGGAGCATTCCACGGCATGCGAGCATCTCTCATCCACGCAGGACGTGGCGATGATTTTTCAGGCATCACCGTTGCGATGCAAGGCGTTGGCCATGTAGGACAAAATTTATGCAAACTTCTTACTGATGCTGGCGCAAAAATATTTGTCGCAGATATTAAAAAAGCGAGTGTTGACTACGTTGTAGACACGTATGGCTGCATACCTATGCACGATGCAGACATTCTTACAACTGAGTGCGACATCCTTGCTCCTTGTGCACTTGGCGGTGTTATTGACGGCAGTATTATTCCAAACTTGCGCTGCTCTATTGTGTGTGGCGCTGCAAACAATATTCTTGGTGATCCCGAAGAAGATGCGGTTGCACTTAAAACTGCAGGCATTGTGTATGGTCCAGATTTCGTCGTAAACGCTGGCGGGCTCATTCATTTAGCTGGTATGCACCTTGGCATGAGCGACGATACTTTACAAACTAAGAACGATGAAATCTTCGAAACGACTGCGCAAATTTTAAGACGCGGTGACGACATGGTTTCAACGTATGCGGCAGCCGTAGACATTGCGCAGCAGCGCATCTCGGGAGGGGCGGGAACGCAGGAGACTGGTATCCATGCCAGTTGAGACCGTCTTCCAAACGAAGATTGAACGTGTTTCTATCCTTGATGAACATGGTAATTTTGATGCCCAGTTAGGTGGCGGGCTTATTCCTGATGAAGATGTCGTTGCCATGTATAAACATATTTTGGTATGCCGACACTTTGACGAAATTGCATTTAAACTGCAGCGCTCTGGTCGAATGGGAACGTACCCCGAAAACCGTGGCCAAGAAGTACCTTCACTTGGTGCCGCTTACGTTTTACAAAAGAAAGATTGGATGGTTACTTGTTACCGCGAAAACGCTGGTTTGTTTTGGCGGGGACTTCCAATGGAAAAAATCTTGTTGCACTGGATGGGGGATGAGCGAGGCAACCATATTGACGAATGTAACGTCACCCCACTTGCGATTGCGATTGGATCGCAAATGCTGCACGCATCAGGGCTTGGTTGGGCGAGTAAATACCGCAAAGATGGAGGCATTGCCTGTACTTTCTTCGGCGATGGTGCAACGAGCGAGGGCGACTTCCACGAAGCGGCGAACTTCGCAGCAAACTTAGATTTGCCAGTAGTATTTGTGTGCCAAAATAACGGTTGGGCTATCTCGACCCCAACGAAAATTGAATGTTCTGCTCCAACGGTAGCCCAGCGTGGACTAGCGTACGGCATGGACTGTATACAAGTAGACGGAAACGACTTGTTTGCGATGGTCAAGGTTATGAAAGACGCTGCTGCAAACGCGCGCGAAAACAACCGCCCCACCTTCATCGAAGCGACCACCTATCGCCTTGGCGATCACACTACCGCTGACGATGCTCGCAGGTACCGTGATGCAGACGAGCTTGCAATGTGGCAAAAACGAGATCCAATCATTCGCCTTCGCAACTATCTTGAACAACGCGACCTTTGGTCATCAGCAAAAGAAGAAGAGCAACTCGCCGTTGCTGCAAAAACCATTTCATCGGTAGTTAAAAACGCAGAAGAAATAGACGCGCCAACAACCAATGATATGTTCGATTCTATGTATCTCGAAATGACGCCTGAATTAAAAAAACAACGACAAACACTTCGCACAAGTTCGCTTGGGCAAGACCCTTCGCAAGTTGATATTCCAAGCAACGAGGGAGTCGCAAAATAATGGCTAACCTTACACTTGTTCAATCCGTCACCCTTGCTCTTATCCAAGAAATGGAAAAAGACGAACGCATCATTCTGCTTGGTGAAGACATTGGTCTCAACGGCGGTGTTTTTAGAGCAACAGAAGGATTGTTCCAGCGATTTGGTGGGGAACGAGTCGTCGATGCCCCGCTTGCTGAATCTGGCATTATGGGTACGGCCATTGGCCTTGCGATGGCTGGGCTTCGACCCATACCAGAAATTCAATTTGAGGGTTTCATGGGCCCGGCCTTTGACCAACTTACCAATCAAGCTGCGAGGTTCAACAGTCGAACTCGTGGCGGCATTACGTGCCCACTTACGCTTCGAGTTCCTGTGGGCGGCGGTATTCATGCTCCCGAACTTCACAGTGACAGTCCAGAGTCGATTTACACGCACACGCCTGGTTTAAAAATCGTCATGCCCTCTTCGCCATACGATGCTAAGGGTTTGCTCATCAGTGCGATTCGCGACCCTGACCCTGTTATTTTCTTTGAACCAAAACGAATCTACAGAGCGTTTCGCGAAGAAGTGCCTGAAGACGAGTACACCATTCCAATTGGTGAGGCGCGTACAGTTTGCGAAGGCGAAGAACTTACAATGGTTTCGTGGGGCGCCACAGTTATCCAGTGTATGAACGCAATCGAACAATCTGGAAGGTCTATTGAACTCATTGACCTTCGGACCATTTCTCCAATTGATGTGGATACTATCGCTGATTCGGTTAGCAAAACCGGAAGGTGTGTTGTTGTGCACGAAGCGCCAAAGACATGTGGGCTTGGTGCAGAAATTGCTGCGAGCGTCATGGAGCATTGCTTCTTACATCTTGAAGCGCCCGTCCAACGTGTTTGCGGTTTCGACACGATTATGCCGTACTACAAACTCGAACTCGATTACCTTCCAGATGCAGAGCGTATCGGCAAGGCAATTACTGAGACGCTTGCGTATTAATTCGACGTGACTGTCGTTAGAATCACACCAATTGCATGTCTGCTCGTGTCAGACACGTTGCGGAAGGATCAATAAACGACCCGCGGGATTGTTTTTTCTGCCTGTTTCACAGAGTGACATTCACTCAGTAGTGGACTCACAAGAAAAGTACTACAATACCCCTCCGCGCCTTCGCGTCTCCGCGGCGATTCCCATTGATTATTATGGCTACAAAACAACCATCCAACAAATCGCATTTCATTCTTCCCGACCTAGGGGAAGGTGTGCACGAAGCAGAACTCATCAAATGGTGCGTTTCGGTCGGCGATACGGTGGAAGAACATCAAACGCTTGCCGAAATGGAAACGGACAAGGCGCTTGTCGAGGTTCCAAGCCCGTGGACTGGCGTTATCGCTTCATTAAATGGCAACGTGGGTGACGTCATCAACGTTGGAAGCATTCTAGTGCATTATGCTATTGGAAACACTGCTTCCATAGATTCGGCTGCTCCAACTGACGATACGCCGCCAGATACCGGTTGCGTTGTCGGCGCAGTCGATGACAACATGAGCGTTCCTGCAAGTTTTGCTCGAGTAGAAACTACCGCAAGCGAATCGGGCGACAAGGCAATTGCAACTCCAGCGGTTCGACGAATTGCAAAAGAAAAAAACATAGATATAAATGCAGTAACTCCGACTGGGCGTGGAGGAAGGGTCACTGCTTCTGATGTCGAAGCTCATTCTTCCCCAACCGTGACTCAAAACGCCCCTCAACAAATAGTTGAGCCACCAAAAGAAACTGCCCCGCTTGCAACGCGCGTCAGCGTTCCGCAAGAAGGTGTTGCCGAACGAATTCCATTTAGAGGTATCCGTAAAAAAATTGCCGAGGCATTAACACACAGTTTAAAAACTGCTGCGCATTTCCAAGTTGTTGATGAGGCGGATGTCACAAAACTCGATGAGCGGCGTAAGGCACTTGGCACACTTGTCGGCCGCAAGTTTAGTTTTCTTCCCTTTATTATGACTGCCGTCATTCAAGGACTAAAGAAACATCCAACGTTAAATTCAACCGTTGATGATTTTGTTGAAGAAATACTTGTACACAGTGTTATCAATCTTGGTTGTGCTGTTGATACAGACCAAGGTCTTATGGTCGCAGTTCTTAAAAACGCTGACAACCTGAGTCCTGTGCAACTCGCTGATGAAACGGCGCGTCTTGCAAAAGAGTGTCGCGGTCGCTCGATTAAACGAGAAGAACTTTCGGGTGGCACATTCACGATTTCCAACGTTGGAAGTTATGGCGGCATGTTTACAACACCGATTATCAATTACCCAGAAGTTGCAATTCTCGGTGTTGGGCGTGCCAAAGAACAAGTTCTTACAAAAGACGGTGCATTTTATGCTGGAAAAGTGTTGCCTCTGAGTTTAAGTTGTGACCACCGCGTTGTTGATGGTGCACAGGGCGCTAAATTTCTTCGTACCGTTATCGAATTATTAGAAAATCCCGAGGAGTTAATACCTACGATATGACTACTAAGCAAATAACAAGCGCTGCTACTGAGCTCGCAAGTAAAATCGAGAATAAAACTGCATGCATAGGCATCGTTGGCATGGGGTACGTTGGCCTTCCTCTAGCCGTTGCAGTCTTTGGTGCTGGGTACGAGGTGCTTGGCTTTGACGTTGACCCCAATAAAATTGAGTGCTTAAATAACGGCACGCCGTACCTCAAGCACCTTGGTGACGATTTTTCAAGAGAACTCGCAACGGCGGACAGGTTTAGGGCTACGGACAATCCAGAAGCATTAAAAGATGCAGACATTATTTTGCTTTGCGTCCCAACGCCACTTGGCACGCATAACGAGCCCGACCTTACATACGTGCTTGAAAGCACAAGAGCTGTTGCGAATGTTCTTCGCAAAGGGCAACTTGTTGTACTTGAATCAACGACGTACCCCGGTACCACTCGAGATGAGATGCTCCCGATTCTTGAAGCAACTGGCCTAACGCAAGGAGACGATTTCTTCGTCGCGTATAGCCCCGAGCGAGAAGATCCGGGTCGTAAATCAGAGTCCACCCAAACTATTCCGAAGCTTGTTGGTGGTCTCGATGACGTAAGCGGTGAAATTGCGTATTCCTTTTATAGTAATGTTATTCAATGTGCACACCTTGTTTCTTCTGCGGAAGTCGCAGAGTCAGCAAAACTCCTTGAAAACATTT
>CAZAZD010000026.1:0-8019 GCA_964489535.1 uncultured Isosphaeraceae bacterium
CGAGATTCGAGCATATTTATGTGTTGCTTTGTACGTCATAAGTAAAACCTTCAAGTGTTACGACTTGATGCCTTCCTTCTTATTGGTATGACCGCGGAACAAACGAGTGTGAGAGAACTCACCAAGTTTGTGACCAACCATATCTTCAGTGATGAGCACGTCGTTGAACTGCCGACCGTTGTGAACAGAGAAAGTAAAGCCAACAAATTCTGGCACAATCGTGCAAGAGCGCGACCATGTTTTGATTGGTGTCTTTTTCGATGAAGCAGCCATTGCTTCGACCTTGCGATAAAGCTTTTCGTTTACAAATGGACCTTTTTTGAGTGATCTTGACATATCTTCTTCCTATGGACAGACCTTAAGCTGACCGTAACGTTTACTCTTACGACGACGGAGGATACGAGCATCCGTCCATTTACCACGTTGCCTTGTGCGACCACCCTTTGACTTTGTGCCGGATGCACTTGCTGGAGTTCGCCCACCTTTGGATCGACCTTCACCACCACCAAGCGGGTGATCGTGGTGACTCATTGCCATGCCACGAACTTTAGGTCGTCGACCAAGCCAGCGATTACGCCCTGCTTTACCGAGTTTGATATTTTGATGATCAGTGTTACCTAGTTGCCCAATTGTTGCACGGCACTCAACGGATACTTGGCGAATTTCGCCCGACGGCAACACGATTGTTGCCCAGCGACCTTCACGGTTGCTCAACCGAGCTGCCGCACCAGCGGAGCGACAAAGAGCGCCACCCTTACCCGGTTCAAATTCTATGTTGTGCACTGTCAGGCCAGTTGGAATGTGTTTTAGTGGCATGCAGTTACCAGATTTTGGTTCAATTGCACTATCTGAACTCTTAACCGTATCGCCATCAGTGAGATTGCGTGGAGCCAAGATGTAGCGTTTTGTTCCATCTTCGTATTGCACCAATGCAATGTGGCAACTTCGGTTTGGATCGTATTCGATACCAATAACAGTTGCGACCATGTCATCCTTCAAACGACGGAAGTCAATCTTACGATAGCGGCGTTTGTGACCACCGCCTCGACCTTGAACGGTAATTTTGCCTTGGTTGTTACGTCCACCATTCTTTTTGATTGGTGCAAGTAATGATTTTTCAGGTGTCTTCTTTGTCACTTCGACGTGAAGGTTCACGGAAGCGTTTCGACGTCCTGGTGTAGTTGGTTTGTAAACTCGAATAGCCATAGTTGTTTATCCACTCGCTCTTAGAAGAGCTCGATGCGATCCTCCGCATGTAGTTTCACGACAGCGCGCTTTTGATTACCAACCCTGAACCAACCCATGCGGTTGCGTTTCATGTGACCCTTGCGGACCTGAGTTGCTACGGAAAGGACACGAACGCCGTAAATGTCTTCCACGGCACGTTTAATTTGACCCTTGTCAGCACGTTTGTCCACTTCAAAGACGTACCGATTATTGGCACTTACTCCAAAGGTGGACTTTTCGGTGACCAGTGGCTTTTTAATGATTGTTGTGACTTCCATTAGGCGGCCTCCTCTTCTTTCTTCCAAGCAGACCCATCGAGAAATGCTTCCATTGATGCCCTGTCAATAACAAGGTATCGATGGTTGAGCAATTCGAAGACATTGAGTTGATCAACGCGAATTGTGTCCACGTTTTCTATGTTTCGAGCGGACACTGCAGCGTTTCGGTTTTCGCTGTCCACTGCAACGAGCACGCTTCGGTCGATACCGACTGCGTCAAGGATTGCTTTGAAGTCTCTTGTTTTTGGTGTTTCAAACTCAAGGTCAACAATGCATTTCACTTCGCCATCTACAAGCTTCGCAAGAAGTGCGTTTCGGTTTGCCAGTTGTCGCATTTTCTTTGGCATGTCTTTGCGGAAGTCCTCGTGTGTGCGAGTCTTTGCAAACGTCACACCGCCACCCTTACGGATGTTGGAGCGGACTTGACCCATTCGGGCGTTGCCTGTGCCTTTTTGCTTGTAAATTTTTCGGGTTGACCCTTCAACCATTCCGCGGCTCTTGGTTCTTGCGGAACCCTGCCTTCGGTTGGAGTGGAACATCACGTACGCCTGCTTAAGCAGAGTAGGACGGACCTCGGATCCGAGCATCGCTTCATCGATATTCAAGGTATCGATTTGCTTGCCTTTTTTGTCATATATTGGAAGTTCAATCATAATTTTTCACCTGTGACGTGTTCGTCTTTGTTTGCCTTACGCTCCGATGTGGTCGAGTTCTTCGTTGGGAAGAGTTCGGTGGTCACTCGGTAGAGTTTGACTCGGCGTTCTAGTACGGTTTGTCGCGATCAACTGGTTCTCTGTTTGAGCCTTGATAATCTACCAATAAACTTATTTACTGGCTGCTGTTGTTTTTTTCCTATTTAAACGTTTCGCTTCTCGAATAAGAACCATGCCGGTATTTGGTCCTGGAACAGAACCCTTCAACATCAACAAGTTTCTTTCACTATCTATTTGTATGACTGGCAGACTACGACATGTAATTTGCCTGTTCCCCATATGTCCGGGCATTCGCTTGCCCTTTTTGGGTTTCGGTCCAGTGCCAAGGTTTGTGGCGTGCCCGTTAATGGAACCAGGACGACGGTGTGCACGCTTTACGCCGTGCGATGCTTCAAGACCTTTAAAGTTGTGACGTTTCATGCCACCAGCAAAGCCCTTGCCTTTACTTGTACCGATCACGTCAACGAACATGACATTTTCAAAGATGGAAACGTCTAACGTTTGTCCTGCTTCAACATCACCAAGGTCGTCAACACGAACTTCGCGGTGGAATCGTTTTGGTGCAGTGCCCGCCTTTGCATCGTGTCCGATGATTGGCATAGTTGCACGACCGGGGCGAACATCTTCATACCCCATTTGGATTGCGTTGTACCCCTCAGTTTCTTCGGTCTTCACTTGTGTGACAACGCAAGGACCAACTTCAACAATGGTGACAGGTATGTTTGTGCCATCTTCAAGGAAATACCTTGACATTCCAACTTTTCTACCAAGTAATGTTTTTGACATCGTTGTTGCTTTCGTGCTTACGGGGTTTTGGTCAGGGATCTTATTGATGTGACCGGAGTGTTCGGATTGGAAATAAACTTCCGGGGGTTTATGCTTTAATCTTTACAAAGACACCTGCAGGGACAACGAGGCGGTTTAGTGCTTCAATTGTTTGTGGGTTTGGTTCTGAGATGTCAATGATTCTTTTGTGTGTTCTTATTTCGAATTGTTCGCGTGATTTTTTGTTCACGAAGGTAGAACGGTTCACGGTGTAAATTTCACGACGTGTTGGTAGTGGAACTGGTCCTGCGACGCGTGCACCTGTTCGCTTTGCGTGGTCGACAATTTCTTTCGCCGAAGCATCAAGTGCTTGGTGGTCGTACGCTTCCATTCTGATTCGAATAATCTGCATCGCAGGTGTGTTCCTCAAACTAGTTTCTCTACTGACGCGCAACATGCGAGTCAAATCTTCCACACCCAAACTTGCTTCGAAAGAGGGTGAATCGAGGATTCTATCCTCTCAAGGGGCAGTTTGTCAACGACTTACCTCAATTCTGTGCCCCTTATTTATTGTGGCCAACCATGCTACAGTGCCGCGAATGTTCTCCCAGCTTTTATTGCTATTTGCACTCTTATATAGTTCCGATTACAAAAACGGTGATGTAGGCGTTCAATTAGTACTTCCAACCGATTCGACAATTGCAGCTACAAGCCAAATACCACCTTCGTGCATGATTTCAAGTTCTAACCCTCGTGTTATGTGGCATTTACGGCTTGATAGGTCGCCGAATCCAACTGATTTGACGCCTAAAGAGTTCGTACATCAGATTCGCGGTCGAAGGGAGGACCCAACAGGAACCATAGTATTAGCCGATTCTGCGCTCAAAATCGGTGACATTGAGTGTTGGTGGCTGCTATTAGAGGAGCCCTCAGGTACTTTTGGGTGGCTCGCATTTCCAGCCATTGGAAAACAGGTGATTGTTGCGAGCGTCCTTACAAATAAAGATGGGTGGAAACGAGGTGGCGAACAGGTTATGCAATCGCTTCAATCCATTGAATTGCTCGATCCAATCGCCCTTGTCAGCGAAAAAATGAGTGGTTTAGATGCATCATCCTCTGTTTTGGCTCAGTTAAATGAACAATCGCTCCAATCCCTCATTGGTTTCCACGAATGGAGGCGAATCCAGACAACAGATCGATCTGGCGCATCTGACATTGGATATATGCAAGTTTCTATTTCTACTGGAACTGTGAAAGACATCAATGATGTCAAAAAAGAGCACGTCGATCCTCCCGATGGAATCATCGTCACCGTTCGTTCCCGCATTCTCCCAAATCCTGAAACAGGGGTTGTCATAGACGGGGTTGGTCATTATTGGATGAGTTGGAATGGAAAGGATGAACGATGGTCCAATCGAATCACAAGATGGCTCGATAGAGTGAGTGCAGTCAAGAGCGAAACTGGAATTCGCAGTCGCGCAAAACTTGGAATGTCCAAGCCCTCCTTGTTAGTCATGCAGCAAGACCTCACCTCTAACGCCATCGAAACACCCTTCCAGGCAATAACTGAAGAGCCATGGATGCCACGAGCACTTAGTTGGATTCTTGGTCCATTGTTGAAAGATAGCAACGCACCTCGTTTTATTTGGCACATCTATGACAATAGCAGTACACCACGAATAGCAACACGCACAGATATCATTTCTATGAACGCTGATGGCACGAAAACTATCGCCTCAGATTTTGGTTCGAGAGGCAATACTGTTTCAACAACAGTGGACAACAACGGTCGTCTCATCAAACAAACCCAGCAGGGGAATATTCTCATTACTGGAAGTTCGAAAGAAACACTTCGGCAGATTTGGCAACCCCAAAATCTTTGGTAAGCGAATCACCATAAAGCGGGAATGCCCAATCACGCCGAGTTGCGATACGTTGTGCTTTTTTTAATGCTTGTATATCTGGCTTGTCTGCGTTCTCTTCTAGCCACTTATGCATGGCAAGATACTGCAATTGCCGTTGCGATGAACCATAAGGGGCATTGTTGATTGCGTTGAGAAAATGCTTTGGCGCAGAAAAATATTCGCGCCGTGCCTGTTCAATTGTTTGCACTTGAAGAGGTAAGGTGAGCGTTGTGGTTGCCATAGTTTTATTGCATGGTACAACGTGTAGCCAATCCAGCGCCCATTTTTCCATGATTCTGTCGTACGCGAATCCGCCGGTTCCATGTACCATTAAATCACCCAGTACAAGTCGAGCAAGGAGTGTTAACAGAAGAGCACGTGGACGAAGATCTTCAAAGCTTGCCGACAATCTTTCGTTTGTTGGGCCAATCCAAAGTGGCAACTCATCATATTCAAGTGGCAATATTCCGCACTCGGGAAAACTTGCCACCGCATTGTTATACGCAGTAATACATGGCTCAGGACTCGTTCGCATTTCTTCGAGAATCGCTTTGGCAAGTTCTGTTTGCAATAAAGATGTGCCAGCAATACAGTGGTCCACTTGCGCCAAGGGTTTCATAAGATCATCCGTTGCGTTCGCAAATTGCATTGCTGCGTTATCGCCACTTGCGTTAACAAGTGCATTTGAAAACACGTTGTCTTGACTTGATGTCGCCCGTGGCTGATCTTTCATTGCAACCTTCGAATCAAGTTTTGCAACAACGAGTTGTTTGGTTGAGAGATAGCGACCTGAGTCATCTGGAACATCAAGCACACCGCTGTTTCCAATGTGATGATCCACCACAAGATGCACAAGCACGCCTTCAATTTGTTTTGCGAGTTGGCTTGCACTGACAAACTTTGCAAGAATGCCTGGATGAAAAAATTCTGGTTGATGCCCGACGACAATGATGGGTTTATCTGGCAAGCCCAGTGCAATTCTTACAGAACTTCTCCATGATGCAATTGTTTTTCCAAACAGTTCGCCAGTAGGTGACGCGACAAGTGGCGACCACTCAGAGATGGCTGGCTCTGTTAGCAAGGCACATGCTCTCTAGCGTTTGGAAGAAGAGAGTCGTGTTTCCGTAATTCATTACAGAGGACTGCACGGTAATGGTCTAAACGTTTGACGGGATCATCAAGTTGCCCGCCGAAGGTACGGTTTGGATCGTTGTAAATCATGCGAACAGATATTTCGCAAATTCGCAATTGTCTCGCAGCGGCTTGCACCCAAAATTGAATTGGGAAAGCGTACCCATTTACATCAAAGTTAAAAGCGCCAAGGGTCGCAACTCGGTATGCTTTGAAGCCACAGAATGCATCTGTGATTTCAATGCCAAGTGCATCGTGTAATTCTTCTGTCACTTTTCGATTGATTGCTTGTCTATCCTTGGGCGGCATGTCGTTTTCAGGGTGCACTTCTAAGTAGCGGCTGCCCGAAATGATGTCTGCATCATCTTGTTGAATTCGATTCATGAACTCTGGAATCGATGCGGGTTCATGTTGTTCATCACAATCCATCGTGATGAGCCAATCAAAATTATCGACAGCAGCCCAGCGGAACATGTCTTGGAGTGAACGACCATACCCACGATTTTCAGAGTGACGAATAACCTCCACCTTGTGCCCCGCTAGAAGCGCTGGCGTCAGGTCATTCGACCCATCGTCCACAATTAAAATATCATCGGCGTATTTACAAACTTCGCTCAACACTGAGTTTATGTACTTCGCTTCGTTATATACAGGAATTCCAATTAATACTCGCATCCCCATATTGTACTTGGGGTGCCTGTCACGTGACTGTCACCGAAGCCAATCTAGCAAGAACCCCAATTTTCGATAACGATGAGAAGATCTGCAATGTCAACAATTCCATTTCCTGATAAGTCGGCAACTGGATCATCGGTTTCCCACGCACTAATTAAAATCAAAATATCGGCTACTCGTACTATTCCGTCGCCATCTAAGTCGCCTGTACAGCTATCGCTTGCACAACTAACTTGGTCACAGGGAGTGTTATCGTGGTACTCCCCTTGAGATGATGTGCAGTTGACTTCAGATCTCACTTCACAATCGCCATTTAAACAACAAGCGCCAAAACAACCATACGTTCCGCAATTTTCTCCCTCATGGTAGATACCGTTCATTGCAAGACAATCTTCTTCTGTGCCCGTTATTTGGCAAGCAGTTAGCAAACAGCAAACACCGCCAGGGCAGTCCGTTGTTGCACATGTTGTATCTTTTCCTTGCCATTGGCCGTTCACTTCAATGCACCCTTCAAGTGAGACGCTGTCTGCACAAAGATGATTTAGGCAACAAGCACCTGTGTCAAATGAGTATTCACAAATAGGAACTGGAGTTTCACAATCTCCCCCAATCCACCTCCCTTGAAGAGCATCGCATCGTGTAAAACTTTCAAGGAAACAATATTCGCCAAAGCAGCACCCACCAAGAGGGCCGAAGCAAAGCTCATCATCACAAACAGCGTTACCACCCAACCAAGTCCCCCCCACGCCTTCACATTCATCTTGGGTGTCTTCTTCGTGGCAATGGTCATCGTGACAACACGCGCCAGTCACACCTCCAACATTCGTACAATCAACCATTGCACACGTAACGCCCGCACCTTGCCATTGGCCGTCAATTGCTCCGCAATCAACTGGTGTGTACGCTTCGTAACAAATGTTGTTGTAACAACAAGCTCCATACTCCTCATAGACACAATTAACTGTTGAACAATCTGTTCCTTCGCCTTGCCATGTTCCACCATTATCTTCACATGTCACTTGAGGTAATACATTGGCACAACTGTCTGTATAGCAACAAGCACCAAGAACCATACAACTTGAAGTACCACAATAAGAACCATCACCTTGCCATACCCCACCATCATTCTCGCACCATTCTTGATGTGCATAAATAGTACAAACACTTCCTAAACAACACGCACCAGTTTCATCAGGATTAACACAAGTAAATTCTTCGCAAATACTATTTGCACCCTGCCACTGACCTCCATTTTTAATGCACCAATTTTCTTCCACTGCTACGTGACAAGATTCGTCGGGCATGCAACATGAACAATACCTAAAG
>CAZAZD010000026.1:8119-25613 GCA_964489535.1 uncultured Isosphaeraceae bacterium
TTCCACTGCTACGTGACAAGATTCGTCGGGCATGCAACATGAACAATACCTAAAGCTAGTAAACAAATAAACCCAATCCGATATTTACATTGCATCCTTCATCACTCCTTTAAAATCAGCATAGCACAGAAAGTTGAATATTCCAATAGTAAAACCGCCACAAATGTGACTGTCACTTTGAAAGCGGAAACGCAACACGTCTTATCTTGTTTAACATCGCCGACTTAGCATTGTGACTGTCACTTTGAAAGCGGAAACGCAGGTGGGTGGTGTCGGATAAACCCATTTTTTTGCATAAAAAAAGGGCTCTGCCGAAGCAGAGCCCTTTCGTGAAATCACATGTGTGATTGGTGAGATTTAATCGCAGTCACCGCCATCGTTACCGAATTCTGCACAGTTGAGGAAAATGGCAACACCATTCCACTCGTAGGTGCCGTCGTCGCAGTAACCATCGCCAACCCATGTTTCAGGGCAACAATTGCCATTGCAATCTTCGATTTCGCCAGCAGGACATCCTCCACCGCCACCACAAGGATCAGACGCACAGGATGAACCATCACCCTGATACGAACCGCCCATTGCGGAGCAAGTAGCAGCGTCCATTTCTTGGCATTGGCTGTTTATACAGCAAGCGCCAGATCCGCCGCCGCCATCACAAGTACAGTCACCGCCGTCGCACCCAAATTCTGCACAGTTGAGATAAATCGCTACTCCTGCAGGACCGCCATAGCCATAGTCAGCAGGAATATATGCGCCGTCGTCACAGTAGCCATCGCCTACCCAATCAGTGTAAACAGCATCTTCAAAGCAAGTGCCCATACAGTCTGGGGAGTAGCCCGCTTCGCAACCACCACCGCCACCACAAGGATC
The DNA here is from genome assembly GCA_964489535.1 of uncultured Isosphaeraceae bacterium. GTDB lineage: Bacteria > Planctomycetota > Phycisphaerae > Phycisphaerales > SM1A02. Next base: position 8,990 of record CAZAZD010000026.1, read on the forward strand.
GCCAGCACAGCTTGAGCCATCACCGTTGTACGTACCACCAGCAGCAGAACAGTCTGCTGCAGTGCCTTCGGAACAACTTGTGCCAACACAGCATGCGCCTGTTGGATCGCCGCCGCCATCGCAGTCGCCACCATCGTTATTGAACGCATCGCAGTTAAGGAAGATCGCTACACCCGCTGGACATTCATCACAGCCGTAATCAGCAGGAATATATGCACCATCATCGCAGTAACCATCGCCAACCCATGCTTCGTACACGTAGTCTGGGAAGCAAGTGCCTTGGCAATCTTCAGTCCAACCAGCTTCACATCCGCCGCCGCCACCACATGGGTCGCCAGCGCAAGATGAATCATCGCCTTGGTAAACACCGCCGATTGCAGAACAATCTGCAGCAGTCATCACTGCACAATCATTTGCTGCACAGCATGCACCAGTTGGATCGCCGCCGCCTTCACATGGACCCCAACCATCTATAAGAAGTAGGAGATCCGCTACGCCAACTGATCCATCGCCATTGATATCTGCGTCAGGGTTATTTGTACCCCAAGCGCCAACCAATGCAAGAACGTCACTCACGTCAACGTTGCCGTCGCCGTTAATGTCTGCGTCACACGTAGAAGGTGAACCACAAGTTGATGCGCCACACGTTGTGTCATCACCAACATACTCGCCACCGTTGGAAGTACATTCTGCTTGCGTAGTCACAAAACAATCTGCGCCGAAGCAACAAGCACCAGTTGGGTCGCCACCATCACAAGTACAGTCGCCACCATCACAATCAAACATTGCACAGTTGAGATAAATCGCTACACCAGCTGGGCCGCCGTAACCATAATCTGCAGGAATGTATGCACCATCATCACAGTAGGTGTCACCCACCCAATCGGTGTACACAGCGTCTTCGAAGCAAGTACCCATACAGTCTGGGGAATAGCCAACTTCGCATCCACCATTGTCACAAGTTGTTGCTCCACAAGTTGTATCGTTACCTTGGTAACTGCCACCTGCATTGCCGCAATCTGCTTGCGTCATGATAGAACAATTTTCGCCAACACAGCAAGCACCTTCAGGTGCGCCGCCACATGGGTAACTTGTACATGAAACGTAGTCGCCTTGGTAGGAGCCACCGATTGCAGAACAATCCGCTTCGGTTCCGTACGTACAACTTTGACCAACACAGCAAGCGCCAGAAGAATCGCCTCCGCCACCAGGAACTAATGAATCAATCGCTTGTGCGCCAGATCCAACAGGGTCAAGCCATGAATTTAAACTACTTGAACTTCCACCATCCCATGAAAGGTTGAGCGAACGACCGTAGTAGTCATTCAGATCATTTGGACAATACGATGAACCACAACAGAGTTGACCAACAACTCGGTGATTACCATCGTACAAAGGTGAACCTGATGAGCCCGGAGCAGTACGCCCCTCGCCCCAGTTCACGTCCCAGTATTCACCACTCGCTTGAACGGTATCTGGGAATGAAATTCGTTTTTCCGCAGCTTCTGGGTGGTGGATACCAGCACCAAGGGATGCTGAATCAGCCCGTGACCAACCAGAGTAAGTGATGCCATACGCAGCGTTAGGGTTCGATGACAATTCAGTCAACGTAAAGTCTGTGTATGAGCGGGTCGCTCGCATGGTTGATCCAGAAGTAAATTGGTTAAAGTTGCCATCGCCATTGCCGCCACTGTCGCTACTTCCGGGTGTACGGCAGTAGCTGTTTTGGTAATTCCAATACACAACGATAGAAGAATCGCTACTGCTTGTAACACCACAGTGATTCGCAGTTAGAAAATATGGCGTCATGTCTTGCGAGGTGTTGTTCATCATCACACCAGTACAAGTCAAATAGCCATTCAATGTATACACACCAACGGATGGTATTTCATCCCACCATGCGTTCCCTTCAGAACACATAACGTCAATGTTGCATGACTCTGAAGAACCACGACCTGATGCATCTTGCACCCATCGGTATCCAGAGTTAATAGAAGTAAGTTCGATCCCCTTCACAACGTGACCTTTTTGATCATTGTCTACAACGATTTCAATAATAGCTTCGTTACCCGGAACAACTGGTGTCCATAACTGACCGTGTGATTTGTTGTCGTCCGCTGTAAACGCACGAATTCTAAAATCTCGATTTGCGTCGGTGACTGTCATGGAACCGCTCGATGGCATGTTGTACCGACCAAAGCCGATATTCATCGAAAGTGCATTGTCACAAGATACACGGAGCGTCCACCGTTGCGTATGAATATCAATCCGTTCCCAAATACCATCCGTTGCTGGGGTAATTGAGGTTTTTGTCGGAACAGCAAAAGCAGGTGCTTGACCTGCTATTTCTCGTTTTTCATCTTGCTTAAAAAGCGATGAGTAGTGTAAGTTGTCGACTGTTACGATAGGAACCATTTCTCTTGGTATCCGATCTTGCGATGACGGTGCGAGAATTGGCCCCGAGGTACATATCGCCGTTAAAAGAATGGGTAACACTGTCATAACTCCTTGTCTCCTTAGGGGTAGTTTCTAAAAGGCGCCATCTGTACACGCATACAAAAAGGGCGCCTTAATCTCTAATACGCTATTCGCACTGCCGACTTAACCCGGTTCCATGAAATATTGATAAAAACGGAACATTTTGTCCAATTAGCCGTGTTTTTTGCCTATTTTGCCGGAACTCACGTAAAATCTAAGGTTTATGCCTCGATACACTATCCAGCCCGAACGGGTCATCAAGAGCCAGCACCACCGACTTCAGAAGCAATTATTTGTTGCCGCAGGCATACTTCTTGGTGTCACAATTGTTTCGACTATTGGGTTCATACTCACAGGAAGATACGAGGGAACGCTTGCAAACCAAATTATCGAGGGGCTGTGGGACACGCTCAATCTTGTCTCTACTGTTGGTAATTTAGATGAGTTAACAACCGGTCAAAAAATATGGGGCATGCTTGTCATTACGATTGGGCTTGGCGCTGTGCTGTACGGTTTCAGCATTATGCAGGGTTTATTGCACGGCAAAGATATGTACAGACAATGGGAACAACGAAAAATGAAACAAACACTTGAAGCACTGAACAACCACGTCGTCATTTGCGGGTACGGACACGTTGGGAAAAGAACCGCCGAAGAGCTTGCCAAATCAAACATGCAAGTTGTCATTATTGAACATGATTCTCATATTGCAGAAACTGCGAGCGACGATGGCTTTCTCGTCATCGAAGCAGATGCGACCGAGGGTGACGGCCCATTCCAAGAAGCAAAAATTTCTCGGGCATCTGGACTCATCGCCGCGTTACCAGAAGATTCAAAAAATGTTTTTGTCTGTATGGTCGCTCGTGAATTAAATCAAAACCTACGGATTATTTCTCGTGGCGAACACGAATCATCAAGACAGTGGCTCAATCGCGCCGGTGCAAATGATGTTGTTGTGCCCGGAGAATCCGCAGCAAACTTACTCGCCTCACTCTTAACATCTCCACATCTTCATGAATTCTTTGCGCAAATTACATCCAGAGGCGAACATGTAATGATAGAAGTCGCGCTCAGCGAACACCCCGAAATCGATGGCAAGAGTTTAGACGCGCTGGCAATTCATAAACAACATAACGGCGTAGTCATGTCGGTGCGTTCTGCTAGCGGAGAACATCAATTTAATCCGCCATCAGATAGAACGCTCACAATAGAAGATGCACTTCTTCTACTTGTTCCCAGCAATTACGATCGTTCGGCTTCGTTAATCTAATTGATCATTTAAAAAATGGGCAAGTACTCTTCGCTCGCGGACTAGCTCTGAGCCGTCTCGGATTGTTTTTAGCAAGGCCCCCAAGCGTCGATGAGCACAAGTAAGTCGGCAACACTAACAACGCCATCACCGTTCACATCAGCATCGGAATCGGATGTACCCCAAGCTCCAACAACTGTGAGGATATCACTGACATCTGTCATTCCATCACCATTGACATCCGAAGGACAATCGGGTTCTGGGAAACAATCCGTTGTTGCACACATTGTATTGTCACCTTGATACACACCACCACCTGCTAAACAATTTGCCTCGCGGAGATCAAGACACGCTTGTGCCGCTTCAATGCAACATGCGCCGTCTGGCGCAGCTGCGGGATTGTACGTATCAAGATAGGTTGGATCTGCTCCAAGAGGATCGAGCCAAGAACTCAAACTACTTGATGAAGAACCGCTCCATGAGAGCCCAATAGAACGACCGTAATAATCGTTTGCATCATTCCCACACGCAGCAGAACCACAACAAAGTTGTCCAACAATTCGGTGGTTGCTGTCATACAAAGGCGAGCCCGAAGAGCCGGGTTCTGTTGTACCTTCGGCCCAGTTCACATTCCAAAATTCGCCACTTGCTGTACTGTAATCGGGAAACGAAATTCTTTTTTCTGCAGTTGATGGATGATGAATCCCCGCTCCTACTCCACCTGTACTCGATGCGCGCGACCAACCCGACCATGTAACACCCCAGCCAACGTTTGGCTCTGAAGAAAGTTCCGTCAACGTAAAGTCCGTGTAGTCTCGCGTTGCTCGCATTGTTGAACCAGAAGTAAATTGGCTAAAACTACCATTCCCGCCACCGCCGCTGTCACTACTTCCGGGAGTCCGACAATAACTATTTTGATAATTCCAGTACACAACGATAGACGAATCACTGCTACTTGTGACACCACAGTGATTCGCTGTCAAAAAGTACGGCGTCTGGTCTACTGCGGTGTTATTAATCATTGCGCCAGTACAGGTTGCATAGCCATTAAGCGTGTACACACCAACTGATGGAATTTCATCCCACCAATTATCTCCCTGTGAGCAGACGACATCGATGTTGCACGATCCAGAAGAACCACGATTATCGTTTTTGAATCCACGATACCCAGCATTGATCGAAGTAAGTGCAATGTTTCTCGAGACAAATCTTTTATCCCTTCGGTCCACGACAATTTCAATCACTGCTTGATTCGACGGCACAATTGGTGTCCATAATTCGCCATGATCTTTATTGTCGTCAGAAGTAAATGAACGGATTTGGAAGTCGCCAGTTTTGTCCATAATTGTCATCGAGCCACTTAGAGGCATGTTGTACTCGCCAAAGCCAAGGTTCATTGACAATGCGTTGTCACAAAGCACTCGGTACGTCCAGCGCATTTTGCTCTCTGGCAACCGTTCCCATATACCGTGCGTTGCGGGAGTAATATAGGTTTCTGTTGGTTCTGCAAATAAAAGTGGAAGCCCCACTTTTTCTCGATGCGCGTCTTGATCAAATACTATCCCATAATCAATTGAGTTCACAATTTTCACAGGGACAACCTCAAGAGGCAATCGTTCTTGTAAAGGTGCTGCTGCACAAATTGGTGATACTAAAATAGCGCTAATCATCATCTAATCTCCAATTCCTTTTCATATATAAACGGACTTCAAGTGTATGACGATCTATCCGCATTACCAACGAAAAAGTTCCAATTCCCCGAATAAATATTGATTGTTCCGATTATGAGGGTTGCAAAGGGTCTCGGCGATACAACTTTGTATTCAACGACCACAATCGTTCGGTAAATGCTTCGTCGCCGATTGCGGTTTGCACCCAAGGTCTGGAACCATCAAGCGCAGTCTGCGTGTGTGCGTCGAGGTTATCGAGTTGCGAAACAAAAATTGCTTCCGGAGTTGCTGGCAATTTCACTGCTCCATGTTCAAGAAGACCGTGGTGGCTTAACACAATGTGTTGCATGACTGTCAAGAACCCATCGGGTAACGGCTCGCCAAGGTTTTCCTCTGCAATCTTTGCTTTGTTTTCAAGCCACATTGCACCACGCGCAATGTGTCCAATCAAATTACCTTCACGTGTATATTCAAAACCACGATCCCAACGCAGTTCTTCAACTTTGCCCATGTCGTGAATAAATAGAGCAAACAAAATAATATCGCGGTTCAATCGAGGATAGTTTGGCAACATTGCATCGGCAAGTTTCATCAATTGCAAAGTATGTTCAAGCAAGCCCCCAATCCATGCATGATGAATTTGCATCGCAGCTGGCGCAACGCGAAAGTCTTCCATAAGTTTTGCGTCATCAAGATACGCAGCGCCAAGCGCTTTCGCTGCAGGATGTTCAAGCGAGTGCATGAGCGAAGTCACTTCCGCAAACATTTCGTCAATGTTTTTGCGAGTGCTGGGTAACAACTCCGTCAGTTCATCAGTCGTTGGTTCATGAAACCAAATATCTGTGATTTTTATTTGCAACTTCTCTTGATACATCTCTTGCTCGCCTTCGATGCCCACAAATCCAGTAGAAGTAATGTCTTTCATAGTTGCGGGGTCGAATCGCCACTTGCGACCAATTGCCTCACCAGTTGCATCCCTTAATAAACACTTAAGAAACGGTTCTCCATTTCTTGTTGTGCCAATTTGTGGGTTCACCAGAGAGTACACCCCGTGTACAAATCCTTGCCCTGTCATCTCCGCTACTTTTGTTGAACTCATGTGCGTAGTGTAGCAATCACATCCGGAATACGAGCAAGTAAATCGGTTGCGAGCATTCCAGTATTCCCATGTTCGCTTGCAAAGGATTCACCAGCCATCGCATGCACATGAACTCCAAGAATCGCTGCATCAAAAAGATGTTCGATGCAATCCATCCCGTATTGCACAAGGATGCCAGCAATTATTCCCGTAAGCACATCCCCACATCCACCGGTAGCAAGTACAACACTGCCGTCCTCTATTTGCACTGTTTGCACCCCATCGGAAACAACGGTTGAGTCACTTTTTAAAACCACAATACAACCGTACGCTTGTGCGAGCGCTTCTGCCGAATCACCATCAACACCTGCAGCGGATGCTAGTCGCGAAAACTCCCCAATATGCGGAGTCATAATCGTTGGGGCTTTCAATTCAAGTTGCCCAGAGGGCAACGTTGCGAGTGCATTCAGTCCATCGGCGTCAAGAATAACTGGGCGGTCTTCCCTCGACAAAAGGGTAGCAACTATTTGTTGCTGGGGCCAACCACTTCCAAATCCTGGGCCAATTGCAAGCGCACGACATCCTGCTGCATGCCGGTCGATGGCTTCGATTGTTGCACTTGGGATAAGTCGACCAACCTCGTCAACGGGAAGTTCAATCCCAGTTGCAACCGGTGCCATCGATAAGCCCGTCTGCAATAATTGCTGAGGCATCGCAAGCATAACTTTCCCACAACCACTTCGCATCGCAGCGTTCGCAGTGAGCGTTGGCGCGCCAAGCATGACCGCGCCATCTTCGTTTCGCTGCCCACCAATAACACAAACACTTCCAAAGGTTCCCTTGTGTCCATCTTCGGCACGAATTGGAAGTTGTGGCAGCTTCATTCTTCTTGTTCGTCAACAATCTCAACATCAAGGTTTCCAATTGTTGCGATGATGCCACCCATCTCTGCTGCAAAATCCTCATCGGACAAGGAAGAAGTCGTCGTGGCAATATGCCCAACGCTAAAAGGGGTTTTTAAAGTTGCATCAAGATCAACCCATTTCCCATCGATGAGCGCTTGTGACCACATGTGCCAACCAAAAACGCCATTGGGTGCGGGAAAATTAGAAATATACACCATGCCAATCACTCCACGCGATGGAATCTTTGCAGCACGCAAAACACCGCAAAGAAGTACCGCATGTTCACTGCAATCACCTTCCTTCGTGCGCGCAACCTGAGAAGCCGAAGCAAACGCCGTCGACATATTTTTATCTTCAATGAATTCGTGAATTGCTGAGCGCAATGCGAGAGCTTTAGCACTGTCGCCTGCTCCTTGGGGCAAACTTGCAAGTGCATCCGTGGCAATTGCACTCACTGCTTCATCAGTGCCATCGCAAATTGCTGAAGCGGAGAGGTATTTTTCGTCAGCCAACTCACCCTTTGTCGCAGGGATTGGAGATTCTAAATCAACAACCAACGTTGCAGTCCCGTCTTCGTTGGTTGTTGCATGTTGCATGCCAACGGAGGGCAGTTTAACTTTCGTGCCGTCTTTCGATTTAATGCGCATCGTCAATACACTCAGATCGTTGTCGATTGGTTTGTTTGGTTCTACAAATAAACTCACCATAAGTTCGGGAACTTCATTCACCGGTGACAGAGCGTCAAACTTGGACATAATATTATTTTCAATTGCACCAAAGCCAGCGTTCATTTTTGATCCGACATTTAATCCGCCCGTCGTGTAGTACTCCATTCCGACAACAGGCAACCGGTCGTTCTCGGTTTCCCAAGAAATCACTGTCAACTCGTTTCCAAGGATATCCCGCTCTTCTTCACCTTCTTTTGTCATCACAACCGTAATCACAGATGGACCAAGTTCGGGTGCCATCGTTTGGTAGGTAATCACACCAACCCCTTCCGCTATTTTCTTTTTGAACAGTCGTTTCACTGCTTGCGGCGTGAGCCACGGCTTTGTCGGTAATGGGACTTTTTTTACAATGGGATCGCCGCCTGCGACAGTAGTAATCTCGAGCTTCTTTTCGCCAAACACCCAAGTAGTTTCTTGCACCATGCCCATCGCTTCTTGAGCAGATTTCACTGAGACGGGTTTCCCGTCGTTCGTTTCAACAAACGCTGACGAAACGCTGATGGTGATTTCCATCCCGCCGCGAGAAAGCGTCATATTTTGAATCTTGCTTGATTTAATATTCTTCGTTTCACTGTCAACCTCAACAAGTTCGTGCGCCCAACCAGATTTTGCGCCATCAATTGTCACGCTGTACCAGTTGTCCTCTTCGGTTGTCCAGTCTGCAAAAGAGACAGACACAAGAAGGGTGGCTAGTAGAAAAGAAAGTTTATGCATCAGTTTCATCGGTTTGCTCCTGTGGGCGCATCAGTGGGAAAAGAATGACATCGCGAATCGATTCCATTCCAGTAAGTAACATGACTAAGCGGTCAATGCCAAGACCAAGACCCCCAGCCGGCGGCATTCCAACACGCAACGCGTGAATAAAATCTTCATCAAGCGAGCGGAACGCGTTCACTTCATCGTCTGCACCATCGAGTTGCTCAGTAAATCGCTCAAGTTGCAGGTCTGGATCGTTGAGTTCAGTGTATGCGTTTGCTATTTCCATATCTGCAACGAATAACTCCCAACGGTGTGACAATGTTGCATCCTCTTTATGCGGACGAGTCAACGGAGATATTGCACTTGGAAAATCAGTCACAAACGTCGGACGACTTGCATCAAGAGTCGACTCAGCGTGACCGTCAAATAAGTCGCTCACAAGAAGCCAATGATTCTTCGTCGCAGCGTCACCAAAACCAAGTTCGCTCGCCTTTGCACGCACTTCTTCTTCATCGTGCATCGAACAACCCAATGCTTTTTCAAACAACTCGCCGTACATCATGCGATCAAATGGTTTTGCGTAATCGATTGTGTGCTCTCCAAACGGAATCGCAGACACAGCACCGACTGCGCTTGCAGAAGCACGAATCATTCCTTCGGTTAATTCCAACATCGTTTCGCAATCACCAAACGCTTGGTACGACTCTAGCATCGTAAATTCTGGATTATGTCTTCGCGACACACCCTCGTTTCGAAAGTTTCTATTAATCTCAAACACTTTTCGCATTCCACCGACTAACAAACGCTTTAAATACAGTTCAGGCGCAATCCGTAAAAACAACGGAATGTCCAGCGCGTTGTGATGCGTTTCAAAAGACCTTGCGGCTGCACCGCCCGCGATCGGCTGCATCATGGGCGTTTCTACTTCTAAGTAACCTTCGTCGTGCATAAACGAACGTATCGTTGACACGATGAGGGAACGAGTCTTAAATGTCTTGATAGTTTCTTCGCTCGTGTACATGTCAACGTACCGTTGTCGATACCGAGTCTCTGCGTCGCTCAAACCATGAAACTTTTCTGGAGGTGGCGCAAGTGATTTGCAAGCAAGTTCAAATGAATCAGCCCAAACGCAAATTTCGCCTTTGTTCGTCATCCCCATCGCGCCCTCTGCCACAACAATGTCACCGTAATCGAGTTTGCTTGCAATTTTAAATTGTTCGATTGGCATTGCCGCCTTAGAACAACTTATTTGCAAATCACCGGAGTCATCACGAATAACCAAGAACGTCAGTTTGCCCATCGCGCGGTGCTGGATGCAACGACCCGCGACTTTTACTCGAGGGCGATTGTCGTTTGTGTCATCTTCTTTGAATGCATCGTGTGCCCCTTGGTCAAAAGTGTCACGTGCCTCTTCGAGAGAGACGAGTCCGTCTGCCCGACGCCCCCACGGGTACACCCCATAATCATCCACCCATCTCCCCATTTTTGCGCGTCTTGCGGCAACAAGTTGGGATTCGTCCTGCTGTTGTACTTTTTTGTCTGTCATAGTTAGGTAGGATGGTAACTTGCCTAGGATAGATATGAAACAAGGACTTGCAAGAATATGTCAACAACTATGAAACGAATTGGAATTCTGACTGGTGGCGGCGACTGTCCGGGGCTCAATGCTGCAATTCGCGGGATTGGCAAGGCTGCATTGTTTCACAGCGGTATCGAAGTGGTGGGCATCCACGACGGCTATCAAGGATTAATCGAAAATCGTGTACAAACCTTGGGCATGGATGAACTTTCTGGCATTCTCACTCGCGGAGGAACTATTCTTGGAACCAACAATAAATGCTCACCTGAAAAATATTACGAGGGGAATGACGAAGTTGGCAAACCAATCTATTCCAACGCCGTGGACCGGTGCATGGCAACCGTGGAAGAACACAAGATTGACGTTCTCTTTGTCATAGGTGGCGATGGAACGTTTACGTGCACCAAACCGCTTGTTGAAGCTGGACTTCCTTGTATTGGCGTTCCAAAAACCATTGACAACGATATTTATGGCACCGATTTGACGATTGGCTTTACAACAGCAACGCGCATTTGCACCATGGCGCTCGATCGATTGCACTCTACTGGTGACAGTCACCACCGCGTGATGGTGTGCGAGTTGATGGGACGAAATTCTGGATGGCTCACACTTGGAAGTGGACTTGCTTCTGGTTCCGATGTTATTTTGATTCCAGAGATCCCCTTTGACATTGAAAAGATTTGTACGTTTGTAGACGGAAGACGAAGCGAACGCAGTGGGTTCTCCATCATCGCTTGCGCAGAGGGAGCACGTGCAATAGATGGGAAGCAAGTTGTCTCGCAACACATCGATGCAAGTCCAGATCCAATCCGCCTTGGTGGCATTGGAAGACAAGTTGCATACGAAATTGAAAAACATACCGGAATCGAAACGCGCACAACTACGCTTGGGCACATTCAACGCGGCGGCGAACCAGCCGCAACCGACCGTGTTGTTGCGACAACGTTTGCAACTGCAGCATTTGAATTGGCGCTAGATGGAAAGTTCAACACAATGGTTGCACTAAGCGATGGACACATAGAATCAAAAAACATTCTTGATGCTGCGGGGAAACAACGTCTTGTTCCACAAGACCATCGCTTCATCCGTGCAGCCCGAGCCGTCCGAACGTGCTTTGGTGATTAAGTTACTTCTTTATACGCTGATATAAAACACATCGCGTCTTCGACTGTTGGTGCAAAGACCATAGGGCAAAACGTGTCCGTTTGTTCGCCTATATATATAGTTTGGCACCCCGCTTCAATGCCTAGCGCAATATCTTCCATGTTGTTACTCACAACCCAATCCTCTTTCTTAAGCATCGCTTTGGAAACGTTCCCGCTTAAAAATACATTCATGTCACATCACCAATTTTTGGTTCTTCGCCGCGAACAATCCTTCCTATGTTGGAACGATGCTTCCACAACACCATCGAGGCAATTAGTCCCGTTACGGCAAGAAGTGGCCAAGCGTGTTTGATTGTCGATGCAAGCATGACTGTCACCACAGCATCTGCAAACAACACAATGGCTGCGACTAAACTTGCAAGCGAAATCATTTTTGTCCCCTTCAGTGTAACAACCCATGCAAGGAAGGCGAGCAATACTGGGAAGGTTAAGAGTGGCCACATTGCGACCATTCCACCAAATGCTGTTGCAACTCCTTTGCCACCTCCTAATTTCAAAAATGCTGAATACATGTGACCAAGAAGTGCTGCAAGTGCGATACAAATCCAAAGGAGCATCTCGGATGTTCCTGTTTGATTGATTTGTTGCCCAATCAATCCTGCAACACTGCCGACAACCAAAACTGGAACCGCGCCTTTAAGCACATCAAGGACAAAACAAGTAAGACCGAGTTTTTTTCCTAGAACTCTACCCACGTTGGTCGCACCAATATTTTTTGAACCGTGCTCACGAATGTTGACGCCTTTGGCTTTTGCGATAAGTACGCCAAAGGGAATACTTCCTGCGAAGTATGAGCATACGATTCCAATTGTCCATTCCATGCTGTTCATACTGACCATGCTAACAGGAGAACAAGAATTGGACGGACATCAACGGCTGTTCGAATTGTTTTTTGCACGAGGGATGGAAATAGGAACAGCAAGAGAAATATCCATCCGACTGGTGATTGAAAACATACTGCTGCAAGAACGTACAGTAGACCCGCAACAAACCATGTTCCCCGAACCCCAAATTTCGTAGCAAGCGTCGAACACCCAGAAGCAGCGTCGTATGTACAATCAACAAGATCGCATACAAGCGCATCCGCGCTACAAATCAACATGAATGCAACGAGGGTCCACGTTGCATTTGAAAAATCGTTGAGTGCCCAAGCAAATACCGAAATTGCGACACCAACGGCAAATGGTTTGAGAACCGTTACATTTCGTACTGGTTTCGTGATTGTTTTTCTTCCATAAACAATGACGCCAGCAAGAGAACCAAAGACCAATACTGTCGAAACCGGATGGTGCAACGCAAACATGGCGGCGGACAGTGCAAGCAAGCACCATGCAATCCTCCGCAAAAGGCGTCTGTGTCGAATTGCAATCCTATGCCGCGCCTGCATTGGCTCGACCGCTGCTATTGAAGTTCGGTGAAACATATATATCCCTGCGGTCAACGATCCGGCACCAAGCAACACCAATAGGTTCTGTGGTTTCTCACTCAAACAGAACATCAACGCCGTCATGCTTGCCACATACACCGCCGCTGGAAGCCCAAGTACCGTCAACCACACCATCCCCCCATTCTAATGGGGACAGTCCCCTTGGGACTGTCCCCAAGAAAACTGCGCTAATCAATCACCAAGCGCGTTTTAGAGCGTTTTTTAGGGGGACAGTCCCCCTGGACCTGTCCCCCTAAAGCGCACTGGTCAGGCTCCCAATTCGCCTAGCGACAATCACTATGGTTCATCAGACCCCATGGGGTCTAACCCATAGATTGCGGTACAATGTGGGTATGGATGAGCACGCTGGATATCAGTCACCACTATCGGGGCGGTACGCCTCACCACAAATGCAAGAAATATGGTCCTCGAGGCGAAAAATCGGCACTTGGCGCCGCTTATGGCTGGCGCTAGCCGAGTCTGAGCAGGAACTTGGTCTAGACATTACCGACGAACAAATCGATGAACTCCGCGCACATCTCGATGACATCGACTTTGAAACGGCAGCAACCTACGAAAAAGACCTCCGCCACGATGTCATGGCCCACGTGCATACGCTCGGTGATGTAGCGCCAAAGGCACGTTCCATCATCCACCTCGGTGCAACAAGCCAATTCGTCAACTGCAACACCGAAATGTTGCAACTTCGCGATGCCACGCAACTCATTGCAAACAAACTTGCAAACGTGATTTGTAACCTCGGCAAATTCGCAAAACAATACCGCAACCTTCCAACGCTTGGCTTCACCCATTACCAGCCAGCACAACCAACAACCGTTGGCAAACGCGCGACCCTCTGGGCACAAGACCTCGCTCTCACGTTAGAAGATCTTGAGTTTCGTCTTGAGACGATGCGATTTCGCGGTGTTCGTGGGGCTACTGGCACTCAAGCATCATTTCTTGACTTATTCGAAGGCGACCATGACAAAGTGCTCCAACTCGATGCAATTGTCACCCAAAAAATGGGGTGGGCACCGGAAAAACGTCTCTCGGTAACTGGGCAAACGTATCCGCGCATTGTCGATGCACAAATACTTTCCTCTCTTGCCGCCGTTGCCGCTTCGGCGCATAAGTTTGCAACTGATCTTCGACTTCTTGCAAATCGCGGCGAACTAGAAGAACCATTTGAGAAAAAACAAATCGGCTCCTCCGCGATGGCGTACAAGCGGAACCCAATGCGATGCGAACGCGTCTGCGCCCTTGCCCGTTTTGTTATGAATATGCCACCCAATGCACTACAAACGGCATCCGTACAATGGATGGAACGGACCTTGGACGATTCCGCCAACCGCCGCCTCACCCTTCCAGAGTCATTCTTGGCTTTAGATGGCCTTTTAGATGTTCTTGGCAACATCACCGATGGACTCATCGTGCACGAAGCCCGCGTCAACACCAATCTTCAAAATGAAATGCCATTCCTCGCTACCGAAATGCTCATGATGGAAGCCGTCAAGAACGGCGCCGATCGTCAAGACGCCCACGAGGTCGTCCGCACCCACGCCATCGATGTTGCAATGCTCATCAAGGAGGAAGGCATCCAAAATAACTTGCTCCAGCGGCTTGCAGAGGAACCCATGTTCAAAGGTGTTGACCTTACCATGGCAACCAATCCAAGCGAGTTTATTGGACGATCTGCCGAGCAAGTAGACGCCTTTTGCAATGAAGTCGTTGCGCCAATTCGTCAAAACTACAGCGACCAAAACGTGGAAATTGCCCAACTTCGGGTATAATTCTTCACATTTTACCGTACAAAACCCTAATTTTTACCTTTTTTATGCAATTAAGGGGTTGCAAACCCCTCTTAGCCGATAAACAATGCATTGAAATGCAATACAGGGCTTTTCGATAGCCCACTCGAATCAACCAACTGGGCATTTCCCAGTACAACGCTTTGGAGGCACTTGAAATGGAATCATACGACCGCTTAGTTCAACTAGTACAAGACGTGACTGACGATATGGCAAAATGCGAAGGTGGCAACAAGGCTGCTGGCACTCGCGTACGTAAAGCAATGCAAGATATTAAATCTGCGGCTCAAGACGTTCGCAAAGATGTATTAAGCTTACGCAGCGACGGCTAAGGTTCAAGAACACGAACAAAGAAAAGGTCCAAGCATCGCTTGGGCCTATTTCTTTGTTACTCTGCCCAATTATGGCTATTGAACATTTTCTGGACATCTCAACGATAGACCTCGCGCACATCGCCATTTCCCAAGAAGACGTTGGCAAGATGAACCCACAAGCCGGCGACATGCGGCAGCTCAATCACGTCGCATATGTACGCGATGACAACCAACTTGCAGTTGGCATCAAGGAAGTCAATGACGACGAGTTCTGGGTAGCGGGACACATTCCGGGAAGACCGATCTATCCGGGAGTACTCATGATTGAAGCGGCTGCACAGATCAGCAGCATTCTCTATCACCTCAATGCAGAAGGCGATCACTTCATGGGTTTTACGCGCTGCGACAACTGTTCATTCCGTGGACAAGTTCTTCCAAACAACACGCTTGCCATTGTCTCTATCATTCGTAAATTTCAACGGCGGCGTTTTGTTTGTGATACGCAAGGTTACGTCGATGGGCAATTCATGTTTGAAGCCAAAATTACTGGCATGATGATGTGATGGAACCATATCCACTTACGTTTGAACCAATACTAAAGGAAAAGGTTTGGGGTGGACGAACGCTCGAACGGTTTGGAAAACAATTACCTCCAGATGTTTCTATTGGCGAGTCGTGGGAACTCGCTGATTTACCAGAGTCAATACAAGATGGCAAGAGTGTTATCGCCAATGGACCGCTTGCTGGGCAAACTCTCGACTGCAACTTTCCTCTGCTTATGAAATTTCTTGATGCGTGCGATAATCTTTCCGTGCAGGTACACCCCAGCGACGAATACGCAGCGGCACACCTAGAGGCGCACCTTAAAAGCGAGGCATGGATTATTCTCGATACGACCCCCGAAGGTCTGATTTATGTGGGATTGAAGAACGGGACAACTGAACAAGCACTTTGCGAGGCGATTAAAAACGACACAGTCCCAGCATTACTCCACGCGATCAATGTTAAAAAAGGCGAATGTTATTATTTGCCCAGCGGTACTTGCCACGCCCTTGGCGCTGGCGTGCTTGTTGCTGAAGTGCAAACGCCAAGCGACACCACGTTTCGGGTTTGGGATTGGGGACGTACTGGGAGAGAGATGCATGTTGACCAAGCGATGGAGTGCATTGACTTTCAATCACCAGAATTAACCTTTACACAACCCGAGCCATTGCAAAGCGGCGATTTTTTAACAACGCACTTTGTCGACACGCCATTCTTTTCTATTGAACGTATTGAAGCAACCATCGACACTTCGCTTGAAATTGTTGTGGACGACACGCCTGTTGTTCTTATGGTTGTCGAAGGACATGCGAACATCGAACATATCGTTCCTGTTGATGCTCCTGCTGGCACCACGGTTCTTTTTCCAACTGGTGTAATAAACGCAACGATGAACATGCCAAAAGGCACTGCCGTCTTGCGGTTTGATGTTCCAGGCGAAACACTGCTCGCGTAACAAATGCTAGTGACAGTCACTTTGCG
>CAZAZD010000027.1:0-25397 GCA_964489535.1 uncultured Isosphaeraceae bacterium
ATGCTTCATCATCCTTTAACAATGCCCCCGAAGTGGACTCGCCGCCATCCCAAGACTCGTCTTGGGATGCCGCCGGCGTACACGCTCGTGCGCAGCACGAGTGATTCTGGCGTAGCCAGAATGAGAGGTCCATTGAAAAAGGATGAGAAGCTAATGCTTCATCATCCTTTAACAATGGGCCGAAGTGGACTCGAACCACCGACCTCACCCTTATCAGGGGTGCGCTCTAACCAGCTGAGCTACCAGCCCTCATGTCTCATAAAGAAACTCGGTCGCGGATTATAGCAAATTCAGTGACAGTCACACCTGTCTATATGTTGTGCATCAGAACTACCATTGTCGTGTATGAGAGTGACTGTCACACTGCGAAGCAGGTATGTAACGCCGATTCTAGCAAGGTCCCCAAGCGCCGACGACTTCGAGCATATCAGTTACATCAACAACGCCATCGTCGTTAATATCAGCATCACAACCAGAGCAAGCGCCCCAACTATCGATCATCGCCAATATGTCGGCAACACCAACATTGCCATCGCCATTAACATCGGCTGGGCAGTTATCTGGATCGCATCCACCATCATCGCAGATTGTGTTCGCTCCAAGCCATGTGCCACCACCCGCGTTGCAATTGGATTCGAATATATTGATACACGTACCATCAGTGCCGATACAACACGCGCCCGCCGATGGAGTTGGAATAATTTTAAAGACTTCGCCATTCAAATCGCAGATGTAAATTTCGCCCGCAGCGTCTCTACCAAAACCAGAAATGGAACCAATAGAACCTATGTCAGGGACGAGTTGGTTGGTGCGATCCTGATAATCGTACGTTGAATTACCGTCGTATCTAAACGACCAAATTTTGTTGTAACAGTAGTCTCCAAAGAAGTATGTACCCTGAAGACCAGCAATCGCCGAACCACGATACATTTCGCCGCCCGTAATAGAGCAACCATACGAGTGAGAGTATTCCCAAACAGGGAATGTCATTGTGGATTGGTTTGGACAGCCACTAGTGTTGTACGAATTATTGCCCTCGTAACATCGCCACCCATAGTTTTCGCCGCCCGTGCTTGACGCAGGCTGGAACGTAATTTCTTCATACGCGTTTTGACCAACATCACCCATCCAGAGATCGCCTGTTTCGCTATCAAAAGCGCATCGCCAAGGGTTCCGCAAACCGTACGCCCAAATCTCATCGTCGCCAGTAACGCCAACAAAGGGATTACTTGGAGGGATGGCGTAGGGCGAGCCACCGTCAACATCGAGTCGCAACATTTTGCCAAGTTTTTGGTTCGTGATGTCTTGCGCTCGGTTGCCGGGGTCACCGCCGCTGCCGCCATCGCCGGTTCCAATATAAAGGTAGCCGTCAGGACCAAACCCAAGCCACCCACCATTGTGGTTTGTGTACGGTTGGTCAATTGTTAAAATAGTGTATCCACTGTTTGCGTCAGCAATGTCGGGGTTACTAGACACACTGTATCGTTTGATATATGTATCACCGTTGCTGGCTGTGTAGTTAATATAGAAGTACCCGTTCTGCGCATAGTTGGGATGGAACGCAAGCCCAAGTAAACCCTGCTCTGAACCCGTGCTTACTGTTAACGACAAAAACGCCGTGGAATTTAATGTGCCAGTATCGAGATTATAAATTCGAATTCGACCAGTACTTCCAGAACGTTGCTCAACGATAAAGATTCGGTCGTAATCATTTGGAGCAGCAACAACTTGGACAGGTCTTGCAAGCCCAGTCATAAGCCGAGTCGAGGTGAAATCCAAACCGAGCGAACGAACGGGGTCTTGACCCGTATGCGTTTTGACAGGATCTTGTCCAGTGTGTGCGGTTGGCTTTATTGCCCTCCCAGCAATGACTAAGCAAAGTCCTGCGATTGAAGTTGTTAATAGTATTCTTGAAATCATTTGTTGTTCTCTCCTACAAGCCATTGTGACAGGAAATCGTTTTCGAACGAGCCCTTATATGTCGGCTCCAAGCCATATCTATACGCACAAGATGGTGTTGCGGTTGCTAAAAAGTCCGATAACACAACGACCATGCTTGTAGTATCTTTCGCAAGAGTACCTTCCTGTCCACCCAAAGGCAAGAAATAAAAGTTGTTATTCTTTAGTTATTACGGGCTCGCCGGCATCTTCCCACCCCGCAAGCCCCCCACGAAGCGTTTTGACATTCTTGAAGCCGATTTCCATAAGGGTTTTGCTCATCGCAAGTGCCACAGCATCGTTGTAGGTATCGCCAGCAATAATGATTACCCCAGCATTGTCGAGTTCATAGAGTTTTAAGTCTAGGTGCCCAAAAGGAATGCTCGTGGCGTTTGGGATATGCGCCTTCTTATAGCGCGCAGTTTCGCGGCAATCAATGAGAACAGTACGCAATTCTGGTCCAAATAACTTAGTTGCTTCAGTCGACATTAAAAGAGACACATCAGAAGGAGCCACAAAAACCAAGTCCTTATCACTTATTCCAGCATTGCAACCCCACATGGAAAGCAGGGAAAACAAGACAAATGTTGGTAATGGTTTTACCATAGTGAGCAGAATACACCATCTGGAGTTTTTATATGCACGTGGCACTTCTCTCTTTACTACTTACTTTTCAACCCCCCACACCACCAGCGAGTACTCACGCAACAGTTGAAGCGCGAACCGACGTTGGGTGGGTTGGCCCAAATCAGAAGTTCAATGTTGTTGTCATCATCACACCCGAAGATGGCTGGCATGTGTATTGGAAGGATTCTGGGGCGAGCGGTGCTCCCACCGAATGCAACATCTCCGCTCCAATTGGTTACAAGGTTGGCAATCCGATCTATCCCAGACCAACCGTTTTTGAAGGGAAAGAAGGAACGACCTTTGGCTATAACAAACAGGTTGCCATTTTTATTCCAGTGACGTCTCCGGAACACATGAACTCAAACAAAGTAAAGTTTGAAGTCAACACGTTTTGGCTTGCTTGTAAAAAAATATGTGTAATGGGTGAACAGAAAAACAAACTAAGTATTTCAACAAACCAAACAATGGTGGGTCCACTGCACAGAGACATGCAATTGGTGCGCTGGAAAAAATTACTACCAAAAAAAATATCTGAACTAAAAGATGCAAAACAAGTACTGCGCGGCAACACGATTCAAATCACAGGAACAACAACCAAAAAACAAGTTTCTTTTATCGGGGTCGAACAACTCGGGGTTCGTTTTTTGGATAGTGATGTCAAGTATTTAAAAGACAACCGTTTTGTACTTACGGTGCCAATGGAATTGGATTTTTCCGTAGCAAACGTTGATTCAATCCAAATCGAAGGATTGTTGCTTGTTGGTAGCAATGACAACGACCCGTGCTACGTTGTGCAAGTCGTGGCAAAACCTGATACAAACATAAAATAAAGGAGAACGGTATGCAAACCACTGTTTCAAAACTATTGTTAACAATCTCTTCTGCGCTGCTTATTGCAGCAGCACCACCAAATCCAAATGAAGCCCCTGAGAAAATAACCGCAGAAGTCGGAAAGCCCGCACCGGCCTTTGAATTGAAAGACCAGCACGGAACGACACACAAACTTTCCGACTACGAAGGAAAAATAGTTGTTCTAGAATGGTTCAACGAATCGTGTCCGTTTTGCTTGGGTGCGTGGGGAGGCGGACTGTTGCCGAAGTTGCTCGATGATCTTGATACCATTGAGACAGACGTTGTTTATCTTGCAGTTAACTCAACCGCCAACCGACCAGAGCAAGAAGTGCTCAAAGGTGGAAAAGAGTTTTTGAAAGAGTTGAAGGTGAATATTCCAATGTTGATGGATTACAGCGGTGAAGTAGGACATTTGTATGGCGCAAAAACAACTCCGCACATGTTTGTGATCGACACCGAGGGCGTGTTGGTCTATCAAGGCGCCTTAAGTGACGACAAACGGTTCAAGAAAGGCAAGAAGGCTAAGACACATGTGTTGCGCGCGGTAAACCAAATCGTTGCTGGCAAAGAAGTGCTGCCAAGTTTCATTAAACCTTGGGGCTGTTCGGTGAAATACGCCAACGATAATGGTAAAAAACGAGGAGCACCTGGAATAAAACCCGGTCCAAGCAGACCACTTTCGTGATTACGACAAACTTACTGGCATAATGATGTAAACAAAGTTAGAGCCACTGCGAATGAGACCTGGTTTTTCGCTTTTCTTCAACTCTATCGTTACGTCGTTGCCTTCAATCACCTTTAAAGCATCCATGATGTAAACAGGGTTAAAAGCAATTTCAAGTTTGTCGCCAGTGAACGATTCGATTGGAACTTCAACTTCTGCTTCTCCGGTCTCTGGAGCGCGGCTTGTAATTTTCAAACACTCTCCGTCAAAAATCAATCGAACACCGCGCGACTCTTCGTTGGTCATGAGATGCGCTCTTCGAACTGCACGGTGGAGTGCCTCTTTATTAATAACAGCTTTGCGATCGAGGTCTTTTGGAATGACATCTTCAAATGGAGGGAAGGTGCCCTCAACCAAATTACTTGTGAGTGTGGAAGTACAACCAGCACCATTGTCAACGTGGAAGACAATGCGACCACTATCTATTTTGACCGAAACGGTTCCTCCATCATCATGAAGCAATCGTTTAAGAAGCGTCATTGCTTTTGTTGGAACAATACAATCGGTTTTATCGCAATTACTGTCACATGGACCCATTGACAATGCGAGACGGTGTCCATTTGTTGCAACAAGTCGAATTTGAGAACCTTGCAAATCAAGGTGTACACCATTGATTGCGTATCGACTGTGATCAGTCGCGGCTGCAAAGACCGTTCGCTCCATGAGCCCACGGAATGCTGTGCCGTCAACCGAAAAGTCTGGATCAATATCGTCAAACGCGAGTATTTCAGCCGCTTCGGAAATGGGGAAGCCAAACACCTTAAAACGTGAGTCTGAAGACCGAACATGGAGCGCATCGCTATCACCAACTATGGTGAGTGTAGGGTCGTCGCAACTTCGGGCAATCTGAGAAAATTTATCAGCTGGAACTAATACTTCGCCAGCATCTTCTAAGTCAACTCGATCGATTGAAAGCGTCAGTGACACCTCGCCATCGGTTGCGGAAAGTGTGAGCAGTCCCTCTTGCCCAGAAAGGTGGACACATTGAAGGGCTGGGGTTGGGGTTCGACCTGCGACGACGCCGGTGATTAAACCCATCGCCTCAACGAGAGCATCTCGATCACAATTAGCTTTTATGTTTGTTGCTTGTTTTACTACCATTGGTTTGTTCTCTCTTCACAACGCAGAATCTCGAAAAAAATGAGTACCCACATCGGTACAGTGGTGAGTGTACCACGGCAAGGCAAGAATCTCACGATCCTGCGGTTTTTCCTACGTTTTTGCGTTGCTCAAAAGCGCACATCATGCGATACTGCACTCTTTGCAGCCGACTTGTGAAATGCCCTACATTTCACCCCCCCATCTCTCTCCCCATGGAAGGATTCCCAGATGTCTTTTGAAAACGCCATTCACGCTCGAGCTATATTGCTTGACACTATGTCGCTAGAAATGTGCGCCGAATCAGGTAGTGGCCACCCAACCTCCGCAATGAGCATTGGGCACTTAGTTTCGGTTCTGATGTATCGGACCATGCGCTGGCTTCCAGAAAACCCAAACAACCCTACATCGGACCGACTTGTTCTTTCCGAAGGGCACGCAGTTCCAGCGGTGTATGCAGCGATGGCGGACATTGGCGCAACCGTGGAGTGGAATGGCGAGCCGGTGCAACTTAACCGCAATCACTTGAAAACACTCCGCGAAGATGATTCGCCACTTGATGGTCACCCCAATCCGATGGAAGGCGTGGCCTTTTTTGATGCAGCAACGGGCTCACTTGGGCAGGGGCTTTCTGTTGCAGCGGGACTTGGTCTTGCTGCTCGTGCCGACAACACTGGGCGAAAAACATACTGCATTATTGGCGACGGTGAAGCGCGTGAGGGTCAAATCGCTGAAGCGCTCGATTTCATCATGGACCACGAACTTACAAACGTGTTGCCGATTTTTAACTGCAACAGTTACGGGCAAGCGGGCGCAGTAAGCCAGCAGCAATCTCCAGCCAAGTTAACCTCAAAACTTGAGGCCTTTGGTTTTGAGGTTGCGACTATCGATGGCCATTCCCCAGATGAAATTAAGGCAACGTTTGATTCATTCAATAAAGAAGGTCGAACGCAGCCAATGGCCGTAGTTGCAAAAACCGTAAAGGGCTGGGGCGCGCCTTCGATGCAAGGCGGAAACTGGCACGGCAAACCGGTGGCGGGCGAACAACTTGAAATAGTTCTTGCCGAACTCCGCCAGACCGGCTTAAAGTTAACATCATCGATGGCAATGGATTCCATAGTAATCCCCGCACCACCAGCAGATACCTTAGGCACCCTTGCAACGAATGACCCGATGACATTCAAGCAAGCAGTGGAAAAATGGGACATGGCGACAGTGTTGCAGTCTGGCAAAATGGCTACAAGGCGCGCATATGGAGTTGCACTTCGCGCGCTTGGTCATACGAACGAACGGGTATGGACGGTAGACGCCGATGTTTCTAATTCCACGTTCAGTAACGCGTTTGGCAATGACGCTGAATTGAGCGACCGTTTTGTGGAATGTAAAATTGCGGAACAAAACATGTATTCGGTTGGCGCTGGGTTAAGCGCTGCAGGAAAAATCCCATTCTGTTCTACATTTGCAAAGTTTATTACTCGCGGATATGACCAAATTGAAATGGCAATTAACTCTGGCGCAAACATTAAAATTGTTGGATCGCACAGTGGTATTTCACTGGCGGCGGATGGTCCAAGCCAAATGTCCTTACCGGACATCGCTTGGTTTAGAAGTTTTGGAACCATGAAGGATCACTACGGCAAGGCCGGTTGTTATGTGTTGCAACCAGCAGACGCATGGGCTGCGTACGGTTTGACACACGCCATGGCGGACCACGTTGGATGTTGTTACCTTCGAACCTTCCGACCAGATGTTGAAATGATTTACGACGAGTCAACGAAGTTTGAACTTGGCGGTATGGAAATACTAACGCAAGGTCGTGATGTTGCGATTGTTTCTGCGGGCTATATGATTCACGAATGCAATAAGGCAATTGACGAACTCGATCGTATGGGCGTGGACGCAACGCTGCTTGATCTCTACTCACTTCCGTTTGATGAAGACAGGTTGCTCGATATTGTGAACGAAAATAACGGTAATGTTCTTGTCGTCGAAGACAACTACGGCGCTTCGATGGGTTCAGCAGTTTCTGACGCATGTACTGCTTCTGGTGATGCGTTTACAGTGAAACAACTTCACGTGACACGCATTCCAAAATCGGCACGTTCACCAGAATCAATCTTGCGAATGTGCGGCTTGCACTACACAGATATTACACAGTCAGCAGCTTCGCTTCTTGGCGTTGTTGCAACCTGAAACCAATAAGGAAACACGATGGCAAGCGAAGTTTTACAACAAAAATTGAATGAACAAATAACGCACGAACTTGGCGCAGAGATGCAATATCTCGCAATGTCTTTTTGGTTTGAAAAAGAAAACCTTCACGGTGTTGCAAACTGGTTTCGCACACAGGCGTCCGAAGAACACGAACACGCCATGAAGATAGTTGGCTTCTTGAATGAGTGGGATTTACCCATTACTCTTGTGAGTCCACCAAACCCAACAACCGAGTTTAATTGTGCAGAGTCAATTTTTGAAGCAGCACTTGCGCACGAGCAAGGTGTGACTACGCAAATTTCGGACATTTTTAGAATGGCTCGCGAAGAATCAGCATGGCATGTTGAGGTTGCTTTTCAATGGTTTATAACCGAACAAGTTGAAGAAGAAGTGAATGCACGAGATAACCTTGCAAGGATTCGCATGATTGGAAGTAATCCTGCGGCCCTTCTTGAATTTGACAGACACATTTCTGCATAAAACCGTTGTTTGGCTCGCACCTTTCTATTGCTGGGGGTATGTCGAACGCTCTTGCCGCCGCCTCGGCACAATGCATGGATTGTGTACAGGTTTTTACAAAGAATCAGCGTCAATGGAAAGCCAAGCCACTTGTTGACGAGGACGTAGACCGCTGGCTGGCGGCTCTCACTGAAATAGGTTGGGACGGAACGAATCGAATTGTTAGCCACAACAGTTATCTGGTGAACCTAGCATCACCAGATTCAGAAGCCCAACATAAATCTATTGCACTGCAACGCGAAGAAATAGACCGATGCGAACGGTTGCACATTCCGTTTCTTGTTTCTCATCCGGGCGCGCGGCTCGGAACCCCACGCAAGCGCGGTGAACCAAACAAACTAGGCAAGCCGGTTTCAAAAGAAGAGTTGAATGGCTTGCAACGAATTGTTAGTGCACTTGATATGTTGCACGGTGATTTATCGGGG
This sequence comes from uncultured Isosphaeraceae bacterium, assembly GCA_964489535.1. GTDB lineage: Bacteria > Planctomycetota > Phycisphaerae > Phycisphaerales > SM1A02. Next base: position 8,398 of record CAZAZD010000027.1, read on the forward strand.
TACAAAACAGTGACCTGTCTAGAAACAACAGTTGGATCTGGCACGAATCTTGGCTATGACTTTAGACATCTTGGCTGGATTCGCGAGCACGTTCAAGAACCAGAAAGAATTGGATTTTGTTTTGACACGTGCCACGTGACCGCTGCGGGGTATGACATGTCCACCCACGAAAAAGCAACAAGGGTTGTGCAGCAGTTTGAATTTGACGCTGGGCTTGAGCACATCAAGGTTTTTCATTTCAACGACTCCATTGGTACTGTTGGCTCGCGGCTTGATAGGCATGCGCATATTGGGGAAGGAGAATGTGGGCGAAGTTGTTTTGAATCGATTCTTGAACAAGCGATATTCGACGACGTACCAAAGATTCTAGAGACCTCAAAAGAAGAAAATGACAAAGGAGAGTTGATGGATATGGTGAATATCTCAAAATTGCGAAAAATGGCGAAATTGGCAGAAAAACGCCGATAGCCCACCAATTCCAAGTATTCTAATCACGTCATGAGTTCAATTCGCTTTATCTTAACCAGCTGTTTCATCTTTGGAATCGGCTGCCACGCTGTTTCCCCCACCCCACGGTTGGAAGAAACCACGCCCGCCGCATCCGCAATAGTGAGCGATGTTCAGCAAGTGACTATTGATGCTGCAGTAATTGCTAAAGGGCAAGGTGATTACGACGAAGCGATGAAGATGTTTAAAGAAGTTCTTCACCAAAATCCAGTTGCAACGGACGCTCTTGTTGGCATTGGGGATATTTGCCTTATCAAGAAGGAGTGGAACAAAGCAGAGCCCGTTTTTGCGCGTGCCGCAAAACTTGAACCACGAAATTTTGATGCGCAGTACGGTCACGCGGTTTCATTACAAATGATGGAAAAATATATCGACGCTGTCCGCGCGTACCACAGGGCACTGACAATTAACCCTGAAGATGTCGGTGCAAATACAAATATTGCAACGACATATCTTCAAATGGGTAGGCCCCAAAGTGCGCTTGTATTCGCGGAACGCGCGGTTGATTTGGATGGAGGTATTGCTCCAACTCAAATAACCTTAGCCGCAACGTATCAATTGTTGAACCGCCCCCAAGATGCGCTGAATGCATACATCGCTGCTTCTGAGGTCATGGAAAACCCGTCGCCACAGTTAATGCGAAACATCATTTACTTGTTGACCCAAGAAAAACGGTACCAAGAGGTGGTGAATACGACCGAGCAATTGGTGCAAGTTGACCCAACAACGAATACTTACGAACAACTTGGCTGGGCGGAGTTTCGGCTTGGTGATTACGAGTCGTCTCTTGAAGCGTACAAGACGGCGGTTGAATATGACGAGCAAAATTGGCGTGCCCTGAACGGAATCGGTGTAAACGAGCTAAACCATTGGCTCCTTGGAGACAGGGCAGATATTGAGTCCTTCCAAAGCGCCCGTCTCACCTTCCGCAGATCGCTCGAAATTAACCCAGATCAGCCGCGCGTTATTACTCTTGTTCTTCGCTACGGTCTGTAAGTTGCCCCTTAAACTCAATTGATTCCCACAGATAATCCCACTCGCGGTGAATTAACCCGCGTGTTGGCGGCAGTCACCCTGCGAATTGGGACCCTTATCCCAATGCTATTTAGGGGGACAGGCCCATGGGGACAGTCCCCCAAAAAAGAGGGTGAAAACAGCCTTGGTGATAACCCCAGCGCGGTTTTCATGGGGACAGTCCCGGGGGGACTGTCCCCGTGTAGAATGGGTGGATGCCTGATGCGAGTTTGTTAGAAACGTTTGAAACACCTGCGAAAACGCCGTTTTTGATTGAGCACGTGAACGAGGAATTTACCTCGGTCTGCCCAATGACGGGACATCCTGATTTTGGAACGATTACCCTTCGGTACGAGCCGAACGAATTGTGCGTTGAGCTCAAAAGTTTGAAACTTTATCACCGGTCATTTCGGAACGAGGGCATCTTCTATGAAGCGGTCACGAACAAAATACGAGATGATCTCGCACAGTGCATGCAGCCGAAGTGGATGCAAATAGTAACAAACTGGAAAGGCCGCGGAGGTATTCGAAGCACGATTACAGCAACGCATGGTGAAGTCCCCAATTGTTGGCAAGGGAAGTAGCGTGCGCATTCTTCTAGCAACCTCCAACAACCACAAACTCCAAGAGGTTCGGGAAATGTTAGAGCCACTTGGTGTACAGGTTGATGGTTTAGACTCCCTTGAGAAAACGTACGATGATCCCGTTGAAGACGCAGATACATTCGAAGGCAACGCACAATTAAAAGCCGTTGGTTACGCTAAAGCAACAGGTATTCGGTGTATGGCAGACGATTCTGGACTCTCGGTTGACGCACTCGACGGCCAACCGGGTGTGTACTCAGCAAGGTTTTCGGGCAAGGGCGCCACAAGAGAGGAATGCGATCAGGAAAACAACGCGTTGTTGTTGCAACAAATGCAAAACGTTCCATCAAACGAACGGGTTGCACGGTTTGTGTGCGCAATGTGTGTTGCCGATCCAGATGGAACAATTGTTGCCGAATCAACAGGAACGCTTGAGGGTGTAATTGGTTTTATTCCAAGGGGCGACAATGGATTCGGGTACGACCCCTTGTTGTTCGTGCCAAGTGCAAACAAGACCAGTGCAGAAATGTTGCCCCAAGAAAAGAACGCGCTGTCACACCGGGGAAAAGCAGTAAGAAAAATTAGCCAGTTGCTTTTACGGTAATCATTGCAACCTCGGCGGGACAGTTAACACGGAGTGGGAACCAAGCGCCAACTCCAACCGTTACGAACAAGCGGCTATCACCGCGTTCATACATACCAGTCGAATACTTATGTGCAAGAGCAAGGTTCGCTTTTTTCTTTTTTGGAATAGAAAGTTGTCCACCATGTGTATGTCCCGACAATGTAAGCGGAATTCCGATTTTAGAAGCAACCTTAAATGCTTTTGGATTGTGCGAGAGAAGAAGGTGTGTTTGTTCATCACAAACGTTTTCCACCTTGTTTTTACACTGCCTTGCTGTTTTTGCCCAGTCAATTCCAGCAACATTGAGCACGTCGCCATTGTGGTGTATTTGGCATGAAGCGTCTCGCAATAACTGAACGCCCGCATGTTGCGCCATGGAAGATATTGTTCGAGAACAGTCAAGTTCGTCGTGGTTACCAAGCACAAGCATGGTTCCAAGTGGCGCATTGATGTTTGCCATTGCCTCCAAGAGTGGAAGAGCGCCATCAACATGTAAATCAACAATATCACCCGTGCACACCACGATGTCTGGCTCCTGAGAAGCAAGAAGATTTACAGCGTTCAACGCTCGGTCAAGAGGCATCAAATCACCAAGATGAAAATCGCTGACATGCCCAACACGAAGTCCGTCAAAGGCGCTTGGCCATCTTGGTGACTCTATTTCTAATTCATGCAGATGAATCGATTGGTCAAAATGTTTTTTAAACAACCGCCCCCCGCTAAGCTTGTTTGGACCGCTGGTAAACAGGAGGTGCCTTGCTTTTGCTCTGCGAAATTTTCCAGATGGCGATTTCTTTGGCATAGTTGAGATTACGGTGAACGTCTCGAACACGTTCGTTAAAACCGAATTTCTCCACCCACAAACAGTCCCTGCAGCCCCGCATCAAAGGCGTAATCGCCATCCTCTGCACTTAATTCTTGTAATCGATACCCAAAAAACCCACCCACATTCGGAGAAAAATCTACCGCGATTCCCGCCTGTACACTCCACATCGAACCACCGTCTGCCCCAAGCATGGAACCAAGCATGATTTGCCCCTCAATCGAGACGGAGTCCGCCCAACCGAGTGCCTCGCGTGTGTCCCAGCGAAATTCCATTTCAACACCTGCTTGAAAGGAAACCCACGAGTTTTTATGCGCGACTTCTTGTGCGGAAGTGGTATTACCAAGTTTTGCATCAACCCCAAGCCACCGCAAGCCAACAACGGGTGCAAAGGAGAGCGTTGCATTGTTTGTTGCTTGGTAGGGTTTCCACACATCCCACGCCGCTTCAAATCCAACGCTTTGAATTTGCGTTGATGCGGACCATTGATCTCCCCCGTTTAATGCCATTCCACCAAACACATCGTTGCCAACATACACACCAGTTCCGGAAGTAGAAAAATCAAAGAACGACATGGACATGGTGACATCTTCGACGGGTTCTAAAGAAAACTCAACCATCGGAATTGTTTCTTTGGATCGCAAATCAATACTGGTTTCAAAATCAACTTTGCCTCCGCCGTCTTCGATAGTTCCCCCAAGTCGCGGCAACCACACCCCACAGCGAATGAGCGCGGGCGTCTCATCACGTTGCACTTCTTGCATCCCAAAACAAAGTGTCATGTACATTATTTCAAGCACAAGTGTCCCCTTCGACAACGTGGACTTTTCCTGTTCCGGAAGTTATATCGCCAAGAACAATCGGAGACTCTCCTAGATCTGCAAGATGCGAGACAATGGAATCAGCGAATGCGGGGCGAACGATTAAAACATATCCAATACCCATATTAAACACGCGGTACATTTCCTCTGTTTCAATGTTGCCGTGTTCTTGTAAAAACCCAAATACGTTTGGCGTTTCCCAGCGGTCTAAATGAATAGTCGCATCAACCGAACCACACAGGGAGCGGCAGAGGTTCCCCGCAATCCCCCCACCGGTAATGTGTGCCATGCCAGAAACAACTTTTTTAACTTTATATTGTTTCAATAGTTTTACAATCGGCTCAACATATATTCGTGTTGGCTCAAGCAATACTTGTCCCAATGTTTTTTCTCCATCAAGCTCTGGATATATGTGTTGCAAATCTAAATCAGCAACAGCAGCTCGCGCGAGTGTAAAACCATTGGAATGCACCCCGTTTGATGGGAGCCCAATAACAATGTCGCCCGCTTCCACTCTACTTGGATCAATTGCGCGGTCGAGTTCAACAACACCAACCGAAAAACCCGCAATATCAAAATCGCCTTCCGTGTATATGTCTGGCATCTCTGCGCACTCCCCGCCGATCAACGCACAGTTTGATATTTCACACCCTCTTGCAACACCCGAGACAATTGCTGCGGTTGTTTCAGGGTCTTGAGTGTGCAGTCCGAGATAATCTAAGAATATCAGCGGTTCCGCGCCCTGCACAATCATGTCGTTGACGTTCATCGCAACGCAATCAATACCAACCGTGTTGTAGATGCCAAGTTCGCACGCAAGTTTAACCTTTGTACCAACACCATCGGTGCAAGCGACAAGAACGGGGTCTTTGTAATTTCGTTTGAACAAACGTTCGTTAAAGTCGAGCCGGAACATGCCAGCAAATCCGCCATGTTCTCCAAGAACTCGCGGTCCATGCGTCCTTTTCATCATGGTTTGAATCAGACCGACGAGCCGGTCGCCCGCCTCAATGTCTACACCAGAATCTGCGTACGTCAACGGTTTTTTTGTTGGGGAAGCCATACGGTAAGTGTAGTCATCTTGGGCACTTGGCGGTATCCTGTACGGTCTTAAATGGAGTAAAGCATGTCAATTCTTGTAAACAATTCAACAAAACTCATCTGTCAAGGCATTACCGGTTCCTCGGGTGCATTCCACACGAAGGGCTGCCTTGAATACGGAACGAACGTAGTCGGTGGCGTGACCCCAAACAAGGGCGGTCAAAAAGATGCTAACGGCTTGCCTATCTTTAACACGGTTTCAGAAGCAGTCGCCGAAACTGGTGCAAACGCAACAATGATTTTTGTCCCCCCCCCATTTGCCGCTGACTCCATCTTGGAAGCCGCAGATGCAGGCATCGAGCTCATTTGTGCAATTACCGAGGGAATACCAGTTGCCGATATGATGCGAGTCAAATCAGTACTAGAAAAACATCCAAATACCACGCTTATTGGTCCAAATTGTCCCGGAATTATTACCCCTGGAAGAAAAGTATCTGGCGCTGGTGCAAATGCGAATTTCGAGGGTGGTTGCAAAATCGGAATCATGCCGGGATATATCCACACAGCCCCTTGTGATTCTGCAAGCGGCAAGAGTGTTGGTATTATTAGCCGATCTGGGACACTTACATACGAAGCCGTCTGGCAAACAAGTTCACTGGGCATGGGTCAAACCACGTGTATTGGAATCGGCGGCGATCCAATTAAAGGCGCAAACTTTATAGATTTGCTTGCCCGTTTTGAGTCGGACGAGGAAACTGACGGGGTCGTTATGATTGGCGAAATTGGCGGTAGCGACGAAACGGATGCTGGAAAGTGGGTGAAGGAGAATATGTCCAAACCAGTAGTAGCGTTTATTGCAGGTATTACTGCGCCAAAAGGAAAACGTATGGGACACGCCGGAGCTATTATTGGCGGCGAAGACGATACGGCGCAAGCCAAAATTGAATCGCTTCGCACGTCGGGCTTAACGGTTTCAGATAGTCCTGCAGGCATTGGCGAAGCAATGGCTGATGCGCTAGGAGTAGTCGCGGTTGCAAAATAAAGGGTATGCTGCCCATCACAAATCCCAAGGAGGGGACTTACACGTGCAAACAATCAAGGAACGATACGAATTAGTACAACAACGAATAGTCGCCGCAGCCAACAGGGCGGGTAGCGATGCATCCAAGATTCATTTGGTGGCCGTTACCAAACACGCGTCAGTTGACGATGTGCGTCAACTTATTGATCTGGGTCATGCCGACTTTGGAGAGAATCGGCTGCAACACTTTACGCAATTGGCGGCGCAGATAGAAGAATACATAGATCGGCGAAAAGAACTAGGCGAGCCAGATTTGCCAAGCCCAATTCGCTGGCATTTTATTGGACACTTGCAACGTAATAAATGTCGCCGAATTCTCCCGTTGACCCGCCTAATTCATACTTTGGATTCTTTGCGACTTGCTGAAGAAATTCAAGAAATTGCTGAAAAACGCAATCAGGTTATCGAAGTGTTGTTGCAAATCAACATTTCGAGAGAGCGACAAAAAACAGGAATTGCACCAGCTGCCATTGGGTATCTTCTTGAACAACTAGAAACAATGTCTTGTATTAAACCGCGCGGAATGATGAGCATGACGCCATTGAGCGAAAACCCAGAGGACTCTAGACCAATTTATACACGTTGTTTTGAACTGTTTGAAGAAATGAAACTCGATAAACATTCTGGCGACGAATTTAATATCTTATCCATGGGCATGTCTAACGACTTTGAAGTTGCAATCGAGTGCGGTGCGAATGTTGTGCGTGTTGGTACGGCATTATTTGGCGAAAACGTGGTGCCACAGGAAACCCAAGCAAAAGCGTAGCGCCTGGCGTCTTTTTCACATAACACATCCAACACACGCCAAGGGGATACCCACCCTCATTCGACGTGACGGTCACACCAAGCGAGTCTGCACGCACAAAGTGACTGTCATTAGAATAAGCGTGATTATCCCCACGACAAGGATGTTTCCGAACACTGGAATTAACGAATAAACCAAAAAGACGCGTGGTGCCCCGTTTTGTTGTTATTCAACTAAAATCAATTGAAGTTTCGAATGCAAGTTGTTCGAGCGAACGGGAAAAATCGACACTTGACACCCCAACACCTTCTGGAACCATTAATCGAACAGGCGCAAAGTTTAGAATGCCAGTAATCCCAGATGCAACAAGACGGTCTGCAAGATCTTGCGCGACATCAACAGGGACGGAAAGGATTGCAAGTTTAATATTACGAAGTGGAATAACCCGCGTCATATCAGCAGCAGGTCGAACTAAATGACCGGCAACTTCAGTGCCGATTATTGTTGGGTCATTATCAAATACAGCAACAACTTTAAACCCCCGGTCAATAAATTTTGGATACGAACTAATTGCTTGTCCGATTTTACCGGCACCAACAACAGCGACGTCCCACGTTCGGTCGGTGCCCATGATTTGGCGGAGTCGATCACAGAGTGGTTCTATTGTGTACCCCACCCCAGGTCTACCGAAGGTTCCGAAGGTTGCAAAATCTTTTCTTACCTGTGCGCCCGTGAGATCAAGCGCTTTGCCAAGTTGGTTTGAGTTAATCGATGCCAACTTCGCTTCCTTAAGCGCCTCAAGTTCTCTGAGATATAAACTCAATCGCCTAGCGGTTGGCTTAGGAATTTTTGGACGATCCTCCATTAAATGCAAGTATATGCGGAATAACACAACTAAAACAGTGCCATTGAACTTCTTGAGCCACTATCCTGTACACCATGCTGATGAGAGAAATACTCGATAGAGACCAAACCGTCTTCGGATTTGAGTTTTTTCCACCCCACACAGAACGCGGGTGGGATGGTCTCACCAACAGGTTGCATGAATTTGAAGCGCTAGAACCATCATTTGTTTCGGTTACGTATGGTGCAGGCGGCACAACTCGGTCTAAGACTCACGAATTGGTCTGCCATATCGCTTCCCAAACATCACTAGACCCACTTCCACACCTCACTTGTGTTGGGCATTCAAGGCAGGAGATATCTCAGATTCTGCAATCGTATACAGACGCAGGGATAGACAACATTCTCGCGTTGCGAGGCGATCGCCCAAAAGAGGGGGAAAGCGCAAGCGACTTTGAACATGCTGCAGACCTTATTAAGCATATCCACGACTTCGACGGTAGCTCTTTTGGAATTGGGGTTGCGGGATTTCCCGAAGGGCACCCCGAAACACCAAATCGTTTGGTGCAAATGGACCACCTGAAAGCAAAAGTCGACTGTGGGGTGGATTGGATTTGTTCCCAACTGTTCTTTGATAACGCAGCGTTCTTTGACTGGCTTGAACGGTGTGAACTTGCTGGCATTACAACGCCAACGTTTGCTGGCATCATGCCCATCCTGTCCATTTCGGGGATGCGAAGAATGGCAGAACTTGCTGGCGGCGCTAATTTTCCCGCAAAACTTCAGAAGCGACTGTACAAGTTTCAAGATGACGAAGAAGCAGTGAGAAAAATAGGTACGAGTTGGGCTGCCGAACAATGTGCAAATTTGCTTGATCACAATATTCGCGGCATACACTTCTTTACAATGAACCAATCTTCCGCGACGGAAGAGATATATCGCACTCTTGGTGTTACAAGTGGTGTAAAACTGCGAAATCCACAATAAAAGGCAATTAAAGGTATCCTTACGTAATGCAAACAATTCAACGGCTTATCATTTTGTTTCTTTGTTCTAGTTTTGTAGCAACTCTTTCTGCTGCGGTGCCAATGCCACCACCAGAACCGAGCATGCGAAAATCACCAGCAGCATGGATGGGTTTTGGTTTAATGTTTTTGTTTTTTGCAGCAATCGTTACAATTAATTTAATGTCATCAAAGCGTGGGCACCAAGACTAATCACGTTACTTTATAAAAAGGATTTACAATGAAATCAACATCTCGTAACGGCTTAATTGCCTTAAACACATTACTTCTTGCAGTGCTTGCAGCAGTAACCCTTGCGCCGGTCTCGGATGCTCAAGTCCCTGAGCGTGGACAATATCTTGCAGTTTCCGGCAAGGTGAATGGTCTCAACTCAGGCGTTGTGTATATCGTGGACACGCAGCGCAATGGTGGAGAATTAGTAGCAAGCACGTGGAGTCACAACGCGAACAGAATAGAAATTCTTGGAAAAAGAATACTAGCAGCTGACGCAGCAAAAGCACTAGGGAAATAAAATGAATACAGATAACTCTACATCGTCTAATCACACAGCTCTCTGGGCAACAGCTTTTTTTATTACAGCCCTAATTTTTGTAGCAGCGGGTCGCCATTCTTCCCGCGCTCTAGCAGACAGCGCAAACACCGCTGACGGGTTTACCCTTTTAACAACGTCAAATGGGCAGGGAACAGATTATTTACACGTGATTGATAACGCCAACTCAATGTACATGGTGTATACCGTATCTGACCCACAAAACAATAAATCAATCAATGAAGTGGCAACGTGGTTTTTGCCAGCGATGTTCAATTCGGCTCGGAATTAACACCCGCCCGATACAATACAACTATGCGGAGACCAATTGATACTGTAATGGTGGAACAACGCGCCGCCTCGTTTACGCGTCGTTCTATAAAAACAGAAGCAAAACAACAGGGGCTTCGCCTCGCGTTGTCCATGATTGATTTAACTACACTAGAGGGAAAGGACTCGCCAGAAAAAGTTCGCTCCCTTTGTCACAAAGCAATCACGCCTTGGGAGGGTGATATTGAGCCACCGCTTCCCCCTGTTGCTGCCGTGTGCGTGTATCCAAGTTTGGTTCAGGTTGCAAAACGAGCGCTTGGTGGATCAGGCGTAAACGTGGCGTCCGTTGCAACTGGATTTCCAAGCGGCCAGTACCCAATAGAGGTTCGCTTGAATGATGTAGCCGAAGCGGTTGCCGCTGGTGCCGATGAAATAGACATGGTCATCAACCGTGGCGCGTTTTTATCTGGCTGCTTTGAAGAAGTTGCAGACGAAATCGCACGAGTTCGGGTTGCGTGTGGCGACGCGCACTTGAAAATTATTCTTGAAACAGGCGAACTTGAAACACTTGAAAATGTTCGGTTTGCTTCTGATGTTGCAATACAAGCAGCCGCATCAACGGGACCGATTGCTGACGGTGAGGTTTTTATCAAAACTTCGACGGGCAAAGTGAGCCCTGCTGCGACGATGCCAGTTACACTCGTTATGCTTGAAGCAATTCGAGACTACTATGAAGAAACGGGTGTTCGGGTTGGAATGAAACCTGCGGGTGGAATCAAAACCGCGAAGCAAGCCTTGCACTATCTTGTGATGGTAAAAGAAACTCTCGGCGAAGACTGGCTTACGCCGCATTTGTTTAGATTTGGTGCTTCTAGTTTGACAAACGATGTGCTTAGACAACTAATAAAACAACACACCGGCAGGTATGGTGCAACCTACGATTTTAGTGAGGCGTAACACAATGACAAATTCAACACAGCCAAAAACAGTTGCCGGCTGGGATTACAGCCCAGCACCCGAGGGCACAAAAGTAACCGTCGAACCCAAAAACAAATTGTTTATTGGTGGAAAGTTTGTTTCGCCCAAGTCGCGATCTTGGTTTGCAACAATTAATCCGGCAACCGAAGGGAAACTTGCGGACATTGCATGTGGGGGTAGAGCAGACGTCGATGTTGCGGTTCGGTCAGCAAAGGAAGCGTTGCCAAAATGGTCTCGGCTTAGTGGTACTGAGCGGGCAAAGTATTTGTACAGAATTGCTAGGCGCATCCAAGAACGTGCTCGCGAATTTGCAATTTTAGAAACGCTTGACGGTGGTAAGCCAATCAAAGAATCAAGAGACGTTGATATTCCCCTTGCTGCGCAACACTTCTTTTATTACGCCGGCTGGGCAGACAAACTTGCATACGCATTTCCTGGGAGCGACCCATCTCCAATTGGCGTGTGTGCGCAGATTATTCCGTGGAACTTTCCACTGCTTATGGCTGCGTGGAAACTTGCGCCAGCACTCGCTTGCGGCAACACGAGCGTGCTTAAGCCCGCGGAAACAACGTCGCTCACCGCGCTGCGATTGGCAGAGGTCTTTCAAGAAGTTGGGCTACCCGAAGGCGTTGTCAATATGGTAACGGGTGCTGGTGACACTGGAAAGTTCCTTGCAGAACACAAACTTGTCAACAAAGTTGCATTTACAGGATCGACCGACGTTGGCAAGTTACTTATGCGTGAAACTGCGGGAACGGGGAAAAAACTCACCCTAGAACTTGGGGGCAAGAGCGCAAATATTATTTTTGCAGACGCAGCAATTGACCAAGCCGTGGAAGGAATAATTTCTGGGATTTATTTTAATCAAGGTCATGTGTGTTGTGCTGGGTCTCGGCTCTTTGTGGAAGAACCCATTCTTGATGAGGTTGTGCACAAACTTAAACACCGACTTAGCTCGTTACGAGTTGGTGATCCGATGGATAAAAACACCGATCTTGGTGCAATTAATTCTCAGACCCAACTGGAAGTTGTTGAGGGATACATTAAGTCCGGCATTGATGAGGGTGCGCAATTGTATAAAGCAAACGAACAGCGATTGCCAAGTAGGGGATACTGGTGCAACCCGTGTTTCTTCACCGATGTTCAGCCAAGCCACACGATTGCACGGGAAGAAATTTTTGGTCCTGTGCTTTCGGTGATGACATTTAGAACGCCAGAAGAGGCGATTTCTCGGGCAAATAATTCGCCATACGGACTTGCTGCGGGCGTGTGGACTGATAAGGGGTCAAAGATTTTTGAAGTGGCTAAAGAACTTGATGCGGGTATTATTTGGTGTAACACGTACAACAAGTTTGACGCCGCTTCACCGTTTGGGGGTTTTAAAGAATCAGGTTTTGGTCGCGAGGGCGGAATGCAAGGTCTTCGACCCTACGTTCGGCTTGGTGGTGTGTAAGGAAGGAAAAAATGTCTCGATTAACAGTTGCAAAAACATACAAACTTTACATTGATGGTAAATTTCCTCGTACGGAATCGGGTCGCTCTATTGCCGTTGAAGATTTAAAAGGCAACGTTGCAGCGCATATATGTCGTGGTTCAAGAAAGGATTTTCGCAAAGCCGTCGAATGTGCAACGAAAGCGTTTGACTCGTGGTCTGGGATAACGGGCTATTTGCGAGGTCAGATTATGTATCGCATGGCAGAAATGCTTGAGGGCCGGCGAGAGGAGTTTGCGGCGGCCATCCAAGTTACACAGGACGTCACTGTCGCTGCAGCGAGGAAAGAGGTCGACGCCTCGGTTGACACACTCGTTCGATTTGCCGGCTGGACAGACAAGTTGCAACAAGTTCTTGGCTGTGCTAACCCCGTTGCAGGAAACTATTACAACTTTACTGTACCTCAACCACAAGGTGTTGTTGCGGTTGTTGCACCAAAGACCCCGTCACTTCTTGGGCTAGTAACATTGCTCGGTGCACCTCTCTGCGCGGGCAATACCGTTGTTGTGGTGGGCTCTGACGAAAACCCAGTACCTACCGCTATTTTTGGCGAGGTGTGCCAGACGTCCGATGTGCCCGCAGGGGTCATTAACTTGCTCGCGGGCGTGCAATCGGAGTTGCTTGAGCATATTGCAAGCCACCGCCAAGTTGCTGGTATTTATTCGGCTGCGTTGTGTAAAAAAGATCGAATAGTGATCGAACAAGGCGCCGCCGATAGCATGAAGCGCGTTCGGTTTAGTGCGCTGGATGGCGAGGACTGGTTTGACGGTTCTTTGGCATCTTCTCCATGGAATATTGAGCCATTTGTAGAAATGAAAACAATTTGGCACCCCTCCGCTTGCTAGTCAAAAACTGAGAATGGGGCTGGCTCCGAGCGAGTCCTCGGGCAAGGAATTAATATGGCTCTGAGCCACAACTTGTTGGGGACAGTCCCCCATAACGCACAACTTCTTCGTGTGTCTATTTGTGATGTAATAGTTTGATGACCTCAACGTCAGCAGTTTGGGTACAGTTCCAATTAAGTCCCAATTACGGTTCTTTTGGCGCTCGTGGGTTGTTGACGAGGGTTTTTTTCTTACTCGACAACACTTCCTCATCGCTTGCATTAAAAGTCGCCTGAACTTTTACTAGTTTTACATTTGGTGATGTTGGCAACTCGATGCGGTAGGTTCGAGTCACACTGTCGAACAATTCACGGTTTACCTCAGGGTCGTTTAGTTTGAATGTTTTGGTTTTGTTCCCGCTTGCTGTGTCAACCGCAATAAACAAGTTCCCCACGCCCCTGCACGCAAAACCATCTCCATCTTTAAATTCGACGTGAACAAGAATGGCTGCGCTCGTTTTATCTTTGCTCACCCGCACCCTACTCAGAGGATGAATGGAAACCGATTCGGGTGCATACGCCCAGTTGTTTGACCGTTTGGGTCCAGTTTGTTTTGGGCTCGATGAGCAACCATAAAAAAACATCGCCACTATAAAATATACAGTAGCGATGAAAAAAAATTTGGATGGTTGTATCAAATTGGAATCAATTAATGAACGATATCATCAACGAGCCGACTAAGCGCGATGTCAACTTTTTCGTCTGTTAAGTATGTGTTGTTTGCAATTGCGTCTTTGATTGCGTCAATGTGATCTTGACGAACATCGGGCAGTTGGTGAATTTTCTCAAGCATCTGGGCTTGTTCAGAAAATTCGACATGATCAACAGTTGAAGCAGCATCAACGTCAGACATTGGCGCAGTAACCTCTACTGCTGTTGTTGGGGTTGTTGGTGACGCAGCTCGTACAGAACCAATTACTGCGTTTCCAGCGTTTCCGATTGCGGAGATTTCAGACATTCTTTTTTACACCTTTACTGTGTCGCTGTGCGACGATTTCCTCAAGTCCTAGCACTTCCCTGTCTTCCCCCAACATTGACTGATTGAAGCCACCAAGCAATACAACCAGCACACTATAATTATCGTACACAAACCCTGTTTTGCTTGAACTTTACGTGATTTTTCAAAGTTTTCGTAAAGTCCGATATCACCGCCAGTTTTTGCAAAAAAACAACGTTTTTCACACTTCGTTTTGAGAGGTACGATAGTCATTATGAAATTTTATTACGTATCCATCGTTTTGATTTTTTTGGGCTTCACTCTCAGTGGGTGTGGACCAGCGTCGACAGTGGCGCCATCGTCCTCAACAATGGGGTCAGGCTCAGGGGACATCATGAATGTTTCAACATGGGATTTTGGTGACAAACCGGTATCAAACGATACCAATACTATCCAAGCCAAAGATCAGTTTGCAATTGTGGTCGCAACGTTTACCGGAGGCGGGCACCAAAGTGCTGCAAAGGCAACACTTTCCTCCCTTGGGATGAAGTACCCAACGCTTGGACCACTATTAAAGGTTCGAGAGCGGAGTAGGGGTTCTGTGATTACATACGGTAATTATTCTGGCTATAACGATTCATCTGCAAAACGGGATATTGAAATGCTCAAGACAGTGGTATCTGCTCAGGGTACCCCCGCATTTGGTCAAGTAATGCTTTCCAAGTTTAAATCCTCAAGAGCAAGGCGGCAGTTGCATCCACACGATTTGTGGACGGTGCGAAGGGAGTATCCAACAATTGTTCCAATTTATACACTAGAGGTTGCGATATGGGGAGATTTCGAGAGTGGCCAACTTCCAAAGGAACAGCGACGTGCGGCTGCCGAACAATATGCCGAGGAGTTAAGAAACAAGGGATTTGAGGCATATTTTTATCACAACGACGACATTGATTTAAGCTCAGTGACGGTTGGACTCTTTAGTTACCAAGCAATTGATCCAGAAACTGGTTTTTATAGTTTGGAAGTGGAAGCGATGATGTCAAGGTTTCCCCATCGGCTTACAAACGGGCAACCAGTATTGCAATATTACAATCCCAAGAACCCATCACAGGGGTCAACGGAACAAAAACCATGCCTCGCAGAGGTCCCCATTGACTAATCTAGATTGAGCAGCGCTTGGTCAAGTTCGATTTGATTTGGACCAAGGTACACAAGTGTCATTTTCCCAATAGTGCGATTATTGAGCCAATGATTCACGTTTTTTAGTGAAACATCATCGATTTCTCGCAGTCGATCGGCGAGCGAACGCGCACTTCCAAGCGCGTATTGATCGCCCCAAAGAGCATTGGCTCGTGCAGTCGTCGACTCGCCGCGCATGACTGTTCTACTTTTTAGACGCTGGATAGTTCTAGCAAACTCATCTTTTGTAATTCCACTTCTCAACTCCGACAATTGTTCAATACAGACACGAATAGTCTCCTCTGCACGCTCAGGTGTTGTTCCCGCGTGCATTCTTACGACGGACCTGGAACGTGCTGGTGCAAATTGAGCGGAAACACTATAACAAAGTGACCGCCGTTGTCTAACTTGTGTGAACAAACGACCACTTGTTGCTCCACCAAACACCGACATTGCAACAATTTCAAGAATGGTATTTGAATCAGAAGCATTTGGCGCATCGAATGCAAACCCAAGGTGGACTTGCGAAGTGTCTTGTTCAATCCAGTGGATTCCACGATTTGTTTCCCCGACTTTTGGAGAATGAGTTTCTGGTATATCCCACAAGTTGATTGTTTCCGCAACAAGATCGATTACTTTTTTGTGGTTAACATCTCCCGCCACGACAAGGATTGAATTTTCAGGCGAGAAGGAAGCTCTGTAGACATTTCGCAAACGTTCAATTGTTGCCGACTTAACAGCCTCAATTTCACCATACCCGGAACGGTTATATGGGTTTGGGAAATGGTGTGCATTTAGTTCAACACCAGCCAAGTGCAACGGACTGTCAGCAAGGGATTGTATTGATTGTAAGACCAGACTTTTACAGGCAAGGAGATGGTTTTCTGGCAGTTCTGGCTTGAGCAAATATCCACTAAGCAAAGGAATTCCCTGTGCGAGGTGCACTGAGAGCATAACCCCAGAAACTCTGAAAAACTCAATTCCACATGAAACCTGTCGCTTTACTCCCAACATATCAAGTGCGTCATTATGCTCTTTTGCTGAAAGACCACGTGCGCCGCGTTGTACAAGTTCAGCAAGCAACACGCTGTCACCGTCGCGCTTGTTGTATGCAACCCCGCTACGCACTCCCCAGTTTAGCGCGGCGGTTTTCGTGCCTGGAATGGATTCCGTAACAACGGTTAGCCCGCAATCAAACTGGTGATGTTTAATATTGCTCATAAGAAAAACAAAGGATACATTCCAGGTTTGATTGGTGTATCACAAAACCAAAAAATTTTGTTAACGCACAAACTTTTTAAGTTTTTGATTATTTGTTCAAAAAACACAAAAAAAATTAAAAAACATTTAACGCAAAAAACAAAACACAAACACAAATAAAAAAGTTAAAAACCGTATGCATTGCAACAGGCACGCGCTTTTTTACACAACAAGCAAAACTATTGTTATGTGATAACAAACCATAGTTGTAACTTTTTAAAAGTTTTTTTGTAAAGCGTCTTCCAAATTGCGTCCGATATGTGTAAAACTCTATTGACGGAACGTCCGTCAGTGGTCCGAACGCGCGCATTGTTGAAACAAGGAGGTCAATGATCATGGCCAAAAAGAAAGCAACGAGGAAAA
>CAZAZD010000028.1:0-23269 GCA_964489535.1 uncultured Isosphaeraceae bacterium
AGGATCACGATAATCAAATCGATATTATTCTTCGCGGTGATGTAGAAGCAATGCATTGCATTACGGATGTGCATATTCCAGCTTCTGGCGAGTACACCCCCTTCTATAACCCCGGAGGCCCTGGTAATAATCCAACCCCCGGTACGACCTACACACAACCAGGACCAGAGTTTCTCCAACCTGTTCTTGATGCAATTAATCATCCACTCACGGTGACGTGGTTTGGGCAGAGGGCTAAATAGTATTTTGCTACCATGCACAGCATGGTTACATTTATAACAATTACGCTCGGCTCGGCACTTGTGCTTCACCTTCTTCTCTTTGGCATAACAAAACTTTTCGGTAAAGGCGGCGAAGGCACACTCGGTGATATTCGCACTGCGATTGGCTCGTCGCTGCCAACGCCACTTGGGGTAGCAATATGGGTTGTTGCACTGACACTCACTGCACAAAAACTCGTAGAGCATTTTGAATGGGCACCATTTGAAATCGAAACAGGCGAAGCAGTGTTCACCATTGATACTATCCTTTCGATGGCACGTACCGGGCTTATTGTCATTCTTACAACTTGGTTTGTAGCAAGAGGGATTCGTACTTTTTCAAAAATCTTAAACAATTGGCATCACAGTAAAGACACTGTTGATCTTGACACGACTGCGATTCAAGCACTTGCCTCGGTTGGCGTTGTTGTAACTTGGGTGGTCGGTTTTATTGTGACGCTCCAATCGCTTGGTTTTAATATGAACGCAGTTATAACCATTGGTGGCATTGGCGGCGCTGGTATTGCATTTGCATCAAAAGATGTTGTTGCAAACTTCTTTGGCGGCATTGTTGTGATGCTAAATCGCCCGTTCAAAGTGGGCGATCATATTGTTTCTGGCAAAGTGGATGGGGAAGTAACGAGAATTGGGTTGTACGCTACGCTTCTCACAACAGAAGATGGTGACAAACTCTACGTACCCAACTCCATTTTCAATGCGAGTGAAATTTTAACGAAACAATGATACGGCTCATCGCATTCATTTTCACTATTGGACTCGTGCACGCTGCCAACGCGCAGTGGAGTGATCAAATTCCACCAGGCGAAGTACCGATTCACCTTCCGAATAATTACGATCCAGAAACTCCCACTCCTGTCATCATTTTCTTGCATGGATACAACCCACTCACGACTGCGTGGAGTGATTGGCTCATTGCGCTAAACGATGACTCTGAAGAACGAGGGTATATTTTTGCCAACCCAACTGGTAGCCAAGATGGTATGGGCGAATTCTACTGGAACGCAACCGATGCTTGCTGCGACATGTTTGACAATAACCCAGACCACGTCGGTTACTTACTTGCATTGGTTGATTCGATTAAAGCGAACTACAACGTCGACGAGCGACGAATTCACGTAGTTGGTTATTCAAACGGCGGTTTTATGGCGCACCGACTTGCGTGCGATGCGCCCGAAGTGTTTGCATCGTTCATCAGTATCGCTGGCGCAATGTGGAATGAGCAATCAAACTGCCAGACAAGCGAACCAGCGCACGTTCTTCAAATTCATGGAAACTGGGATGGTGTAATCTACTGGCTTGGCGGATGGCTTGGGCTTGAACTCAATCCCTACCCAGGCGCATGGACTACGATTGAGTTTTGGGCACAACATAACAATTGCTCAGTAAATGCAATCGATGCGGGTTCTTTTGATTTTGAGTGGTGGATTTGGTTCGATGAAACAACTCGATGGATCTTTGAAAATTGCGCTGACCCATCTGCTGGCTCTGCTGAACTCTGGGAGATAAATACCGGCAGCCACTTCCCCGTGATGAGCGACGAGGGTATCGATCACTTGTTTGAGTACATGAACACCCATCTTAATCAAGAACATCTTTGTGTTGCTGACTTAAACAGCGACCAAACAGTCAATGTTTCTGATTTGCTCTTTGTCATCAAGGCATGGGGCACCAATGACCCCACCGCCGACATTACAAACGATGGCACTGTAAACGTCGCAGACATCCTTGTCATCGTCTCCGCCTGGGGCGATTGCTATGTTCCATAACGCTCTACTACAAAGCATTAAATTAGGAAAAGTTAAAATTTGTTCATTTCAGCCACTCCTAGGTCGATCTATCAAATTTACATTGTTTTTCTAAATTCTCTCTACTTCTTTTCTCTTGCATCAAGAATATTTCGCTCTATACTTCAATAGAGGTCACCTCACACAGGTAAGGTAGTAGCAGAGAAATAAAGTACAGAAAAATTGAATGGAGACAGTTATGTCTATACATAAAAAAGCGCTTAGCACAATCACCGCGGGTCTTGCAATCGCAATCAGCACAAGTGTTTCGCTTGGGCAAACGCGAGCAGATTTTTTTGCAGAAACCAAAATCAGCGCAAGCGATGATGAGGCTTGGGATATGTTTGGCGGAGCTGTTGCAATCAGTGAAGATACAATTGTCGTGGGAGCAAAACAGCATACTGTCAATTATGAATATGAAGGCTGTGCTTATATATATCGCTTTGATGGAACATCTTGGCTTGAAACCAAACTAATCGCTATTGATCGGAATGATTACGATTATTTCGGAAACAGCGTGGCATCAGTGGAAATTTTGTAGTCGTAGGTGCCCCTACCGGTAGTGGCGCTTTGCCTTCTTCAGGTTGTGCGTATTCTTTTTTAGCGGGTACTTCCATAAACCTAGAATCTGGCGAAGTTTTTGTTAAACTGCGTGACGCAGTAAACGACGCGCAGCCAAACGATCGTTTATCTGTTCTCAATAGTGCATTTGACATAGATGGAGTATTCACACATGTTGACAAACCAATTCATTTTGTAGCAAATGTTGAAACTGTCACCGTTCCAGAATCTTGTACTTGGATGCCAAGCACGAATACAATAACAAGCAGTGAAGTCTGGGGATGGCAGTTAAACGGCATGGTTATTGCTCCAACAGACGGTTTGTTGGTGATGAATGCATATTCGGAATGTGGAGGCGAATTCCTTTGCAATGGAGCAACGATTGTCTCACAGTTTCCCTTTATTACAGACTCCTTTGGAGTATCTTGGCTAAATGGACATATCGTTGGAGCAGTTGAGGTTTTTCCAAATGCAGAAAACCATGTTGTCGCAGACACTATTGTGTATGACTACTACATGAACTTCAACGATGCAACAACCATCGTCCACCGAGGTACGCTTCATATTGTTGGTGACATTATCAATTGGGGCACCCTGCTTGGTGATGTGAGTACAGGTCCGGGCATTCGCGGTGGCGGCAGCGACGCACCACGGCCCGGCGATGGAATGGCAGTCGGTGGTGATTACATCATCGGAAGCAATGCTTCACTCACAATGCTCAACTTCGAATGGACACTAGGTGTTAGCGGAAACTTTGATTGCGCAATCGATGACAACAATCGGTTCATGATGATTGGTGCAACGCTTGCCATGAACGCTGGTGAAACATCCCAGACTGCTGAACTTATGAGCGCAGACATTGGCGATACGATGGATGGTCTTGATCCCCTTCTAAGTGGAAACTATCCAATCGGTACGTTTGAAGTGCGAACTGGCGCGACTGTCAACTTAGTTGACATGCATGACAATGCAAACGATGGCGTTGATACATGCGAAACAATGTATGTTGAAAACTTAATTGTTCGTGCAGGCGGCACACTCTCCACTGGCGGTTGTAATGTGTACGCTGCAAACATCATTATTGATGGTGTAGTCAAAGGTGAAGTTACACCGATTGGCGAGGTTACTTGCCAAGGCAACATCGCAAACGATGATGGTCTTGTCAACATTCACGACTTGTTGTTTTTGATTGGTGCCTGGGGCACGAATAACCAAGACGCAGATATGAACGGCGACGTTGTCGTAAACATCCACGATCTTCTTATCTTGATTGGCGATTGGGGTACTTGCGAATAAGGTGATTTAATGATTTTCTCAAAAGATAGACTCATCCCCCAGTGATTTGTCAACTCAAACCCATCAAAGCGCCCGCTTTGATGGGTTTTTAAATAAACGACCGCGGGATTGTTTATTTCAACAGCTCTTGCAGGTAGCGGGGTCGCTTGAGGGCTTCGAGGACGACTTCGCAGTCGGCGAGTGCACGGTGGGCTTCGTCATGGGCAATGTTGAAAAAGTCGCGGAGAGTGCCTAGGCGTCGATTTGGAAGTCCATGCTGTTTCCAAGGAATACCAAAACAACTGCATTTCCAAGGGCGGTCGATGGACATGGGCAACAATGTCTCTAGAAAACTCCGGTCAAAACTTGCGTTGTGGGCAACGACAAACTCTGCCCTGCCAAAAATAGATTCCATCTTGGTGTAGTCAAGGGTTTTGCCCAGCACCATATCGTTTGTAATGCCGTGAATTCTGGTGACTGAATACGGAATTGGATCGGTGGGTTCGCGTAGAACTTGGTATGTGTCCACTACTTCAACTTCGTCGTGGTGGACCGCATTAAAGCGAAACAAAAAAATACCAATTTCGACAACTTCATCTCCCCTACGCGGACTCATGCCAGTTGTTTCAACATCGACAATTGCACCCATTTTAATGTCTTGCAACAACGACGTTTGCATTACGCGTCCCGCCTGAAATGCGGTTCCATCGGTGGATAGGGAACGGGCATCCACGATCCGTCGTCTTCCCAAAGGCCATCCTCTGCGACAACTCGCAATACAGTAAGCGTAAAAACAAAAATCACATTCGCTCCCGCCTCGACAACTGCTCGATTTGCGCTGCTTCCGTATGTTGACATGCCATGTACTAACTGAGAGCGTAACATCGTCATACATTTAAACAGTGGAATCACAACCTTAATCACATCGTTTGCATCATGATAATGCTGCCCAACTTTACGTGGCTTAGTCCTTGCCTTCCTTGCTTCGTCTTCTGTAGGATTTCCCCAGTAAGAATTTATCAGATGTTCTTCTGACAATAATCGATCGCATAGTTTACGGTTCCCTAAAATAACTTCTTGAATGCGACCACAAGCATCGCTCTTCACCACTCGCTTTAAAAACGCTTCCCTCGTTTGCCACTCTGGCTCACGATTTACCAAATCACTGTCCCATTTCGCGTACATCGTGTTGAGCGCAATCCAAGAAAAAAGAAAATGTGCATCGGCATCTTCTGGAAGTTCAAATTCGTCTGCTTTGCGCAACCATGAAAATGCACGGTGCATTCGCAAACGAATTGCATCGTGCGTCTTTGCTGCTAACAATTCATCGTGTTGTTTTTTCCAAAGTTCTCCAAGTGTTGCTAGTTGAACAGACGTCATTCCTTTGGCTCTACTCCAGCGTTCTTTTGCAAAATATTCCAAATCCGTAAGTTTTCTTCTACTTGTTCTTCTAGCAAGTGGGATGGCGTACCGTCGCTCTTGAATTGCGAACGGAACCTTCCCTCGTACTTACAGAAATCCTCAATAAAATCGCCTTCGAACTTTGCAACGCTTCGCTTGCTTTCAGGGTTCCCCGCAACACTCCACTTTTGTGTCTCTGGTTCGTATGTCCAAAGTGGCCAGTACCGAGTAGTTGTAGCTCTTTGCGCTTGATCAGGAACCAAACTATCAAGATACTTATGCGCAGTCATACAGGGAACATAACAAAGTAAAAGCGAAGGCCCTTCATGCTCGACCGCTTTTTTGTACGCACCAATCATGTGGTTTGGATACGCCATGTTTACTTGCGCAACGTACGCATTATTAGCATTCGCAATGGACAAACCAAGCGGAAAACGTTCCGATTCCTTGCCTCCGGGAGCAAACGGAGCGTCCATTCCTTTGGGCGTTGCTTTGGACATTTGACCGCCAGTGTTTGAATAGACATCGGTGACAAGCACCATCACTGTCACATTCAAGTTTGATTGCAATACGTGCACCATCATTTGCAAGCCAATATCAAACGCCCAACCATCCCCTCCAACAATCAATGTTTGTTTATTGAGATGACTTGAAATTGTTGCCCGCAACAACCCAAGATGGGTTTTAAACTGAACACTCAGATGTGCTGACTTGTCTAAAGCCGACTCAATCAAATCGTGTGCATCTTTCACTCGTTGCACTTGCTCAAATCTTCCTTCAAGCGTTGTACCCTGCCCCTTTTCAACTTCAGCAAGAGCAAATAAAGCATCTCGCAACTGTGCAAACTCTGGATCTGAAGTGAGATTGTCATCTTTTGTAATTGCATCAATAACAAATTGCTTAGAAACTTCTGCTTGGTCTTGCTCATTTGCAACACCAAGTGCCATACCTCCGCCAACTGCTGCATTGTTTTCAAAGAGCGGATTCACCCAAGCAGGACCAAAACCAGTTGCATCAGTACTGTACGGTGTTTCGTACGCCTGCGCTCCCCAAATTGAGGAACAACCAGTTGCATTTGTAATTACAGTATATGGAAAAAGTTGCAAGAACTTTGAAACGTAGAGCGGTTCGTAACAACCCGAACAAGCACCAGAAGCACCGACATAGTTCGGAAGGTCTTCCATCTCAGGATTCGTATGACGCTTCTTCGTCAAGTCAACTTGTTTGTTAATATCCCCGCCAAGTTCACATCCTGCCTCCAGCAAATCGCGGTGGTGCTCTAATTCCTCATAATATTCTGGAGTTCGCGGCTCCATCACGATTGCTTCTTTACGGCACGCCTCCGCACAAACACTGCATCCTGTGCATAAGTTTGGATCGACAGCAATGCCATAGGCATTGAGCGAACGAATTTTCTTCGATGATGGGAATTCATGATGCGAAGCGTCAACCGCATAGCCGCCGATGTTTCGATAGACCTGCGAGAGTGGTAAGTTTTCAAGTTCTTGTTGCTGCTCGGGCGTGAGCCGAACTTGTTGCAAGGCATCACCAGTTGGACAGTAGAACACACAATCACCACACTCGGTGCAATTTGCAGGAATAAAGGTTGGCATCTGCGAAGCAAAACTTCGTGCAAGCCCCTTCCAAGTGTCGGATGGTCGTGCGCCACCACGAGCGCATTCGTAATAATCCCCAACGGTCACTTCGTTACCACGACCTGCAAGCCCTAGTGTTTGAATGCGATCTCTGAAACCCTCTGGATCAGGCGAACAAACACACGAGTCCGTTGGAATCAATTCGATTGCATTGCTAGCGCACGTTGCATACGAGTCGGGTGGAATGGAATCAGGAACATCAACGCGAACTAAAGATTCAAGTGCATGATGGAATGCTTCGATATTTTTGTTCACGACCTCGTCGCCCTTCTTCGAGAACGCTTTGCGAATACCATACTCCATTGCTTCGTCGGCTGCGTCAGAAGTTATTAAACCAAACTTCTCAAACAAAACACGCTGCATAATCATGCTGATTTTGTTGCCAAGCCCTTGCTCATGTGCAATTCTAAATGCGTCAACTACCCAAAGTTCTATATTATTGTCAACAATTTTTTGTTGCATCTCATTTGGAAGTGACGCAAAGACATCGATTGTTGGTTGCGGGGTGTTGATAACGCAGATTCCGCCTTCGCGAATACCGTCAAGAATGCCTGTGCGTTTCTCAAGCAGTGCGGGATGATGCACAGCAACATAGTCGGGTCTGTACACATCGAAACACTCATCGAGTTCATCCTTAGAAACCCTAAAGTGTGAAACAGTAACTCCGCCCGCTTTTTTACTGTCATACTCTGCGTGCGACTCTACAAATAAGTAATCGCCAAACTCGGTTTCATTCTCTTGCTGTGAATAAATATCAGCAGCACTTTTCACCATACTCACTGTGCCGTCCGAACCGTATGCAACAATTCGTCCTTGTCTTAAATCAATACCATCAAATATGTTTGGAATTGGTTGCATTGGAAGCGAAGTTCCCATGACATCATCGATGACACCAACCGTAAAGTTCGTCCACGGTTTTCCTGAGTCCGCAATTGCATCAAGGTGAGCAAAAACCTCCACAACCGAGCCAGGATGAAAATCTTTTCCACCCACGCCATAAATTCCGCCTGTTACAACTGGAAGCTGTGGTAAGTCCATACCCTCAAACCCATGCACTGCTTTCATAACTGCAGAACGAACGTCCGCACACAGCGGCTCATCTTGCGCCGTGTGTGTCATCGATCGGTCAAGTACTGCAATTCTTTCAACAGTCGATGGAAGTGTCTCAACAAACTCTTTTGTAAGAAATGGGCGATATGCATGGACACCAAGAACGCCTACTTTTCTATTTGGATCTTCTTGCAACATCTGCCGAACAGTTGAGCGCAAAGTGCTTATTGAACTTCCAGCCGCAACGATGACATCGGTCGCTTCAGGGTGTCCAACATATTGGTACGGCGAATAATTTCGTCCAGTCAATTCATAAAACTCTTGCATGAGTTTGGGCAAGACTTCAGTAACATCAATCGTATGTGGTTTCTGCGCAAGACCTGCTTGCATATAGCCATCTGGATTTTCGTTTGCTCCCCAAACCGAGGGATGCGCAGGATCAAGCGAACGCGCTTTGTGTAACGCCATTTTTTCGTGCGGCATAAACTCCCAGAAAAATTCTTCTGGTAATTCTTGCACTTGTGTTTGCCTGTGAGTCGTTAAAAAACCATCGTACACGACCGCTATTGGCAAACTCACTTCCCACTTTAAGCGCTCAGCAATTGCCCCAATGTCTTGCAATTCCTGCGCGTTACTTGCAAACAAAATGATAATTCCAGTATCGCGAACAGCATAGACATCGCTATGCCCAGCAAAAATGGTAAGCGAATGCCTCGAAAGGTCCCGAGCACCAATATAAAATGAAATTGGAAGCAGTTGCCCAGCAGAGTTGTACATTTCAGGAATCATGAGCAAGATGCCTTGCGACGAAGAGCACGTCGCCGACCCAACCCCTTTTGCTGCCATGCCTTGCACAAATGAAGCCGCTGCTGCCTCATCACACGCCATAAAACATTGTGGCACAACACCGTAAATGTTTTTCTTTCCCCTTGCGTTCATCTTGGCACTCTCTTCACCAAATGGTGAAGATGGCGTAATGGTATAAATTGCAATTCCACCGTTGACTAAATACGCAACGCGAGAAATAATCGCATTACCATCTGTCATCACCCTATCTCCAGAATATTTGAATCCGGAATTCGACTCTTTTTCGGGGGTGGGGGTCGGCTCAACTACCTGTTGGGTCATGTACTAACTCCATTTCTTCAAAAACCACCTCTGCACAGTTATACATCGTGGATAGTACCACTTATAGCCCGTATGATGGTGAAATGGCAACACTAGAAACCACGGTAAACGGATTGAAATTTAAGAATCCATTCGTCATTGGCAGCGGGCCTCCCGGAACAAACGCTAATGTCATTCGCAAAGCGTTTGACGAGGGCTGGGGCGGGGTTGTTGCAAAAACAATTAGCATGGACGCAACGAAAGTAACAAACGTCGCGCCAAGATACGCACGAATGCGCGCTGCTGATTCTAAAGAAGTTTTCGGTTGGCAAAACATTGAACTCATTAGCGACCGTCCATTCGAAACTTGGCTTGAAGAATTTGACTCGGTCAAACAATTGCATCCAGACGGAATGCTCATCGCTTCAGTGATGGAAGAGTACAACAAAGAACGATGGATTGAAATGATCGAGCGCTGCCAAGAAGTTGGTGTCGATGCGTTTGAACTTAATTTTTCTTGTCCGCATGGTTTGCCTGAACGAAAGATGGGCGCAGCCATGGGCGAGAATCCTGAAATTGTTGGCGAAGTAACGAGTTGGGTGATGGAGGTGGCGAATATTCCAGTTTGGGCGAAAATGACGCCAAACATTACGCACATCGCTGACCCCGGAAGAAGTGCACTTGAAGCAGGTGCAGATGGACTTGCCGCAATAAATACTATTCTTAGTGTGATGGGTGTTGATCTTAAAACGCTTCGACCGCAGCCAACCGTCGAGGGCTACAGTGTTCCCGGCGGGTACTCTTGCAAAGCAGTAAGGCCAATTGCACTCCGTATGGTGATGGAACTTGCGCGCATGATGGAAGATGGTTTCAAAGACCGAACTATTTCTGGGATCGGTGGCATTGAAACGGGCGATGATGCAGCGCAATTTATTTTACTTGGTTCGCATACTGTGCAAGTGTGCACAGGCGTCATGATCCATGGCTACGGCATGGTCAAAGAGATGAGCGAAAGTTTGCTTGCGTTTATGGAGAAACATAACTTTGAAACCATAGATGATTTTCGTGGCGCATCACTCCCCTACTTCAGTACGCACGCTGATTTAGTCGAACGTCAAGCAAAGGCAAAAGCCGAGGCAAAAGCACGTAGAGAAGGTATGGTGCAACAAGATGCCCAGTGGTCCGGTGATGATTTTGTTGAGCAATCAGACAAACTCGTCTCCAACGACGATTAATTAACCGCGGGTTGATTAATTATCTTGGGATGTACGAGCCAGCGCCAGTTTCGCCGACGAAGGCGCCTTTTTCGGCAACAACGTTGCCGCGAAGCAACACCACGTCACTGCGACCTTTGCGTTCCATGCCTTCAAAGCCAGAATAGTCTATTTTTGACAAACCATCTTCGTGTTTGAAAGTGCCAACATACTCGGCATCGTACACAACGATGTCAGCATCGCTGCCAACAGCGATTGCACCTTTTTGCGGGTACATGTTGAATTGCTTTGCAACGTTCGTACTGCACGCATCCACCATTGTTTGCATTTCAATGTTTCCTGTGCAAACACCGTGCGTGTGAATGAGGTCTACACGTTCTTGGATGGAAGGTATGCCGTTTGGGATTAAAGTAAAAGCATCCGTACCCATATCCTTTTGGCCCTTAAAGGCAAAGGGTGCGTGATCTGTACCGATGGTGGAAATTGCGCCACTTGCAAGTCCGCGCCAAAGAGCATCGTGCTCTTCTTCGTCGCGCAGTGGCGGCGACATCACAAACTTAGCGCCTTCAAAATCAGGCTGCTCAGCATACGTTTTGTCAAGCACAAGGTGCGGCGCAACTGCTTCGACCGTGACGTCCACACCACGACCTCTTGCTTCTATCGCTCTATCAACGGCAATGCCACAAGATGTGTGCACAATATAAATAGAAGCACCTGTCAACTCTGCAAACGAACACAAATGGTTCACGCCATCTGCTTCAACACTTCTTGGTCTTGATGGTTCGTGCCACTCTGGACCTATTTTGCCTTCCGCAAGCAACTTCTTTTGCATCGAATCAACCGCTTCAGCGTTTTCGCAGTGCGCGGTCAACGTCACTCCAAGTTCTTCACAAAGTTGCATGAGTTGAAACAAATTCTCGTCGTTCATATCAAGCGCACCTTTGTATGCCAAAAAGATTTTGAACGATTGCACACCTTCTTCTGCTACTAGTTTTCTAAGTTGCGCTTTTGCAATATCGTCAAACCGCACGACAGCAAGATGAAACGTGTAATCACAACAGGCACCTTCTTCTGCTAGCCCATTCCATTCTGCAAATGCTTTTGCTGGTTCATCATCGGGTCCAGGGCAAATCATCTCAATGATGGTCGTCGTCCCACCAACAAGTGCCGCTTTCGTAGCGGATTCATGATCGTCAATTGCGTTTGTCCCCATAAATGGAAGGTGAATATGCACATGGGGATCTATGAAGCCTGGAAAAACAAGTTTTCCCGTTGCATCAATACTGTTCTTGCCTTCAAGACCACCGCCCTCTTTGATTTCAGTAACAATACCATCCGTAATTCCGATGTCGCCTTCAACAACGCCGTCGGTCGAATAGATAGTTCCACCATGAATAACAGTATCAAACATTACGCAGTCTCCTTTGCAAACACTTCATCAAGAACGTCGAGCAAAAAAACAATATCTTCTTCTGTCAAACACATTGGCGGCGTAATCCGAAGAACGTTTCCATAAAATCCTCCCTTGCCAACAAGCAATCCCATATCTTTGCATGTTTCAATCACATCTACAGTTAGTTTTGCAGCAGGCGTTTTGTCTTCATCTTCAACAAGTTCAATGCCAACCATCAAACCCTTTCCGCGAACGTCACCAATACATGTATATTTCTTTTGCAAAGTACGCAAACCGTCAAGTAAAGTATCACCCAGCCGTTTTGAGTTTCCTTGCATGTCATCATCAAGAATCACTTCTAAAGAGGCGAGGCCTTGCGCACAAGAGACAGGATTGCCGCCAAACGTGTTGAAGTGAACCGCTTCGGTCATGCTTTGCGCAATTACTTTTGTTGTTACAACTGCACCGAGTGGACAGCCATTCCCAATGCCCTTTGCCATCACAACCATATCCGGAACAACGTCGTTGTTTTCAAATCCCCAGAAGTTTTCGCCCGTTCGTCCAAAGCCCGTTTGCACTTCGTCTGCAATACAAACGCCACCAGCCCCCAGGACATACGAATACGCATCTCTAAGATAATTAGGGGGCATTTCGACAATGCCCCCAACTCCTTGAATCGGCTCTGCAATAAATGCAGCAATCCCACCCGAAGATCCCCTTTCGATAAGGTCTTTTACATCGAGTGCATACTTTTCACCTGCTTTTGGATCGTCGTAACCAAAATGACCGCGATACCTATTTGGTGTAACAGAATGCAAAACACCAAAACCGTGCGGCACAGAATATTTCCAATTTGAATGCGCAGTTAATCCCATCGCCCCTTGCGAACCGCCGTGGTATGCGTTTCGAAGTGCAATCACATCGTAATTTTTGGTATAGGCACGAGCCATCAAAATCGCAAGGTCGTTTGCTTCCGAACCACTATTCGTAAAGTACACAACATCTAGACCATCGGGCAACGTACTTGTTAATTTTTCTGCGAACGTTGCGATGTTTGGGTGCAAGTAAATTGTTGTGGTGTGCTGCAAACTCGCGTTCTGATTGTTGACTGCTTCCATCACTCGAGGGTGACAATGCCCAGCACTAATGGTGACAATACCAGCGATAGCATCTAGATACCGTTTCCCTGTTTCGTCATACAAATACTGCATGTGTCCATCGACAATCATGATGGGGTCTTTGTAGTACGTCATTAATGCAGGAGTCAGATATTCACTGCGAAGTTTTTGCACTTCTTCTTTCGTCGGACCCGTGTAAATTTCTGGGGCGTATTCAGATGCTGGAAGTGTTGGCACGGTTTCGTTCTCCTAGATTAAGTATGCCGTACAACACAAATGCTATTGTGATGCCGACAAACCAAGCGTAACTATACAGTTGATTAAAAAATTCCGGAAACATATCTGTTTTAAATGCCGCGTTGATAAAACCCGGAAGATTTGGTGCGACTGCGACTGCGAGCACAAATACAGTACTCCAGCGCAAACCAGAATATTGTCCGCGGGAATCGTACATGGCATCACAGTTGAGTTTCATTCTTCGAATAAGGAAGTAATCGCAAATCATGATGCCAGCAATCGGTCCGAGCAAGGCGCTATATCCAATGAGCCAAGTAAAAATATAATCGCCAAGGTCGTTGTACAAACGCCAGGGCATAATCACGATACCGATAACACACGTAATAATGCCACCAGTTCTAAAAGATATCTTTCGGGGGCTAAGATTTGCAAAACCATTTGCTGGGCTCACTACGTTCGCTGCGATGTTTGTTGAGAGAGTTGCTACCGTTAGCGCAATCAATGAGATAACTACCGCAGTCGTAGAACCGAGTTTTCCAATGAGTAAAATCGGATCCCAAATTGCACTACCGAAAATGACGATTGTCGCTGAAGTAACTGCGATTCCTATATACGAGAAAAGCGTCATCGTTGTTGGCAACCCAATAAGTTGCCCGAGTGCTTGATCTTTTTGCGATTTGCAATACCGAGTAAAGTCAGGAATATTCAAACTCAGTGTTGCCCAAAAACCAACCATTGCTGTAAGTTGAGGAAAGAACATTGGCCAGAATGGCGCTGGGTTCTCGGGTGATTCGGGAAACATCTGCGTAACGCCACCAACTTTGATTGCAGCCCAAATTAAAAGTGCTAATCCCATAGCAATGAGAAATGGAGCAGCCCACGACTCAAGCCACTTAATACAGTCAATCCCTTTTAAGACAATAACAAAGTTCAATACCCAAAAGGCAATGAAGCACAAAAATTGCAGACCTGTAATACCAAGAACTGGAAGTACATTCGTGTCAGCAGCAACATCAAGCCAACCAAGTGCGCCAAGGACTTGATAAATTGCAAAACCGCCAATCCATGTTTGGATTCCAAACCAACCACAAGCAACAAGCGAACGAGCAATGGCAGGAATGTGCGCACCTTTGGTGCCGAAACTAGCGCGCGCAAGAACAGGAAATGGAATGCCAAACTTGGTTCCCGCATGCCCCATCAAAATCATTGGAACGAGGACGATTAAGTTTCCAAGCAGAACTGTTAGTACTGATTGCCACCACGTCATGCCTGCTTGAATCATGCTCGCAGCGAGCATGTAGGTTGGAATGCAAACCGACATTCCAATCCAAAGTGCTGCTAAATGCCACTTGTTCCAAGTCCTTTTTTCGACGGGAACGGGTGCAATATCTGGATTGATAAGCGGGTTGGTCATTGCTTCGTTATTTGCGCGTAACTTTCAGGACGACGATCTCTAAAGAACTGCCACGTATTTCGAACCTCTTCAATCATGTCAAGATCGAGATCAGCGATGACCACTTCATCTTGGTCGCGGGACCCCTCAACCATAATTTGTCCACGCGGATTACAAAAATAACTTTGCCCATAAAACTCGCCAATATCCCATGGACCTTCCGTACCAACTCGATTGATTGCCCCAACGTAATATTGATTTGCAACTGCATGCGCTGGTTGTTCCAGTTTCCAAAGGTATTCACTCAAACCAGCAACCGTCGCGGACGGATTGAATACGATTTCGGCACCATTCAAACCAAGTTCACGGGCACCTTCTGGGAAATGACGGTCGTAGCAAATATACACGCCGATTTTTCCCGCGCTTGTGTCAAAAACAGGAAAGCCGAGGTTCCCCGGCTTAAAGTAAAACTTTTCCCAGAAGCCAGGATTGCAATGGGGAATGTGATGTTTGCGGTATTTGCCTAGATAGTCGCCGTGTTCATCGATAACTGCTGCTGTATTGTAATACACACCCGTCATGTCAACTTCGTAAATCGGAACAACAAGAATCATCTTGTGTTCTTTTGCAAGTTGTTGCATGAGCTTGATGGTCGGACCATCTGGAATTTGTTCTGCGATTTCGTACCATCGCGTATCTTGTTCAGCGCAAAAGTATGGTCCGTAGAAAATTTCTTGCAAGCACGTCACTTGCGCGCCTTGGTCGGCGGCTTGCTTGATGAGTTCGATATGTTTATCAATCATCATCTTTTTTGTTTCGGCAATCGAAGCATCCGGTGGTGCTGGGTTCGATGCTTGGATGATTGCGGCTCTAGTTATCCTTGACATGTAAAGTCCTTTCCGGGGGTGCTGCTCTAGTTATTCGTGCCATATATTTCCTTTTCGGGAGTTAGAACCAACGGCTCACTAATATTCTGCCTTCTGTGTAGAAACGTACGGAGTCCTCGCCGTTGGAATGCAATGTTCCAAAGAACGAATCCTTCCAACCACAAAACGGGAAGACCGCCATCGGCGCGGGAACGCCGACATTAATTCCGATCATCCCGGCGCCCGCTGTATCTTTAAATTTGTTTGCTGCGTATCCACTATCGGTAAACATGACTGCCATGTTTCCGTACGGTGAACGGTGTGTCACTGCTATTGCATCGTCAAGTGCTTCAACTCGAAGAATCGAAAGCACGGGGCCAAATATTTCTTCCATCGCGAGCTCGCTATCATGCGGAACGTTGTCAAAAATAGTCGGCCCGACAAAAGAACCGCCTTGCTCGTTGCAATCTCGACCATCAAGTAACAACTCCGCACCCGATTCAATACCGCCTTCGATTGCATTTGTAACTCTTGCAACACTTGCACTGTCAATGAGTGGTCCCATCGTGCAACCAGCAACGTCACCTTTTGCAACGTTAATTTCCTTTGCCGCTTCAACAATTCGAGGGATAAACCAATCTGGTGCGTCACCAACTAACACCGCAACAGAACCAGCCAAGCAACGCTGTCCTGTGTTGCCCATCGATGAACTAATCACGCCATCAATTGCTGCATCTTGGTTTGCGTCTGGCATGATAATCATGGTGTTCTTTGCGCCAGCCATACATTGCACACGTTTTCCTGTACTAGAAGCAGTTTTGTAAATGTGTCTAGCAACTGCGGTAGACCCAACAAATGAAACTGCTTT
The DNA here is from genome assembly GCA_964489535.1 of uncultured Isosphaeraceae bacterium. Classification (GTDB taxonomy): domain Bacteria; phylum Planctomycetota; class Phycisphaerae; order Phycisphaerales; family SM1A02. Next base: position 16,204 of record CAZAZD010000028.1, read on the forward strand.
GACATCATCGTGCGTAAGCAGATGATTCACCACATCCGGACCACCAGTCACCATGTTAAGCACTCCATCAGGTAATCCTGCTTCGTGAGCGAGTTCCACTTCGCGAAGTGCGCAAAGCGATACCTTTTCCGATGGTTTTAACACAAACGTATTGCCGCAAGCAACTGCCATTGGCCACATCCAAAGTGGCACCATAATTGGAAAGTTAAACGGCGTAATGCCAACACAAACACCGATAGGCACTCTTTCAAGAGAGCTGTCAAGTGGAATGCCTTCTTCACGTTCCCTACTAAACGAGGTGGAGACCGCAATGCGTGGAAGCGTTCGACCCATCATCAAAGATGGCGCACCACAAGCATACTCAACGCAGTCAATGCCTCGGCGAACATCACCGCGAGCTTCCGCGGTGGTTTTGCCATGCTCATCCACAATCATTTGCGTCAATTCGTCGAAATGTTGTTCAAGAAGTTCCTTGTAACGGAACAACACTTGGCAACGGTCGCCAACTGGTGTCTCTGACCAACCCCGGAATGCTCGATTTGCTGAGCTAACCGCTACATCCGTTGCAGCAGTCTCGTTCATCGAAACCTCTGCGAGTACTTCGCCTGTTGCTGGGTTCAATACGTCACACGTTGAGCTACTTTTAGGGGTTACTCTTTTGCCATCAATAAAATGTTCTACTGTATTTGTCATGTTGTGCAGTTTACCTTCCTTCGACCTTGGATAACGCCTCTCTTGCCTGATTAAAAGTCGGCTGTAACTGTATTGCGACTTTAAATGATTCAATTGCCGAACTTTTTTCGCCAAGAGCAACTTGCGCGTTCCCTAAATGGAACCAAGCAAGCGCAAACGTTGGAGCGAGTTGCACGGATTGCTCAAGAAATACTCTTGCTCGATCAGAATCCTGCAAGTTAAACCAAGCGTACCCCAATGCCGCCAACATACGCGGATTGTTTGGCTGCAAAGCGTTTGCAATTTCTAGATGTTGCACAGATTTTTCAAATTGTTTTTCGCCAAGATACAAATTGCCGAGTTCAAATTGGATTTCAACGTTACTTGAAGCAAGTGCAATTGCTTTTTCTAATAACTCGATTGCTTCTTGTTTCTTTCCAAGTTGTTTTGCAGCCAAACAAAAACGGTAAAGCGTTTCGGCTTGGACCGTGGGGCTGTCCGACATTGCAAATGGAGAATCCACTGGAACGGCAAATGCACGCTTGTAATAGTTGAATGCATGTTGGTATTGTTTCAGGGCATACGAAAGTTGCGCTAAGTTGGCAAGGGCTGGAGCATGCTGGGGTTCGTCCTCAAGAATCGACATCCAAACCCTTTGTGCTTCATCAAACCGCTGCGACAAATACAACGCCCACCCATATTTGGTACGAGTCATGACGTACTCTGGATCACTTTGCAGTCCTGCTTCAAGATGCACAATTGCTTCTGCGATTGATTCTTTGGTTAGGCGGTTTTGCTTAAGCAATATATTCGCGAGCGCAAGACGAGCATCTTTATCCGTAGGGTCAATTTTTACCGCCCTTCGTAGCAAACGTTCTGCTGAATCAACATTCCCAGCGATAAAGTCGGTTTGCGCTTGCGTCACAAGATGCGGAGCAAGAATGCACATCGCTTCAAGATCCAAAAGCCAAGGGTCGTCCATTTGATATCCCATATCAACTGCGACGTATGGCTGCACTCGTTCGCCGTCCATTTTTGCTTTTGCGGTGAGTACCAGCGATGCTGCCGCTTGAATGTTGGTGCCATCTAAAATTTCTAAAACGTCAAGCCACAAACCGTCTTCCGCGGCGAGTTGGGCGATTGCAACTTTTGCATAATCTGTGTTAACGCCTGACAAATATTTTTTCGCAGTTTCAAGCTCGCCAAGGCCTGCATACAGCTCCCCAATCCGAGTTTGAAGCGGCGCATACGATACATCAAGTTGCTCCGCTTGCATAAAATGTTGCAAGGCAGATGCACTATCCCCGATAGCAACATCGAGCAAGCCAAGATAGTACGGCCAGCGAGGATTTTCTGGTTCTTCCTCAAGTGCACGTTGGTAATACATTCGGGGGTCGAATCCGTTTGCGTGTAAAAACATTCCACGTTCACCAGAAGTTACAATTTTGCTGAGTGCTTGTTGAATTTGTTCTGGCAACTCGTTGCCAGGAGGACTCGCCCACTTCCCATTGTTTTCCCAAACGGCAACTCGCGTAATTCGATCGAACGGTGGGTACAGAGCCATTCCACCAACGACTATATCTGGTTTTCCGTCACCAGACAAATCGCCAACATCGCACGTCACCAAATGTGTTGGTGCTCTTGCAATATCATGCCGTGTAAACGAACCCTCCTTTCCACGTTCCCACCAAACAATACTTGCAGTTTCTGGTTTGTTCCAATGTGCAAATTCCGCGACTGTGACAATATCAAAATCACCGTCGCCATCCATATCTATTACAGACGGTCCGTACGCACCGTCAAGTTGCCCGATGCGGTGATACACAAATTCCAAATCCCCTCGATTTTCAAGCCACTGCACGCCATGGGTTGGTAACGGACGATAATCAACCGCAACAAACGCATCGCCGTTTGTCCAAATAACATCTTCGTCGCCATCTTGGTCAAGATCAGCCATCGTAATGCCTGAACTTGAAAAATCAGCGTCTGCCACATCGTGCATAATTAGTTGCGTGAAGTTTCCGTTTCCGTCATTGACAAAACCATACACCGTTTCCCATTCCTGCGAAAGCAGTGTAACGATATCCAAATCACCGTCGTTATCAATATCCGCAATTGGCGCATGAATCGCACCACTTTTACGTATCAGTTGATGCTGTGTAAAGTTCCAATTGCCTTTGTTTTCAAACCACTGGACTTGCCCTTGCGTGTATCCAAACTGCGCAACCGACAAGTCAATATCCCCATCACCATCTAAGTCGCCACCACGAACGTCTGTTACTCGCTGAACATGTTCTGCAATTATTCGTGGAGTAAAAGATTCACTTCCATCGTTTTCTAAAATGATGACTTTGCCAGTGTGCGCGTCCGAGGGAAGAATCGTTCCCATCACAGCAACGAGCACATCCAAGTCGCCGTCCTTATCTATATCAATTACTTCAGCGTGCACTGCCCCACGAATCCCCGAAAGTAACGCTCTTTCCTCGCCCTGATTAATCCAACTCACCTGTTGCCCAAGCACATCGCAAACAAGGACATCGTTCGCACCATCTTGGTCCAAATCCACAATGTTGACGTGGGCGATTGTCGGGCGATTGGTATTTGCTGGCAGATTACCAAGCGGCTCCAAGGCGGATCGCATTTCGATGGAATTCGTTGGTTCCGGCGCATCTATATATGTATCACCACAACCAAACAGAGCAAGAGGAGCCAAAAGCAAGATTTTTTTCCTAAGCATTGACCCTTATCGTACTAAAAACAGGGTTTGCGTGGCTTGGTTTGCGAAAAACAACACCCTTTTGTACGAGTAGTAAGATATTGGGGTACAATCTGGGTGTCTCGGCAACCTAGTGCCTAGATCTGTGTTTTTTTCTAGGTACGTTAGTCGCCCTGTGGGGCGGTATGAAAAGGTTAGGTTAGAGTTATGAAATTGTATATTGGTAATTTAAGTTGGGGAACAACGACTGAAGATCTCAAGTCACACTTCGAGCAATTCGGTTCTGTTTCAGACGCAATCGTTATTACAGATCGCCAAAGCGGTCGTTCACGTGGCTTCGGTTTTGTCACAATGGATGATGACGCAGAAGCAAACAAAGCATTGGAAGAATGCAACGGCATCGAACTTGATGGTCGTGCTATCAAATGCAGCGAAGCGACACCTCGCAAAGCTGAACATTAATCAACTATTGATTTGATTCTAAAAGCCCCTGACGATTGTCAGGGGCTTTTTTTAGTGTATATTTACCGCTTCGCAATCATTTTTTCGCATGCAATAGGTGGAAATGTACTTGCTTAAAACAGGACAACTTGGGACTATGTATATAGTTCGCAATGACAACATTCCATGGAGACATCACACACTACCTCTGCGAGGCTTCTTCTGGCGATTCGGTCGCTATCGCTCGTTTGTGGCAAGAAGTAAACGAAGATGTACACGACATGGCTGTCAATATTTGCTCACGGGAATATGCCGGCAACACAATCCAGCCGACGCTTCTTGTGAACGAAGTGTGGATGCGACTCTACGGCAACGAATCATTTCTCACTTGGGAGAATCGGGCACACTTTTTTGGAAGCGTCGCACGATCGATGTCGCAGATACTCGTGGATTATGCAAGGAGACGCAACGCCAAAATACGTGGTGGTGGCAAAAAGAAAATAGCCATCGACTTAGTCCCAGGAGAACTTGCTTCACCAACTGCAAATGTGAACGAGATGATCGAGCCCCTGCTTTTGGCCATCGAAAAGTTGCAAAAAGTGAACGACCGAGCGTCGGATGTTGTCAGGTTTCGATATTTACTTGGGCTAACGCAAACCACTGTTGCGGACCTACTCAACATTACCGACCGTACCGTCCGAACGGATTGGATTTGGGCGAGGGCGTGGCTTCGCCGCGAACTCTCAAATGAGTGCTGACCAAAACACAATCCGCGAGTTACTTGAACAACTAATAGACCTTAGTCTAGAAGAACGCCACCAACGCCTTGAAGAAATAAAAAAAGATTCGCCAGAGTTACACGATGAATTGGAATCACTACTTCCCTTCGCCGACGGTGACCAACAAGATGTGGTCGATGTTGACCCGTTTATTGGCGAGGTTATTGATCAATTTACGATTGAGAAGAAAATTGGAAGTGGCGGTATGGGCCGTGTTTATCTGGCACAACAAGCTAAACCACAGCGCGCTGTGGCAATTAAGATTTTACGGCGTGGGCTACTTTCAAAAAGTGCGACCAAACGATTTGAAATTGAGTGCATGTTGCTCGGGCGTTTGCACCATGGTGGCATAGCGCAAATATATCAAGCAGGCACCCACGACTTGCATGGCGATAATGTTCCGTGGATTGCTATGGAGTATATTGAGAACGCTGCGCCACTCACTTCCTATGTAAAAGATAAAGCACTAACGACAGATGAAACTCTTGCATTGTTTACGAGTGTATGCGAAGCAGTGTCTGAAGCGCATAGGCAAGGCATTATTCACCGCGATTTAAAACCAGCAAATATCTTGTTGAATGCTCAGGGGTCGCCAAAAATAATCGACTTTGGCGTAGCAAAGGCAATAGACCCAATGGGTATGCCAACGGCACTTGTTACTCACTCAGCGGACCTCATTGGAACAATGCAATACATGTCGCCGGAGCAAGCAAGTGGTGATGCTGTAGCTATCACAAGTGATGTGTATTCTCTTGGTGTACTGTTGTACGAAATGCTTTCTGGCGAGCGGCCGTATGAGTTACACTCGACGACTATCCCGGGTGCAATTGAAACCATTACCAAGGCCGAACCGAGACCCTTGCAACTATCAAGCAAATCATCGAACAAATCGATGAACCGGAATCTAGATACCGTCATCAAGAAAGCAATGGCGCACGATCCACGTAAAAGATATCGTTCTGCGAACGATGTAAGTGACGATATCCAACGCGTTCTTGATGGTGAACCAATTTCAGCACGCAAAGAATCATTTCTTGCAAAGTTCCTAAGAAAACGAAGGCGCACCGCTGCTGCAATCGTCTTCGCCCTGCCAATTCTCGCTATCGCAACTGCAACTTCCGTCTTCTTTGCTTTCCAAGCACAACACGAACTTGATCAAAAAAATAAACTTATCGAGTTTGCAAAAGATGCGCTTGCAACGCGTGATGAAATTATTGTGACCAATCCAGAATATTGGAAGACGCATATTGACACAATTGTTCACAATGCAAAAAAAACAGCTGGAGAATCTGTTTCTCTGCTTGCAGAGATGTATAAATTGTTATTTTCTACTGCAAAATCTGCTCGTATAATAAATGATTTACGGACTCATACTGCTGAGCTTGTGGGAATCAATAGCAACGAAGGCATTCTTCTACAAATCGAACAAGCTGCGTATAACAACACTAATAGACCAATTAAAGAAAGAATAAACACAATCAAGGATCTTCAGAAATCATTTACAAATCCAACTTTAGTAACAGCACTGAAATCGATTACCGCCTTATCATTTGTCCAGTTGCATAGCGAGGATCCTAAAATGTATGCTGATGGTCTTGCTAATTCGGCAGAGGCGGAACAAATCATAAAAGAATATTTTGATAGTGACATTCGAACGCTCTCGCCGATTATTGCCCGTCGATCTTGGGCGTTTACTTTTCACGATAAAAATCCGGATTCTTCGATCAAAGTTCTTGCATTATTAGGTGAAGATTTAGTTAATGAATACATAATTGAATTCGGTGAGCACCATCCAAATACACTTCGAATCATGGTGCACCGTGCAATAGCATTGGAACGTCTGATGCGGCTAGAAGAAGCGTGCCGGTTACACAAAGAGGTTGCAAGAATCACGGTAGAAAAATATGGTGTTTCGCACAACATGGCATGGCGGCGGCTCAACAATCTTGCGATTTGTCTCGTTAAAATTGCAAACCAACAAAACACACCAACAGATAAATCTCAAGAACTCAAGCTGCAAGCTGCTTCACTTTGGAGTGAGTGTGTTCGACAAGCGGCAATTCACGGTATTAATGGAGATGTATCGTGGTATTCCAACAATTTCCTAGAATTGCTGCCAAACCTTGCACCTACACCAGAAACCCTCGCAAACTGGCAACAAATCGTGAAAAATGGTCCACTTCCCAATCTTGCTGATCGTCAACCTCATGTATCTCCAAATATATCACCAAATTTTTCACTAAATTCCCCTGATTCTTCCACCCCAGATTTCCGCTCTGTGCTCGTTGATACGCATATTGAGTAGAGACCCTCTTAGGCAATCGCTTCACTTTGGAGCCGCCAGCCTCTACAGATCAAGGAGAACGGAGAAATGAAAATTACAACCACTACAACTATTACATTTATTGCTGGAATTACGATTGGTTGCATTACATCAATAACATTTGCTCAAAGAGTA
>CAZAZD010000029.1:0-16920 GCA_964489535.1 uncultured Isosphaeraceae bacterium
CAGTTACGATCCAAGTCATTGTGGTCTCCGTCATATCAATGCAGTAGCCTTCATATGACCCATCGAACCAGAACGGTCCAAGACCATCGTGATGTCAGTCGCTTTGTCTGTTGTTTTTGCTTGTTTGTTTTCTTTGTTCATTGTTGCGCACCCCTTTAAAATGGCATTTCTGGTTTAGAAGAATCATCTTCCTCTTGCTTTGGCTTTTCGAACGCTTTAATTGCGTCCACGTAACTTGCATCAAGTTTCATACACTTGATCTTGCGAAGGTCATGGATAATTGGACCATCGACTCTGCCGCCTGGGATTAACACCCCAAACACCGCCCACGGCCACGAAATCCCAAGCACTTTATGCGGAACTCCCGGGATAGTGCTCTTTGAATCGTCAGCCGGCATCGGCACAACCACCGGATCGCCATCGGCATCCCTCCCCATCACCATTTGAGGCATTCGCTTTTTCTTTGGCTCAACCACAGCCACAAAATCTCCTACACCAAGGTCATCTGGTGCAATTCCTACCGAAACATTTTTCTTAACCATACGCGTCCTCCTTTAGACATTTGCATGACATAACTGTTTTTACTAGACACCACAAAACGCTACAAACCACCACAAAATACTTGGCAAGTGACTTTCGACACGTGCTTGGTACAGGTACTACACAGACACATCGTCCGCCCTGACATTACTCACCAATTTTTTTATTCAAATTTTCCATCAACCCCTATGGGCAATATGTGCATTATACAGTGACCCTTCGTTGCCGTAAAGAAGGTTGCACTCTAATTTGGGGTTTTAACTTTGTACTACTGACACTATGTCGTCAGTAAAAAATTCACCGCGGGTGAATTAATTCCGAGGGTACCGAGGTTAATCGTTTGCTTCCATGACCTCGCCGAGCAGTTCGTCCATTTTCGTTCGAACGTCAGCTTCGGTTATGTCTGTTTCAGCCAAGTCCCCTGCTACTTTGCGCATGACATCGTCATCGCCGGTTTCTTCGAAGTCACTCTTGATCACTTCAAGGACGTACGGCTCAATGGCATCTCGGTCAATCCCTAACTTTTCAGCAGCCCAGAGAGCAAGTTGTTTATTCCGCTTTGCAATAAGTTTAAATCGTAACTCTTGGTCGTGCGCGTACTTCGCTTCAAATGCATTTTCTCGTTCTTCAAACATAGTAGTATCCTAATTGTAACCTTTACGAACCAGCGATTATGGCACCACTAGCAAGCACGAACATGAGTAAAAACCAAACTACACATCCCGCTAATGATAAAAACACTGAAATCATCCCGCAGATTTTGCCTGCTTGCGTATTACCCCTACCCTCAGGATCCATCAAGCCTGCATCCATCTTTTTCAAATCGCCATTTGCCATAACCCAAGCAACTATCCCAAGTGGCATACAAACAATTAAACTCAAAATCCCGAAAACCAAAATCATTGTTCCACGGTGTGGTTGCATAATACGAGCCTCCTTCGCTCTCTATATATATAGTACTAGCAATCACCCCAACTGTGGACGACTATCAATAAATCTTGTATTCCGACAACACCATTATTATCGTGATCTGCGGCTGGCTCGCTCGTTCCCCAAAAACTAATAGCGTGCAACATATCTTCTAAATTCACCAACCCATCCAGCGTTCCATCACCAGCACACGTAAGAACACCGTAAGAGTCAATGCCCCAGTTATCACAAATTTGTTTTAAATCGTAAATTGCAAATCGGTTTTGTGGTACTGGCAAACCCCCGCTTCCACCCATGTACACCGTCGTTGCGTCTGAAGTTGCTTGCGTCGAGTTGTAAAAATTCGTAATGAATGAGTAATAACTTCCGGGGGTTCCCCAGCCAAAGAATGGAAGCAATCCCGTTTTCTCTGCACTAAACATCAAAATAATTCTATCTGGCGAATTGTCCGTCATAGCAGGAGCGCGAAAATCCATAGATATTTCGGTGTACTTGTACGGCAAACTTTGCCCTCCTGAATCTGCTGCTACCCCTGAAACAGTTGCAGAATCAGTCAACGGCGGATCGCCTACGTTGTATTTCCACACACCTGTGCTTGGAATCGGGCCAGAACTCGACTCCAAATACAATCGTGTATAGCCCTCCCAGAATGGCATGATTGAGTCCGTACCCGTAAGTTGCACATTTGCACGCTTCGTTGCAGACGCCTCTATCGTCCCTTTGCCACAAGCGGAAGGAACTCGTTGCATCACATCCACCATGGAAGTTGCTGCATCCGTTGCACTACGAATTGTATAGGTACTGCTTGTTGTGCAATCACAATCGGAACTATCGCTTGCAAAACGCCAAAGTTCACTTGTCGCGCTTCCGGGCGTTCTTTGATCAACACAAGCAGAATACACTTGCAAGTATGCCCTGTCTAAAAGTGGTTTTGTAGAAGTTGACCGCCAAGGCAGATACCCATTGCCTTGAGTAAGTTGTCCAACGTACGCTGCAAGACCTGAAGATGCCTGTGTTGTTGCCCATAAATCTGCTGGCCACAAGGAACCACTTGCTTGCGGCGTTGGCAATTCTGCAACTGAACTTTTTACTAGTGTGTGCGCTTCAAAGGCAAAAGTCATCGACAGATTAAGCGCAGCAACTTCTTGCGTAGCAACTGTTGCAAAGTACTTATCCATCCAAAGCATCATGTTCACATATTCGGGCGTACCGCCTGCGCCCTCTGGGTCAAAGCAGAATGCAGTAACTGGATTAGCCCCTTGCAAGTTTGGGTTTTGCATGAGAGCTTCAAGCCAACCCATCGCATTTGGCAAACGAGAGAACGCACTTGGCAACCACTCTGGGTTCATTGAACTACCAGAGGGAGCACCACCCCAACAACTGTTAGCGGGATTGGGCGAAATGCTCGAACTAAAAGAAGAGAGTTCAATAAAGAGTTCAACATCAGAGCATGTTGGAAAGACGTTCTTCAAAAACCCTACAAGTGTAAGGTTTCCATCCGAGTCCGTAACGCCAGCAGTTGGATCGTAAAACTTCAACCAGCCCTGCTCACCCGTTGGGTCTGGATTACAAGGATCAGTGACATACAAAATCAACCTCGGAGGTGGATTCGTTTGGCAATAAGAACCAAGCCACTCGTGATACTTCGGCAGCGTCACTGTTCCGGGTGCTGCGTCGCGATAATCCCACATAATAAAATCGGTCAATGCAAAATCCGCTCTAGCAACAGAGGCGAAACTTGCCAAGATAAGTAAAAAAGTACGCACAATCCTCACACTTTAAGTGTAATACAAACGAACCCAAAAGCAAGGAAATTATGTAATCAAGCGGAAAATGACTGGGTATTTGTACGGCGCATCGCCTTGTTTCGCACTCATTGTTTGAATTGCGGCAATGATTGGAAAAACCAATATAAACAGACCAAGTGCAAGTAACATAAAGAAACCAACAATGATTAAACAAAGAGGGATTGCCGCAATCCCCACGATGACTGCAAACACCAAGAGATTTAACGCTTCTTTTGCGTTCCCCTTTACAAAGTCGTCTTCCCTGCCGGTCGTGTTGTAAAGCACAAGCGGAATAATCAAACTCGCAAACGGAACGACGTAACCAATCAAAAATGACCAGTGAGCAAGAGATGCAGCGGCAGCATTTGGCTCTTCGCTTGATAGTTTACTCTGTTGTTCCTCTGGGACTGTTATTTTTGACATGAAGACACGCTGTCACTTGCTACTTGGTTTACTTTGATTCTTGTCGCAGTACATAATGTAGAGAACCGCAACAAATGCTCCAACGCCTCCGCCGATAGCGCCGCCTGTGAAGGCGGACTCATTTCCGAACATCTTTGCAAGTAACGTAGCAACAACAGAACACCCGATTGCAAGCAGAATAGCAATTACATATTTCATGCTTAGATTATAGCATGCTCGTCTTTAAAACATTTATATCAATAACCCGCAACGTGTACAATAGACCCTTTATGTCTAAAAAACTCTCAAGCAAAGCACGCTTCAATAGATTCAAAATAAGAATGGGTGAGTCCGTAAAAACGGGTGATTACTCAGCGCTAAGTTCAGGGAGAGCGGTCGCGGAACGCACCCGCTCTTTTACGAAATTACTTCGCCAATTTTTCACTATCATTGGCAAGAAGAAGCGCGATATTTTTTGGGCCCTAGGCTTCCTTACGTTCGGAGCAACGATTGGTCTTATACCACCTGCTGCAACTAAAATAGTTTTTGACAATATTCTTGGTAATCAAGCACTTCCAACCGAAGTCACTTCTGCCTTTCCAGCGCTTGAAAATAAAATTACACTGCTTGGCATGATCGCTGTTGGCACAGTAGCACTCGCCCTTGTATCTCTTGCGTTCAATATTCGGGGGCGCTGGATTGCAACGCGAACAACGAAGCGAATTCAAGTTGCCATTAGGCGCGAAGCATTTATGCATGCAACTTCTTTGCCACTCCACCGCGTTCACCAACTTCGCTCTGGAGGCGCTGCGTCACTAGTCCGCGAAGATGCTGGTGCAATCGGCGAGCTTGTCTTTGGACTTTGTTACAACCCTTGGCGAGCAATCATTCAAGTCTTTGGAATCCTTCTCATTTTACTCTTCGTTGACTGGCGACTCTTGCTCTTTTCTATCATCCTGTTTCCCATCGTCTTCTTTACACACCGCACGTGGATCAGTCGAATCCGACCTCTCTGGAGAAGTATCCGAGGCACAAGGCAATTCTGCGACGCCATGGTGACTGAATCGTTCGGAGGCGCGCGCGTTGTCCGAAGTTTTTCAAGGCAGCGGACAGAAGCATCAAATTGGATTCGCTCAAACCATTTGCTTGTCCGAAAAGAATTATTAGCGTGGTGGCTTTCGCGCGGTATTGATATTGCGTGGTCCGTGCTCATTCCAATTGCAACCGCTGCGCTTCTTTGGTTTGGTGGATGGCAAGTACTGCACGACCGTGAACTTATTGCTGCGGGGGAAATTACTGCCTCAGAAGCAATTACCGCTGGCGATTTAGTCATGTTTTTAACGTACCTAGCCATGCTCATGGGACCACTTGCAACGCTCGCCGAAAGCGCAACGCAATTGCAAAACTCACTTGCCGCGCTCGACCGCGTCCTTGATTTGTTTCAAGAACCCACTGAACAAGAAGAACATCTCGGCGGAAACATTGTCACAAAAAAAACGACCCGAGGGATAGTTTCTTTTCAGGATGTTTGTTTTCAATATCCGGGTAGTGATACTGACGTGCTCCATGACATTTCATTTGAAGCAAATGAAGGCAAAACCATTGCACTTGTTGGACCAAGCGGCTCGGGAAAAACAACGCTTTGTAACTTGGTCGCTGCATTTTACAATTGCACAAGTGGCAATATTCAACTTGACGGAATGCCGTTACAAGAAATTAACCTCGACTCGTACCGAACGTTGCTTGGCATCGTCGAACAGGACATCTTTTTGTTTGAAGGTACCATCGCAAGCAACATTGCCTACGGGAAACGCGGCGCAACCCCCGGAAATATACAAAACGCAGCAGAACAGGCTGCCGCGCACGAATTCATTAGCGAATTCAAAGATGGCTACGACACCGAAATTGGCGAACGCGGCGTAAAACTCAGTGGCGGGCAACGCCAGCGCATTGCAATTGCTCGTGCCTTGCTCGCAGACCCAAAGATTTTGATATTAGACGAAGCAACAAGCAATCTAGACTCCGAGTCAGAACGACTTATTCAACACAGTCTATCGACCCTTCTGAAGAATCGTACGAGTTTCGTCATAGCACATCGGCTCAGCACTATTCGAGATGCGGATCAAATACTGGTACTCGACAAGGGACGCATTGTCGAGTCTGGTACCCATGCCGAACTCATGTCTCGAAGCGAGAAGTACCACGACATGGTTATCCTACAAACAAATCCACCCGCGGTGGATTAAAGGGGTTGCTATTGCAGTTCCACTCGCGGTTAATTAAGGGCAAGAACCCCAGTAATCTAGCAACCACAAGATGTCATTCACATTAACAGCGCCATCTTGATTGGCGTCACCATTGCCACTAAAATCTCCCCAAAAATCAAGTGTTAATGCAAGATCATCGACATCTATGTCGCCGTCCCAATCAAGATCACCAACACATGAGTCCCCCTCGACCTCAATGAGCGCAGCAGCATATCGATGCTGTTCTTTCCAATCTGTCCATCCAAGAATTGCGCCACCCTTGTATTGCCAATTCATGACAACCACATCTTCAGTACCGCCATTTTTATTCGGCTCGTCTGGACCCCAATCAGTCCAATCTAACGACTCTCCGTTGTCCCAAGCAAAGTTCCCTTCATTTGCAAGATCGCTCAATCCAATCCAATGCAAATCTGTACTAATCGATTGTAAGAAATCACTCTCTTCTAGACTATTTACTGTTGCCAAACTTGCGGGTCTATTCAATATATCCCCTAGAACGTCAGCCATTGCGTGAGCATCGTAATACTCAATTTCACTTGTTGTAACAAAATAATCGTGCTCGTTGAAGTTGCCAAAAAATTCAAAACTCATGCCACTACGAGCTGTTCCGTAGGATGTATTGCGGGTGAACCTAGACAACCCACGTCGTCCACGAAGCGGTGGCGCAGAAAATTCATACACATACGCTGAACCCTGCTTTTCTGACCAATGCGGCGCGCCAACGACAACAAATTGCGTGCCAAATGCAACAGAGTTGCCAAACCTATCACCAAACTCACCGTCAGATGCCATAAGAAGTGCAGATTGCTCATATCCATTATCGCCCAATTGAAATACATACGCAGCACCGTTTGAGTTCGGGTCACCGTATGCACCAATCACAACTTTCCCACCCTGCATGTCAATTGAACCACCAAAGTGCGACCAAGCCCAAGCATCTTCTGGGACTAACAGCTGATCTTGCGACCATGATCCTCCAGAAAGTTGAAATACAAATACTGCACCTGTGTTTGTGCCTGAAACATCGGCATATTCTGCACCTACTAAAATTGTACCACCTTTAATATCAACTTCATTTCCAAAATAACTATACGATTCTGGTACGTTTGGAGTTAGTCGCTCACTCAACATCCAATTACCCTTCACTCGTTCATAGAGAAATACACTCCCCGCGCTCACGCCATCGGCATTATCTCTTGGAGCGCCTATGACTGCGTAATCGCCATCAATCGCAACCGATGCACCTGCAAAGTTTACATCTGAATTACCAGGAATTAATCTTGCCTCTTGAACCCAACTTCCATTGTCGTCTCGAAAAATATATGCAACCCCTTGTGCATTGACAAGTTCGTCTACATACGGCGCGCCTACGATTAATCGAGTCCCATCAAGATCAACATCGTGACCAAAATTCGCATCGGCAGGCAAGTCACTTGGAACAATTAATGCTTCTTGCTCCCATGTACTCCCTCTGCGGAACATATACACACCACCACTTTTCACACCTGTTTCATTCGCCCAACTTGCGCCAGCAGCGATCACGTTGTCTTCAATGTCAACTGCCCAGCCCAAATAATCGAAGGCAGCACTATCCAATCCAATGAGATTTGCCGTCTGTGACCAACTTGCTCCATCGTAATCATATATATAGAGCGCGCCAGAATCGTATCCGTGCCCAGAAAAGTTTCTTAGAGGAGCGCCAAGAACAACAGTTTGACCGCTTGCAGCAACAGAGAAAGCAACAGTATCACTTGCTACAGAAGGATTCCCTTGCAACTGGGCATTCTCAAACTTGGTTTCTGCATACGCAAAAGCAACTGGCCCAAGCAACGTTAATGATAAAAGTAATCTTTCTTTCTTTTTCATACAAAACCTACGAGTTCATAGTAACTGATATGCTCAGAAATTCAAGAAAAAACTGTTCATTTCATCATTATTCCACACATTGCCTCCCTCTCAACCTCGACAAATAACTCTCAAATTGAGTAAAATACTGTGCTCTATCCACCTGGAGCCCAAATATGATTATTGGAGTACCAAAAGAAATTTATCCTGAAGAGCGACGAGTAGCACTCGTTCCTCGCAGCGTTGAAGCCCTCAAAAAAAAAGGATTTGAAGTACTCGTCGAGTCTGGCGCTGGCATCCACGCAGATTATGGCAATCCGAAATTCGAAGAAGTTGGTGCTGAGATTGTCGCCGATGTCAAAGAACTTTGGTCACGTAGCGACATCGTAGTCAAAGTACGCGAACCACAACCCAACGAAGTTGCTTTACTTAAAAGTAGCGGAACTGTTATTTCATTTTTCTGGCCAGCGAAAAATGGCGAGTTGATGGAACAACTCAGTGCTAAGAAAGCAACAGTACTTGCGATGGATTGCATCCCACGAATCACACGCGCGCAAAAAATGGACGCGCTCAGTTCAATGGCAAACATCGCAGGGTACCGCGCAGTGGTTGAAGCAGCCCACGCTTTCCCCCACTTCTTCACAGGACAAGTAACTGCTGCGGGAAAAATCGAACCCGCGAAAGTTCTCGTCATTGGTGGCGGTGTTGCGGGTCTTGCAGCCGTTGGTGCTGCAAAAGGACTTGGCGCGATTGTTAGGGCGTTCGACACGCGACTCGCAGTTCGCGAACAAGTCGAATCACTTGGTGGCGAATTCCTTGAACTTGATTTTCCAACTGAAGACGGTGAAGGCAGCGGCGGGTACGCCAAAACCATGTCTGACGAGTTTCTTAAAGCCGAACTTAAATTGTTTGCCAAGCAAGCAATTGAAGTCGACATTATTATCACAACCGCGTTAATTCCGGGGCGCGAAGCACCAAAACTTATTACTGCAGGCATGGTTGAGAGCATGCGAGAGGGCTCCGTCATTGTTGACCTTGCAGCAGAACAAGGTGGCAACTGCACACTCACAAAACCAAATCAAGTTGTTGTACATCACGGTGTCACCATCATTGGATACACCGACTTGCCAAGTCGCATGGCTGCGCTTTCGAGCCGACTCTACAGTGCTGCAATTTTGCATCTCATCGACGAACTTGGGGGGAACGAGAATTACGAAATCGATATGGAAGATGATGTCATCCGAGGAGCCCTTGTGCTTAACCATGGCAGCGTCACTTGGCCGCCTCCAAAACCACGAAACCCAGGCCCTGCGTATTCGATTGACACTGGCAAACGCCCTGAAAAAGAGAAACAAGCAACGCAAAAACAAGAAGAAGTTGAATCAACTTGCATCGTCACAAACATTTCAAAGATGATTATTCTTCTCACGGCAGCCATCGGCATCATTTACGTTGGCACTAATGTTCCTGAATCATTTTTGTCACACTTTATAGTATTTGTACTTGCTTGCTTTGTTGGGTGGCAGGTCATCTGGAATGTCAAGCCAGCGCTGCACACGCCCCTGATGAGTGTGACCAACGCAATCTCGGGAATTATCATTATTGGCGGCATTTTGCAATTGTCTCAACCAGAAGTAAACGCAACTGTTATTTTGGGTGCTGCCGCTGTACTGCTTGCAGCCATCAATGTTACAGGTGGTTTTCTTGTAACGAACCGAATGCTTGCGATGTTTAGAAGGTAACCAATGTCTGACAGTTTAGTAACCATCTTTTATATAGTCGCTGCAGTGCTTTTCATTCTAAGTCTAGGCGGACTTTCCAACCAGGAAACTGCAAGGCGTGGAAATTTGTTTGGGATGCTTGGCATGCTACTTGCTCTTGCAGCAGTCACCGCTAGTAAAGAGGTCACTGCGTACGCCATTCTTACAATCGCTTTATTCCCCGCAGTACTCATAGGCGCAACCCTCGCTCGAAGAGTGAAGATGACCGAGATGCCACAACTTGTTGCTATTTTGCACAGTTTTGTTGGCGCAGCTGCTGTCCTTGTTGGCCTTGGTTTACAACTAGACAAAGGGTCGCTAGATGGTCTTCTTCCGATTGAAATTACGATTCATGAAATAGAAGTCTTCGTGGGCGTGTGCATCGGTTCTATAACATTCACTGGTTCGATCATCGCATTCGGCAAACTACATGGTCTTCTCTCGGGAAAGCCGCTGCTCCTTCCAGCAAGACACCTACTCAACCTTGTTATTGTTGGTCTCACTGTTTGGTTCGGAATCGAATTTGCAGGACACGGCGACAATTCGATGCTCTTTTTGCTCGGCGCAATGGCAGTGACGGGTCTTCTTGGCATTCATCTCGTTATGGCAATTGGCGGCGCAGACATGCCCGTTGTGGTCTCGATGCTTAACAGTTATTCTGGCTGGGCAGCAGCAGCCGCGGGCTTCATGCTCGGCAACGACTTGCTGATTATTGTCGGGGCGCTCGTTGGATCAAGCGGGCTGATACTAAGCTTGATTATGTGTCGCGGCATGAACCGCTCACTCACAAGCGTCATTCTAGGCGGCTTTGGCACTGGTGACGGTGGAAGCGGAACCGTCGCTACGTCCGAAGGCGACGTAACTTCTATCGAAGTGGCGCAATCAGCCGACATGCTCAACAACGCAAAGAGCGTCATCATTGTTCCGGGCTACGGCATGGCGGTTGCACAAGCGCAACATACCATCGCAAAAATTACAAAGAAACTGAGAGACAACGGAACGCAAGTCATTTTTGCAATTCACCCAGTTGCGGGTCGCCTTCCGGGTCACATGAACGTTTTACTCGCCGAGGCAAACATCCCTTACGATATCGTGATGGAACTTGATGAAATCAACCACACGTTCCCCGCTACTGATGTCGTCATGGTCATCGGCGCCAACGACATTGTCAATCCAAGTGCACTTGACGATCCAAACAGCCCAATCGCCGGCATGCCTGTTCTTGAAGTCTGGAAATCAAAAGAAGTCATCGTCATGAAACGATCGATGGGCACCGGCTACGCTGGTGTCGGCAACCCGCTCTTCTTCAATGAGAACACCTCGATGTTATTTGGCGATGCGGGCGAAAATGTTGACGCAATTCTTGCAGCACTCTAATTTTGGGTTATCCTAATACTCTATGTTGTTGCGAATTCTTATCTTAATCCTTTCTTGCTGTTCATTGTGTTTTGCACAAGAAGAACCACTACGTTTAAACTTTGGCGTATACCCCTCTGACCGTGCTGCTGTTATGTACCGTAAGTTCACTCCAGTCCTTGAAGCTATAAGCGCCACGATAAAGAATCAGTTAAAGCGGGAAGTTGACATTCACCTTACTATCTTTGAAGATTACGCCTCAGGCATTGAAGCATTAGCAAACGGGGATGTTGACTTTGTTCGATTCGGACCATCGTCTTACATTCTTGCAGAAAGGGAAAAACCAAACATTACCCTTCTAGCGATGGAACTTCGCAAAGGGCTCAAACGTTTCAATGGTCTCATTATCACAAAAAAAGACAGCGGCATTCACACCATCAAAGATTTACACGAGCGGACATTTGCCTTCGGGGATCAAAACTCTACAATTGGACGATACCTTGCGCAATCACTAATGGTTAACGAGGGAATACATGCTAATTCACTTAAAGAATTTGACTATGTAAAAAGACATGACCTTGTTGCAAAAGCAGTCATCACTGGCACCCACGATGCGGGCGCACTGAAAGCCTCGACATATAAAAAACTATGCAACCCTAAGGAAATTAAAATTGTTGTCGCATTTGAAAACGTCACAAAACCTTGGATCGCAAGAAGCGGATTGCCTGACAACGTTCGAGAAGCAATCACCGCCTCTCTCCTTGAACTTGAAGACCCAAAAATCATCGGCGAACTTGGCTGCTCTGGCTTCACAAAAGCAACACCAAAAGATTACGACCTTGTGCGCAAGGCAATGAAAAACGCCGATGCATTTGAGCCCAAAGAAAAAGAAGACGAAAATAATTAACGCTTTACTGCACTTGTAATTGTGCAAACACCAAACGTTTGCGAAACTTGTTTAATCTCACTAAAACCAGCCCGCTCAACTTCTTTCCCAAGTTGTTTTGAGTCAGTAAAGGTCTCAATACTTTTTGGCAAATATTTATACGCACCGCTTGTATCGCCTGAAATTAAAGTCGCAGTAATTGGCATTATTTTCTTCGTATACAAGTTATTGCAACATCTCATAAACCGATTTTTTGGTGTTGAGAATTCAAGAACCACGAGCCGGCCATTTGGACGAAGAATTCTGTAGAACTCAGCAAGCGCTTTGTCTGGTTTTTGAACATTTCGAATACCAAAAGCAATAGAAACTACATCCACAGAATAATCTGGTAACTCTAACGCCATTGCATCACCTTGACGATAATCGATATCAAGTTTTGCGTTTTTGGCTTTTACAATTGCAAGGTCGAGCATCGCTTTTGTAAAGTCAATGCCTATGACCGAGCGAACATGTGCTTTGTAAAACGCCATCGCTAAATCGCCAGTGCCGCAAGCAACATCGACAACGTCTTCGCTCCCATCGAGTTGTGCAGCGCGAACTGTGCGTGACCTCCAAACCTGATCTCGCCACATTGAGTGCAAGCGATTGTTGATGTCGTACCTTCGAGCAATCGCTGTAAACATCCTCTCAACGCGTTTATTCTTGTCTTCTACTGCGTGAGGATCTTCTGCGAGGTTTTCGGAGTTCCATGCTTGGCATTTTGTCGAAAAATCATCCGGTTTGGTCATATATACCATGATACCTCTATAGTCCAAAGGGCACGTATGCCGTTACAATGAGCAGTATCACATGGAGAGACAAATGATTATTGACTGCCATACACGACTTTGGTCTGACGCAAGACAATTAGGACCCGAAACTGCCCAGGTGCTGTCCCATGGAGCACCTAGGAGCTGGGCGGAAGAGTGTGGCGATGCTGCCGCACACGGGAGAGCGATGTCCTGCATCGACGCATCGCTTGTACTTGGACACCGCGCAGACCTTGCAGGAGCAAATGTTCCAAACGAGTTAATTGCCGAATTTGTTGGACGTGATTCACAACACCGACTTGGCATTGCAGGAATCGACCCGCTCGCAGAAACAATTGAACATGACTTGCAAGCCGTGCTTGACCTTGGACTTGTTGGCATTGCCCTTTCACCTCCACTTGCTGGGTTCCACCCTACACACTCAGCATCAATGCGAGTGTACGAATGGTGTTGCCATCACGGCATACCCGTCATTGTCACTATGCCACAACCAATTCCCTCAAGCGCTGTCCTCGATTTTGCAAGACCAATACATTGGGACGAAGTTGCGCGAACGTTCCCAGAGTTACGAATCATGTTCACCCAGATGGGTTATCCGTGGATTGACGAGTTGCTCGTTTTGGCTGGCAAACACAAACATGTCTTTGCTGAAGTTTCAAGCGTTGCAACTAGACCGTGGCAAGTGTATAACGCACTTTCTACTGCTTGGAGTTTAGACGTTATCGACCGGCTCCTCTTTGGCTCTGGATTCCCGATGTCAACTCCACAGTTAGCAATTGAATCACTATACAGCGTAAATGTTTCAATCAAAGGAACTCCGCTCCCGCCAATCCCACGCGCCAGAGTAAAGGACATCGTTGAACGCGATGCACTCTCGTGTCTGGGAATCAAGTATGTATCAATAGTAAACAATTCTACACAGGAATCAACCGCTGATTCAGCAAAGGATTCTGTATCACAACATGAAGCATAAGTTTTTTCTTCTTCCGTTTTTGTTCTTGTCCGCTTGTTCTTCTGGTGGTTTCTTTTCATCGAGTTCCTCGCTAGAGGTACACTCCATGGGACTTGAACGTGCCATTGTGCGCACTGATTGCACCACTATTGTCTGCTCCGAGGGCTTTGCAAACGAAGGCGACATCTGGATGACTGATATCCCAATGGACCAACTTGTTGCCGGTGACTTTGAAACCGGGGAAATTATCCACTTGCAACTTTTGTGGAAACCAGTTGCTGGCAAAACACCGCTTGCTTCAACATCGACGAACCTCACGATTTCCTATTACATTATCTCCAATGGAGTAGTTGGCGTGTATGGCGGTGGCGGATATTGTTGGCCCAGTGGAACACCGACAAAAGGTATGTCTTTGCTTATCGAAGAGGCAAACTTAATTCTCCAAAAAAACAACGCTGGCTTTACAGACTTTCTAAGTCCTGCATCAATGACTGGTCGAGTTACAAGTATTCCCGATAGCAAAACTGCACGGCAAATTTACAATGCCGCGTTGCTTATCACCCCGTAATGTAGAAATCTATTATTCGTCGTCTGTTTTCTTCGTTGTTTTCTTTTTGGTGGTCTTTTTCTTTGCAGATATTTCGCCGATGCGAACTTTTAAAAGACGTTGGCGGTGACCCGTTTTTCGGCGATACCCTTTGCGTCTTTTAAACTTGATGACATCAATCTTCTTGTCTTTGAATTCTTCAAGAACCTCAACTTCGACTGAAGCGCCTTCAACGTAAGGTGTACCGATTGTTGGTTCACCTTCGCCACCAATCATGAGTACATTTTCAAGCGTGAATGTCTCACCGTCCAAATCACGAATATCGACTTCAAGCACATCGCCTGTGCTGAGTTTGATTTGGGTTCCACTGTCTTCTACGATTGCGTACATAATGAGGGCTCCTACCTTTTGGGGAACGTGACATTATAGCAACATTTTGCTTTCAGCCAAGTGTTTCTAGACGTTCGACAGCTGTTTTTAGCGTTTCCAAGCCCTTACAGAATGCAAAACGTACTAATCCCTTGCCCTCACTGCTCTGTGTATAGAACGCCGTGGGCGGAATGCCGACGACCTTGCACTGGTTTGCAAGATGGTGACAAAACGAAGCATCATCCTCGAAGCCAAATGGGGTGTGGTCTGCGAGCACAAAGTACGTCCCCTCGGGGCTGTGCACATTGAAACCAACCGATCGAAGACCATCGACAAGCAGGTCTCTTCGCTGGCGATATTCCTGTGTGTACTCTTCAAAATAGGAAGACGGAGCCCACAAAGCAGTCGCTGCTGCGACTTGCAAAGGGGTCGCTGCGCAAAACGTCGTGAATTGATGCGCGCTACGAATTGGCTCTGTAAACTTTTTGGGGGCAACTGCCCATCCGATTTTCCACCCAGTTACCGAAAAAACTTTCCCGAGTGAGCGAAGCGTAATCGTGCGCTCCCTCATATTTGGCAGTGTTGCCATAGGAATATGTGAGCCAGTCAACACAAGTTTGTCGTACACCTCGTCACTTAAGACAATTGAATCGTGTTTGATTGCTAGTTCGGAGATAAGTGTGAGTTCTTGGAGAGTGAAGACTCGACCCGTTGGATTATGCGGCGAGTTCACAATGATCATCTTGGTATTGTCATTAAATGCAGCCCGCAACTCATCTTCATTCAATGTAAAATTCGGAGAGTGCAGGGTGACAATTTTTGGCACTGCCCCCGCCATCGACAAACACGCAAGGTACGAATCGTAAAACGGCTCGATAATAATGACCTCGTCTCCAGGGTTGACAATTCCGAGGATTGCATTTGAAATCGTTTCGGTGCTCCCACAGGTGACTGTCACCTCTTCCATGGGATCGGTTGGAATTTCAAATGTGTCCGCAATTGCCTCAACAAGGAGTGGATGCCCCGCCGACCTTGAGTACTGGTTCTCTCCATCACGAATCGCTTGGACCGCTGCTTCCTTTACAAACTCTGGCGCATCAAAGTCTGGAAACCCCTGCCCCAAGTTAATAGCATCGTTCTCCACTGCAATTCGACTCCACGTCGCAAACACTGTTTCACCAAACTGCTCCAATCTTTTCGCTGTTGCCATCTTCGCATAATAAACTATCCCGAGGATAGTTTTTATGCAACGAGGGAGGAGATGGTGATTTTACGCAGCGTAGAATCACGGAGGTCGTCAACATTTTTGAGAGCACCGCACACCTTACAGGGAGAATCATCGGAGCAATCGCATGTAATCGCACAATCATCCCGCATCGCCGTTTGCAAATCAAAGAAAAGACAAACTTCAAGCACGTTCATATCTTCCGATGGTCTCGAAAGCGAAAAGCCGCCGCCTGGTCCCGGAATACTCACAATAAAGTTGCCCTGCCGAAGTGTTGACAAAACTTTGGCAACCGATGGCTGTGATATCTCAGAACCTTCAGCAATTTCTACAGCAGACATCCGCTTCCCGTTTTTTGCAAGTTCGACAAGTGCGGCAATTGCGATTTGGGCGTTGCGACCAACCATGTGAAAATAATAACAAACTATCCCTCTCTTGTTGTCTTATTCATAAGCAAATATCAGAAATCATGATAGATATATACGATTCAGCGATTATTCGGCCTGAAACACGTCTGCTATGCCACAAACACGCTCGTAATACTCATCCACCTCCATGCCGAGCAATGACGCACCGAAGAGTTCTGCTTCTCCAAGCTCAACAACATGCTCGCCATAATTCACCGTCGCAAGGTGATACGCAATTATGAAAGGCAGCGCATCCTCATTCTCTTTGAATGATTCATGCACTGCAATAACATACGCATCCTCTTGTGGCACAGCCATCGCAAACTCCCCTGCTTCAAGGGGCGAGTTGTCAAATCGCCACGTTGTTTCACGACGAATCACATCGCGGTCTGCAAGTACTTGCTCCATCACTTCCATCGTAGTTGCATGTCCATGTTTTTCAACGCTGCGTTTCGCAATCATCGTGATGTGATCACGGAGCACTTGCCTCGCATGCTCCTCCGAAAAGTCAACAGGGTCTTCATGCTCATTCATTTCCGTATGGTACTCCATAAAAAAAGGTGGGCTCCCAGGAGCCCACCTTTCGACTACAAACAATGATTAATCTTTATATCTTTGCTTCATTTCTTCTGCAGCCGCTTTACGAGCAGCAGCTTCTTCGGGATCCATCATACCGATGAACCATTTATGGTCATCCGTTGCAAGGACCTCATCAAGCGCAGTTTGCAGTTTTTCAGCAGCTGCAACTTGATCTTCTTTACCACTGTGCATTCCCTTTTCGATGAGCTCTTCGAGCTCAGGAATAAATTCAGTGTAGAAATTTCGAGCAATTTCGTAC
>CAZAZD010000030.1:0-16852 GCA_964489535.1 uncultured Isosphaeraceae bacterium
CAGTTGCAAGTTCGGCAGAGACAAGCGATACAGGAACAAGGAATAAAATCGATGCGAACAAAAGATAGAAGATCATCGTCAGACCTTCTTTTGCCATCATCGGAAGCCCCCTTAAACTCATTACTACTGCGATGTTCATCATCGCAAGAACGAAGACACTGAGTGTACGTTTCGATTTTAAGTTTGGCATTTTGTACCCTTTCTAATTATCACTCCGGCAGGAATTTGGTGAAAGATTTCCCAAATTGTAGTGTTTTTTGCCCCAATAATTGCCCTTTGGCTACTATCTACCTACTTTTTCTTCAAAATGTCTAGTGCGGCTGTCTGCTCATATCTATGAAGCACTTGCTGTTCCTGTTACTCTTCTCGCCAATGCGAACTGTTCTTTTGATTTTGCCTTGCCTCGCTTTTTTTGGCTGCTCGATGGAGCGTGTGCCAGCATCCGTGCAAAAAACTGCTGCCTTGCCAAAGTATTCGTTTTCTTCATGTGACTTTCAATCATTCCCTGAAACAAACACATCACTTCTTCCTCTCATACAACTCATTGATTGCGAAACCGAGAGCGCGCTTGATCCAGAAGATGTTGAATTTGAGTTCGTACGCAGAAGAGGCGAGCTCTTCGGAAAACAATCCAAAAACCTGGTTAATACAGTCAACGTAGAAACTGACAAGAATGGTGTTTTGTATTACTTGAATTATGCACCGGATCGAGGTATTCAAAACTCGCTTGGTCGGTGGTGTTGTTGGAAAGAAGGTTCTGATTCTCTACCAGCAATGGAGGAATTACTCCCAGACGAACTCCAAACTATACATCTTGAATCGGACGGAGGCATGGTCTACCGCGCCTCTTGGAAAGTGGGAAGGCCACCAAAAGGACTTGCTCTTATTTTGTGCGGGCTTGGGGGGATGCAATATTCATCAAAAGTGCTCGGAGCGAAACTTGTACAAGATGACTGGGCGGTTGTGTATTTGTACACCGTCTTAAATGTGCCCGACTACAGTTTGAAGGTAAAACTTGATGGCAATAATCCAACTGCAAGCGCAATTGCATTATTCAATACTAAATATTGCCAAGTCATTGCTGCCACAAAAGCGATACGCTCGCGAATGGAAAAACAACTTCCGAGTTTATCGCATGCGCCTCTCGCTTTAATCGGAATTAGTGCAGGCGCTTTGAATACTCCGGCTGTTTATAACGAGTTGCAAACCGAAGTCGACGCAGTTGTGCTTATTGCAGGTGGAGCAAATTTGTTTGATATTGTGCAAGAGGGAGCATTTACCAATTGGAAATTTACCGATGAAAATGGAGAAAGATTTTCTCGAGAAGAACTTGCAACTATCAATAAACAATACCTGCAAACACCCTCTCGTGATCCTTACTTCTTGGCGCAGGGATTACCGCACGATCATACGCTCATTATTCACGCAAAGTGGGATAAGGTTGTGCCAGCAGAAAACGGGGAGTTACTTTACAAGAGAGCAGGAAGACCCGAACGGTGGGTATACCCAAGCGGACACCTTGGCCTTTTCGCAACATTTGAATGGCACTCGGATGACATTGCCAAGTGGCTTGACTCCAAAATTAATTAACCGAGGGTTATTTTGTTTCCTCTTTCCTAGAACCGTACCATAAGTTTTTGCGTTTTTTGATATTGCGCATCCCAGGAATGGAAACAAGAAACAATGTCGTAAGAATTTCCCACGCTGAGTGCGTACGAAATTTTCTACCAGATGTGACAACATGATTCTGAAGTGTTTTGAACTTGCCGAATTTGTGTAACTTGTTGGAGAGATGTACCTCTTCTGCAGCAAAGAATTTAGAATCAAACTTCCCTGCTTTTTCAAAACTTTCAAGAGTACAGAACATGTACGCTCCCGCTGCAACGCGCAGAATTTTAAACGCAACTCGTAATGTGGGCGTCAACACCTTAGCAAGCATGGGAATCTTCCCATCAAAGGTTGGAAAACTTCCACCTGCTATTGCGCCGTTTTTGATTGCCTCAACTGTTTCACGAACAACCGCTTCTGAAACAATCGTATCTGCGTCTACAAAAATTAAAATATCGCCCGTTGCAACGCCTGCACCATCGTTCCTTGTTGGACCAATTTGCCGGTTAGTGCATGAAACAACTATTGCTCCGAGCCCTTTTGCTATTTCTGCCGTTCTATCATCCGATGCATCGTCAGCCACGATTATTTCAAAATCGTACGCTATTGCCGATTGTTGAATTGCTTCGATTGTTGCACCAAGCAATTTTTCTTCATTCCACGCTGGGATAACAAACGATAGTTTCATTCAAGACCTATTTTATAGGACAATACAGGTATAACTGCAAAAACAACGCAATTTACTTGCTCTAAATGCCGTTAATGGTATACTGAGAAACGTAGATGTATAAACGACGAGGATTATTAACCAACTTGCTTGCGCTGGTGCTCACACTCACCATGCCGATTTGTTGTTGTCTCGTCAATGCAACCACTGGCGCAGAAACAACTTGTTGTGCTGTTGAAGTTGCCGAAGTTGAGTCATGCTGCCAACAAAAAAGTTGTTGCAATGAACAGCCAGCAGAACAAGAAAAAGACAGTTCGACGTGCTGTGACGAGTGTGGATGCATCATCATTGGTGTTATCTTCCCAGCAGAGTGGTCACCACTGATTGACTTTTTCGGTGTGGATGCTCCAGCACCATTCTTTGTAACTGACAGTTCCACCTCTGTGAACCAATATGTTGCAAACGCAGCGCATGGTCCACCAAAATTCGAACCCTACACATTAGGTTTCAGTAGCGCGCCACCTATTCGTGGATCGCTCATCTTACAAGTCTAAAGCCCCATAGATTTCCCTTCTTCTCACTTCCTTTTTTTGGAAGTGTGTTTGTTGTCTATGTGTAAAGGACTTTTCGATGGTTACTACTGTTGTACGCAGTGTTTCACTGCAAAAAACAATTCAAATTAGTTTGCTCTTCCTCTTAGCGGGATGTGCATCATCCATTGATGCAACAAGAGACGTGCAAATCGCACACACATTAGCTGCTGAACATCTCCCAGTCGATGTTGATCCATCACTCATGTGGAATGCAAGTGAGCCACTGACGATCGACGCTGCAATTGCATACGCTGTTTCGCATGATGCAATTTTGCAGCGAGATTTAACCCTTGTTGTGCAACGAAGGGCTGAAATCGCCCAAGCAGAATTGCCTGCGAACCCGACTATTACAGGTGCGTTTGGAATTGCAGTCGATGGCTTGGCTGGAGCCCCTCTTATTTTGCAGGGAGTGCAAAATCTGAGTTGGCTATGGACTCGCCCAGATCGAATTGCATCCGCAGAACAGACACTAAGGCAAGCAATTCTTACTTCAGCAAATCGAACAATTGAAGTTGTAGCAAATGTGCGAATCGCCCATCACGAAGTAGCAACAAATATTGCGTTGACCCGTCTGGCAAAAGAGGATGTTGAACTTACAACACAACTGCTCAACATCACGAAGGAACATGCACAAGTCGGCGAAGCATCTTCGCAAGATGTCGACAACGCCAAAATTGCACTTCTTCAATCCCAGCACAATCTAGTAGAGGCACAAGAGAAGTTTGACATCACAATGTTAAATCTTTTGCACACGATGGGATGCCCTGAAACGGACACTCTCTTTACACTCGTTCCAGCACCGCAAAATGAACTTCAAAAGCAATCGCAGCAAGATTTGTTCCTATATGCAATCGAAAACCGACTAGATTTAGCAACAAGCCGTTCGATGATTGCACAGCGTTCCGCTGAACTTGGATTAGCAAACCCGCCATTACTCACTGGTAGTGTGATGTACAACGAAAACGCGAGTGGGCGGCAAGCCATACTTCCAGGTGGTGGGATCACCATAGCGTTTGATGGCGATGCAAAAGAAGCAGCTGCGGATGCAAAACTCAATCAAACAGAACTCCAATATGTCGATGCAACGCGCACGGTCATTAAAGACGTCCGTGTGCTGCATGAAACATTTACTGCTGCTGTTAAAAAACTGAATGTAGATGAACAGGTGCTTAAAACTGCACTGCAATCACTTGTGCGTTCACAAGACGCGAGCAGTAAGGGCGAACTCCATCCCCTTTCATTATTACCAATAGTACGATCTGTCGTACAGGCAAAACAACATGTCTTAAACGACCAACTCCAAGTAACCAAGAAAGCAATCAAACTTGAACAAGCAGTTGGTGGCTCTTTTAAAGGAATGAACCAATGAATATTCCACAACCTAAAAAACGATTTATGACCAGACTTGGTATTCCAATCATCATTATTCTGATAACTGCAGGTGTGCTTTTGTTTGCAAGTTGGGAATCGATTCGGTCTTCTATAAAAGTCGATGCTGTTACCGTTGTGATGCGGAACGTTGAAACCGATGAACCACAAGAAACTTACGATGATCAGGGTTCAGTTGTACAAGCCCCTGGCTGGGTAGAAGCTGAACCCTATGCTATCTACGCAGGTGCACTGACTGAGGGTGTTGTCGAGGAAGTGCTCGTTCTTGAAGGCGATGCTGTCACAAAAGGTCAACCAATTGCAACTCTCGTTGATGAAGACAATCAACTTGCACTTAAAACAGCCATCGCCAAAGAACAGCTTTGGGAAGGAAAAGTCCGTGCTGCTGAATCAAAAATGCAGGAATTGGCTGATGAATATACTCGCAAAAAACCGCTTGTTGATTCTGGTTCGCTTGCGGAAGGACCAGTAGAACGATTACGTTTACGACTGCTAACTGAAGAAGCAAATGTCGCTATCTCAAGAGCGTCACTTTACGACGCAACTGTAGCGAAAGAAACCGCGCAACTTGCCCTTGATCGCTGCACAGTTGTTTCTCCAATTGATGGTGTTGTCATTGAACTCATCGCATCTCCAGGATCCGTTATTCGATTTGGACGAGACGAGCACGGTTCACATATTGCACACATGTACGATCCAACACAACTTCAAGTGCGAGCAGATGTGCCACTTGCAGATGCTTCACTCGTTGGCGTTGGGCACCCTGCTCAGATTATTGTTGATGTCCTCCCAAATACAACTTTTGATGGCGAGGTTTTACGGTTTGTTCACCGAGCAGACCAACAGAAAAATACCATCGAAGCGAAAGTAAAAATTCTCAATCCATCAGAACTCCTAAAGCCAGACATGCTTGCACGAGTCAAAATATTGCAACCTCATCGCGAAGCAAGCGAAGCGGGGACATGGACGGAACAACATGTGTTCATACCGATTGACACGATCAAAGATAGAAGCAACCCTGTTGTCTGGGTGGTTTTAAACTTGAATAAGGGCTCAGGAACTGCTCAGAAACGCACATTAGCCCTTGGCGAACACGAATTCGATGGTTGGATTGAAGTGCTTTCTGGTCTCTCAACTGGCGACAAAGTCATTACAAGTGACGCCAATTTTGACGAGGGCGATGTCGTTCAAATTAAAGGAGATCAGTGAGATGACGCTCATTGCATGTAAAAAATTAACCAAACATTATCATCGGGGAAACGAACAAATCACTCCCCTCAGGAATCTTGACTTGGAGATTGCCAGAGGTAAATTTGTTGCGCTCATGGGACCATCTGGTTCTGGTAAAACTACCTTGTTAAATTTGATTGCTGGTATAGATCGACCAAGTGAAGGTGAACTTATTATTGATGGCGCACCAATTCACACACTTGGGCGCAATGCTCTTGCGCAATGGCGAACAGATCACATTGGATATATCTTTCAACTCTACAATCTTATTCCAGTATTAACCGCGTATGAAAATGTAGAACTTCCACTCCTTCTGCATAACTTGTCTCGCAAAGAACGGCACCGAAGAGTTGCCCACGCACTCGATGTCGTTAGTATTAGCGACAGGTACGATCACTACCCAAGGCAACTTTCTGGCGGGCAAGAACAACGCGTTGCAATTGCACGAGCAATCGTAACTGAACCAACGATTCTTCTTGCGGACGAACCAACCGGTGATCTTGATCGTGAAACAGGTACAGCGATTATGGACCTACTGCAGAAATTGCAAAAAGAACAAGGGCAAACCATTGTCATGGTGACGCATGACCCTCGCACAACTGAGTGGGCAAATACACTTTTGCACCTTGAAAAAGGACAACTCATCGAGCAGGTGGCGCCATGAGAATTTTTCGAGTTATCCCAACTGTTCTCAAACAGATTAAGCGCTCGCCAATTCGCTCGACACTGACACTTGGCGGGATATCTATTGCGATGTTTCTCTTTGTTGTGGTAGAAGCAATGCAAACAGGTGTAAAAGATGCAACTGAAATAACTGCGGGTGAAACAACACTTGTTGTGTATCGTGAAAACAGGTACTGTCCCTTCTCAAGTCGATTGCCTCAATACTACGAAGATCGCATCGAACAAATCGATGGTGTTGCAAGTGTTGTTCCAATTCAAATACATGTTTCAAATTGTGGCGCTTCGCTTGATGTTGTCACTTTCCGTGGAGTTCCTCGCGGTTCTATAGAGCACTCGATTGCAAAAGATGGTGTCATAGCAGAAGGTGTCATCGCGGATTGGAAAAGACGTGGCGATAGTGCAATTGTCGGCGAGTCACTAGCAAAACGGCGTGGAATAAAAGTCGGCGATCGTTTTTCAGCTGCTGGCATCGAAGTTTTCGTAGCAGGTATTCAAGAAACAAACCAAGCCCAAGATAAAAATGCAGCCATTGTGCAACTCCCCTTCTTGCAAGAAGCCGCGCGCAAAGGTGGTACAGGAACCATCGTGACGCAGTTCAACGTACAAGTGGACAACCCCAACGAACTTGACCTTGTTGCGTCATCCATTGATGATGCCTTTGCGCACGACGAACATCCCACTTCAACGTTCCCTGAAAAAGCATTCGTTGGGCGAGCGGCTCGAGACATTGTGCACCTCGCAGAAGTTGCTGGCATCCTTGCTTGGGGTGCGCTTGCTGCAGTCTTTGCACTTGTTGCAAATGCCGTTGTTCTTGCAATGCGCGACCGAGTTCGTGACCATGCGGTTTTGCAAACACTTGGATATACCGGCTGGCTGATCGGTTGGATGGTGATGCTTGAAGGCGCATCTATTGCGCTCATTGGCGGCATTATTGGCGGAATCGCTGCGTATGTAACCATTCAACTTGGTCAATTCACCATGACCATGGAAGGCGTGAATATTGAAATGGCAACAGGACCATCCGCTGCCATCATGGGAGTTGTTCTAGCACTTGGACTTGGTTTGTTTGCAGCTTTGCTTCCAGCACTGCGCCTTGCACGAACTGACATCGCAACTTGTTTTAGGGCGGTGTAAAAAATGTCTATGAAATTATTACCATTTGAATACGCAACGCGAAACCTTGGTCGTTCTCCGATGCGACTTATGCTCACTGTCTTTGGAAGTGGACTTGTTGTATTGCTCATTATGATCGCTGGAAGTTTTATGGTTGGGATGCAAGGAACTCTCTCTGTAAGTGGTTCTCCAAACAACATCATGTTGCTTGGAGCTGGCAGTGTTGAAAGTGTGGAGCGAAGCGAAGTTGGCATGGACACCGTTGGAATAGTTGCGGGCAGCATTGATGGCTTTCGAACTCGCGCTGGCATCGAAGCGGTTTCACCTGAAATCCATATTCAAATGCCATTGCATATAGAAGGCGAAGACCGGTTGATCCTCATCCGAGGCGTTCGACCCGAGGCCTTTCTTGTACACAATCAGGTAAACATCGCTGATGGAATCGCACCACGAAGTGGTAGAAATGAAATGCTTGTTGGTAAACTTGCTGCACATACACTTGGATTTACCAACCCAAGTGATGCCATTGGTTCGTCCATCGTTCTTGACGACGATACATACACCGTTTCGGGTGTACTCGCTGCAGATGGGGGAGTCATAGAAGGTGAAATGTGGACTTCACTGACAGACTTGCAAATCACAAGCCAACGGGAGACGCTCTCGTGCGTGATTGTTGCACTTGATGAAGCCAAGCAAAGTGATCTTGAAATGTTTGCAGCAAGCAGAATTGATTTAGAACTTGCTGCAATTTCTGAAGACGAGTATTTTTCTGTGCTCTCAAAGTTTTACAAACCAATCGAAATGATGGTTGTTATGACCTGCATAATGATTGCAATAGGCGTTATGCTTGGTGGTTTTAATTCCACGTATGCTGCATTCGCCAGCCGAGTGCGAGAAGTTGGAACACTGCAAACACTTGGGTACCAACGAAGTGCCATCGCGTTCTCGCTAGTACAAGAATCTATTCTCTCTGCATCTGTTGGTGCTATCATTGCATGCTTCATTGCAATTTTTACGCTTGATGGTTTTTCGGTTCGCTTTTCGATGGGGACATTTACTCTCTCAATGACCGCAGGAATTATTGCACTTGGAATTGGCTCTGGCTTGTTGCTTGGAGTCGTCGGTGCAATCGCTCCTGCGTTACGCTGTTTACGTTTACCAATCCCAGAAGCGCTTCGCGCATCAGAATAAAGGAAAAGGCACATGAATTTACTACTTCTCACACTTACTGCACTAGCTCTCGTTGCTTGCTCCGCAGAGGAATCAAAACAAGAATCAGCGGCTCCCACAATGGCAACTTCTTTGCCAAATTCATTTTTCATTGCGGATAGACCGGGTGATGTGAAAGATCTCGTTGAAGTGAAGAAGACAGCAAAGAAAGGCGACGACGTTACGTTTCTCGCTCGAATTGGTGGAAGAAAAAATGCCTCATTTGTTTCATCGCTTTCAATGATGATTGTTGCCGATCCAGCGCTTCGTTCCTGTGAACTTATGGGCGAAGAAGAACACTGCGCAACACCAGAAGACTATTGCTGCGAAAACCGCGACAAACTAAACCAAGGTCTCGCGACAGTACGATTTTTAGACAGTGGCGGTGACCCCTTTCCATTTTCTATTGATGGGGATCACAGTTTAGAAACGCTTAAATACGTTGTTATTAATGGAAGTGTCGTCGACATGAATGACAAAGGTATCTTTATCATCGACGCAAACAAGGTCTGGGTGGGTGGCAAGCCCTCCTACAACCATGAGAGAAACGGCAGTGGCGAATAATGGGGACAGTCCCCCTAAGCCTGCCCCCTCAATAATGCGTAAAAACGTCATTATTTTATGCATCAAGAGCGTTTTTTTCTTATAAACAGGGGGACTGTCCCCCTGAGACTGTCCCCCTGAGCCTGTCCCCCAGTTTGGAGCTCTCATCATTCTTTGCTACGATAGCCACAGATGCGTGGTTATCGAGAGAATAATGGTCTAAGAAGTTTCGGGCAGTTAATCCGCCCATGGAGTAGGCAAATCACCATTATCGTTATCCTCGTTGGCATCCTCGCACTTGCCGACATGGTGTTGCCGTGGGCGCTTGCGCTACTCGTTGACGATGTCTTTCCAGCACTTGCTAATCAAGATGGGGGTTGGGAACTGCTCACGATTATTCTTGCTTCATTATGTGTTATTTACGTCATGCGTAACGTGCTTTTTTATATTAGTCGCATGATTTCTGTTCGAGTAAGCGAGCATGTTTGTTTTAATTTGCGGCAACGGCTTTTTGATCACATGCAACAACTTGGTATGGATTTTTACAAAGCAAATCGTCCTGGGAAAATTAGCTCTCGGGTCATGGACGACACCTTTCGAATACAAACGTTCATCCAAGATAAATTGCCGACTCTTCTTCGATACATCATCGAATTTCAAATTCTATTAATCCTGCTATACGTGGTGAATTGGAAACTTGCGCTTGCGAGTACAGTTGTACTTCCAATACACCTCTGGACGTATAAAAAGTTTTACCTTCCGATACGAGATAGCCATCACCGTGCGCAAGAGCATCTAGCAGAAGCCCATGGCAACCTTGTAGAAACTTTTATGGGCGCACAAGTTATCAAGGGGTTCTCAGCAGAAAAAAGAGAATCCGAATCCTTTCTACAAACAATCCGCGCTGGGCGTGATGATCAAATTAAAACAAAACGATTCCAGTTTACACAAAAAGTTGTTGCTGATTTATTGGTAGGCGCCGGCACCGTTCTTCTGCTCGGATATGGTGCGTGGGAAGTGTATGTAGGAAGCATGACCATAGGCACATTCCTCATGTTCTTCTGGTACGTTCGAATGCTCTACCCAGCAGTTTTAGAAATCATAAGTGGAACTGGCCACTTTTCACAAACGTCTGCGAGTGTTGACAGAGTGTTAGATATGCTCGACGAGCCGATTGCTGCTATTGCTTACGATATGCGAACGAGGTCACAGGTAGTTCACTTGGTAGGACCAATCGATCTTAAGAATGTTTCTTTTGCTTTCGACGACGACACCCAAGTACTTCACGATATCAATCTGTGCATTGATGCAGGCGAACATGTCGCAATCACAGGACCAAGTGGCGGTGGAAAGAGCACGCTCGTCAGTTTGATGCCGCGCTTTAATGACCCAAGTTACGGGGCAATTGCTATAGGCGGTCACGATATTAAAGATATGCGACTTCAGGATGTCCGTGGTATGTTCGGAGTTGCGTTCCAAGATGCCTTTTTATTCAACTCAACAATACTTGACAACTTGAGGTATGCAAGGCCAAATGCAAAGTTAGAAGAAATCGTAGACGCATGCAAGTTAACTGGGGCACACGAAGTTATAAACCAACTTCCAAATGGTTATAACACTCGAATAGGTGACCAAGGTGTGGAACTCTCCCACGGACAAAAACATCGGATTAACCTAGCAAGGGCTCTAGTACGCATGCCCCAAACCCTCATAATCGATGAAATCACTGCTTCTATCGAAGCTTCTGCAGCGAAACAAATAATAAAAGATGTTCTTGAGCACATGTCTGGAAGAACCGTCATAATAGTAACTCATGACACAACCATTCTCGCACTCGTCAATCGAGTCGTGACGCTCGACAATAAAACCATCACAAATGATCAATACAAAGATAACTCAAATATGAAACACCCTGCAGCAAAACTCGGTTCTCTCCTACTTGTTTGTTCTATGTTTTTTGGTTGTTCTACAACTAGCACGACGAGCATGATTGAAATGAACGAACCAAGAAGCACTGGCTTCATCTTTGAAGAAGATGAACCAGTCGATTTAGTCGCCCTCGCAGACGCTTTCGATGCAATGATGGCAAAACAAGTAAAGCCAATCACACACGCCGATACAATTTCTTTACCAGCCCAAGAACCACCAAGCCCAGCCGAAATTGCTGATCTTATTGAGACAAACAAACAAGTTGATTGCACTTCAGTCTTGCTTGACCTTCCACGATTAAATGAAACAGAACTCGACGAAATCATTCAGCGGCTCACCGTTTTTTATTCACTTGAGCATGGTTATATTGTTGGAAAGGATTCTCTTGCTAACGTACTGCCATCCTCACAAAAAAGTGTTCGTCCTGTGTTAACACTCACAAAAAAAGACGACGGTGTTACAAAAATTATTCGATTTGGGCACAAAAAGTTTCTTTCGCAGCCAGATCAACTCTGGGTAGAAGGATACTCGATCGAAAAGAACGTCTTCACAAAAAACAGTGAGGCGGAATTTTCCTATACGTACACTACCGAATTATTTGCGTCATTAGAAACCAAGCGAGCAAATCTAAATGTGCTTGATCTTGAAAAAAGAATTGTCCAGCTCAGTTACGTGGATGCGTCAAGCGCAATCACGATGCTTGATGGTCTTGGTGTAACAACCTTTTCGAACGCAGCAGACGTTCCAGATGAAGTCAGTTGGAACACCCTTCCGTACGTTGTGCAAATCCCAGAACCAACTGGTGAAGACACTGGCTTGGTCGGCGGGTCATTGATTACGGGAGGAAGCTTTGGATTGACAATGACTCCATCCGGTGCGGGGCAACTAGGTGACAACACTATTTCTTCTCCAATGACGCAATTAATGGTTTTCTTTGACCCAGCAAGACCAGAAACGTTTAGTGATGTTCAAACAATGATTACAAATCTTGTCGACCGCGCCGCTAGGCAAATTTTTATTGAGGGCATGGTGCTGGAAATCAACGAGGACGGCATTAAAGATATTGGCATCAATTGGAATATGTTTGATGTAAATACTAATCCGACTTTTTTTGATATTAATGCCGGCAAAAGAAACGCTGGAACCGATGGCGACACGTTTACCTTCACCCTCCTTGACCTTAATCTTGAACGAGCATTTACAAAATTCAACGAATGGTGGTTTGATGTTGACATACGAGCAATGGTGCGCGACGGCAAGGCAGAAATTTTATCTCGCCCAAGTATCCTTACGTTGAATAATCGGCAAGCAACGATTCGCGTCGGAGAAGATATTCCAATTGCAACAAGTACTGCTGGCATGAGCAATACTGACATGCTTTCGTTTAACTTTCAATATCTTCCAACTGGAATAATGTTGAACATTCGTCCGCGTATTGCTGAAGATGGTAAAGAAGTCAGCATGATGATAGACACTATCGTTTCTTCTGCAGTTCCAGGTGCTGATTTGGTGATTACAGATATTGCTGGCACTACGCTTGCTTCAGCCCCAACAATCGCAAGTCGCCGAGTGCAAACCTACGGCATCATTCCAAACAATACGCCGTTTATTATTGGCGGTCTTGTAAACAAAGAACACCACACTATTCACGACAAGGTTCCAATTCTTGGTGACCTTCCTCTTATCGGTGGCTTATTTAGAGCAGACCGAACTACAACAAGTAAAACTGAAGTCATTATTGTTCTCACGCCACATGTTCTTCCAACTAAGGGCGAGTTACTTAGCGCAATGCCAAAGGACGACCCCCGCTTTGATGATTTTGGAAACGAGCTGTTCCGCGACTCCTATCGGATTAAAAATGAGGACGTGCTCGATTTAGCATTTATTGATAACAATGAGAGATTAACCCTCTACAGAGAAATTGTCACTTCCGCAATATCAGAAAATTTCCGTCTTGCGACAAACCCTGCTTTTTCACCATTTGCAGATGGACATTTTCCAGGCGAATCCGTACTTGTAACAAGAATGATTTATGAACTTATCAAACGACTGAACGTTGCTGACAAAATCCAGCCCGCACGGCTTGCATTTTTCAAAGCTGAAACACAAGGAGGCATGACTGTGCAGTTCCTAGACCGTGCTCTTGCTCGATCCGTAAACGAACTCACCATGGATGGTTTCTTCCGAGATTCTCGAAACTTCGCAATGGCCGTTATTTACGAAGATGGCAAAGACATTCCAATTGTCACAACCATCCCTTGCCCAGACAGAGAAACATGGCGAAAAATTGTATGGGATTTAAACCAACCAACACCCACGGGTGTAGGAAGACAAGCATTCGTGATTCAGGACGAATCCGATTTGCTTCGTTTGCGTAGAGCCGTTGCCTTAAAGCACTTCCTTGAATTAAATAACGGCAACCAAGCGCTTGAACTTGATAGTTTCCAAGTTGGTCAATACGTACTTGTACCCGACCTTGACCCAAAGCAAGTGCACATTGTTGACGGGGATGTTGCGAAGTATTTTTATCAAACTGAACATTATTACCACGCAACGCTTGATGCTATTCAAGAAGCGACCGGCTGGTTAGATACGTACATTCAAGACTCTGACTTACAAGAAAAGTAAGCACGCCACGTAAAAAGTGAACCCATAATGAGTGCCGCACCGATGGACGCGTAGAGTGCGCCAAGATATTCGTCGGCAAGCCCGCTTGTCCGCAACAATCGCCCGCCTGTCATCATGACGCCGACGAGCAGCCATTGCCAGATTGAAAATACACCGAATATACATGTGCCTTCGCCACGTTTTTGGATGCGTGTGATGGTTCGCAATGCTGATTTTCTCAAGATGAAGTGACCTTTTACTCCGCCAATAATAATCGCGGCGAGTAACAGCAAGAGCATCCACTGCGATTCCGAACCAATCAGCCATTTTAATCCAAACCCGAGTAAACCACATCCAACAAATGTCCACATCGTTGCTGCAAGAATCAACTGTGTTTTGCGCGAAGCGGCTGGCTTCATTTTACATTTACAATTGGTCATCAGGGTAATTCAAAAATCAAAGAAGCTGTATAGTAATCTAATGGATCACGAAGTGTTTTTTTGATAACACTTCTGTCTCGAGTTACTTTTTGTGTACTAATCGTTTTACCTTTGAATTTCAATATAACTGGTTTTTCTAGATCAAGCATACTGTCATTCAAGTACACGGTTATCTTATTCACATCCGTTTCGTGGACAGTTATTGTTTGGCCTTCTATAGAAGCAACAATCTTCGTGCGCTCACTAGGTTCATCTACTCCGAGCCAATACATTTGGTCATGCAACACATCATCTTGTACCCAAACTATTTTTTTTGGATGCGGGTTACGGGTAAACGTTGCCATCCAATCAAGCGCACTGGCTTCTTCTTTGTCCATCCAGTGCCCTTTTCCCTCGTGTACGACTGCTTGGTGCACGTAGCCATCTGGATCGGCTTTTTGCAGCGCTGCAAGTTTTTCTTTCCACTCTCTGCCAATCTTGTTTCGGTCATACGCATCATCTTCAGCACCAACATGCAAAGCAAAGGCAACGTTCCGCAAACCATCTGGCACTGTTTCGTTCGGATGCCCCGCCATCATGCCGACCGCTGCAAACCGGGCCCCCATTCTTGGAGCAAGTTGATACGCACCGTCACCGCCCGCGCTGTAGCCAACAACGTACACCTTGTTTGGGTCCACGCCTTCTGTTTTTATCATGTACGCAATGAGTTGTTCAAACATCGGATCAATGTGGGATTGGTGCCAAAGGTTATACGTGTTCGTTGGTGCGCGTGGTGCGACGTAGACGCCTTCGTCGGGCGTATATAAATGCTTTTGGTTTTCCCACTGTTTTGTATTTACTTCTTCTGGTGCGCCTCCACCACCGTGCATAGAAATCCAGAGCGACTTTTCACCAAACGTTGCATCGCCATACGTTGTGTACCAAAAAGGCATCGCTTTTCCATCGTATTCAATAACGTTGTCTTGTAAGGTTACATCCAGTTGCTTCCACAACTGAGACGCATAGAGTTTTGCGCCGCGCTTAGTAAGTGAAACATTGCTCAACTCAATAATTGACTCCGCATCAACTGTTACTTCAACCCCATCATTTTTCGATTGCAACATAAACGTCTCGCCCTTTGGCAACATAAACGTCAAGTGTTCATTCGCATCAGCTCGTTCGTCCTTTGTGTTTCCTTCCAAAAACAGTTCACCACTTGCATTTGACACTACAACATGCACCACTTGCCGTTCACCAACCTTATTCTTAGCACGAACTCGCAAGGGAATCAAGACGGACGGCTGTTCTTCCGCGTACCGGTCTGTGACATCAACAGCACCGTACGTTGTAACATCTGGAAGCCAAACAAGTGGAAAATGTTTATCGCTCTTATTCCAAGTCACAGAGAAAATTGCTTTTAATGGGTGCCCTTTTGTTGCTTTTGCTGCGGAACCATCAAACCATGCAGAGTCAACGGAATCTGTGTTTGCTTCTGTGTAGTGCCAGCCATCATCCCAAAACTCAATCCACGAATGGTTTCCGCTTTCGTTGTACCATAGAGCCGTACCAGTAAATCTTGCCGGAACGCCGACGCTTCTACAGGCATCGATAAGTAAAATACTTAATCCCGTGCATGAAGCCATCCCAGCTTCGATACTCTCATAAGGAGACTGATCTGCTTTTGGACGTTCTGTCGAGTAATGCACATCCACAATGTCATAAAGATTTTTATTGAGAGCAATTGCTGCTTCGGTTGTCGTAGTTGCATCAGCAACAATTTCAGAAAACTTCACGTGAAAATCTCCCCGCCAATTATCTCGCCGTTCGTTTACGCTGGCATACGGCAAGATGCAATCAAAAAACACTTCTTCCGGTATTTGCTCTTTCCATGGAGCGCTGTTCCACGCTTCGTACGCAAGGTTGCAATTCTCCAAGAGGAAATCACCACTAAGCGTTTTCAAATCCTTCTCTGGCATGTGCGTGAGCAGCCACGTCATCCCCGCTTTCTGCTCGTTTGGAACTTGCTGAATCGCCTGCTCAATTTCAAGTCGATTATCTCCAGCAATTGCAAGCTGCTTCTGAAAATCTTGGCCTCCCGCTAATATTGTTAGTAGCAACAAGTAAATCATTGCTTCTATGGTATCTACTTAACCGCCAATCACAACCCACGGTTGAGAAGGTCTGCTTTTTAAGTATCCTCGCTGCCAATTCCATTCAGGGTGGTCGGTAAAGAATTTCTCAACGTCAAACTCTACTCCATCTGCTCTTCCGTACCGTCCCCAGAACTTTAAGTCCTTTGAAAGAGCACCTGTTGTCACTTTTCCATCCGTAGAGCCGGCGGGTGTGTATGGTTCGGGCCAAGCTGTTACTGGTGGAGAAAATTGCCAAGGATCAACATCATAATGTGAACAAATAGTACGAGAAGATGGGTTTTCTTTACCAAGGTATACATCGAATGTGTCTCCGAGCATCTCCATACCTATCTTCGCATCGATAGCACCCGAGTTTGGCTCAAGTAATTGAGGCCACCTCATACGCCTTGCTCCTGTTTGCATTCTTGGGTCATTGAAACCAGTTTACCCACCATATTCAAGATTGCGTATTCTGGGGTCCCACACAACGTTACAACCAAAAAAATAACCGTCCTTTTTCTTTTCTAAACTTTGATAAAAAAGACCTTCTTCAAACCGAGCTATTTCATTTGTGTTTCTATCCGCAATGAGCCAACTCGCATTCATGCCACCATTATTCCTTTGTTCATCTGTTCAACAAATGCATCAATAGTTGAAGAAAACTGAATCGCATTTCTGACCTGCCCCCATTAGTTGTACCAGTTCGTATGTTAGTCAATTGACTCCAAT
>CAZAZD010000031.1:0-15530 GCA_964489535.1 uncultured Isosphaeraceae bacterium
CTGTCCACCCGATGCCTGCTGAAAACGAAATTCGAACTGACGAAGAACTCTTGACCGCGCATATCGACGGCGATTCTTCCGCTTTTCCAGAATTGATGGCCCGACATAAAAACGACCTTCTCCACTTCCTGATTCGCTTCGTCGGCTCTAGAGCGGCCGCAGAGGACGTTTTTCAGGATGCTTTTCTCCAAATTCACATTTCAGCAGAGACTTTTGACCCCTCAAGGCGATTTAAACCGTGGCTTTTTACAATTGCAGCGAACAAAGGTAGGGATTGGCATCGTAAGCATTCAAAGCGCACAGTATTGTCACTGTCGCAAGAGATTGGTGGGGAAGGCGAAGGCACACGCTTCGTCGACCTTATGGAAGCGGATCAGGAACTGCCAGATGCACAATTACTCGACAGCGAACAAAAGGACAGCATACGAAATGCGGTCGATCAACTGCCAAGCCATTTACGGGAGATTCTTTTGCTGAGTTACTTCCAACAAATGAGTTACGTGCAAATTGCAGATTCCCTGCAAATTCCACTTGGAACCGTCAAAAGCAGATTACATTCAGCCGTTGCTGCATTTAGTCAAGTGTGGCAAACAGTAAACAGTGAGGACGATACATGACTAGCCGCTTCGACCATCTCAAACTGACCAAAGAAGATGCATCCATGCTCGACCAACTAGTTGACGTTGGTTTTGACATGGAGCAACTTGAATACCTCACCCCCGAAGACGAACAACGTGCAAAATCAATATTAAACATGCTTGGTTTTCTCAATGCTTATCCAGTCGAGGATGCGTCTGACACGCTCGTCGACGCAACTCTCGCACGCATCGATCAGTACGAAGCGAAACGTGCAACGCGTTTGCAAATACATACTCCGGAACTTGAGACAACAAAGCGTGGTTTTAGAATTCGAATGCCCGACCTCATTAGTGTTGCGGCAATGATTCTTATAACAGTTTCTGTCTTTGCAATGCTCAGCAAGAGCGCACGAAGTCAATCTCTCAATCAAGAGTGTGCTTCCAATATGGCGATGGTGGGGCGCGGTCTTGTTAACTACGCTCTAGATCACAACGGCAAGACGCCAACCGAGCAAACTCCTGAAGTCGCATCTTTATTTAGCGGCCTTATTCCAGAACGCACCGATGCCGACGTGCTCGCCGCCAAAGGATATTGCGAACACAATCATTTGAATTGTCCCGGTCACGGCGGTGAAGGTCGCGGCTTTAGTTACCAAACTCAGCCCACTTCAATGTGGGACGCGATGCATGACCAACGGAACGTGCTCATCATTATGAGCGACCAAAACCCAATTCTTGGCAAAATGCTCGCTAACCAGCAATTTGACCCGCTCACATCATCGCCAGCGCATGGTTCGCTTGGGCAAAATCACCTTCGGGATGACGGCTCGATTGCGTCGCTTCCAGTGCCTGTATTAGGTGGTGATTTAATTTGGGTTCTTGACGGCAAAAAACGCGGTCTTGACATCTTTTTGACGCATTGATAGGCATTTCCAAAAAAGAGATGGCGTATCATGACTTTTGTCCAATACCCTTTCCATAGGAGATTTTGTATGAAACTTGACAAAGTTTATGTTTGGTTGGCTTTGTGCAGTATTGTTTTGTTTTCAATTGCTCTGCTTGCAGATGAAACCACGGAAGAAGATTGGACGCGTTTTGAAGTGATGCAATGTAGCGATGCAAGCGAGATTGAAATACCACCCATCGCAATATACCAAGACGATATGACTGGAGATAACGTTGTCCTTATCACATGGGAATCGGGTTGCGAAATTTTTATTAATGGTTATTGTTGCTCTGAGTCGTATCGATCAAGAGACGAATTTGGAAGACCGATTTTTTATGGTGAAGATGGTCTAATAGGATTAATCTGCCAATGGATGATTGATTGCGATGGAGAGGGTGGGAGAATGGAAGAGGTACAACTCGGTTTTTCTCACTTGGCAAGCACAAGAACAATCTTCCCAAATGGTGCAAACACTTTAACTAGAGGGCGAAGGTGCGCGTGTGAAAGTCAAGAAGTAATTCATTATTGTATATCTTCAGACTGTGATAATGCAAGAACTTGTAATGGTGGGGGCACTACAACATTAGTATGTGTGTGGAAGAAGAGAACGCTACCATGAGTACAATGCTACCTAGCGTATCGAATGTATTTGTATTTTCGCTTATATGCTTAATATCATCAAGTGCATTCTCTGAAAACAATCAACAGGTGCTCTCAGAATTGGTGCTTGAGAGGTATTCCCAAGGCCCCCTAGTTATGAAAGGTGAGTTTTTTCGCAACTGGTCACACTTAGAATCTCCCGAGACTATTCACATTAAAACTCATTCAATCATGGGCGACGGAATTGTTGCTATGGTTCTCTACGAATGCAATGGAATAGAGCGCGAATTGGCAACTGGCGTAGTATTCGTAGAAGAAGAAATAGAATTGACCCCAAACGGGGAAAGGATTCGGTATCCATCCAAGGGTCCCTTTGGTCCAGAAAATTCAGACTATGTACACAGTTGTACTTCTTGGTCAGCTTGGCAAACATGGTTCGAGAGTCCATTAAGCAAAAACCATGCACATCGACAACTGGGTGACTCGTATCCTAGTTACAAAGCTCAAGAAATAGCTCGAGCAGATGTGATTAAAAAATTCGAAAATGGCTGGGCGGTATTTCTGTTAAATGAAAATAGGATTGAAGAATTTGACATCCTTCCCGATGGGTCAATCGAAGTGTGGCGTTCACGTACTCCCCCGGGCGAATCAGGTACACAAAGTTCTCTTGAAAGGCACTATCAGTGGTTTGATTCCCCTGTAAAACAAGAGATTATTAAAGAAAAACTCATAAATTGGGCGGAGGATCCTTCACTATCATCCCTTGAAAAACTCGTGTTTGATATTGTAAAAGAGGCAGAAATTGCATGCAAAACCGCTGAATCTTTACATAATGTGGACACTCAAAAGACGAGTAATTCAGAAGCCAACAAGTAGCCCGATTCTGCTACACTACGACGCTCGAATGGAGTAATTCTATGCCAAAATTAAAGTCACATAAAGCACTCTTGAAACGCGTTCGCATCACTGCCAAAGGTAAAGTGAAGATTCGAAGGGCCTTCGGTGGACACCTT
Source organism: uncultured Isosphaeraceae bacterium (assembly GCA_964489535.1). GTDB lineage: Bacteria > Planctomycetota > Phycisphaerae > Phycisphaerales > SM1A02. Next base: position 3,138 of record CAZAZD010000031.1, read on the forward strand.
CGCAGCCACAAATCAGGCAAATTGATGCGTTCCTATAGTTCCCCCAACTACGTTGGCAAGGCGGACATTAAGCGTATTTCAGCAATGCTTAAGATGAGATTAACAACAGGCAAGTAACCAATTGAAAAACGTTATGTTTGACGGGACCTAAGCGTTCAACACAAAGTTGAAACCCCGATCAGACGAGTAAAAGGAGGCAACATGCCACGCGTACGAAAAGGTGCCGCAAGGAACAAGGCACGGAAAAAATTATTGAAAGCCGCTCGCGGTTATTGGGGAACAAAAAGTCGTCACAAGCAACAAGCAAAAGTAGCACTCACTCGTGCTGGACAATTTGCGTACCGCGATCGTCGTGCACGTCGCCGTGACTTCCGCCGAATTTGGATTACTCGAATCACTGCAGCATGCGCCATGCGTGGCACTCGCTACAGCCGATTCATCAACGGTTTGTCAAATGCAGGTATTTTGCTTAACCGCAAAATGCTGAGCGAACTTGCTATCGAAGATCCAAAGGCATTTGATCAACTCGTCAAAATGGCTGAAGAAAAAACAACTGCTCAAGCGAGCAAGTAATCCGTTTTCTCATTCAGGCAATTAAGCACTACCGTTCTACGGGTGCGGTGGCACCTTCGTCGAGATTTCTTGCAAGGACAATTGTGCAATCGATTCCAGGGCGTTCAAACAAACGGATTTTGGAAGTGGGTTGTGGCACAGGTGCGTTTACAAAAGAGATTTTGAAAAAACTACAAGATGGCGACGAGTTTCACATCGTCGAGTTGTGCCCAGACTTTTGCGATGCGGTTGAATCGAACTTGCTTCAACAGTTTCGAAAAGTCAATCCTAATATTACAGTCGAGTTGCACAACTCGCCAATCGAAGACGCGAACCTTGAAGGCAAGTTCGATGCGATTATTTGCGGGTTGCCATTCAATAATTTTTCACTTGATATCGTGGACCATTTATTCGATGTGATGTTTACATTTCTACTTCCGGGAGCGGAATTAGCGTATTTTGAATATCTCGGGATGCGAGGACTGAAACGAACATTTGGGCTTCCGGGGATTCGCCGCGAAACAAAACAGCGCACGAAAGATATTGATACTCGGTACGAAAAACAAGCTGGTTCAAAACAAACTGTTTGGCGCAACATTCCTTCGTGCAGGGTTGTGCGATTAAAGGGATGTTAATCGAGCGCGTCACAGCAGGGGATTGTTATGGTTTGCGAGAATCGATTTTGCGCCCAGGGCAACCAAAAGAAAACTGGACTTTCGATGCGGACGACGACCCCCGAACAGTTCATCTGGCAACGAAACAAAACGACGAAGTTGTTGCCATTGTTTCGTTGTTGCCTGAAGAAAAAGAAGGATGCCCATGGCGCTTGCGTGGGATGGCGGTCAAAGAACAATTACGCGGGAAGGGTGTCGGGCAACAATTACTTGTTGCATTACTCGACATGGCAGAAGAGGGCGTGTGGTGCACCGCTCGCAAAAATGTGCAGGAATTTTATATGAAAAACGGTTTTGAAATTTTCGGCGACGAATTTGTGATGAATGCCATGCACCATGTGTTGATGCGACGACTCTGATCCTATGACCTGCCCCCCCAAAACTAATCCACTTCTTATGCGATAAAATCGCAGATTGCGACCCCATTTTGGAAGGCAGGAAAACATGGCAAGTAAACTTTCATTCAGCAGAGTAAATGATTAACAAACTCAGAGAAGCAGAGGTTTATCTGGCAGAAGGTATACGGTCATTGAACACCGAGTAGATTTAGTATTGGAAAGACTCCCACGGATTGGTGTGTGGTTTGAATTTGAATCCAAGAATTGTCAGAAAGAGGTGGTCCTAGTATTTAGGACAGTTTTGCGGCGTTCGTTAGGTGGATTAGAGGACCTTTCTGGGTTCATTTATGCCGCCATACTGTCTCTCTTTAATTGATCCATGGGAAATGCATAATTGCCTGCTTGAGGCTCGGAAAAACTGCTTACCAAATTGTCTTGCAATAATCGCTGGTGCGGCAGGTTCTTGTGGAAGTTGTATTTATAAATGTGGTCCACTTCCCTCACCCGAATAGGTATCATTACTTAGTTATGCGTTATTTTATTATTTTTTGCTGTGTTGTTTGGTTGCAACAGTTGTCGTGTAATAGGGAGCCAATCAAGAATAAAGCAGAAGGTGCACCTGTGTTAATAAACGTTTGGGAGAATCTATACTCAAGCAATCCCGAAGATGTTCAGGAGGGGCTTTGCTTACTTGCTTATTATAATCAGGACATTCTAATATCATATCCATATCAATCACCGATTTCTCCTTTGCACATTGCGTCGGTAGGTGAATTTGGAATTAGATTGTTGGAATCGAAAACGCTCACGTTGATTGATGAAGCTATAAACAGCTCAACATCTAATTGCAATATATCTGTAACTAATGTGCATATTGCTATCGATAATCTGGCTATAGGGCTAGTAAACGCAGCAAAGCAGAACAAAAAACTGTTGCCTGACGAATTCCCAAACCTGTGCCTGACGAATTCCCAAACCTGATTCCAACAATCTTTACCGATGCACTAGTATTACGAAAGTTTGCAGCACTTCATTTTGAATCACTAGATGAGTCAACGAAAAGCGAATACAACATTTCACAGAGGATTGTAGATTTAAAACAATATCAAGAGTTTTTACGGAATTATTAACTTTAAATGAACTTTTCTTTTGTTTAACCCTTCGCAGACCGTCGTCGCTTCAACTCAGCATCAACAAACCCTTCAAGTGCGCCATCTAAAACCGTCTGCGGATTTCCAATTTCATAGTTGGTTCTGTGGTCTTTAACGCGGTTGTCGTAAAACACGTAACTACGAATTTGTGAACCCCATCCTTGTTCTACCTTGCCGCCCGTTGCACTGTCGAGCTCTGCTTGCCTTCGTTCTTCTTCAAGTTGTTCGAGCTTCGCTTGCAAAATGCGCATCGCCTGTTTTCGATTCTGTAATTGCGCTTTGTGTGTTGAACTCACGACCATGATGCCCGTTGGTTTATGGACAATCCGCACAGCCGATGCCACCTTATTTACATTTTGCCCGCCTGGCCCAGAAGATCTTGCAAACGTCGTGAACTCAATGTCCTTATCATCGATTTCAACATCTTGTTCGTCGAATTCTGGGATAACATCAACCGTAGCAAAACTCGTTTGACGTTTACCTTGCGCATTAAATGGGCTGACCCGAGCCAAGCGGTGCGTGCCACGTTCGCAACTCATATAGCCATACGCCATCGGTCCCTTGATGAGATAGGTAACTTCACTAATCCCAACTTCGGTGCCATGGGTCGTGCTGACCTCTTCTACTTTGAAATGCATATTTTCCCAGTAATTTTTATACATTCGGTCGAGCATCGACGCCCAGTCATCTGCCTCAGTTCCACCATCTCGGGATTGAATCGAGACGAAACAATTTCGATGGTCGTGTTTGCCGTTTAGGAGCGACTGCGTTTCGACCTTGTCCATACGTTTTTGCATTTGGAAAAGTTGTCCATCCACTTCAGCAAGCAAATCAGCGTCATCTGCTTCCTTGGCAAGCTCATAACCCACAAGACAATCCTCAAAATCAGCAATGACTTCTCCCAGATCACCCGTTTGTGCTTTAAGCACCTTGTATTCGTCAATGACTTTCTGAGCCGCTGTTTGGCTATCCCAAAATCCAGCAGCGTTCATATCTTCCTGTAATTGTTCTCTTTTTGCTACTTTTGTATCGAAGTCAAAGAGAATCACGAATCGTTAAAATCCGCGCCTCAAGGTCATCAATAATTGGTTGGTGTGCATCAAAATGCATGGGTGGCATAGTATCAGAAGGGGGGCTCGTGTACTCTACCGAACATGCAAACATCGACTATCCTTCCATCCATGGAACTATCTGACCGAGCAAAATCAATCCCACCATCCATCACACTAGCAATTAGTGCACAGGTGAAAGAACTCAAAGCAGCAGGCAAACAAGTCATTGCTTTTGGTGCTGGCGAACCCGACTTCGACACCCCAGAAAAAATATCTCAGGCAGCTATCGACGCACTACTTTCTGGGGCGACGCACTACATGCCATCTTCTGGCACGCCCGACGCACGCGAAGCAATTGCAAACAAGTTGCGCACGGAAAATAACATAGATTGCACCGAAAAAAACATATCTATTAACTCTGGCGCAAAGATGTCCATCAATTTGGCGTTGATGTCTATTCTTGATTCAGGGAAGAGCCAAGAAGTCGTTGTCCCAACACCTGCGTGGGTGAGTTACAAACCAATGATTGAACTTGCTGGCGGCACTATGATTGAAGTGCCTACAAATGTTTCGACTGGCTTTAAGTGTACACCAGAAGAAATAGAAGCGGCAATTACTCCAAACACAAAAGCAATCATGATTAATACGCCAAGTAATCCTTGCGGGACGATGTACACTCCGGATGAACTAAGAGCAATTGCAAAAATGATGGAAGGGCACCCAGACGTTTACATCCTTTCCGACGAAATTTACGACAAACTTATCTACAGCGACATCGCACATTTTTCACTTGGCTCTATTCCTGAAATTGCACACCAAGTAATAACCATTAACGGTTTGTCAAAGGCGTATGCGATGACGGGCTGGCGAGTTGGGTATGCGTGCGCTCCAGAAAATGTGGCGAAGGCGATGAACACATTGCAGAGTCAAATTAATACTTCGATTACAAGTTTTTGTTACGCGACGATTCCGGTTGCGCTTGAAATGAATGAAGAAGTGGAAGAAATGCGCAAGGTTTTTGCAAGTCGTGCAGCGCTCATGTACAAACTTATTCAAGCATGGCCAAACGTCGAATGTGCGCAACCAACTGGAGCGTTTTATGCGTTCCCAAAAATTTCTTATTACTTTGGCAAGACATCACCAGCAGGAACTGAAATTACCGACGCTGTAAACTTTACAAAGGCATTGCTAGACGAAACAAGCGTCGCAGTGGTTCCCGGCACGGACTTTGGCGGTTGTGGTCCCGACCACATCCGACTTTCATTCGCATGCAGCGAAGACCAAATCAAAGAAGGCGTCACAAAAATCGGCGACTGGCTCGCACAGTTTTAGTGACTGTCACTTTGAAAGCGGAAACGCACCAACCGCTAAACGCAGTACTCACAACAGGTTGCAATTGTGACTGTCACTTTGAAAGCGGAAAGGCAAGGTGGTTTGTTTAACTCAGAGCCATAACCCGCCGAAGTGGGGCAGAGCCAATATCGCTGACGCGATATTTCCGGCTATGGCTCAGAGTTTATTTAGATGGCAAGATTCCTGAGATTAAATCTCAGCACTAGCAACTTTGCTAACACCGTCGATAGCAGAAAGTTGGTCGAGGAGATTTTTTGTTGGTACAGTGTTTGTCTTGATGATCATCATCGCAACACCATCATCATCACCGTGGCCAATAACCATTTCGTCGATGTTGAGTTTGGCTGTTCCTAGTGTGTCACCAACTTTACCAACCATGCCTGGCGTGTCATCATTAAACAATGCAATCATGTGACCAGAAGGTACCATGTCAAATCGGCGACCTTCGATGTTCGTCACACGAGGTAAACCGTCCGCATGCACCGTACCTTCAATCGCGTGTTCATGTTCGCCTTTGGTACGGATAATTAATGAATCAATCGCATCAGTCGTACCAACCACCGTCGAAGCAGTCACGCCAAGTTCGCGCGCCATAGCCGAAACATTAATAATCGAAACTGGTTCGTCACAACACTGTTGCAACAACGCAACAAGTGCGTACCGTGCAATCGTGTCGGCTTTGCCAGCCGTTGCAGCACCGCGAAGTTCGACGGTGACTTCAGTCGTGTTTGTAAGCGTCGCAACCGTGCCAAGCAAAGTAATCATGCGCTGCGCAAGTTCGACGTAAGTCCGTTGTCTATTATTTAATTCTAAATCAAGGCCGCCTGCGTTCACCGCGCTGTCTAAGCCTTCGCCTTGCAAGTAACGAAGTAACGATGCACACGCGTTTACTGCAACCGCCTCTTGCGCTTCAACAGTTGAAGCACCAAGGTGGGGTGTGCACAACACTTTTGGATGGGAACGGAAGGGATGATCTTCAGCAGGGGGTTCCGACATGTAGACGTCAATCGCCGCGCCAGCACACTTGCCCGCATCGAGCGCTTCAATCAGCGCTGCTTCGTCAACGATGCCACCACGCGCGGCGTTCACAACGAGCAAGTCATCTCTGCAAATTTCAAATTGCTTTTTGCCGAGCATGCCCGCCGTTTGTTCAGTACGGGGGACATGGAACGTCACGATGTCGACCTGTTTAATAAGGTCATTAAACGATGGCATCATGCGCACTTGCCCATCAAGCGCAGTTGTTTCTTTCATAAATGGATCAAAGCCGAGCACTTCCATACCAAAGGCGAGCGCCCTTCGAGCGATTGCTTGGCCAATTCTGCCCATGCCCACGATGCCCAGCGTTCGCCCAGCGAGTTGCACCCCGACAAAATTCGCTCTATCCCAGCCACCACCACGAAAAATGGCATTTGAATTGGCGACGTTTCGAGCCAAGGAGATCATCAATGCAAAAGCGTGCTCAGCAGTCGTAATCGTCGATGCCGAGGCCGAATTCATCACGGCAACGCCGTATTTCGTCGCTGTGGGTAGATCGATGTTATCCACGCCAACGCCAGCCCTTGCAATCCCCTTTAACTGGCAATCTGGAGTTTCAAAGCATGTATCGAGGATTTCTTCAGGTAATTTAACCGCAGATCGCACAATAACGCCGTCGACAGCGGAAACTGCTTGGACGAGTTCGTCGCCTGTAAGCCCCGTGTTTTCAATAACTTCCACGTTTGGCTGTGCTTTAAGGTAGGTTGCGCCCTCTGGGGCGAGTTTATCTGCGATCAGTATTTTGATGGTCATGGGTTTTGTATCTTACGTGGTAGTAAAGGGGGTACTTTCGGGGGGATTTCTGCTAGAATAGTCGATTCAAATAAGTTGAGGAAAAAAATGACAACAATGACTATTGATACAGCGGATTTTAAACGACACGACGGCGATTGTGGCTCACCAGAGGTACAAATTGCGTCTTTGACTGCTCGAATTACAGAACTAAACGAGCACTTAAAAATACACAAGCATGACAGGCACTCAAGAAGAGGTCTCATCATGATGGTTGGTAAACGAAACAGGTTGCTCAAATATCTTTCACGGACGAACCGCGAAGCGTATCAAGCAACTATTAAGAAACTAGGTCTGCGTAAATAAGCGGACATAAACTATCCGCAGTTCTCTACTTGCGCACTTGCATCTAAGAGTGGCAGTGGACAAACGATAGTCGAGACCTATCTTTTGTCTTCTGCCTCTTGAATTGCAAGACGAAGCATAGTGCGGGAACTGCCAAACAAGAGGAGTACTTAGAATGAGTACAAAAATAATTGTCGAACGGGAAATTGGAAATCGCATGATGCGATTTGAAACCGGTGAAGTCGCAAAACAAGCAAGCGGTTGTGTGATCGCTTCGTACGCAGACACAGTTGTCATGTGTACAGCAATGCGATCTGACCCACGACCGGGATTAGATTTTTTCCCACTGCAATGTGATTATCGCGAACGCACAAGCGCCGCTGGTAAATTCCCTGGCGGCTTCCGCAAACGTGAAGGAGCACCAAACGAAAAAGAAATTTTAACGATGCGATTGATGGACCGTCCAATTCGTCCGCTCTTCCCAGACGGATACATCGATGAGTGCCAAATTCAAGCATGGGTCATGAGCCACGACGGCGAAAACGATGCAGACGTACTTGCATGTACTGCGGCATCAGCAGCACTTTGCTTGACGGACTCACCGTTTGAAGGCCCTGTTGCGACTGTCCGTGTTGGGCGAATCGTAACTGACGATGGCGAAACTTTCGTCTTGAATCCAACGCACACACAAATGCAATACTCTGATCTTGATCTTGTGCTTTCAGGCCACAGCGATGGCGTGAACATGATTGAAATCGGTGCAGCGCAAGTGGACGAAGCTGGCGTCATGGGCGCAATCAAGTTTGGTTACGAAGAAGGCATAAAGCCAATCTTGGAACTTCAAAACGAACTTGCAGAAAAAGCCGGAACGACTGAAAAGCGCGTTGGCGAACTTTCCCTTCCAAGCGACGAAGTTATGGCGAAAGTCACCGAGCTTGTGAAAACAAAAATGCTCGAAGCGCGTCGAATCCCCGGAAAAGCGGATCGGTCTGAGGCAGTAAATGCACTTCGTAGCGAAATGATTGACAATAACTTTGCAGTACCAGAAGGTGTTTCATACAGCGAGCACATGTCCGCTGAAAAAACACAACGTCAAGCAATAGAAGCGTTCCGTAAACTTGAAAAGAAATGCACTCGCCAACTTATTGTTGAAGAGTCCATTCGTGCAGACGGTCGTTCGTTCGATCAAATTCGCAATCTTCTTATGGATCCAGGTTACTTCCCACGCACGCACGGTTCAGCATTGTTCCAACGCGGCGAAACACAATCACTCGTTACTTGTACGCTTGGCACAGGTCGCGACGAACAAATCGTTGATGGCTTAATGCCAGAATACGCGAAGAAGTTTTACTTGCATTACAACTTCCCGCCGTTCTGCGTTGGCGAAGCAGGTCGTATCATGGGTCCTGGACGCCGGGAAATCGGGCACGGTGCACTTGCTGAACGCTCATTGATGGGTATTCTTCCTGACGTTGAGGACTTCCCTTACACAGTTCGATTGGTCAGTGACATTACTGAATCAAACGGTTCGTCTTCGATGGCGAGTGTGTGCGGTGGTTGCCTTGCTCTTATGGACGCGGGCGTTCCAATTCAAAACACATGCGCTGGTATTAGCGTTGGTCGCTTTAGTAACGACGAAGGCAAAATTGTTCGTGTGATGGACATCATCGGCGAAGAAGATTTCTTTGGTGATATGGACTTCAAAGTATGTGGGACCAAAGAAGGTATCACTGGTGTACAACTTGATCTTAAAGCTCGTGGCCTCTGGTTCGACGAACTCGAAACAATTTTCGAAATGGCTCGCAAAGGTCGGTTCGATATCATCGATCAAATGGAAGCTGTTATTCCTGCACCACGCGAAGAACTTTCAGAGTTCGCGCCGCGCATGCTTACGATTACAATTAACCCAGAAAAGATTGGCAAGCTCATCGGTCCTGGTGGTAAGACAATCCGTCAAATTACTGAAGACACTGGTGCGAACATCGACATCAACGATGACGGCATCGTCTTTATTAGTTCGGTTGATCTTAAATCCGCAAACGCTGGCCTTGCTGCTGTTGAAGCAATCGCTGCTGAAATTAAAGTCGGCAGTGTGTTTGAGGGCAAAGTTGTTTCGACTCGTGACTTCGGTGCATTCATCGAAATCGCTCCCGGAACAGATGGCATGTGCCACATCTCCGAACTTGCAGATGGCTTTGTTGACAAGGTTGAAAACATTTGCAAAACAGGCGATAAAATCAAGGTAAAGGTCATTGCTGTTGATGACACCGGTCGAATTAAACTTTCAGTGAAAGCGTTGCTCAAAGATGCTGACAAAGAAAACGCAAAAGACACTGAAAAAGAGACCGTGGAAAGCTAAATAATGTTTTCTTGGACTTGGCTTATTGCAGGCACCGCTCTTGGAGCGGTGTCTGTTTTGCCATATACATTTTGGCGGCACAAGCGTGATGCAAGGCGCACCGATGAAGCGCGAAAACGCGCGCAAGCATCGGAACGCATGGCAGAAATTGGCAACATGACTTCGGGTCTTGCGCACGAAATCAAGAATCCACTCTCGACAGTTGGGTTAAACGCGCAACTGCTTGCGGAAGACATAGACCATTTGGATGCACCCGAAGATGAGAAAAAACGAATTGCAAAACGGCTCGATTCACTCTCAAGGGAAGTACATCGACTGAAAGGGATTCTTGATGACTTCTTACAGTTTGCTGGTCGTATGAAATTACACTGCGAAATTATTGATTTGCGCGATGTGCTTTCTGACCTTGAGGACTTTTATCATCCCCAGTGTGAGAGTGAAGGGATTGTTTTGCGGATGCAGTTGCCAGAGGAGCCCGTTGTTGCAAACGTCGACGCTTCGCTGTTAAAACAAGCGGTACTCAATTTGCTTATTAATGCAACACACGCGATGTCGGAAAGCGAGCAAAAAGAATTGATGGTTCGGCTTGAGGCGGATACAAACGAAGCGTGCATCCATATTATTGATACGGGGAAGGGGATTGAAGAAGACCGAATCAATGAAATTTTCCATCCCTACGTTTCAACCAAGCAGGGCGGTACGGGACTTGGGTTGCCGACTACGATGCGGATTGCTCAAGAACACGGCGGTCATATTCATGTCAACTCCATTGTCGGTCAAGGCAGCGACTTTACCGTCTGCGTGCCCCTCAGTTAATGCGAGTGTTCATTTGTTACAACCCAGTTTCTGGCCGCGGTAAAGCTTGCAACATGGCGTATGCCATTGCAGAGCAATTTGTAAAAATAACGTGCGATGTTGAAATGATTGCAACACAAGCCAGTGACCCGCGAAAGTGGCTCACCCCGAAATTAGAATGTACACCAGACGCAGTCATCGTCGTCGGCGGTGACGGAACATTAAGACAAGTTGCAAGTGTGTTGGTTGGCACAACTATTCCTGTCTACCACGCGGGTTCTGGAACCGAAAATTTGTTTGCAAAATCGATGAACACAAACAACACCCCCAAAAACACCCTCGGAAGAGTGGTGGAGTCTGCCATGCATGTCGCAAATATCCAAATAGATACGGTAACTGCAAACGGTGAGTTCATGCTTTTGATGGCATCGGTTGGTTTTGATGCAGCAGTCGTTACTGACCTTGCAACTAACAGGGGAAGTTCCATCACACATTTTTCGTACATCATGCCATGTGTAAGGCAGTTACTCAAATGGAACCCGCCGAAAGTTTCTATCGTGGTGGATGGCGAAACTATTGTCAAAAATAAAATTGGCTGGGCAGTTGTTGCAAACAGTAAACAATACGCGCGCGGCTTAAATCCTGCGAGAAACGCGAACATTGCAGATGGCAAACTTGATGTTGTTTTTTTACCGCTCAAAGGTCGGCTGAGTTTGCTCAAATGGATACGGCTTATGCACCATGGTACGCACTTACATCACCCTGATGTGGTGTACGCAACTGGTCGCGAAATTGAAGTATGTACCACTAATCCAGCGCCTTGGCAACTTGACGGAGACCCAGTTGGCAATGCAACTGAGATGAAAATAGTCTGTGCACCAAAGTCACTGCGAGTGCTCAGCGACAGTCACGCCTGATTGCAATTTGCGGACCAGAACCTCCATTGTCACAAATCTAAGCTGCTGGTATTACGCAAGTTAGAACGTGCTGCGTTTCCGCTTTCAAAGTGACAGTCACATTGCAGAGGGTTTAATAACTCAGAGCCAATATCGCTGACGCGATATTTCCAGCTACGGCTCAGAGTTTAATTTGGCTCTGAGCCGAATTAATGTCACACTGCGAAGCAGGACAGTCACACTCACCACTACAACAAACCGTCGCTATCAATAACTGCGCGCGCAACCTTTGCAATAGACTTGCGAGAACTTCTTGATTGCTTCTGCAACATCTTCATTGCTTCTGGCTCGGAGATACCCTTGCGTTTCACAATAATCCACTTTGCGCGTTCGATGAGTTTTCTGTCATCGAGCCGTTGGGTTAAATCAACAATTTGGCTCCGCTGATCAACGTGGTCGAGGAAACGTTGCCAAGCAACTGAGAGCCCTGCGCTAATTTGTTCGCTCGATGCTGGTTTTAAGAGATATCCAAAAACACCAGCAGCAATACTGTTCCGAAGGAATGCGTCGTCCGAGTATGCAGTAAGCATAACAACTGGAATGTCGTGTTCATGAAAAATGATTTGGGCTGCTTGCATGCCGTTCATGACGGGCATTTGAATATCGAGCAGTGCAATGTCTGGACGGTCTTCTTTTACTTTTTCTACCGCTTCTTCACCATTTTTGCACGGACCAATAATTTCGAAACCGAGCGCTTTCAATAATCCAATAATTCCTTGCACGACAAGTAACTCATCATCGGCAACAAGAACCTTTACAGGGTTTTCAGGTAGCGACAAGTTTTCAGAGTTTGATGGTGTCATTCGTAGACTTCCTTTCGTTCTTGCTGTGGGTAACAAACGTAGTTATTCCACACTGGCTGAACTGATACAGTGTAACCTAAGTGACAGCCACACCAAATTGGAAAACCGTGCGAAATTCATTTTTGTATCGTATGTGAGTGACTGTCACATCATTGACACGGTGCTGATTAATCCAAGAAATCGCCTTCTTTGAGGCGTTGTGGGACGTATTCCTCAGTGACGTAGGAAATGTCTTTGGTAATCAG
>CAZAZD010000032.1:0-14457 GCA_964489535.1 uncultured Isosphaeraceae bacterium
GAATCCGAAGATCCAAGGGTGATGGAAGAGAAGAGAAGAGAAGGAACGCAACGAGTACCCTTTCGGGCAACTGTTACTCGAGGGCGTTCCACCACTTCGCCTTGCATGTTATCGGCAGTTCCACACTTGTTTAACCACTCATAGAGCACTTTTTTTCATTTTTCTTTACCTATGTTCACAAGTTGAGATATACCAAAACCTTGCGTATCACGTTTTTTTTAAGGTTTTTATCGGTACTAAGACATCCGAATATAACCCTTTGGGAACACTAGTTTTGTCAAAAAGCGTGGAACATTTTCTATATTTCGGACTTTCTAGATGACAGTACGTGGTCAGGTTCGTGGGTTTCGTTGTGGTATTCTTCATGCTCCATGACCGAGGTTCAAAAACACTTTCTGGGCTGGGATACGCCATTTCTACCAACCGCTGCCAAGTGGTTGCAAGAACACTGTTTACACGGGGAACTGGGTGAAGCAAAAGATGTTGTTATCGTTGTTTCTGGCAGCGCAGTACGAAGGCGAATGCAATCACTGCTTGTTGAAATGACAAATGAACAAGGAAGGGCAATTGATCTTCCAACTATTGTCACAACTTCGAGTTTCCTAAATTTATTTAACGATAAAAGCAAAAAAGTAGCAAGCCAACTCTTTTATACAACAGTTACCGCAACAGTAATGCGAGAACTTCCAAGGCAACAACTTACCCCAATACTCGGTATGAACGAACCAGAATACGAGGACTTGCAACGCTGGGTGGAGTTTGCCAAAGAGGTGAATGGTGTTGTGCGAGTATTGGCTTTTGGTGGTTACGAGCCGAACCCATCAACATGGCCAGATCTTCCAGAAAAACTTAAGGAATTACTCAAATATAAAGCACTTGCTAAGTTTGAATCAATTGCCTTCATTAACGACAAGGTTGCAGAAATTCTTGCGCGTGAAAACTACGCTGTGCAAGAATCACAATGGCTTGCACTTAGAAATGAAGTTACACAATCACCTAAAAGGGTTGTGTTACTCGGAACAACAGACCTTACTGCATTACTAAGGAAAGTTGTTTCTGGCATGATGAACCGCGGTGTACAAGTTGAGGTTGCAATTCGCGCGCCTGAGACGATGGAAGACTTGTTTGATGGGTTCGGTTGTGTTGTTCCAGAAAAATGGAAAACCGAAGCGATAGATATTCCGGAAAATTCAATTGCGATCTCTGGCTCTCCAAGTAGTCAAGCAAATAAATTACTGAACGCGATTACTTCTCTTGATGGGAAGTTCAGCAAAGATGAAATTACTGTTGCTGTGACAAATGAAGAATCTATTCCAGTGATTCGTAGACAATTAGAAGGACACGATCTTGTCACAAGGTTTGCTGGCGGTGATTCTCTGTTGCAATCGTCTGAAGTAAAATTACTTGAATCGATACGTGATTATGCGGAGACAAAATCATACTCAGCATACGCCGCACTCGTTCGTCATCCGTATGTCGGTACATTTTTGTCCATAGAGAGCAGCACGCTGCACGAATTAGATAGGTATTATGAGAACCATCTTCCAGCCTCGATAGGCAAGACATGGTTTACTCCTTCGAGTATTTCGTGGAGGGTGAACAACAAGCCACTTATTGACCTGCACGAGAACGTAATGGATTTATTTTCCTCAGTGCTAGGTTCTTCAAAACAGGATGTAATGACCTGGAGTTCGACAATTCGTGATTTATTTTTGAAACTATATGGGGACCAAGAATTAGACAGACAGAGTCGGATGCTGACCTCATTGAGAGCAATTTTTTCGGCACTCGATACCATTGACGCGCTGCCACAGTGTGTAACTCAATCGGTTGGTGCAGTGAAAGTTGAAATCGTCTTTGATTTGATTTTCGAAGAATTGAAAGGCGTGTCAATACCTGAATATCCAAATCAGGAAGCAGTAGATATTGTTGGTTGGCTTGAAGCGATGACAGATGATGCACCTTGTTTATTTGTGGTTGGGATGGATTCTACACTGCTAGAAGCGAGCGCGAAAAGCCAAGCGTATTTGCCAAATCAATTGCGCGAAGCACTCGGTCTTGAAACCCCAGAGTTAAAATTAGCCCGAGATGCCCACGCTGTAACTGCAATGTTGCATGCAAGAAAAAACCATGGGCATCTTGGTTGGATTCTTGCACGTAGGACTTTGGATGGGGATCCGCTTACACCAAACCCCTTACTGTTAAGGTGTGATGATGATAAACAATTAGCTGAACGTTCTCTTAAAATGATTGTTGAGATAGAGGCAGAGGAGCCAAACATTCCACCAAAGTTTGCAGAAAAAACAGAATCAACACAAGCAGTGACCGCTCTGACGTTGCCCGACCCATCAGAGATTCAGACAAAACCATTGAAGCGAATGTCAGTAACGTCTTTTAAGGATTATATTGCATGCCCTTATAGATTTTGGCTTCGTCGAGTACTACGCCTTGGGGAAGAGCGAGATGATGTGCAGGAATTGGACTATGCACTTTTTGGATCTTTAGTGCACGGAGCGCTGGAGATTTTTGGAAAAGATACAGCAATAAAAGATTCAACCGATTCAAAACAAATACATACTTATCTATTAGACGCAGTTGATACGGTAGTTAGAAGTTTGTTTGGGAAATATCCTTTGCCTACGATTGCGGTCCAATCAGAACTAGCAAAACAAAGAATGAATTCATTCTCAAAACTCCAAGCAGACCACCGTAAAGCGGGCTGGAGAATTGTAGGCACAGAAGAAAAAAAAGAGCTAGATTTCAACAAGGGAGACAACGAGTTTGTCGTTGTTGGAAAAATAGACCGAATTGATATGCACGAAGATGGTCGAGTGCTTGTTCTTGATTACAAAACAGGATCGACAAGTGCAAAAGAGGCTCATGGGACTAAGGACGAGTGGAAAGACCTGCAACTACCGATCTATCGCCATCTCGCAAAAAAAATGGGGTACGATTTCGACAAGGTACAAACAGGATATGTATTAGTTGGGAGTAGGGATACAAGCGTGCGTTTCGACTTCCCTGATTGGGATGATGCACAATTGCAAGTAGCAGACGATAGGTTTCATGAAATAGTTGAGGACCTTAGAGCAGGGTTTTACGCATCGGCGCCAGCAAGTCCAGCACCTCGTTTCTTCGAGGACCTATCTTGGATCTGCCAAGATGGTGGGATTATTGGTACGGGCGAGGAGGGTGCAAATGTCTAACTTCAACGATTGTGTGGTTATTGAAGCGCTCGCAGGCGCAGGTAAAACATTTAAATTATCGCACCGCTATCTTGAGTTGATTCAAATGGGTGCAGACCCTAAATCAATTCTTGCCACAACATTCAGCAGAAAAGCCGCTGGAGAAATTCGGGATAAAATTATTGAGCAGACAGCGGAAGCTGTTCTGAAAGAAAAAAACAGAAAAGAATTGTGTGGTGGGATCCCTCAATTAGCAGAGTTAAATGATAAGGACCAAGGTGAAGCGTGTTCAAACTTGTTGCGGGATGTCATTTCTAATCTGCATAACCTTCAAATTAGTACGATTGACAGTTTTTTTGTACGAACTGCGAAAGCATTTGGTGATGAAATTGGATTTCCGCCAGAGTGGTCTATTCTCGATGAAATACAAGAGCGCAAGGTTTTACAAGAAGCTGTTTCAGCTATGTTCTTTGCGGAAGACCCAAAGGAAATGGCAGAAGCCATACGCTTGGCGGAGGACTCTTCGGTTGTACCACTTCTCGACACAATCGATGGTATAAGAAAATTTGCATACAACCTAATTAGGCAAACTGGTCGAGATGTTTGGGTTTGGGGCAAACCGTTGGCAACGCTGTCTCAAAAAGAATTGCGGGATGCAATAGACAACTTTGAGTCACAGACAGCAAGTATTAAAGGGCAATTAAATTCAATTCCAAAAGATGCAGACCGTGCAAGATTAGGTGATTGGAAAAAGTTTCTTAAAACAGGGTTGCCGGTAGGAATTATGAATGAATCCTATTTGTACTCAAAAAAGCCAATAGAACAAGATATTGTTGATGCACTTCAGCCAATAGTTGGCCATGCCTGTGCTGTTATTGCAAATAGAGTATTTGCAAAAAACGAAGGCATCTTCAACTTGATGCAATTGTTTAATGAAAGTTGGTCTGAGGCAAAACACAAAAAGGGTTTGTATTTATTTGACGACATTACGTACTATTTACAATCGATTTTTACCAATGATAATTTGAAAGAAATTGCATTTCGGCTCGATGGAAAAATCGATCATCTTCTTATTGACGAATTTCAAGATACGTCTATCCCTCAGTGGGAAATCATGAAACAGATTGTTGACGAAATTCAACCGGACCCACAAAGGTCTCTGTTCTTTGTGGGCGATCCCAAACAAAGTTTGTACGGGTTCCGCGGAGGCGAGCCACAACTGTTAAGGTATTTGCCAGAGACCCTTGGCTTGGATGGACCAGATCGTTTACCAACAAGCTACCGATGCTCTCCTCCAGTTCTCGATTTGGTGAATCAAGTGTTTGAACATGCTGAACAGTCAGAATTACTCTCTTGCAATTCTCTTGAAGGCGTTGAAGAATGGCAAAGAAGTTTTTCTGAACATATCTCTGCTAACAAAGCAAAGCAGGGGTTTGCGGCAATACATACGACCGATGCGGATGAAGATCGAACACCTAAACTAGAATACACTGTGGAGAAAGTTGCTGAAATTGTTCGTGACATTCACTACAAAAACAAAAATGTTTCTATCGGGGTATTAGTTCGAAAAAATACGAAGCAACAAATACAACGAATCGTCCATGCATTGAAGTCACATCCAACCAAATCCGTGAACGCGGCGGAACATAAGGGGAATCCTCTGACGGATTCACCAATGGTAACGGTTGTTCTTTCAGCACTACTCATAGCAGATCATCCGGGCGATACGGCATCTTTATTCCATGTGTCAACTTCACCCATTGCGGATTCGCTTGGGCTTAATGTCACATGGAATCGAGAAGATGCGTATGCGCTGAGCAGTTCGTTACGAAAACGTTTAATGCATAATGGGTATGCGAATGTTGTTAGTGAGTTGGCAGAGCCACTTTTTGCGGGCGCGTCAAAACGAGACAAGATGCGACTCTGGCAATTGATTGAACTTGCTGAGTCGTATGCATCAATAAGTTCACTGCGTGCAACTGATTTTGTTGCGTTTGTAAAAAAGACGCAAGTGGCTGATCCAGCAACTTCAACTGTGCAAGTAATGACAGTTCATGCTTCAAAAGGACTCGGATTTGATGCGGTAGTTATATGTGATTTGAACGAACCGCTCTGGAAAAATCCAAAACTTTTAACTCTTACCAAAGAAACATGTGAGCCTCCAGTTCGAGTCAGTGTGTACGAAAAAGAAACTTTTAACAACATCATTCCAGAACAAGAGACAATGTGGAAGCAGTGCAAGTCAGTACAAGTGCAGGAAGCGCTTTCGCTCCTTTATGTTGCGATGACTCGTGCAAAGCATGCAGTACATCTCGTAATCCCACCAAGGCCAAAAAATGATAATGCAAAAACGTATAGCGCTCCAACAAGCAAAGTCGTCGACCGTTTCCTTCGTCAAGTACTTGCTATTGATGAACATTTAGCGCCAAATGATGTTGTTTGGGAATCAGACTTGAACAATGAAAAGTGGTATCAAGACGTGAGTGCAAGCGTAGAAGAGGACGAGAGTGTGCGTTCGAAAAAACTTTCATGGGCAACAAGCAAAAATAATCACCGTGCAATTGCCTCTGCTTCGCCATCGAGTTTAGAAGGAGGCGGGAAGACCAAGGTGAGCGAACGATTTGCTGGTGGAACGAATACCGCGTTTGATTGGGGAACCATTGTGCATAAATGGTTTGAAAATGTTGAGTGGTTCGACGGAACCGTTCCAACGGTGGATGAACTCATTGCATCCGCGCCAAGCGAAGAAGCGGGGCGTCTTGGAGAAGAACAACTTAAAGAAGCAGCTATAAAGTGTTTCCAATCATTGCAACTAGAAGAGGTCCAAGGGCTGTTGACAAAACCAGAGGGGAATGTTTCGGTCTACCGCGAGCAAGAGTTCGTGCTTCGAGTTGAAAAAGGCACGAAGTTTGCCGAAGTCACCATGAAGGAACCAACGGACATTCGAGGAACAATCGATCGGCTTGTCGTGTACAAAGATGAAAACGGTTCGCCGTTGCGAGCCGAAGTCATCGATTGGAAATCAGACACATTCGAGAAAAGTGAACTACGCGGCAAGATTGAAAATTACGCTCCCCAGCTTGCAACGTATCGACTCGCAGCTGCAAAACTGCTTGGCATCGATGTTGAGCAAGTTTCGGCCTGTCTCGCGTTCACGATGGCTGCTCATATTGAAGATGTCACCCTAAAAGCGGCTGTTTTGACAGTTTGAACCCTGTTTTAGGAAAAATGACACCTTGATCCATAATTGGCTTGCAGAGGCTCTCGTTGAAGTGTATCCTACAGTTCTTCGTTGAGAATGAGTCTCATTCGGAGCCTGCGGGCAAGTATTATGACCTTAATCAGTCCAACAATTGAACGAAAATGTATTCCGCTATCACAGTTAGGTGAGCGAGAAAAAGCAGTTGTGCACATGACTGAACTCGACGCAGATGAACGAGAAGCACTTTCTGCGATGGGGCTCTATGAGGATGCTTCTTTTGAACTTTGCCAACAAGGGCAACCGTGCATCATTCAAGTGGAAGCAACACGACTTGGACTATCCAAAGAAATTACGAGTCGTATCATGGTTCGACGTTGTGGTGTTTGCAACTAAGCGAATCAAGTGATGACAACGCCTGATTCGCAACCAAGTGCTGCCACCTCAATTCTACTTTTGGGAAATCCGAACGTTGGGAAAACTACGTTGTTTAATCGACTTTGTGGTTTGCGAAGTGCAACCGCAAATTTCCCCGGAAGTACGGTAGAGGCACGCAGAGGAAAGAGTTATTCCAAATTGGTAAAAAGATCGTTTACCGATCTTCCGGGCATCTATAGTTTAAATGCAAAAGATGAACTTTCAGGTGTTTGTCGCAATGCAATTGATGGAGTTGAATGTGACCCGCCAGAAGCAGTCGTAGTTGTTGCCGACGCAACAAATTTACGAAGAAATTTGACTATTGTTAATGAAGTATTGCACCGCGATATACCCTGTGTTCTCGCATTATCAATGGTTGATATTGCGCAAAAATCGGGGTTAACTATTGACACAGAAAAGTTTGGTGAAAAACTTGGCTGTCATGTAGTTGCAGTCCATCCTCGAATGGGGCAGGGGATTGATTTACTACATGATGCACTGGACAAACCAAAGCGAGATGCTAAACCGCTTCCACCTATTGAAGATTACAAAGCAGTCAACACATGGGCAAACGAATTGATTGCATCAAGCGTTGGCGGTGAACTTGCATCAGGCACATTTACTGATCGTGTTGATAAGGCATTTACCCATCCGATTCTTGGGCTAATTGTTTTTGCTGTGGTCATGACTGGATTATTCTGGACTATTTTTACGCTTGCTGCATTCCCAATGGATATAGTTGAAACGATTTTTGGGCACGTTGGCACCATTGTTGGCGGTCTTCTTCCAGAAGGTGATTTACATGACATGATTGTTGATGGTGTCATTGGCGGGGTAGCGGGAACAGTTGTTTTTTTGCCGCAGATATGTATTTTATTCTTCCTTATCAGTTTGCTTGAAGACACAGGATACTTGGCACGTGCCGCGTTTGTTATGGATCGCTTGCTTCGCAAATTTGGTTTGCCCGGTCAATCCTTTGTTCCATTTTTATCTGCACACGCGTGCGCAATTCCAGCAATCATGGCAGCAAGGATTGTTCCAGATCGCCGCGATCGCATTGCGACAATATTAGTCGCACCGTTCTTTAGTTGCTCGGCACGTCTTCCGGTGTATGTATTACTCGTCGGAGTCCTCTTTATTGATTCGCCATTTATTGCGGGCTTAGCATTTTTTGGTTGTTACATTCTTGGCGCTGTTGCAGCATTGTTTACAGCGCTCTTGGTGAGAAAGAGCGTCATTCCGGGATCTTCTAGACCAATGATGTTGGAACTTCCAACGTATAAGTTGCCTTCTATACGGACAGCGTTTCTCAATACGGTCGATCGCGCTTGGGTATTTTTGAAAAATGCAGGCACTGTTATTCTGGCAATAGTCATCATCCTTTGGTGGTTGTCTGCTTACCCAAAGGTTGATACTTCTGAAAGTGTGATTGCACTAAGAGAACAAGCAAGTATCGTCACGCAAACAGACAAATCAGAACGATTGTTAAACGAGGCGAACTCTATGGAATATACGCAACAGTTGTCAGGGAGTTTTGCTGGACAACTCGGCAATTTCTTCCAGCCCGTTTTCGCCCCACTTGGGTACGATTGGAAATTGACAGTTGGTGTGATGACAAGTTTTGCGGCTAGAGAAGTGTTTGTCTCAACACTCGCAGTTCTTACTGCAGGGGATGATGATGTTGAGAACGAGGGAGTAATCGAAAAGATTGAACATGCCAAGCGCGATGATGGTCAGCCGGTGTTTACTATTCCAACCGCGGCAAGTCTGTTGGTCTTCTTCGTTCTCGCGATGCAGTGTTTGCCGACGATTGCAGTAACTAAACGCGAGACAGGTTCTTGGAATTGGGCGTTGTTGCAACTTGGATATATGACAGTGCTTGCATGGGTTGCATCCTTTATTACCTTTGCAATTGTTTCGGCGGTTGTGTGATGCCCATATCTTCTTGGCAATTTTGGATTGTGACGCTCATAGTGCTCTTTGCGATTTGGATTCTTGTTCGACCTTTCTTTCCACGTTGGAAGAAGAATTCGTGTTGTGGCAATACTGCAAGACAAAAGAAAACCAAACTGACCGTCAACGGCAAATAACAGTGACAGTCACAATTGTAACACTCTTTTGCGCAAAGAGTTAAGAGGCGCTGCCTTTCCGCTTTCAAAGCGACAGTCAGGGGACCGTCAACGGCAAATGAAACGGTGACCGTCACACCTGACTTATGTTGTGCGTACGGATAGCCTAGGCCGCCCTATGAGAGTGACTGTCACACATTGAAGTGAATTTGCTCGTAATGAACAACAAAACAAAACCAGCGATTCCGCCCCACATACCCCAGCCGAGCATCTTTGAGATTGCGGGCCATTCGCTCCCACCTGCTGCTGATGCAAAGGTTGCAAGCGTGAGTGAATATCCAAGCCGTCCGAATAAACTTTGCAGTGAAAGGAACGTAGCGCGTTTGGATGCAGGAACATTAGGTGCAACAGCTACGTTGAGCGGCGCAGACATTAATGCTCTTGGGCAACTGCGAAGCAAGGTTGCAACTGCAGCGGGGATACTCATAAAAAAGTGCATGGTTGCCATCATTGCAATTTGTAAGCCCGCTGCCGAAAGTAGTGTTGCGCTTGTCCCAATTTTGTTTTTAATGCGGATTGACCGAGATGCAATCCATGAAGCGACTAGCATAGTCAATGTTAAGTGCACGCTGGACAAAAGTGGGGTTGCTTTGACAGCGTTGTACTCTTTTGCAAGTTCCTCAACGTACGGTTGGTAAAACTCGTAAGGAATATGGTTGATGACAATCATAAAGACAGCAAAAAGTGACAACCAAAGCAATCGAACATTGCGGAGCAATCCAAAACACGATGCGATCTGTGTAATGAGGTTTGTGCGATCTTCCTTTTTGCTATGCATTGGTTCTTTGAATTGCAAAGTGATGACAAGCAACCCAATTCCGCCAACAAGCGAAAGGACATACGCCCCTCGATAGTCAGGAATCGCAGCGAGTCCGCCAAGAACCGCAGCGGAAGCAGTACCAAGGAAATTGAATTTCATTGCTTTTGCTTCGCAGGGTGCGTAGTGCTCCTCTTCGTCGAGCGCTTGTGTTGTTTCTAAAAGAAAACTGGTGTCTGTTCCACTATTAAATGCAATACCTGCTGCTAAGAATATTTGAGCAACCATAAATTGCTCAAACGAGTTGGCGAAAATAAAGAGCGTGTATGCAACACAAAGAAAACAACTCGCGGTAACGAGCGTTCGCTTACGTCCAAAAGTATCACTAAACCAACCCGAAGGAACCTCAATAACGACCACACTAGCAAAGTAGATCGACGCCAAATAAAGAACCTCTGCCAAATCGAGTTTACTATTAAAAAAGAGGAAGTACACAGGAAGCCAGAAGTAGGCATGGAATAATCCAACATACCACGGATATAAACGCAAGTTCTGTTGGAGTGATTGAATCATGAGGCGTCGGTTGGAATAGCTCTCTTGTGTTCAATTGGCTTTGGAACAAACTGTTCCTTGAGTTGAACAGTTCGATGGAGTGTGCCACCTTTTTCCGCCTTGTATGCAAAATCTACTTCGCCAAAACCACTGATGATAAATTGAAAGAGCGTGCTCTCTTTGCTGCCAATGCCTTTGTTGACTAGAATTCGCTGCGGATGTTCCGATTCAATGACATCAAGTTTGGTTGTTTTTTGCAGTGACCTTACTGTTCCTGAGGTGGCAACATCATTCGTCCCAGCGGTTATGCATTCGAGTATATCTGGCGATCCAATATGGTGATTCGCTGCCATCGCTGTTCGACTTGGAATAATTTTTTCATTTGAGACTTCAACTGTTACTTTCCACAACTGGTTTCCAATTTTTTTAACATCGAGCGCACCCCATTCAAGAAGTGGCATCTCGTCTGCGTGAAACATCGTAAATGCAAAGTTTCGGTGGCAGCCCTCTTCAAGCATCCACGGTGGTGTGACTCTGCTTGAGTATTTTTTTGTCCCGCCAACCATAATCTCTCCATATGTTGGATGGTCTACTTCGTGGTACGGAACAAAGACATCTTCAAATTGCAGGAGGTCACGAAATTGTGTTCGTTCGTCTCTTGATGGGTTGCGGTCTTTGGAATACATTCGTTTGTCGGTCCAAAGTTCGTTTGTAAAACTCACGATGCCGAGTGTCTCATACATAAAACCACCTTCACCGCCGTGAACGGTGTACAAGTCCTTGTACCCAATCATTGGTTCGTAAAAAGGTAGCATTTCAGAGCCTTTTTGTGCAATGGAAGTGTGTACTCGCGAATCTGAGCGAGGGTATTTTATGTAGGCGGCACTTGGTCCTTGCAGAATCATACCGCCAGCGTTGTGATAACTTTGGCACGCGGCAACATTTGGATGGTCGAGTAAGAATTCACCGATGGCTCTTGTTTCAGGCAAACTAAATGGATAGTCGGTTGCACCATATTGAATCCACTCAGGTTGCCAATCGGCAGGCCAGTTACGGTTGGGGTCATAGCCTCCAATGCCATCTTCGTTTACGCGCCCATCGTCATCGTTATCAATTCCCTCTTCTCCAAGACGCGACCACCCACCTGGTGGATCATCAGCATCAACACGCGTAAAGAATCGGGGGTCGTCTTCATCTATTTCGTACCGACCAAGTTCATCCTTTATCCACATCGAAGTGATGTGCCCATCGCCATCGAGATCATCGGGTCCATCTTCATCAAGAAGCCCGTCGTGGTCGTTGTCTACAGGTCGAATTCCGCCGCGTAAAAAATGTGGATTTGCTGGCTGGTGAAACCAAACCTCTCGTCCATCTGGATTCTCCATCGGAACGAAGTAGAATGAACGCTCATCTACTAGTTCAGTGATTCGGTCGATGACCCCGTAACTTTTGCAGAGATACCAAATTGAGTAGAGTACGGTTTCTGCTGCTTGAATTTCGTTACCGTGGATGTTTCCGTCAATAAACATTGCTGTTTTATCACGGTCACTTCCTGTTACTGGATTATTAAGCGTAACGAGCCAAATATCTCGCTCTCCAACGCTTTTCCCAATTGATTCAATGGATAATAGTTCTGGATATGCATCAACAAGGTTGTGCATCGCTTGGGTCATTTCGGCATAGTCGTACCAATGATCAAAACGCAAATCAACTTTGGAGGGGTAGGGGGCTTGAGCGAACGAAGTTGAAGCAAAGAAGCATAAACAAAGTGTTGCGAGGAATCGTTTCATGCCGTACTTCCTTTGGTTTCTTTCAGTGGAACCGAAATGGTTTTGCTTCCAAACTTTTCACTAAAGAGTGTGATGGCAATATTTTGGTTTGGTTTTCCTTGAAGAATCCATTTGAACCATGTTCTTGTCCCTCCTCCATTCAGTGACCAGACTCGGTTCACTTTTTGTCCAGAAACAATCGTATCGTTTGGAATATCAAGTCGCACAACGAATGGCCGAGCGCGTTTGTTTTTCTTTGCAATTGCAGTTCCTGTTGGGAACCATCCATCGTTAATGACAGCAACTTGTACTTCCCATAGACCGTTGCTCAACTTCTCAATTCTCGGAGAACTTAACCGAACTTTTGGAAGTCGGCTCGCGATGTCAATGACGAATGTCGTTTGTTTTTCAGTGATGCCGACAATGGCTTCTGTGGGTGGTAGCGTTTTGAAGTAGGGAACCCAACCACCGATTTCCACAGCACCGAGTTGAGGGTGTTCAAAAGGAACCCACTCAATAAAACCTTTTGCTTCACGCTGTGTATCACTGTATTCGAGCCATTTAGCATCTTCCGAAGTGGACTTGTTTTTATCCTTCCCATTCTTGACGCGTTTGATTTCGATGCCCATCATCTTGCAGTACATCTCTGTTTCTTCGAGCGATGGTGTCATCTCATCCTTTGCTTCACCACCATCGATGTATCCGGCAGCAATCGCAGCCTCAAACAATTCATCCATTGTTTCCTGAGAAATGTCTCCAACCCCAGAAGGTGTTAACTCCTCATCTTGTGAAACTACTTCGGAAGGTTCATTGTTGTCTTTTGATTCGTCGCCTTCCGTTTTGGTCTCTTCTATAGTGTCTTCAACTTTTGGTCTTGACCACAAGGGGGTTGAGAAAGAAGGAACGCCAAATTGGGCATACGACCAAGCAACAAAACTGCCGTCCCAGTTTGGTTGGTTGACATCTTTGAGTTCGGTGAGTTCAACAAATTTTTCGCTGATTATTTTGTATAGTTCAACATCATCTTCGGCAAGTTTCTTTGGTGCACCAGAGTTGTTCTTACCGTTTTCAGTAAGTGGTTTTGAAAGAGTGTCATGCTGACCGTATACAACGATTGCAGCAATCTCTTGATGCGTTAACACAAAATCAGCAAGTGCCTTTGATTCGCTCTCGGATAACTGCCAATGACCTGCGCCATCTCCATGTTCTTTGTAGCCATGCATAAAGTTTTTATTGAGGTCAACTCCGCCACGCCCATCTTCGTTGTACTTCCCATCGCCATCATCATCAATTCCTTCGGTATACACAACGAATGAAGCGGCTTGGTTTTTTAATGGGTCTGGTTTAATTTGTAAACGGGGTTCATCTGGGTCAGCAAGATGCGTTGCTTTTTCCAAATCTGGAACACGCATCATCGTGATGAAGCCATCGCCATTCAAGTCCTCGCCACCATCTTCGTCTTTTTCCCCATCATGATCGTTATCAGATGGAGTGAGGTTCCTTAGTTGCTCATGTTGAACAGGATTGAAATAGAAAGCAGCAGCGTCAGGATTTACCTGAGGAATGACATACAACTTGTGCTCTTCGAGCAAGGGAGCGGTTTCTTCAGCAGGCAATGCAAGTAACACGGCAACTAGGTCCGTTGCAACTTCAGTTCCAAGGAGATGGTGTCCATCTATTCCAGCAACAACAAGTATTGCAGCACGGTTTTCAATAGGTGTTTTGCTTTCTCTCGCAACTTCAATGCATTGGATGGGCATTCCGTTTTTTGAAAAGCCAATAGTAGTAGTGGTTACAGAGTCGAACGAACGCACCTGATTAGCGATTTCGATTGGTGTGCGCCATTGACGTTTTGGTTTTTGACTTATTTGCTTCTCACTGTCTTGGAATGCAAACAGTGCCGTTGCAAGTAAACATATCGTAATCATCGTCGGTGGTTCCTCTGCGTTGTATTACGCTGTCGTAGTTGTAAATAGTATAGAGCCAAATTTATACGAACCCCATGCTGCGAGAATCCCAAAAACATTGCTTAATACGATATACATCACCGCTTGGCGCATTCGTCCGTCTTCGAATAGTTCAAAAGTATCAAGCGCAAAAGTAGAAAAAGTTGTGAATCCACCCAGCACACCGACAATTAATAGCAATCGAAGAAATTCGCGATGTTGAAAGAGTGGCCCAATGAGTAATGCTGTCACAAGACCAATCAACGCACACCCAACAATGTTTACAATCAGCGTGCCTAGTGGGAAATCAGACGGCGTCCATGATTGTCCAATGTTGGCGATCAAATATCGAAGTACCGCTCCAATGCCACCGCCGAGGGCAACAGCAAAAAATGTTGAGAGTTCCATAAACGCGCCCGGCA
The DNA here is from genome assembly GCA_964489535.1 of uncultured Isosphaeraceae bacterium. Taxonomy (GTDB): domain Bacteria; phylum Planctomycetota; class Phycisphaerae; order Phycisphaerales; family SM1A02. The sequence continues at coordinate 14,377 of CAZAZD010000032.1, forward strand.
GGATTCGAACCTGCGACCTCCGCTTTAGGAAAGCGATGCTCTATCCAACTGAGCTACGAGCGCAACAGTGTGAATTGTATC
>CAZAZD010000033.1:0-13746 GCA_964489535.1 uncultured Isosphaeraceae bacterium
CTAGTGATCCTATCCCTGCAATCGCATTGACATCAAAAATCATAATGACAGTACCTGCAATACTTAACCACGCAAACGCACCCTTCCATGGATGTAGCGCCGCTGGACACACCTTCCACTCCATCTCAATTGGCGCCGTTTTTTCCATAGCCAAGCATTCTACCAAAATTAACCCTCGGTTAATTAATTGCATTAATTAACCGAGGGTTAATTTATCTTGTTTGTTAGCAAGGAGTTATGATTGCGGATGTGGCGGCGGGTAACTCGAGGATACCCTTCTGAGTTTGGAGGAGTAGGTTGTGGCAAGGATCTATGCTCAAGACGAGACCTTCGACAGTGTTGTCGCCAGACGTCACAACTTGGGTGGTCCCAACAAGGATATCGCGCCTTTTCCACTGCGTAACTGCTGTATTTACATCGAGTTGCGCCGCATCAAGGACGCTTGACACTACCAAATCAGCAACGATGCTCTTCTCTTGCTCAGAGCCAAGTTGACTCAGAGCAACGGAGGTTGGGAGCGGGGCTTCAGCCACGTTCACGCCTACGCCAACCAAACACCGACCTTCACGCTGCTCGATGAGGATTCCCGCGAGTTTATTCCCTTCAACGTATAAATCATTTGGCCACTTGATATCAATGTTGTGCTTTGGAATAAGATTGTTGAGTTGCGCCGCGAGTGTTGCGGCAACAGCGATTGGCAAATGCTGCGTTGCTTTTTCAAGCACAACGGTAACCGCAACACCCCCATCCGATTTCCATTCATTTCCCCTGCGCCCCCTCCCTGACGTTTGGTTAAACGAAACACATGCATCGCCAACGTGTAAATCATGTTCAATCGCAGCATCTTGCGTTGATGCGACTTCGTCAAGAACGAGTATCTTCCCCTCACTCATCCATCGCATCCAAGCCAACATCAATCCACGTTGCCTGATGGATCAAACCACCAATTGAAATGCGATCGACACCGGTTTCAGCGATTGCACGAACAGTTTCCAAATTCACTCCGCCAGATGCTTCAAGGAGTGGCGAAGAATCTGATGCGTCACGGAGTGCGACTGCCTCTCTTAATAATTCTGGGGGCATATTATCGAGCAAAATAATATCAACGGGCAGCTGCAATACTTTTTCAAGTTGCGTAATCGTGTCTACTTCAACTTCGACAAATTTTAATTCACGAGTTGCTTTCACACGGGCAATTGCTGCGTCAAGCTCATTTGGCAAATCATCGAGTTTTGCAAGATGGTTATCCTTATACAACGCCGCATCGTGCAAACCCATGCGGTGCGAGGTGCCGCCACCACAAACTACTGCGTACTTGTCAAGCATACGTAATCCGGGCGTTGTCTTTCTAGTGTCGCAAATTGCACAGTCAATGCCTTGAATCTTTTCGACGAATCTATGGGTCTGCGTCGCCACACCAGAAGCATAGCCAAGAATATTTAATACAGCCCGTTCTGCAACGAGAATATCTTTCACAGTACCTTCGAGCGTTGCGATGTTTTCATCCTCAACAAGATCCCCATCATGATGCAGCGGCTCTAGTCCTATGTCACCAAAGACATCCATCACTTTTGTAATCGGATCAAGTCCAGCAACTATTCCTTGTCCACGAATGTTCAAAGCGAACTTGCCAATTTCATCAGAAAAATTCAACGAATTAGTTGTCAAATCTCCATCTAATCCGCCGTCTTCTTCAAGACAGCGATGCAACAAATCTCTCATATATTCTTTGGTAATCATTCGCTCGTATTCATTCGCCTCGCTCCTCGAGACATTCCATCCATAAGTTGGATCGTCGCATTGCCTCCACCTATTGCAAGGCGATGCCCATCGCTTGAAACATCGATACATTCTATTGACTCGCTAGCGGGGAAGGATGCAATCAACTCAAAACGCTCAATATCCCAGATACCAACCGTTCCATCGGCGAGCGCAGTTGCAAATCGTTTCCCGTTTGGAAAAACAACTATGTCCCACAATGCTCCCCCCGTTGCGTCAACGGTATTCAATACATCTCCATTCTTTGCATCTAATAGTTGGACGTTGTAATTGAATGTCGCAGCCAAGACCGCATTTTCGCTTTTCACAAAATCAAATGCAACGACATCACCTCTATCCCCTTTGCGATTCCAAATTTCTTCTCCAGTTTTAGCATTTAGAGCGACAATGTTTCCGCCACTTGTTGACACAAAAACCACCTCACCAGAATCATCAAACGTCATCGCAACAACAATTGAATCGCCAAGTTGTTTGCTCATCACTGGCTTTAAGGTTCGCACATCCCACACGCATACTTTTCCCCTAAATGTACCCGATGCAACTTGTTTTCCGTAAGGAGTAACTGCCAAAGATGAAATTTGTCCATCACATATTCCAAGCAATTCTTTTTGTTGCATTTCCTCCACGTCCCACAATCGAATATCTCCTTCGATATCGCCTGTAACAACAAGCGAAGTTGTTGGAACAAATTTAACAAGTGATAGTTCGTGGTCCACTTCAGATGGAATCATTTTATGAGAGCCAGTTGTAACATCGATCACTTGCACGCCTGCATTAAATTCAGAAACTGCAACCAGTGACTCGTTCCAAACAAATGCAATGTCGGATGCGGGAAACGTTCCCGAAACCTGAAGCGTAGTAGGAATAGATGAACTTGAACTCCACCAATGCATTGCGCCATCCCGACCAATACTAACAAACTGATCGCTGGCAAGTGAATCAATGGACCAAACAGTTTCATCATGTCCGCGCAGCGTATCAATCAAACCGAAGTCTTCAATCCCCCAAAGACGAACCACATCATCCTCCCCTACAGAGGCTGCTACATTTCCTGCTTGTGCTATTCCAAGCAAGCCACCATGCCCTGAATCGACCGTTGCTAATTTCGTTTTAAAATCAACATCCCAAAAAATAATCTTGTCGTCACTTCCAGCCGTTACCAATGTTCCATTATCAAGGAACTTTAGAGCCCGCAGCGATCCGCCATGTTCATGCATTCGATTAACTTGTTGTTCGCCCACATTTTTCCAAACTCGTACTGTCCCGTCAACTGTCCCCGCTGCCAAGTAATTATTCTGCGAGTCGTAATCTAAAGACAACACCATCCCACTCTGGCTCTCAAGTTTTCGAACAAGTTTGCCGTCATTTTTCCAAACAAATAACGAACCGTCAGCATGACCAGAAACAAAAAAATCATCGGTTGCCGAAGAGATAACCGTTACAGATGAATCCGCATTATCTAACAACAGACGAGTGTTCTTTGCTAAATCAAAAATTGCAATTTGACCACCAGACATTCCAAGAAACAACTGCTCTCCATTGCTAGAAAAATCCATTGCCATTACCTTGGAAGGCAAGACCAAATCACGCGACACATCCCGAGTTTCATCAATCAGCGCAACACGGGTCCCTTCAAAAGAAACTGCAATTAAATTGCCGCTTCGCGAAGTTACCAAACCAGTTGGACGGTCGCCGATTAACCAGGTTCGCAAAGACTGATCAACAACGCCTAGTAAATAATGCCATTCCCATCCCCGTTGCGCACGATCCGCTGCAGCGAGATGGTGCCTTGCCATTCCCCAAGATTCATTTGCTATAGCAGCTTGCGCCGTCCCAATCGTTGCAATATATGCAATTTGCTGAGCATCTTCTCGTGCATTTTTTTCGATGGCAAGTGCTTCTCGCATATTTGCTTGACTTGTTTCTGATTCGATATATCCCCAAATCAAACCTGTTAACCCAAGCATAACTGCCAAAACAACAACCATTGCAGCACGGAATTTCAACTGGTTACGTTTAGCGTACAAACGAAGTCTGTGTATCCTTGTTGGCGACTTTGCTAGGATTGGCTCATTGCCCAAAAAACGACGAATATCCATCGCCATCTCAACAACTGATTCGTAACGTGACTTTCTTTCTTTAGAGAGTGCTTTTGCAATAATTTGTTCTATTTCTGTCGCAATAGTCGGATCAATACTTCTAGGTGGAACCGGCTTGGTTTCTCGCACAACAACCGGCGCTCGAAAAAGAGGTATTCCCTTCAACGAGTATGGAAGTTCACCGAGCATCAATTGATACAGCACTACACCAAGCGAATACACGTCAGTGCGCACATCGACATCGTGCGGGTCGTCGCCACATTGCTCAGGGCTTGACCACTGCAAGGTTCCTACAAATCGCCCCGCAACTGTAATTGTTTTTTCAACATCATCACCGCCAGACATCAGTGCAACGCCAAAGTCGATAACTTTTGGTCTGCACGAACTTGTAATTAAAATATTCGATGGTTTTAAGTCGCGATGAATTACTCCACGGCCGTGTCCATACTGCACTGCATCACAGACATGAAGGAACAATTCTAATCGTTGTTCTCTACTGAGTTTTTCCTCTTGGGAATAATCCGTAATTGATTTACTTCCAGGAACATACTCCATAGCAAAATAAGGAAGTAATGTTTCGCCCTGAATTTGATGACCTGAATCATAAACCTGCGCTATACCTGGATGTTGTAACCGCGCAAGCATTTCGCTTTCCATTTCAAACCGGTGCAGTGTTGCAGGTGATGCAGCAGCTGATTTAACAATTTTAAGTGCAACTGATCTGTGAGGGTGTGATTGCTTCGCTTCATACACATTTCCCATCCCACCTGTACCAATAATTTGAATGATTTCAAATTGGCCAATGGTTTGACCAATCCATTCATCTGTCTTCGGACCAACGTTAGAGTCGAGCCATCCTTTACCTGAGGTCTCACTATCATGTGTAACGGCGTTGGGATCTGAACCGCCATCACTCTCGTCAAGGGTTACACTGCAATCATCCACCATATACCCATGATACGGGGAAGTGCTCGAGAGGGTTCTGAATCAGAGCGCTTGTTGAATTTCTTTAGCGAGCTCTTCGCCGTCTGATAATTCAGATGGATTCCAAGTAAGTGCGAGCCCGTCATCTTCGCTATACGTTGGGATAATATGAAAGTGCACATGAAAAACTGCCTGATGCGCAATTTTGCCATTATTCTGAAGTACGTTGTAATCTGATGCGCCTGTGGCTTTAACAATTGCTTTTGCAACTTTCACAAGTGCAGAACCAAGCGCTGAACCGCTTTCTTCTGATAGTTCGTGCAACGACGAAGCAATTTGTTTTGGAATAAGAAGCGTGTGCCCCTTGCTTAATGGCGCTACATCAAGAAACGCGAGCACGTGATCATCTTCATACACTTTGTAGCAAGGGATACTGCCGTTTATTATTTTCTCAAAAATAGTTACCATGATTACTCATCCTTAATTGCTGCTTGCGCTGCTGCAAGCCGAGCAGTCGGTACTCTAAAAGGCGAACAACTCACATAGTTGAGTCCAACGTGATGACAGAATTCTACCGATTTTGGATCGCCGCCATGCTCGCCGCAAATACCTATTTTCAATGCTGGCTTCACGCTCCTGCCTCCTTTCACGCCCATTTCTACAAGTTTTCCAACTCCATCAAAGTCGATGGTTTGGAATGGGTCGCGAACAAGAATGCCATTATCTAAATAATGCGGCAAGAAGGAATTGATGTCATCACGACTAAAGCCGTATGTAAGTTGGGTGAGGTCATTTGTTCCAAAACTAAAGAAGTCTGCAACTTCTGCAATTTGATCCGCAACAAGGGTAGCTCGTGGAATCTCTATCATCGTGCCAATTGGAATATTTAAAGAACCCTTGAATCGTTCCTTCTTTTTAATTATTTTAATCGTCGATGCCGCTAGTGCGCGCAATTGCACAAGTTCTTCGCGAGTCCCAACAAGTGGAATCATTATTTCTGGTTTTGCGTCAATTCGTTTTTTCTTACATTTAATCATTGCTTCAACAATTGCTGTCACTTGCATCACAAGAATTTCTGGATACGTGACTGCAAGCCTGCAACCACGGTGACCGAGCATCGGATTAAACTCGTGAAGTTGTTCAACACGCCTACGAACAAGACCAACTTTTACACCAAGCGCTTCAGCCACTTCTTTTTGTCCAAGATGATCGTGCGGCAAGAATTCATGCAACGGAGGATCAAGCAAGCGAACCGTTACGGGAAATCCCTTCATCGCTGTAAAGATTCCGACAAAATCGTCGCACTGATATGGCATCAACTTGTCCAATGCTTCTACTCTCGCTTCTCTTGTCTGGGCAAGAATCATTTGGCGCATTGCAAGAATGCGGTCGCCTTCAAAGAACATATGCTCAGTTCGAGAAAGACCAATCCCTTCAGCACCAAAACTTCTTGCTCGCTTTGCGTCTGCTGGTGAGTCTGCATTCGTTCGTACATTCATACGACGCCTTCTGTCTGCCCATTTCATTATGGTGTCAAAATCGCCACTCAATTTTGGCTCATGGCGTTCTACTGCGCCAAGCATGACTTCACCGGTGCCACCATCGATTGAAATAATATCTTTTTCACCGTACGCTTTACCGTCAATCGTAACTTTCTTTCGTTTTGCATCGATGTGTAATGCCGAAACACCGGCGACGCAGCATTTTCCCCAACCTCGCGCAACCACTGCAGCGTGGCTCGTCATGCCACCCGTCGAAGTAAGAATGCCAACAGCGTGTTGCATACCATCAATGTCTTCGGGTGAAGTCTCTTTACGAATAAGCAAAACGTCTTCGCCTGCTTCGGCTCGAACAACTGCGTCATCAGCGGTGAAGGCGAGGGCGCCCGTTGCTGCACCAGGAGATGCGGGCAAACCATGCGCCAACCTTGTTACTTGGTGTTTACTTTTTGCAGTAAAACTCGGCAGAAGAAGCTGCACAAGGTCACCAGATGGAATACGAAGAAGTGCTTCATCTCGATTTATAAGTCGACTCTTCACCATATCAACAGCAATTTTTACTGCTGCTGCTGCGGTCCGTTTACCGTTTCGCGTTTGTAACATCCAAAGTTTGCCACGTTCAATTGTAAATTCAATGTCTTGAATGTCGCGATAATGTTTTTCTAGTATCTTTTTATTTTGAAGAAGTTCTTTGTAAATTATATCGTTCCACCGTTTCATTTGCGAAACGGGCTTCGGAGTACGAATTCCAGCAACAACATCTTCACCTTGGGCATCAATCAAAAATTCGCCAAAGAATTTATCTTCACCTGTTGATGGGTTGCGAGTAAATGCAACGCCTGTACCAGAGTCTTTACCCATGTTGCCAAAGACCATCGCTTGCACGTTCACCGCTGTCCCTTGCAGACCATTGATGCCTTCAATTTGCCTGTATGTTTTTGCTCGATCTGCGTTCCATGATTTGAACACAGCTTCAACGGAAAGTGAAAGTTGTTTGTAAGGATCTTGCGGGAAGTTACTCCCCACATGTTTTTTGTACACTTTTTTGTATCGTTCGCAAACTTCCTCAAGACCTTCAGCAGAAAGTTCGGTGTCGAGCACAACGCCGTGTTTCTTTTTCACGATGTCAAACTCATGTTCAAAAACTTCGTGATTCATTCCCATCACAACATCGCCAAACATATTAATGAGTCGCCTGTACGCATCCCAACCGAACCGAGGGTTGCCGGTTAATTCAATCATGCCGAGAACTGCAGCATCAGTAAGACCGAGGTTGAGCACCGTGTCCATCATTCCTGGCATAGATACCGCCGCACCGGAACGAACTGAAACGAGAAGCGGATTGGTTTCCGATCCAAATTGTTTCCCTGTCTCACGTTCGATACGACGAACCGCTTTGACTGTTTCTTCGTCAAGACCCTTTGGCATTTTGCAACATTCTTCGTAGTAGGCAGCGCATATCGTTGTTGGAATTGTGAATCCAGGTGGAACTGGCAAGCCGACTGTTGTCATTTCAGCAAGATTTGCACCTTTGCCGCCCAATAATTCCTTTTGGGTTGCATTCCCTTCGGTCTTAGTCGTTCCCCAACAATACGTCATTTTGGGGCGGCGGGTCGTTGATTTTCTTTTTCGTTTTGCTGTTGCAGTTGCCATCGAGGTCTCCATTTTGTTACTTAAAACGGGCATGATACTCGACCTGTACACTGCGTACCATTCATGCTCACGCCAGATGCAAAACCTTTACCACACCTCAAAGCAACTCCCGCTGAAATTGCTGCTTCTTGGTCACAAGATGAGCCAATAATCGCGCTCATTGGAAGTGGGTCTCATTCTACTTGGTCAAGGTGGAGCATCATCGCGCCAGCAACGGGTGAACGGCTCATACTTGATGGACCTGATGCAATGGAAAAGTTGCGCAGTCGGCTTGACACTCATTCATCAACTTCAATGTTACCAAACTGGATTGGATACCTTGCGTATGAGCTAGGCATTGTGATTGAACCAACAGCTGCCTCATTGCCAAAACAAGATTGGCCATTAGTCGATTTGGTTTGGTGCGACAAGGCGCTTGTGCACGACAGAGATTCAAACGGTTGGTGGTCGATTGGTGATATTGATCCTCCAGAACATATTGCCAAACACACATCAAATCTCACATGCTCAACGCTCATTGATCATGAGGGCGATGATTCTTTTATTTCTGCAGTGCAAAAGACAGTCGATTACATTCATGCGGGTGATATTTTTCAAGCAAATATTACGCGGCGTTTTTCCACAGAGGTCAATGGTGATATCCGCAACGCCGCCCTTTCATTTCTTGGAAAACAAGGCGGTTGGTTTGGCGCTTGGATGGAGTTTCCTGATGACGGACGATTTTTACTTTCGATGAGTCCTGAATTGTTTTTGCAAGTCAACGGTGAAACGAAGAAAATCATAACGAGACCAATGAAGGGTACAAGGCCAGAGCACGATGCACCCGAGGTATTACTCGAATCTGAAAAAGATGCAGCTGAATTGCACATGATTGTTGACTTGATGCGCAATGACTTTGGTCGGGTTTGCGAGTTTGGAAGCATCGATGTCCACGAAGCAAGATCGCTCGAAAAGCATCCGACCGTTTGGCAATGTGTTGGGGAAGTGCACGGGGTGTTACGAGATTCGACTACCATTTGCGATGTCATTGAAGCTACATTCCCAGCGGGATCTATCACTGGAGCTCCAAAAATACGAGCAATGCAAATAATTGATGAACTCGAAGACTCTCCCCGCGGACCTTACTGCGGCGCAATTGGGATTCTCGGCAATTCGTCCATGCTCAACGTTGGCATTCGAACCGCTATTTTTACAGGATCGACCAATCCTGCCGATTTTCACGGCTCTATGACGTATTCCACTGGCTGTGGCATCGTCGCCGAATCCGACCCACTCAGCGAACTCGCTGAGTCCGAGGTCAAAACCCACATTCTCAACACATTTTTCAACCCCACTGCCTTTCCGCTTTCAAGGTGACGGTCACAATTGCAACCTATTGACAACACTCGGCTTAGACAAAACTGCCTTTCCGCTTTCAAAGTGACAGTCACTTTGAGAACTGTTATGCGGCTCGGAGCTGTTCGCGTTGTTGAATGGCAACGGCACGGGTTATTTGCTGTGTCACGAAGCGTTTGTGGGATGGATTGAAGGAAAAATCAAACATCATGCCCATGTAGGTCGAGTTGCCCGCTTCAAGATGCCAGTGCATCAACTTCGCAGTAACACAAAGTGGCGGCGCATCAGATCCGGGCAAACCAAACCGTAGCCAGTGCAATCGATGACGGCCTACGCCACTCGCCTCGCCCGATGGAACCTGTAACCCTACACCACCACCGCCAATGTTCACAAGAGTCGCCGCAAATGTCGGACCAACATCGGGCATAACATGATCTTCAAGCAATGATTCTGGTGTGGAATCTCCACTTATGTGTCGTTCCATTTGCAGTTGACACATTCGCTCAGGCAACACAACCGACCGAGGATCAAGCAGCGGCGATGCCGAAACTTCAGGTAATTCCAACGTATCTGTTGTTATTCGATAATCTCTACGCCGTTGGCAACGCTCCACTGTCTTTGGCATTTGCAAGCGTAACCCAAGAGCATCTCGGCTATGCGATCGATACGCAGTACTCCCCAAACAACTCGTTCTAAACATCCAACGGTTCTGCCCAATCGCAATAATTCCAAGCAACTGCACACCTTCTTCAAGTGGCAACGGTTCACCCGCAGCGGTCGGCATCTCCACCAAGATCTCACCGTCACTTAACGAAATCAACTTGGCTCTCCAAATAAAATCCCGTCCCACTGGACCATTTGGGGCAAGTGCAATTTGTAACGATCCTTTGTGATCAACAAGTTGTTGAAGGCAACGACGCCATCCAGTTGTTCGTGAGCGATGTGCTGGCATAAAACAAATCTCCGTTAAAAAGGTAGATGAATTCAACCCATCGTCCACCGGCCAATGCACCGCAAGACACACACCCGAAATATGCTTTTTCACGCTCTACACCGCCCGCATGACCAGAATTGCCCCTTTAACCGGTACAACTGGTGCCGATAATGCAGCAAGTTGGGCAGCAAGTTGCAACGACCCCAATGTCCACAAACGCAGCTTGTGATCGCTCTCTTGTAGTTTCCAGCAATCTGCATCAACCTGCGCACCCTCACGAATCGCAAACACTGCATCGTTCTCTTCCCATACCAACTGCAACGTTCCCTCTTCGTTGACACCATTTGCCCATCGCCCCTCCGCTACTTCCGGCCATAAATCCCCGGGCAAATCATCGAGAATAAGCAAGCCACCCTTCTTCAGCGAATATCTACATAGTTTCAATAACACAACCGCTTTGTCCATCTCGTGCATCAACATCAACGTTTGCCCGCAACAGACAATTGCATCAACCGGCTCATGTAGCGGCAACACATCGAACACATCCCCATCAATAAGATTTGCATCAACATCCAACTCCGCGCACCGACTACCACACGCACTGATTGCACTCGCATCAATATCAATCCCAACCATCCGATGCCCTGCAACCGCTAGCGGAATAAGAACTCGCCCATCGCCGCACCCAACGTCAACAATATCTTTTGAATCATCCCCAAGCAATTCCACAATGGCTTCAATCTGCACCGCAGATTGCCTCTCGTCCATTGGAAGCCAGTCATTCATTCGTGCAATCATACACAGAGATAATCACTCCGCGGGTTGCTCTTCAACTTCGGCGTGTTCTTCAACCTCTTCAACCGGCTTGGAAGGTTTCCAAGACGGTTCCCGAACGAGTCCTTGCACCTCAGGCAAATCCTTCAAGTTTGCAAGCCCAAAGAGATCCAAAAAGTCCTTGGTTGTTCCGTAGAGCATCGGACGACCAAGTTCTTCAGCACGCCCAACAATTTTTACAAGCCGGCGTTCCATCAAACCGCGCAATACGTCGCCTGCTGCAACTCCACGAATCACTTCAATTTCAGCACGCATCACTGGCTGGCGATATGCGATGATTGAAAGTGTTTCGAGTGCGGCTTGTGAAAGTTTCTGTTGTTGGCGTTCTGCGTGCAAGCGTGAAACTAATGGTGCAAGTTCTTCGTGGGTCATAACGCGGTAGCCACCTGCAATTCGTTCGACACGAAACGCGCGATTAGTCTCGTCGTACGTTTTATTTAATGCATCAATTGCTTCTTTGACTTGCTTGGTTGCATCTTCATCTTCGATACCAAGCACGGTTTTCATTTTTGTTTCTGAGAGTGAGCGTTCGCTTGCAAAAAGCAGCGCTTCCACTCGTTGTTCAAGTGGCAACGTTGAGCATGGAGTTCCGGTATTTTCATTTCCGGTGGCTGGGGACATTACTTACTTGCAAGAGCCACTTTAGCGGCTGCGATTTTTTGTGCGCGTTCAACAGCAAGTCGATCTTTTTCATCGCTCGTTACGCGAGCGTTTGCCTGCGCAAGTTCTGCCTTTGCTTCTTCAAGATTGAGGTCGTTCGCTGAAATTGCGCCTTCAGTGACGAGTGAAAGTCCTTCACCATCGACGTGTGCAAATCCACCCTCGATGAGATAACTTTGAGAACCACCTTCGGTATCAATACGGAGTGTTCCGGGAGCAAGCGTGGAGAGAAGCGGAGCAAGCCCCTTCATCATGCCATATTGCCCATCCCATGAGGGAAAGGAAACGTAAGTTGCTTCACCATCGAAGCATTCTTCGGTGGGAGTTACGATTTTGCAAGGGAATGTGTCAGCCACTGTTTTATCCTATTAAGAAGCGCGCGTAGAGGGTGGGGCATGATACCTAAAAACTAGAGAATACGCACTCGCAAGCTGCTTTCTCTGTTACAATAGTCCTTTTATCCGACAATCCGGATATATGGATAGACAGAAACCGCATACGAACACCATAGGAGGCGGCACCGTGACCACCGAAGCACCAGCGATGACTACATTTCTCAACACCAATCTAGACCTCTTTGCCCCTTGCGACTTCAAGGTGGCTGATCTTTCGCCCGAAACCGTTGCATTTGGTCGTAAAGAAATCGAAATCGCGGAATACGAAATGCCTGGCTTGATGGCACTTCGCGAGCAGTACGGCGAATCCAAGCCACTTGCTGGCGCTCGAATCACCGGCTCATTGCACATGACAATTCAGACTGCTGTCTTGATTGAAACCCTCGTTGCCCTTGGAGCCGAAGTACGCTGGGCAAGTTGCAATATCTTTTCCACGCAAAATCATGCAGCGGCTGCTGTCGCGGTTGGTCCAAATGGCACCCCCGAAAGTCCTGAAGGGATTCCAGTGTTCGCTTGGAAAGGCGAAACGCTCGAAGAATATTGGTGGTGCACCTTCCAAGCATTGCATTGGGGTGAAGGCAAAACTCCAAATCTGATTCTTGACGATGGTGGCGACGCAACGCTTGTCGTGCACAAAGGTGTTGAGTACAACAAATCTGGGACAGTCCCAACAAGCGACACCGCTGACAGCGATGACGAAAGAATTATTCTTGACTTGCTCGCTGACGTGCAAGCATGGAACGATAAATTCTGGGAACAATACGCGGTTGAAGTTAACGGCGTTAGCGAAGAAACTACAACTGGCATTCACCGCATGTACCAAATGGCAAAGGAAAACACGTTGCTATTCCCTGTCATCAACGTGAATGACTCTGTGACGAAAAGTAAATTTGACAACCTCTACGGTTGCCGTCACTCTTGTGTTGATGGCATCATGCGAGCAACCGACGTGATGCTCGCTGGCAAAGTCGCACTCGTTGCAGGTTACGGCGACGTTGGCAAGGGTTGTTGCCAAGCAATCAAGGGGCAGGGTTGCCGCGTGCTGGTGAGCGAAATCGATCCAATTTGCGCGTTGCAAGCAGCAATGGAGGGCTTCGAAGTCGTTCGCATGGACGACGTTGTTGGCGACATTGATGTATTTGTTACGACAACTGGCAACTTCAATGTGATTACTGCTACGCACATGTCCAAGATGAAGCACAACGCAATCGTTGGCAACATTGGACACTTCGATAACGAAATCGATATGGCGGGTCTTGAAAAACTTGAAGGCATTGAAAAAATCACGATTAAGCCGCAAGTGGATGAGTGGAAATTCGCCGACGGACATTCCATCATCGTCCTTGCTGAAGGTCGTCTCTTGAATCTCGGTTGCGCAACGGGTCACCCAAGTTTCGTAATGAGCAACTCATTCACAAACCAAGTACTTGCTCAAATGGAATTGCACGCAAACCATGGCAATTACGAGCATAAGGTCTATACCCTTTCCAAGAAACTCGACGAAATGGTTGCAAGATTACACCTCGATCAACTCGGCGTGAAATTGACCCAGCTCACTCCTGAGCAAGCGGACTACATCGACGTTCCTGTTGAAGGGCCATACAAAGCAGACCATTACCGTTATTGATAGAAAC
>CAZAZD010000034.1:0-11266 GCA_964489535.1 uncultured Isosphaeraceae bacterium
AGCATGTTCCCTAATAAAAAACCGCTTTTACTTCTTACTTTCGATTGTTTTTTGATTTTACCGTCTTCATGAATCGTGATGACACTGCCGTAACACAGTGCATAATCGTTGCTTTCCATCAATTCAACTTGTTTTTGCAGTTTGTTTGGCTCATATAGATCATCGCAATCTAAAAACGCGATATAAGTTCCTTCGGCTTTTTGCAGTGCAAGGTTTCTTGCTTCGCCTAACGGAGTGGTGCTTGGAGCACGGTAGTACTTGATTTTTTCATCATAAGATTTCGCAATTTCTGCGCTGTTATCTTCTGAGGCGTTGTCCCAAAATATAATTTCCCAATTTTCGTATGTTTGCGCATACACCGAGTCAATCGCTTCTTTCAAGAAGCGTTCGCTGTTGTAGCAATTCATGATGATGCTGACCAGTGGTTTATGTGTCATTGCAGAGGGAACTTCGATAGGAGTCAACTGTTTTGCGAATCCCTTCATCAATTGAGGTTGTTGGATTCCAATTCAACAACTTCTTCGCTTTTGAAATGTCAGCAACAAGCCCTTTATTTTCACCCTCGCGAAAAGGGATTTCCCCAAACCTTGGAGTTCCAGAACCAATCATGTGTTGGATTTTTTCAATCATTTCTCTAATTGAAATGGAAGCCCCAGAAGCAAGATTAATCACCTCGCCATTTGTACTCTCTTCACTTGCTAGTGCTAACAATATTCCATCCACAATGTCATCGACATAACAAAAATCACGCAACTGGGTGCCCTTTGAAACAGGAAACTCTTTATCCTCCAAACAACCTGTGATAATCTGGGGGATGAACCGCTCAATAGACTGGTTTGGACCATAGACTAAGAAAAATCTCAAAATAACAACTGGGAATTTTTCTGACACATATAGTTTTTGTAGAAATTGGGTTGAAGCTGCTTTACCCTCAGAATATGGAGAGAACGGAGCTTCTTGTAATCCCTCATGTTGAGGGTATTGTTGGTTGCCATACTCATCACTGCTACCGATTTGAACGAATTTTTTAAGAGCATCTCTGTGAAGTACGTTGATTAAATTTCGTACTCCGCCAGCATGTGCGTCATAAATGTTTTTTCCTCCCTTGTCAAAAGGGCTGTGGTCTATATCGCCAGAAAGATTCACAATATATTCAAAACGTGTAGGCAGAAGTTGTTCAGTCAATTGCTCAAGATTCGATACATCAGCATAGAGATACTTCACATCTGAAATGTGTAATTCATCTTTGGGAGCAGACCGTGATAACGAGGTCACTTCATAACCGTTTTTCAGTGCATGAAATGCTAGATTCCTACCGATGAACCCCGTCCCACCTGTAATGAGTAACTGTTTAGGCATAGTGAGCCCATGGTGGATGCCCACTATCCGCCATCTCTTCAAGAGAATCTCGATCTCTCTTTGTATCCATGCATTGCCAGAATCCATCGTGCCGATACGCCATTAACTCGCCAATTTTTGCGACGTGTTCTAAGGGTTCTTTTTCCAAGATTGTTGAATCACTCTCGATTAGGTCAAAAAACTCTGGCTGAATCACAAAATATCCACCGTTTATCCAACCCTCAGTTGTTTGCGGCTTTTCTTTAAATGAAGCGACTTGATCTCCCTCTAAACTCAACTCTCCAAATCGAGCAATTGGGTGGACCGCTGTTACCGTCACCATTTTATGATGACTTTTATGAAATTCAATCAATTTGTTTATGTCTACATTTGCAACACCATCACCATATGTAAGTAAAAATGGTTCATTCCCGATTGAATCCTTCATACGCTTAACACGACCACCTGTCATTGTGCTTAAGCCTGTGTCGACAAGAGATACTTTCCAATCTACCAAATCATTTTGCTCGGTTTTTGTTTTTCCCGTTGCTAAATCAACTTGGAAGTCCGTGTTAAGGTTGTGGTAGTGAAGAAAATATTCTTTGATTAACTCCGCCTTGTACCCAAGAGCAAGATAGAAGTCTTTATGACCAAATGTGGCATACGTGTTCATTGTGTGCCAAAGAATTGGCCGACCTCCAATCGACACCATTGGCTTGGGTATTAACTCGGTATATTCGCTTAATCTCGTACCGAATCCACCTGCAAGAATAACAACTTTCATGATTTGTTTTTCCAATCAAATTGAATTGAGTCAATGTCAATGTTTTCTACTTCATCTGGGCAATGTTCTACGTTTGCAATGTTTAGTATTAGGCTAGTTTTTTCACTTACACCTTTGAATCCAAACCAGAGCATCGGTGGAATTGTAATTCTTGCGTAATGCTTTGGTGATAGGGTGACTTCTTGAAATTGCCCACATGTAGGCGATTCTTCACGCTGATCAACAACGACAATTTGTACTGCACCAACGGGTACAACAAGGTTTACCGTCATCTTCGTGTGTTGTTTCCATGCTTTAATCGCCTGTGGTTCTACAAAAGAAAAATATGCTTCACCAAAATCCTCAAATCCGGCATCGCTTTTTTTCATTGCATGGTAGACATCGCCACCCTCAACGCCGATTTGTTTGAGTGGAGTCACTTGCACACCTTCAATGTTCCCTGCAAGCATCAAACCGCTGCCCATGTTGCCCCCCGCTGCACTGCCATGTGTTCATACGATTCAATTTGCTTCATCGCAAAGTCACGCATTGATTTTCCCACCTCGTAGAACTCCCGATACCAATCAATTGTCATTTTGACTGTTTCTTCAAAATCTAGGGTTGGCGACCATTGCAAATCGTTGAGTGCCTTGTCGCAATTGAGTTGTAATAGCCCTGCTTCATGCACATGCTCTTGAATCTGAGATACATCATTCCATTTGACGTGGTCCCATGATTTTGCCATTTCATCGATGAGCGTAGCAACTGAATAGTTTTGGGTTTCTGGCGGCCCAAAATTGTACGGCTCACCGTGCAAAACCGGACTTTCTTTTAAGTTTGCCGCAAGAGATAGATACCCACTAATTGGTTCAAGAACATGCTGCCAAGGGCGGGTTGCATGGGGGCTTCTGATGTCAACAGATTTATTTTCAGACCACGCCCGCATGCAATCGGGCACAATGCGATCCGTTGCCCAGTCTCCACCGCCAATCACATTTCCAGCACGAGCAATACCAAGGCGGACGCCGGTTTCAGGATTCGTAAAATATGAATGCAAATATGCGTAGATGGCAAGTTCAGCCATCCCTTTGGATGCGCTGTATGGATCCTTCCCGCCTAAACGATCTGTTTCAATGTAGCCCTGTTCCCATTCCACATTGTCATACGCCTTGTCGCTTGTAATCATGATTGCAACGAGTGGCTTCTGAATTATCCTAATCGCTTCCATCACACTTGCTGTGCCCATCGCGTTCGTAGAAAACGTGTCAAGTGGGTTTTCGTATGAAGGTCTAACGAGGGCTTGTGCTGCGAGATGGAACACAAAATCTGGTTGATACTGCTTAAAAATTGCTTGGACTGCATCTGTATCTCGAACGTCAACGCGATGATCGTCAATCATGTCGCACACTTCACAGGCAATAAAATTGGATGGGTCTGTTGGAACATCATGAGAAATGCCTATAACCTTCGCTCCTAGATGCGTTAGCCACGTTGATAGCCAACTGCCCTTAAAGCCAGTGTGACCTGTAACGATAATTGTTTTATGTTGAAAAATCGTATGCATACTCGTAACCGTTATTTTACCAAATCAAGGGGTATCGAACCGAAGCATCTCAAGAACACCCTCTGGAGTCACTTTTGTCAGATATGGTGCGGATTCAAGTGTAGTGCATGCCTTTTCACATTTGATGAGACCCTCTAACTCGCTTGGTGTATAACAAATTGACCAATAATCTTCAGGCACTATCCCATCAAGTGGGTTTATTGTCGGTCCTGATTGATTCCCTAAGATCACAACGTGCGTATTGCACAATGCTGCCTCCAGAGCAACGCTAGAAGCTGTCGTCACAAGTAATTTTGTCGATGGGAGTAATTCTATAATCGGAGAATCGCTAAATGTAAATCGCGAATCTTTAGATTCTGGAATGGCATTTTTAAAAGATGAAATTGAGATTGTAGGATGTGGTTTGATGATGAACCCAACATCACTATTCCCAGAAGTGGCTAACGCCAATTGTACAATCCTCTTTGCCTCGTCTAAAAGCATTGGCATCGCAAGTAACACCATGCTTTGATCCTGACTTGTTTTTGGTTTGCACTCCATCGTTGTTTGAAATCGAAAAGCAGGCGCAGTGTTCGTCTGCAACGACCGTAAATATTTTGATTGATTCTCTACGTACGCCTCGCCTAATAAAAGTAATTCATCTGGTAGAACCCCGCCGTCTTTCTCACATTGCACTGGCGCTAGCCCTGCATAGTACCCTTCTGGAACGAAGCCCAAATAACCCTTCACTTGAACTTCGGGATACCAAGATCGTACACCCAAATTAAGGGCTCGGTCGCCAACTTGATTCTCAAACCAATCAATCACGCCCTTAATCTGAACTCCGCCCTTTTTAAACCTTTTGAATGAGCGCCGCATGAGTAGTGCCTGAACAAGTGCCGGAGAACCGCAGTCAAGTTTTAACTCTTCAAGAACAATTCGAGAAACATCGCAATTGTGCCACAGAGGGAACTTGGTAACTGAGCTTGGGAGTGCAATGGCTTGCTTTAACGCTGAGAAATAATCAATCAGAGTAAGCCATTGTTCTTTCATCAAAATATTTTGAGGTGATTTTGCAATGTTCCGGAACATTTTTATCCATTGAAGAGGATGTTTGATGCCATGCAATGAGGGGAAATACCAAATGCTCTCTTGCTCCTCTGCTGGAGCCAGCGAAATGAGATTTGGGAAATATCTATCGGTAAAATACCCGTCATGGTTAAAACTGTCTTTTAACAAGAACATGTCCAGCAGAACAATTGGGGTGCTTGGTATTCTTTTTCTCCCAACTAATTTTGACCACATCCATAGATTGCAAACAAGGTATATGCTTTTGATAATGTTTATCACAGTTTGTAATGGTTTAATCCTCGAATGTCCACACATAGAAACTGTTGCGACCAAGCCGTGTCGTTTTAGAATTTCTTGTGCAGTTTGCGCAATACTTTTGTTGTCAACGAGCACTGAATCTAGCTCTTCACCTACTGATAGTTTTTGCTCTAGTAGTGCAAGGCGACAGAAAGAGTCGTGTATTTTAGAGATGTAGGTGTTTCTGCAAGTAGCGCGAAGTAGCCATTGTGAATTTTTGATGTGATTCACTTTCGTGAATTCACAAATATATTCGTTGTAATCAGAGCGAATAGATTTTTCGATGATTGTAATAGTTTTTGAATCTTCAACTGACAATGTGCCGGTTGAGCGAAGATCTAAGACATTCATGAGACTCTTTGGGCATACGCCCAGCGCACCATTTTTTCTAAGCCATCATCAAGTGGAACAAGGCTGTTAATACCAAGAACCGATTTCATCTTGGAATTGTCTGCAAAAATGCCATGGATGTCACCCTGTGTGGAACCTTCATACTCAACAGTCACATCTTGCCCCTGAGAATCTACAAGCTTTTCAACCAACTCTCCAACAGTCGTTTTTAATCCCGTACCAATATTAATGATTTGCCCGAAACTTTCTTCACGGTCTGTTGATGTCACGAATGAGTCAACTACATCATCGATATAGACAAAGTCTCTAAATCGGTTTGGTGAACCCTTCACGTGTATGTGGCCTTTTTCAATCATCTGGGCTAAAAAAATACTCACCATTCCCTGCCGTAGATTTTCTAGATTTTGTCCAGGTCCATACACATTAAAAAGTCGTAACGATGTGGATTGTATTCCATACTGTTCGTATATTCGAATGTATTGTTCACTTGCTAACTTAGCAACACCATAAAATGATTCTGGTACACAAAGTGCGTCTTCAGAAATTGGTTGTTCTGGTTTTGCGCCATAAACAGACATCGTGCTTGCGTAAATAAATCTACTACATTTGTTCTTCAGTGCAAGTTGCAACAGCAATAGAGTAGATTCTGCGTTTGTCCGAATATCATAGATAGGGTCATCAAAACTTGTCTCACCTGAACTTTGCCCAGCGATGTGGAAGATGGCATCAAATTGAATGTCTGGTAGTTGTTCATATACAGAGGGCTCTCCACAGTCACCATGAATAAACTCAACATCGTCTGGAATATTCGATTCAAACCCCGTACTTAGATTATCAATCGTAACAACTGCGTGCCCTTCCGAAATCAGGCGGGAGGCAAGGGCTGCACCAATAAAACCGGCTGCGCCTGTCACAAGATAGGTACTCATGTTGCCTCTTTCCAAACATATAGAAAAATTGTGTCGCACTGCCAAGAGTCAATAAGTCTATTTCGATAAGTCTCTAGTACTTCGTTGCCTAAAGATTCGGTAAACCGCCCCTGTCCTCCAGATTTTCCATCTAGCATCCAAGTCATGTGATTAGAAAGGTCATATCGTTGCTCTGGAGCCAGTTTGTATGAATATCCAAGTTCATCTAACACATGTGAGAGCGATTGAGGTGTGTAGTAGTAATGGTGAGCGATAGACCAATAAAACTTTTCAAATGCTTCGATGTCAAACATCGAAGTCAAGGGGTCGTTCGCACAAGGAATTTCACAAATAATCACACCACCATCTTTAAGTAGTGCATACTGATCTTTTAAAAATTGATATGGATCTCGAATGTGTTCAAAAACAAAAAAATGTGTGATGACATCGAATTTTTGATTAGTAATCTCACTCAAATCCCCAACCGCTGAGTGCCCAGATTGTTCAAGAAATTCGCTAAATTCACCAGAAGGCTCTACGCCTACACAATTCACTCCTAATGCTTTGAATGCGTCAAGCATAAAGCCACTTGAACATCCTATTTCTAATAAATCAGTTCCTTCGTGTAAATACTCTTGAAGAAATGGCAATCTTCTCTTCACTTGATCTTGGTTGGTCACCTTATGAATTTCAGCGTTTGACCAATCTCGGTGATCTCCAACTCTGGTTGACATGAATTTTTCAAATTCTTGAGCATAAAAGCGCTTTTCATCTTCCATGGACGGAATTGGATCTAAGTAAATTGCTGAACAGTCATCACATTCCCAAAATTGGTGTGTTCCCTCACCACCAAATACATGGGTAGCACGTATATGTTGGCTGGATTCTTTAGATTGACAGATTCTGCACTGTGGCACGATAGCCCTATTATACCTACTTGATGATGAATGCCTGACCATAAGGAAGAGCCATAAAGAACGTGCGTTCTAGTGCTGGCAATACCTCATCGACTGCTTTCATTGCTCCAGGAAATTGGGTTGTACATCCATAATCATCAAACACCATTAAACCGCCTTGGACCAATCTAGGATAGAAAAATTCGATCGAATCTTTGATTGGGTCATACAGATCAACGTCGATATGTACAAATGAGAATTGTTGGTTTTCAACTTCTGTGAAACGCGAGGGAATCCAACCCTTATATAAGTTGATAAAGGGGAATTCTTGTAGATTTTGTTTGACAAGCTCTTCCCCACACGCAAACTGTTTGCGTAATGCACCGTCGTCAATTGTGTGTTCGCTCGCATCATTTTCTGTAATCTCAGATAAACCCTCAAAGGAGTCAAATATCGAGAAAGAGGCATCCGTTTGTCTGCGATCCATTTGAGATGCGATCTGATATGCAGATAGTCCGTGAAATGTGCCAAGTTCAACTACATTTCCCTTAGACAAATCTGCTTGTAGAAGAAGTTGCATCAAAGAGTAGTGCCGAAGTCTACGAAGCGCATTGTCCGTCATCACCATCTGTGTTTTTTGCTGAGCTTTGTCGTAGAGTTCATGAAATTCTTTATCAGTCTCGTAATCAACAACCGGCACAATATTGTGCGGCCAGCAATTCACTTTTATTTTGCTTTTGCGAACGAGCGACAAACCAACAATGTTACATATTCGATTCGCCAAAGCGAGAATTGATTTTAAAATCGCTTTCATACTGTGTTGTAGATGCCCAACAGACTGTCTGCTTCCATTCGTTGTTCTACGTTTTTGAGATCTTGTTCAGTATCAACGCTAAAGGATTCGTGCTCTGTCATCACCATATGTACTTTCCCACCTGTTTCAAGAATTCGCATCATGTCAACAGATTCGATTCGTTCTAGTGCTGTTTCTGGCATCTCGTTGAATTGCAAAAGGTAATCCCTTCGGAATGGGATGATGCAAACTTGTTTTAACATCGGGACATCTGAAATGCCCTTTCTCCTTGATGGAATTGGTTCTCTTGAAAAATAGAGTGCGTCAGAATGTTGATTAACAACAACCTTGACTTCGTTTGGATCTTCAAATTCAGCAATAGAATTCATTTTCGCCATTAAATTCACAACATGTACCGAGTCATCTTGAACAATCGGTGCGATTGCTTCGCTAATCATCTTTGAAACAACCATTGGTTCATCACCCTGTACCATCACAACAATATCTACTTTTGTTCCAAGGCGTTCTTCTGCTTTAAGCATCGCCTCCGCGGTTCTATCTGTTGCACGCTCATGGGTATCAGAAGTCATGATTGCTTTACCACCGATTGATTCAATGTAGTTGAAGATTTCCTGATCACATGTTGCCACATACGTTTCAAGTAAGTCGTCGCACATTTGAGTTCGTAGATAACAGTGACCAACCATGGGCATGCCATGAATCTCTGCCATAGGTTTCCCGGGAAATCGACTGGAGCTCATTCGAGCAGGGATGATTGCAATAATATTCATCTTCTGCTCAGTTAATTGTGTGTTTTCTCAACACTTGGCACTTCGGTGGAGTGCTGAAGAAATACTGCATCAATCGAGTAAGCGATAAACCTGTATCCCTCTGCAACACGTTGGTCAAATTCTGTTTCAGAAGGTGCGACAACGTGTATTCCTGCTGGGATGTTGTGTTGCATCGCAGTGTTACGAATATGTGTCATTGCAGCAACGAACTCTGGATGTTCAAACTCTGCAGTCATTCCTATCGATGCTGATAGGTCATACGGCCCAATCATGATGGCATCGATTCCCTCTGTTTCAAGAATTTCATCTAGGTTCTCGACGGCACTTGCGTTTTCAATCATGACAACAAACAGCGGCTCTTGCGCTTGCTCGTTATACGTAGCAAAATGTTTGCCGTACAGATTTGCTCTAGAAAATGCTACACCACGTTCACCAGCTGGAGGCCAGCAACAAGCGCTTCGAGCCAAATGAACCTCTTCGGCAGAGGTAACCATCGGTACGATGATGCCACCAGCACCTGCATCAAGTGCTTGCTTGCACTGCATCGGATCGCCGTTTGCGACTCTTACGAGAGGCAAAGTTTCGCCCAGTTCTAAAGCTCTGAAAATATCTGGCAATTGGTGCACGCACATTGAGCCATGCTCCATATCAAGTGCGACCCAATCGTAGCCCGCCTGTCCCATGATTTCGCCAATAGAAGAGCTGGCGATTTGCATCCAACTTCCTATGGATACATCACCACCTTGTAATTTGGCACGTATATCTCGAATTGTGTTTAACTTATTCATTGTGGGATACAAAATCGTCAATCATGTCGCAGTTTAGTGAATGCTGTAAGTCGGCATTATTTGGGGTGCGTCGCAACACAAACTTCACTCCATTCTCCTTCGCAGCTTCGTAATCGCTCCTTGAATCTCCGACCATTACTGCATCAGAAGTATCAATAGTATACTTGCAGATGGTCTCTGACATCGCTTCAGCCTTTCTAGCGGGAGCGCCATAAATCCCTTTAAAGCAATGTTTTATGTGTATAGCGTCGAGGATTTCTTCAATTTCTGTTTGGGGGGTTGCTGTGAATAGAAAGAATAATTTGTCTTCCACTTGCTCTTGTAAAAATGCTTGTACACCCGCTACCCAAGGAGAATCGATTACTGCTTGTGTAACAAGAGTTGAAAACGAGTCGCAATATTGATTTACCGTCCCATCTCCAAAATCTTCTCCGGCCCATTCTAGATAGAGTGGTATTTTCTCATATCGAGAGAGTCCTCCATTGTTTGTGTGGTGCTCTCTTACTTTACAGGCCGTCTGTTCACCGAACTGGGTAAAAAGTTCTTCAAACGCATCAGTCTTTACACGAATTGATTCTTTAATCACACCATCGAAATCTAGAAACACAAAGCGGCAAGATAGAATCGTTACCATTGTCATTTTTTAATTCTCGATTTGATTGGTTTTGCTGGTACACCAACACAAACACTCATTTCGGGTAAGTTTTCAGTGACGACACTGCCAGCTCCTACAACTACTCCATCTCCAATTGTCACACCAGATGTAACAACCACATTCGCAGCAAGCCAGACGTCGTTCCCTATAGAAATTTTTCCGCCATGGTGACCTTGGTCCATGATAGGTTTTGCAGAATCTTCAAACACATGATCGGCTGCTCTAAGAACCACATTAGGACCAATCAAAACGTTGTCTCCAATTGTGATTTCACCAAATGCTGCGCCGAAATGAATGTTGTGATTGAATGAACCACGCTTGCCGATTGTCAGTTTCCCACCATCATTTGCATACAAATATGATCCTGTCATAAAATTGGCGTTGTCCCCAATCGAAATTCTAGAAAATCCTCTGATATGAACATCGTTTCCGAAACCGATTTGTTTACCGCAGGACTGTAGTTTAAAAGCATATGTAAATCTTCTGATGAAAACACCAAGAAATATGGAGGGCCATTTCATCAGAATATAGTCAAATGCAAAGGAAACTTTATGGATAATGTTTAGCATGTACAGCGAACTTCATCAATAAGCTGAAGCAAACCTTGTCCCAAATCTACGTGCATCGGTGGGCAATATTTTCGACCCAGTTTTGGTTGATATGCATACGGAGTCCGAATGTAGTGACCAGCGTAACTGTCATCAGAAAACTCGACTGAATCCTCTGGAATCCCCATTATTTCAGCTAGCATTTTTAACATGTCGAATACTCGCATCGGTTCTTGTCCAGTTAATACAACTGATTCATTTCTAAACTCGTCACCAAGTGCAACAACGCTGGCTCGTGCAGCATCGTCAACATGAATGTATTCTCGCATTGATTCGGGATGTCCTGCATAACGAAGTTTCCCAGTTCGAATTGCTTCTTGAACGACTTTATACAGTCCGTTTGCATCGTCTGCTCGCGGCCCGTAGAGTGAGCCATATCGAAGAATGGTGTAATCTAAGTTGTAGTTCCGTTGATATTCTTCAACATAGTGTTCTGAAGATTGTTTACTGCAACGGTAGAAACC
>CAZAZD010000035.1:0-735 GCA_964489535.1 uncultured Isosphaeraceae bacterium
GGTGTTACTGTTCGTAACTGCATCTTGCTCGTTGAAGCGTTTGACAATGACGGAAACGCACTTGACTTTACAGGCGAACAAGTTGTGCACGCGCTTGGTGGAGTTGGCGATCCTGCTGAAGGATATTATGCCGACCAACCTGGCAAGCTGTTTGCAAAATGTAACCACGGCGAAGATGGCACTGGTCCAACTTTTTATACGGACGCAACTGGAATTATCTTTGACACGCGCATTCCTGCGATGAGTATTGATTCATCAAGTTATTCGTTCGCGCTTCCAGAAGGTGGAGGCGATATTAACGTACAAGCGCGATTGATTTACCGCCGAGCGTTCCGCGCTTTTGTGGATGCAAAGCAATGGACAACTGACGGGCACGGTGCACCGCTTGAAGATATTGAAGCCCCGTATTATGGACACCTTATGGAATTGGAAGAAATCATCGTAAGTGGTGCCGTTCTTGGTGATATCACAGGCGATGGCGTCGTTGATGTTTCTGACATCTTGCTCCTCATCAGCAACTGGGGAACCGATGGTCCAGGCGCAGACCTTGCACCACCTTACGACTCAATCGGTGTTGGCGACTTGCTCTTTCTCATCGATCACTGGGGCTAACTCCCGAATAAAATAATCCAGCGGATTGTTTACAACTCAAATTAAAAATAAACGACCCGCGGGTCGTGTTTTTTTTTTTTTATTTTTATAAAAAGGAAGTATGGGGGCGGCACCCAGGTGGTG
>CAZAZD010000035.1:745-11243 GCA_964489535.1 uncultured Isosphaeraceae bacterium
ATACGCCCGCTTTTTTTTAAAAAAAAAAAAAAAAAAACCACGACCCGCGGGTCGTTTATTTTTTTAGAACGCGTTATAGCCAGTAAGTTGGCGGCCGACAACGAGTTCGTGGATTGTTTCAGTGCCTTCGTAGGTAATCACGCTTTCAAGGTTGAGCATGTGGCGGATGGAGCAAAACTCTATGCTAATTCCACTTGCACCGAGCATATCACGCGAATCGCGCGCAATATCAATCGCTGCACGAACATTGTTCCACTTTCCCATGGAAACTTGCGAGTGGTGAAGCGTTCCACTGTCTTTCATGCGACCAAGTTGCAACGCTAGTAATTGCGAAGTAGAAATTCTTCTGCTCATATTTGCAAGTCGAAGTTGAATCGCCTGCGTTGTTGCAAGTGGACGACCAAAGAGTTCGCGAACCTTTGAATATTCTAGAACTTCTGTGTGGCAAGCAATCGCCGAGCCAATTACGCCCCAAGCAATACCATAGCGAGCGTTCGTTAAACAACTCAGGGGTCCCTTAAGACCTTTTACTTTTGGAAGCATCGCTGAGTCAGGAATGCGAACATCGTCAAAGAACAATTCCGAAGTAACTGAAGCACGAAGCGAATATTTCTTGTGGATGTCTCTAGTTGTATATCCGGCTGTATCCTTTTCGACAAGGAAACCCCGAACGCCATCTTCGGTGTCCGCCCAAACAACGGCAACGTCTGCAATCGTGCCGTTTGTAATCCACATCTTTGCACCGTTGATAATCCAATCGTCTCCATCCTTAACTGCTTTCGTACGCATGGTTCCTGGATCTGAACCACCATCTGGCTCGGTTAAACCAAAGCAACCAATTGCTTCACCAGATGCAAGTTTTGGTAACCAGTGTTCTTTTTGTTCATCGGTACCGTACGCATGGATTGGGAACATAACCAAACTGCCCTGCACCGAAACAAAACTACGAACACCTGCGTCCGCCCGTTCAAGTTCTTGGCAAATCAAACCGTAACACACATTGTTCAAGCCAGCGCAACCATAACCCTCTAGGTTTGGACCAAACAAACCCATTTCTGCAATTTCTGGAACAAGTTCCATCGGGAATGTATGCGAATCAAAGGCGTCAGCCATTAATGGGATGACACGGTCATCGACAAATCGAGCAACCGCTTCTTGAATTGCGAGTTCGTCTTCTGTGAGGAGCGAACTGACATTGAGAAAATCCGTTGCTGTTGGTTCGTATGTTGCTGTTTGAGTAGTCATAATATATGTAACCTTAATCTGCCGTTTGTATAATCCGGGGGGAGCGGTTCGGGGGTTAATTCGGGGGTTGGCAGTTTGTCCTTGTTACGTTGTAAGTTTCTAAAAATCTGTCAGCAGTCGCCATACATCGTTTCATTGTTTCGCAATAGTCGTCACCGCTTGCGGCTTGTTCGTATGCTTTGTTCAGTGCATCGAGTGCTTCGCCGTGCACAACTTGATCTGCCATCCCAAAAAGGATAGGATTTTCTTTACCGATGTGTCCGCGCATTAAATCAATGTACTGCCTGCCGTAGTCAACAAAATCTTCCATCGCGGAAGCGTCGCCACCAATATGTGCATCAAGTTTTTCTTTCATTGCTTGTGTTAAGCGCCTTGCAACCGAGTGCTCCTGAAGCATCACGCCGATTGGGCCGCCGTTACGGGGAATGCCCTGTTGTTCTAGCGTTGGAAAGAGTTGGTCCTCTTCCTTGCAGTGGTGGCACATATCCGCAAATCCTTGAAAAAAGTCAATGAACGCAAGGAGATCGTCATTTGAAATCTCGCTTGTTTCGGCTTGTGTAAGCGCTGGTTCAAAACAATCAATCATTCCAAGAATGATTTCATGTTCATCGCGCAGGCATTGAGTAGCAGTCATAATAATCCTTTAGGCGGTGCAGGCAGTTTCTTTCAACTGCGCAATAAAGTCCGTCATTTGCTTGGTTACACGTTCTTCGTCGAAGTGCCTCGCATCAACCATATCTGCTTCAATCACAATATGTGGAATGTTGTTTTCTTCATAAAGTGGTAGTCGACGTTTCACGTAACTGTTCCAAATACCACAACTATGATTCCAGTGACACACGATGCCAGTCGCATTCCAATCGTTCATCATGTCCATTGTCCAACCGTAAATCCAACCAAGCGAACGATTCATTGTGTTCCAAGCGTAGCGGCGGCACAAACTATCCATCGCGTTGTCGGCATCAAACGAGAACCACCAACTGTGCGTATATGTACTTGCAACAAAGACGGCGTTTTGTTCTGCTGCTAAGTTTTGTAACCAATTTTTTCTAGGCCAAATTGGAATTGCGTCCCACACAAGTCGAACTTGTTCGTCTGGAATTGCTGTAATTCCATCGGTTACATTTTGTTTAATTTCAGCGAGCAAGTCCTCGTAATATTTTGTACAAATTGGCAAACCGCGAGCAATCACAATTGGTGCCATTGCCGTAAACGCATCAAAATCGCTCCAAGGAGCTGGCGACAACTTCGCCATTTTTAAACACTCTTGCCAAAGCGCGTTCGCCTTGTCTGACTCTGCTGTGTATTGCTTGAGTTTTTCTTCGCTATAAGTCGTGCCAAAACGTTTTGTAATTTCTTCTATGTGCCCTTCAAGTTGAGCACGAAAATCAGCAATCTCTTCTTCAGTATGTACTTCACGTTTTGCAAGTCGAGGTGTACGGAGCACATAGTGCGGAACATCAAGATTTCTTTCGCCGCAAATCAGTTGTACTTGGTCGCCCCAACGCTCGACTACATTGCACTGGCTATTGCACGCATAGAATAAATCCGCCGCAGGTAAACCACCAATTGGTGATTCTTCACCGAGCAACACGCCAATATCTGAAAGGGCATAGCAACAAAGTTTAGGTGAAGAGAGTTCGCGCTCTGTCACGCTTCGGTCTATTGCTTTGTGTGAATAAGGGTTATCAATATCCCGTGTTGGTGAAAGCGCACCAAGAATAGCCGCGTGATTTTCAGGATAGACAGGCATAATGCCTGCTGCAAGCAGTGCTTCGGCTGGCGCAAATGCTGAGCAATGTGCAATTGGCATGCCGCATTCTCGTACCCAGTCGTAAAAACCAAAGATGTCAAATGTTGTTTTAAATTTCATAGTGTTTATCCGTTCTTCTTTTTTGTGTAGATCATCACATACCCATTGCAACCAGCAATTGCACACGTTTTGCACGCATCGCCGAAATCGGACTCACTCAGTTCTTTTGCCATTACTTCAAAACCGAGTGACTCATACAATTCCACCGCTTCTTTTGCGCGGTCAGGATCTGCAAGTTGTCGTCTTTCCCAACCTTCTGCAAGAAGTGTTGGATCTGGTTGAACAGAAATACTTTCAAGCGAATTAGGGTCGCCGCAATTAGGTGATGCACCATTTTCGGGTGTGCCATTTACTGTGAGGTTAACATCACCCATTACGCAGTTGCCGCTTGGCGTTCCTCTGCAAGTTTATCAAGGCGAACGTGCCCTAAAATCGCTGCACCAAGGGCTGTTGTGTACATACACATTTCGCCTTCAGGTACGTTTACTTCGTTTTCAAGTTGTTTTTCAACTTCGCCGGGAACTGTGCTGAATCGCATAATGCCACCGATAAGCGTGAACTCTTCTTCTGCCTTGACACGCTTCATCAGTTGCACGCAGCGAACAACCAGTGATTCTATTGCGCCCTGCATAATGTCTGACGGTGGTGTTCCAAGTGAAAGTTGGTTAATCACTTCTGATTCAGCAAACACAGCACAAACACCAGAAATTTCAGCTGGGTCTTTTGCAGTACTTAGTAGTGGACCAATTTCTTCAGTTGTGTAGCCCATGTATCTTGCTGTCTTTTCAAGAAAAGCGCCTGTTCCGGCAGCGCACTTATCGTTCAAGCGAAAGTTCTTTACCTTTGCATTGTCTTCAAGGCGAATTGCTTTCATTGTTTGACCACCAACGTCAAGAATAGTTCTTGTTCCGGGAAACAAACGCGCGGCACCACGGGCACTTGCCGTAAGGTCGGTCACAAAAATATCTTTGACTGGGCAAAGGTGCCGACCAATTCCTGTTGATACGGTGTAATCAATGTCGGATTCAGTTAAACCGGCCTCTTCAATACACGCACGCCATGATGCTTCCGAAACAGCATCTAACTTAAAGCCTGTGTGCCTTGCATCTTTTGCAAGGATATTGCCATTTTCATCAAGTGCGATTGATTTAGTGTATGTTGAGCCAACATCTATTCCGATTGTAATAGTCATTCTGCCACCTTTGCTGCTTCATGTGGTTGTCTTGAAGCCATGATGCGATCCATCGCAAAGAGTGCCGCGCCAAGCGCACCCATGTAATGTGAGTCGTCGCTGATATTTACTTTTGTTCCGAGCCGTTCTTCAAGCGCTTTTACCATCGCGACATTCTTTGTCACGCCGCCCGTAAATGTAATTTCTTCCTCGATACCAACGCGCCGCATCAAGCCACCTGAACGTGTTGCAATCGAAGTGTGTACGCCCCAAAGAATGTCCTCAACTTTTTTGCCTTTGCCAAGCCAAGAAAGCACTTCGGATTCCGCAAACACAGTACACGTTGTACTAATTTTGACTGGTTTGTTGAATGTCAAAGCGGTTGGTCCGAGCTCATCGAGCGTCATTTCGAGCGCTTCGGCTGCTGCGCCAAGAAAACGACCTGTGCCTGCTGCACATTTATCGTTCATGCAAAAGTCCTCGATTTCGCCGTTTTCGCTGATACGAATTGCTTTTGTATCTTGTCCGCCCATGTCAACGACGGTTCGAGTCTTTGGAAACATGTGCACTGCACCGCGACCATGACAACTGATTTCAGTAATTTGTTCATTACCAAACGTCACTTTGTACCGACCGTATCCTGTGCCAATGACATATTCAACTTCTTCGTTGCCAATGTCGTTCTGTTTCAACGCAAGTTGAAATACTTCTTCCGCTGCAGCGATTACATTCGACCCTGTGTCGATGAGTGCAACGCCGACGATTTCACGATCTTCATTAATAATCGTTGCTTTAGTTTGTGTTGACCCAACGTCAACTCCTGCTGCATAAGCCATAATTAGCCCTCCTTACCAGCGATAGCCGCTTGGTCCTTTCTTGATTTGAGCCCTTCAAAGAAGGCATCGATTCTATTCTTCATCTGTGCTTCAGAAATCACCCGTGCGTCCATCATGTCAGATTCGACGAACAAACTTGGGATGTCCTTTTTGCCAGCGAAATATCCACGACTGTCTGCCAAGCCAGTCGAGACAGTTCTACAACTTTTAATTGGGTGATACACAATGCCATCGACATTGAAATCATCCACCATATCTAAAAGCATTCGATCTTGGTGGAACATGCTGTCCATCGCATCCCGAACACTAATAAGTAATCCCTCTGCCAAACTTTTGATTGGGTCTTTTAAATCGTACTCAAACCCAAGGTTTGTACCGCCCGAAGCAAACCAAAGATAGGTTGAGTTAATAAACGAGCCGCCCCAGTCGGTAAATAGTTCGTTGAACTTTCTAAAGATTGGATAGCAAGGCACGCCAATAAAGACGAGTCGCCATTCTTCTTCGGTCAAGCCGCCGATGCCGTGCTCTGCTTTGTATTGCATTTCTTCAACAAGGTCGTCGAAGTAATCGCCGCCCTCTTTTGTGCCACGGAAACCGTTTGCAACACCAAGGAAAATCGTGCCATCGGTCAACGCGTTAAATGGTGCTGGCATCGATTTGTTTGCTTCAATGACTTTCTTCCAACCAACGCTCATGCGATTTGCGTGACCTAGAACTTCACGAAACTTATCGATGTCAAACTTTTTGCCTGTTACTTTCTCGCATGTCTTAATGAGTTCGTGTATTTGTTTTTCAACGTACCGTCGATCGATTTCAAAGTCAGGGTCACCGGGCCATGATTGTGTGTCTGCTTGCCGAGTTCCGGGAACATCAATAGTCACAACTGGGCAGTCGTGCATGCGATCCCATATTTCAGCCCACTTAATGTAGGTATTACAAGCGTTTGTCAAAACTGCAATGCTCGGCTTTGGAATGCGACCCATTGGGTGTTCGCCACCATTAATTTGCACGGCAACGTCTGCCTTTACGTACCCGCAAATGTCAGGCGAATACCCGTAATCTTCGGCCGTTGCTAGGTAATCGCCTGCAACTCGGCGAACCGCAGTTTGCAGCGAGTTGATTTCTGGGAATACAACTGGAAGGTCAAATGTTTTGAGTATTTCGTTTAACGAACCCATTACAAAAACGTATGCCGATTGTTCACCAGCTTCTGCTGTTTGAGTTAATTCAGTGAACCAATCGCGAAACATTGCAGCTCCGTCTCGGTTCCCGCGTCCTACTAATTGGTCATGTGCTGTAGTCATAGTATTTCTTACCTTCTCACCTTTAGGCAAACAAAATGTTTTCTAGGAATGTTTCGATTTGTAGTTCAAGTTGGTCAAAAGAGTTCATGTTCTCTTCA
Source organism: uncultured Isosphaeraceae bacterium (assembly GCA_964489535.1). Lineage (GTDB taxonomy): Bacteria > Planctomycetota > Phycisphaerae > Phycisphaerales > SM1A02. The sequence continues at coordinate 7,213 of CAZAZD010000035.1, forward strand.
AACTCACTTACAAAGTATGGGATGCCCTCTGCATCCAATGCATGAGAGTACGCAACCTGTTCCTCTAATCCAGGCTCGCACATTTTTGCAGCAGAAACGATAATCGCGTCTGCGTTTGCATTTTTATATCGTTCAATCAACATGTCTTCTTTTAACTTGCGAAGATCGTGTTGGACAGGGCTGTAACTTGACTGTTCAATGTATGCATGTGCCAGGTTTGTCATTGGGTTGTCTGTTGCAACATCTTCAAGGATGTAACGCAAACCAATCAAGAAATCGTCATCCACCACGTAACACGTACGACCAAGCATACGAATCAAGTCCAGTGGCGGCTGTTCACAAAATGCGCCTTCGTACACGATTCGGATACGGTCTTCTTTTCGACCTTCTCTTTTGCGAATCATTGGCAATACAGTTCGTAAAATATCGTTGTGTTCTTCGCGTGGAACAAATCCACCAACTGCTACGAGTGCGTATGCTTCATCCGCTGAAACAAGCCACGGCGTGTCACGTTTTATGTCATAGAGTTCTCGCATCAATGCGCGGTTCTCATTAAAGATACCAATTGAATTTTTTAATGCTTCATCGGTGACAGCTGTCCCCGTCACGCCTTCGATTACTTTTGTTATTCGCTTGTACTCATCGGTGAGCCATTCAATCGAACTCTCGGAGTTTGGATTCTGTGTCAGATACAAAATTTGGCATGGGTAATCATAGTTTCGACCAAAAATTGCTGCTAGGTTTCTTGCTGCATCACAAATCGGGTGCGAGACAAACATATCAAGTTCAAATGCGCCACTTAAATTAGCTTCAAGACATGTTTTGATAATTGAACAGAGATACGAACCAAAGTGCGAGTCAGCGTGGTTGGGGTCGAGTGGGAAACCACACATTTTTACAGGCAACATACCCGCAGCGTGTGCAATTTCTTCTGGGAAATACACTTGGAAATGACCAAGTACTTTGCCGCCGTTTTCTCTCCACTTCTTTATTGTGGGATATGTTTCATCTTCGATGAGTTCTCTACAGTGATAAAGAATTTCATCGAGTGGTTCATTTTTCCAATCGTCAAAGACAGTGAATGCCATTACTTTTCCTCCTTTGGATATTCGAAGCCGGGCAGATCAACGCCGTGCGTCGAATAATCCATCTTCGGTGGTCTTGCACGACGATCAAGCAATTTGATGAGCCCTGATCGAATGTACGGGTTCTTATTTGGATTGAAAACCTCGCCGGTCTCGCTTGCGAGTGCCTCGTCATCAATCCCTCGTTCTAGTTGTTTTTTAAATAACGCGCGTGAGTATGGTGCATCTTTTGCCATTTGTCGAGCAAGTTCATAGCCGCGGCGCAATGCTTCTAATTCACAATCGTAAATGCCGTTCGATAATGAAACTTGGTACGCACGATCTGCTGTCATGCCGTGGTCGAAGACCTCAAGAGCGATAGAGTCACCCATGCCAAGTCGTTTGAGTTCGCCAGCTGCTGCAAAACCTGGAAGAATTGCGTAATCAAGTTCGGGCTGGTTATAAGTGTTCTTTTGTTGCCACGTAGAAGTTCGTTCAAGTGCATCCCAAACGTAGCCATAAGCACGAACGTCAAATCGTTGATCAAGGAAATACGTAAACTCGCATCCTCCGCCCCACTTTTCTCCAAAGACTCCGACAGTTGCAACTGGAGATTGTTGTATTTGCCTAAAGAGTTCAACAGCGTTCTTACTTGATGCTGCTGCATCTTCCTCTGAAAGCGGGACGTAGCCAGTCTCAGCATCGAACCAACCTCTGTTAAATTCCTTTGCATCGGCTCCAAACATCTTCATGCCGTCACCTGCTGCAGTAACAAGAACACTGCCGCACTTGCCATCTTTGTGCCAAGCAAGAACGCGAGTCCACGCATCGTTGAGTTGGTCAATGACTGCTTTGTTAAAGACGTTGCCACGCATCGGGTTATTAAAAATAATTGAAGCAACTCTGTCCTTGCCGTTTGGTTCACAGAGTTTAAGGTCAAGATAGTTTACATCTTGCTTACCTGTTTTGAAATTTGTTTCGGATACAGTTGTTCCGTAGTACTTACCATAGCCAAGAAGTTGCGCGATGCCTTTTTTCCGCATTGTGTGCAAGAGGCACGGCTTCCCTTTACGTGGTCCAGAAATGCCATCGGTGTCGAGCATTTCGACTGCATATTGATCGTCCGCGTTTTCATCACGAGCACGTTTGATAAGGTCAAGCAATCCATCAATGCCAAGATGACGGATGAGTGCATCAACAAGTTCAATGATGCCAACTTTAAATCGAAGGCCTGCTCTAGTACACGAATTGACCATTCCGGGGGTTGCAAAACCATCTTGCACCATGTCCAAGCAGTACAAACAAATTGGGAGTGCATATTTTCTAAATGCTTTGCCGCCCTTGTCATCGCTGCATGCAACGTACACTAAACCGTCGGCACTTTTAATTTTGCCTGCAGCGCGATCGCGATTCGCAGCTTCAAAGAATGACCAATAGTCATAACGTGATATTTCACAGATTGGAACGTATTTTCCGCTTGCTGGGTCGAACACACCTTCCGCACGTCGTTTCTCGTTTAACTGATAAAAACCCTTGCGGTTTTTTGAGTTTGCGCCAGTGTCTCCAGCAAGTTCAAGTTCGCCAATCCATGTTGGATAATGCAAACCATCACGAATGTAGAGCGAACGCAACCTATCATCCTCTGGCAACGCTTGACCCAAGTGTTTTGATGACTCGGTGTATGGCATGTGACCAGTATGATCAAGTACGCTAAACGGGTTTGCAGTAAAGAGTTCCCACAAACCCCCAAGTTGCACAATGTCGTCGCCAGTTTTCACATCCCACGAAACAATTGCGCCCATACCTTGGAAGATTGGATCTGTTAAATACCCGTGGTGATCCACTTCAAGTGCAATAACTTTCTTTTCAAGAATTTGGTCAGCAAACACCATGCAAAAATGAAATGATTCCATTGAGGCATACTTGCCCTTCATCACATCGATGAGGCGGTTGCCTTCAAACGGAAAATACCCATGCACCGTCAAGAATTTTTCGCGCAACGATGCCTTTGTAAAGAGTTCTGCAAGTTCTTCCGTTGTGTGCGAAGAGGTGTTTGAAAAGATTGCTGCCATCTTTTCGCCATCTGCAACAGATTCAATGGACGCAAAGATTTTTGCTTTGATATTTGCATCTTCCGTTGCGACTTCCCAGATCACGTCGCAGTCAGACAATCCGTCGTACGAATCTGTGCATGAAACTCGTCCTCGGAAGTGGTCCATATCCTCTTGCCGAATCATTGCACTTTTGACTTCGCGCGCCCAGCCACTTTCAAGTCGAGCAATAGCCGTATCAAGTGCGTCTTTACTTACGTCAAGTAAAACCACTTCGCACTCCGTTCGGCGAAGCAAATCAATTGCAATGCCTTGTCCCATTGTGCCCGCACCGATGACAGCAATTTTGCGAAGCGAGTTCACTCGCTTTACTGCTTCATCGAGGGTTTTATCACCAAAAATAAATGCTTTCTTCATTGTTAGGAAGCCTTCGTGTTTCTAATAATCATGGCGATGCCTTGCCCGCCACCAATACAAGCCGAGGCGCAACCAAGTGCAACGCTGCGGCGATCCATTTCATACATGAGGTCGGTTACGAGTCTTGCGCCTGTTGCACCGAGTGGGTGACCAAGTGCGACTGCTCCGCCATTTACGTTTACTTTCGCTCTATCGAGTTCTAATTCTTTTTCACAGCCAAGATATTGCGCTGCGAACGCTTCGTTAATCTCGTAGAGGTCAATGTCGTCAGTGTTCAAACCCGCACGTTCAAGCGCTTGGCGTATTGACGGCACTGGTCCCTGTCCCATAATCCTTGGGTCAACACCAGAAATGCCGTAACTGACTATTTCAAACTGCGTGTCTAAACCAAGTTCTGTTGCACGTTCATGGTCGGCAATCAATAGCGCTGCAGCACCGTCGGCGATTTCACTTGCGTTTCCGGGAGAAATCAATTTGTTTGGAGTAAATCCAGGAAGCG
>CAZAZD010000036.1:0-10824 GCA_964489535.1 uncultured Isosphaeraceae bacterium
TCAGGCCATTGATCTTTCACATCAAGCAGCACAGGGACACCGTTCTTTTCTAAATAATCAACAGCGGCGTGTGCAATTTCGATTGGCGGGAAACCAACCATTGCCACATCTGGCAACGGCTCTGTTTTTATTTCTTTCAGAAAGTTTTTCGCTAGTTCCCTGTGGTCTTTAAATCTTCTAAGAGAAACGTTTTTTGTATATCCACACGATGGTATTAATTTTATAGTCAGAGAATCAGATATGTAAATCGTTGTAGATTTTCCAAACCTGTGCTTTTTTTCTTGATGATAAAAATCAGAACTCCAGATGGTTACTACGTGACCAGCTTGCACAAGGACGTCCGCGGTGTTCATCGCCCTCATACCACGACTGATTCCTTTGTCGCAGTGAAGCGGCTCACCGGTTTGAACTATCCAAACATTCATATGGTGGTATTCTATACATCGTAATGAACAAAATACAAGAAAGGTCAACCAAAACTACACTCGACACACTTCTTCAATCTCTAGAAACGAGAAGTGAATGGGATGTGAACCGTCTTGAATCACTTGAAGATAGAAAGCGCGAAGAAATAGACTTTCACAACTTCGAACGCGAGCAGGACAACGATGAAATAGTGGCAAAGCAAGTGGAAGAAAAGGTACATGCAAACAAAAAATGGTACAGAATCACGAAAAAATCACATGCATATGTAGATACATGGATTGCAGATAATTCAAAAGGCAAAATTGTTTTAGATTACGCCTGTGGAATTGGGGAAAATGCTATAAAAGCAGCAGAAGCGGGTGCAGAATTTGTTATTGGCTTAGATATAAGTGATGTGTCTGTAAAGTTATGTAACGAGAACGCACAGTCAGCGAATGTAACATTAAATACTCGTTTTGTTCAGGGAGATTGCGAGGCAACCGAATTCCCAGATAATGCTTTTGACACAATTATTTGCTGTGGAATGCTGCACCACCTTGATTTGGAAATTGCATTTACCGAACTTCGAAGAATCTTAAAGCCCGGCGGAAAGATACTTTGTGTTGAGGCACCAGCAAATAACCCGCTTATCCAGTGGTATCGAAATACTACCCCGAATATGAGAACAGAATGGGAAGCACAACATATTTTGAAATTTAGTACCCTTAATTTTTCAAAACAATGGTTTACCCTAGGCGAAGTACGGTTTTGGCATCTAGCATCAATCCCATCCGCGTTAATACCAATAGCCCCAATTCGGAATGCAGTCATTTCAGCAGGCGATATCATTGATTCTGTTCTCCTCCGTATTCCGCTAGTACAAAGAATGGCATGGCAATTTACTTTTGAATTAGTTGGTCCGTGATTCCAAAGGACGGCATGGAACTTGATACTAAAAACGAACGTGAAAGATATGACGCTCGAGCCAAACAAGTGCTACAGAATGAATTAGCCGTTAATTCCTGTGGTTATAAAGGATTTGTTCAAGCATTACAGAAACCATATGTTTCCTATTACGATCGAATATCCTCTCGCGTGCAAAAAAGCACAACAGTAGTGGAACTTGGTGCAGGAGATGGGCAACACTCTTTGCACATTTCTGAATTGAGCGATAATTTCACAGCGACTGATATATCACCAGTATCACTTGAACTGTTAGAGAGCAGGCTCCACAAAGAAGGTGCACGCGTAAAGACTCAAGTCGCTGACATGGTTGAACTGCCCTTTGAAGACAACTCTGTAGATGTGGTGACATCCGCAGGAAGTTTGTCCTACGCAGATCCCACACAAGTAGACGCAGAGATACTCAGGGTGCTGAAGCCGGAAGGCTGTTTTATCTGTGTGGATTCACTCAATCATAATCCGGTGTACAAGATGAATAGGTATATCCATTATCTTCGTGGGCACCGCACCAAAGCAACACTTAGAAGAATGCCTACTTCCAAAAGGTTGCGTGCGCTCACTCAACATTTTTCTGAAGTTGAAATTGAGTATTTTGGCTCAATTTCATTTACAGTTCCTCTTTTGCACAGGCTTTTTGGGAACGGTGTTGCCACTACAATTTCTGGGTTTTTTGATGGCATTCCAGTATTCAACCGCATGGCATTCAAGTTTGTGCTTTGTGCCGTGAAACCAATAAAAACCCCCTAAAACATTACCTTCCTTGTAGAATACTGCAACTTATGACTACTAAGACATCCATGGAAGTGCCTTTTTTTCGCTATCCACATGCTTTTACACAACACAAGGACGAGGTGCTCTCCGCAATCCATAGTGTTCTTGATCGAGGCTCATTTATTCTTCAAGAAGACCTGCGGGAGTTTGAAAGAGAAGTCGCAGATTTTGTGGGTTCAAAGCATGCAATTGGTGTTGCAGATGGAACAGAATCTATGATATTGGCACTTCTGTCAGCAGGCATTGGTGCAGGCGATGAGGTGATCTTTTGTTCGCACACATACATCGCGACTGCCGATGCAATCCATTTTGTTGGCGCGACTCCAGTACCGTGTGATATGGGCAGTGATAACCTCATGGATCCGGACGATGTACGAAATCGAATTACCCCTAAAACAAAAGCAATTATGCCTACGCAACTCAATGGACGAGTGTGTGATATGGCACGCTTACAACAGATTGCCGATGAAAACGATTTGCTCATAATTGAAGACGCAGCGCAAGCGTTAGGAGCAAAATTTGATGGCAAGTGTGCGGGCACTTTTGGATATGCGGGGTCGGTAAGTTTATATCCAGCCAAAGTGCTAGGGTGTTTTGGTGATGGTGGACTTCTCTTTACACAAGACGATGAAACCGCAGTGGTGCTTCGACAGTTACGAGATCACGGCAGGAACGAAGATGGTGTCGTTGTGCGCTGGGGCCTGAACAGTCGACTCGATAATTTACAAGCCGCTGTTCTTCGAGTGAAACTCCGCCACTTTGCAAAAGATATTGATCGCAGAAGAGAAATTGCAGTGATTTATACCAAAGAATTGCAAGAAGTTTCAGAGCTAACACTTCCGCCATGCCCAGGAAGTGAACCAAAGCAGTTTGATATCTTCCAAAACTATGAGATACAAGCAGACAGTCGAGACGAGCTGCAGCCCTATTTACGAGAGCGTGGTATAGGCACAATTGTGCAGTGGGCAGGGAAAGCCGTGCATCAATTCCCTGAATTAGAGTTGGGTGAACACTCTTTACCCAACGTCGAGTCGTTCTTTACGCGATGTCTTCTTCTGCCGATGAATACTTCATTGACGAATGATGAAATTACATACACTTGTGAACAAGTACGCGCTTTCTACTTGGGATAATTTAGAGCATTATGAATACACCAACACCATCAACAAGTAGGCCAGAATCATTAGCTCCTGAAAACGCAGTTATTGAAATCGCGAAATCAGGGACGCACGGTACACTTGGCGCTCTTGCTGACCCAAGCAGCCATGCTCATGTTTGTGATTTGACGGGCTTTATACCGGCAGATACAAGGCGCATGCTAGAGAGGATGATACGCATCAGATTGGCAGAAGAATGCATAGCAATGCATGTCAAATCGGGTGAAATAAAATGCCCTTGCCACCTCGGAATTGGTCAAGAGGCAACAGCAGTAGGCACATGCTTTCGACTTTCAAACAAAGACAGGTGCTTTGGCGCACATCGTTCTCACTCACACTATCTCGCGCTTAATGCCCCACTTGATGGACTAATGTGCGAGGTTCTTGGAAAAGAGGATGGTTGCTCAAAGGGTATGGGCGGTTCAATGCATATCATTTCGAAGGAACATGGCTTGTATGGCACTGTCCCAATTGTCGGAGCAACAATTCCCATTGCAGTAGGCGCAGGCCTTGCACTCAAGCATGCAAAAACAGATGGTGTTGCTGTTTCCTTTCTAGGCGACGGTGCATGCGAAGAGGGTGTCTTTCATGAGTCATTAAATTTAGCAAGTGCGCACAATGTACCCGTTATTTTTGTTGTTGAAAACAATTTGTTTTCAAGTCACCTGCATATAAGTTTACGTCAGCCAGACGATAGAATTGCACGGTTCGCAGAAGCACACCATATAAAACATCAAACAATCGATGGCAACGATGTTACACATGTGACAAAGGTTATGGATACTGCGCTGAAAAAAGCAAGAGAGGAACGGAAACCATTTTTAATAGAAGCGGTTACGTACCGATGGAGAGGTCACGTAGGCCATCGAGAAGATAACGATGTTGGCGTTGCCCGCAGCAAAGATTTGGCAATTTGGAAGCAAAGAGATCCGATTAAACGACTTTCTGAATCAATTCTGGCAGAAAACCACATGACGAAAGACGAAGTAGAAACACTTTGGGATGAGATTCGTAATGAGGTGACTTGTTCTTGGGAGAACGCTGAAACGGCAGATTTTCCTAAACACTCAAGTTTATTGGATAGGGTATGGTGTTCAAGTGAGTAATACATCGAACACAGTAGATTATGGTTCAGCAATTCGCGAAGGTTTTGCGTACCTTCTCTCACAACATGACGATGTCATTGCATTTGGCCAAGGGCTTTGGAGTCCTTGGTATGTAGGCAATTCGATGACTAATCTTGATGTTGAATTTGGAAAGGATAGAGTCATCGATTCGCCTGTTTCAGAACTTGCATGTACGGGCGCTTCTCTTGGAGCTGCTTTGTGCGGCTTAAAGCCTGTTGTTATACATCCAAGAGTTGATTTTTTTGTATTAGCCATTGATCAACTTGTAAATCAAGCAGCAAAATGGAATCACATGTTTGGTGGTGACGAAAAAGTTCCGCTTACAGTGCGTGCAATTATTAATAGGGGCGGTGAGCAGGGGGCTCAACACAGCCAATCTCTCGCCAGCTGGTTTGCGCATATTCCTGGCTTGCGAGTGGTAATGCCAAGCACACCTACCGATGCTCGAGATCTTCTGATTGCAGGAGTGCTATGCAACGATCCGGTTCTCTATATCGATGATAGGTGGTGTTACGACAGAGAAGAAGAACTTGCCCCTGTATGTGAACTCGATTTAACCAAGGAGGGCCCACAAAGACGAAGAGAAGGTTCTGACTTGACTCTTGTTGGATACTCTTACTGTGCTTGGCAGTGTGAACAAGCAGCAGAGGAACTTGCGCATCAAGGGATCGAGTGTGATGTATTTGATTTGCGAGTATTAAACCCACTTCACCTTGATGATATTTTCTCGTCGGTATCGAAGACCGGGAAACTTGTTATTGCAGAGGGGGATTGGGGCCCGTGTGGCATTGGTAGTGAGGTTATTGCGAAGTGTGCAGAACATGGTGTTGTGTTTACTGAACCCCCCATACGCTTGTCGTTACCCGATTGCCCAGCCCCAACGAGCAGGCCACTCGAAGAAGCATATTATCTCTCGGTTATTGATATTGTTGATTCTGCAAATACCCTCTTTAAAGTTGATTGTATTGAAAAGTAAGAATAGAACCCTTGAAACGACTTTTTGACATATTGTTATCAGCGCTTGGTCTCCTTCTGTTTTTTATTCCTGGAATATTTGTAGCTTTGTTGATATGGCTACAGGATTTTAAGAACCCGTTTTACGTCGCACCCCGCACTTCAAAAGGCGATGGGACATTCAATATGGTGAAGTTTCGTTCAATGGTTGTTAGCGCGGATAAAACAGGTGTTGATAGCACCGCTGTAAATGACCCACGGATTACACTTATTGGAAAGTTTGTTCGGCGGCTTAAAATTGACGAATTGCCACAACTATGGAACGTACTAAAGGGCGACATGTCATTTGTCGGCCCAAGACCAAATGTAAAACGCGAAACTGCGATGTACACAACAGAAGAAAATAAACTTTTGACAATATGTCCAGGCATTACTGATTTTAGTTCGATAGTGTTTTCAGATGAAGGCGATATTCTTGAAGGCGCTGAGGATCCAGACCTTCTCTACAACCAAATCATTCGTCCATGGAAAAGCCGGCTTGGTATTTTTTATGTTGAAAATCATTCAATAAGCGTTGATGTAAGCATTATTTATTTAACAATTCTAGCTGCGGTTGATAAACAAAAAACACTCACAAAACTCGTCAAACTTCTTCATAGATTAGGTTGCCGTCAAGAGTTATTGGATGTTGTTTCCAGAAAACACGAACTGGTACCAGCGCCACCACCCGGGGCAGATGCAATAGTAGAGCTGAGAACACCACAAAACAGCACGGCATCGTGAAAATTTGCCACATTACATCCGTACATCAAGCAACGGATACGAAAATATATACAAAAGTGGTTTTGGGCTTACACAAAGCGGGTGTGGAGAGTATTCTTGTAGCCCAAAATAAACCTTTTCAAGAAGCGCAGCCAAATACTCTACTCCTTGCTCCACCAAGTGGTCGGTTGGAGCGACTTTGTTTCTTCAGAAGAAAAGTCGCCCTTGTGGCACTTGATGCAAAACCAGACATCGTCCATTTGCATGATCCAGAAATGTTTACATATGTTCGTTTTTTTCAAAAAAAAGGCATTAAGGTTGTTCTTGATTGGCACGAACACTTTGCATCGCAGATACTAACCAAGCATTGGATACCCCGAACACTACGTAGACCTATATCCGCTATCGCTAACTACTGGTGTAAACGTGTTTGTAAACAGTCCGATGCGACCATAACGGTTACACCACAACTTGCAACATATTTGTCTTTTGCAAATCCGGTACTCATCAGAAATTATCCAAGCTTGCGGGAGTTTCCCGAATGTATTCCAGAATATAACAACCGTAAAAATTTAGTATATGTTGGGATGTTATCTCCGCAAAGAGGAAGCAGGGAAATGGCGCAAGCAGTATCTAATATTGCACATAGGTCGCCCATTACGCTTACTGTTGCTGGACCACTAGATGTCGAAGAAAACGCAGATGAAATGAATCGTTTAGCCGAGCCAGCACTTATTGATTTTCAAGGTCTAGTTAATCGAGATCAAGTTGGAGAAGTTCTTAGATCAGCAAACATAGGATTATGTCTTTTTAAAGATATTAGAAACCATCAAATTGCTTATCCAACAAAAATATTTGAATACATGATGTGGGGTATTCCCGTAGTTATGTCACCTCTGGATTCCTTAGTTGATTTATTTGATGACGAGGTTCCAGGTATATTTGTTGACCCAAACAACGTAGACGAGATAACAAACGCAATCCAATGGTTGTTAGATAATCCAAAAGATGCAGAAAAAATGGGGCTGTTTGGACAAAAGTTAATCAATGAAAAGTTTAATTGGGAGCACGACTTTGCTTCTTTAATTGATCTTTACGAAAACATTATATAAAGTCAATTGACTTGGATTCGTGTCTCATTTAGACAAAATGCCCAACGTATAGAAATTGCAAGGGTCTAATTTAGAAGAATGTCACACTTTATCATTGATTTATAGAGCTCATTAGGTATCCTTGTTGGCAATGATTACTTGGCTTGTGAATGCAATTGGAAATCTCTCAAGAAGAGGCAAAACATCATTAGCGATGTTTGTAGATGGCTGTATTGGCGCACTATCTCTATGGTTGTCGTTTGTGTTAATTCACGGATTATTTGCACCAGATGCCACCACTAGATTTTGGTGGGCTCTTCCAATTTCAGCAATTATTACTATTGTAGTTTTTTATATCAGCGGTTTATATCGGGCAATTCTTCGTCACACTGGAACAAAGTTTTTTATAGCAATCATTATCATAAGCACGATTGCTTCAGGCCTTCTCGCTGCTGTTGTGCTTGGGTCTGTACATGGAGAGGGCGGTGTCCCGCGAAGAGTGTTTGTAATATTTGCGATTCTACTTATGCTTGGAACTTCCGGCATTCGTTTGTTTGCAAGGTGGTGTATTGATCTGGAATCGAAAGGACATCAAACCCCAGTAGTTATTTATGGCGCCGGTTCTTGTGGAAAACAATTATTTTCAGCTATTCGATATGGAAATCAGTATTTTCCGGTTGCGTTTGTTGACGACGACGCCGTAACACAAGGCACATCAATCCATGGTGTTCGAGTTTTTGCAACAAGCAAACTAGAAGAAATTATTGTTTCTAAAAAAGTGCAAACCGTACTTTTGGCAATGCCAAGCCTGTCTCACGACAATAGGTTAGCCATTGTTGATAAACTTCAAAAACACAACGTAAATATCAAAACCACACCAACGCTTTCCGAGATAATTTCAGGTAAAGCAAGTATTAGTGAGATTCACAACCTATCTGTGGAAGACCTCATGGCAAGACCAGCGGTCGGGGCCAATGACAAGTTCGCCCGTCATTGTGTTTCCGGAAAGTCAGTATTGATAACAGGTGCAGGAGGTTCAATTGGAAGTGAGCTGTGTAGACAAATTGTAAACAGAGGACCCTCTATTGTTGTTTTGTATGAAATGTCTGAAAGCGCACTCTTCTATATAGAACAAGAATTGCTTGATAGATTAATTAAAACAGATAAGAAAATAAAAATAGTTTCGGTTCTAGGTTCAGTCTTAGATGAAAATAGGATCCGCGAAACACTTCTGAAGTATGGTGTACAAACAGTTTTTCATGCAGCTGCATACAAACATGTCCCCATGCTCGAATCCAATCCAGTCGAGGGAGTAAAAAACAATGTTATTGGTACAAGGCGTGTAGCAGAAGCATCTGGCTGGGCGAATATAGAATCGTTGGTCGTCATTAGTACAGACAAGGCAGTTCGGCCAACGAATTTGATGGGAGCGTCGAAGCGATTTGCTGAACATGTAGTCCAGGCAGTTGCAAAGCAATATCCATCTATGCAAACATGTATAGTTCGATTTGGAAACGTCCTCGGTTCTTCTGGTTCGGTCGTGCCAATATTTCGTGAACAAATCAAATGCGGTGGACCTGTAACTGTTACGCACAAAGATATGACTCGGTATTTCATGACTATTCCAGAAGCGTCACAACTGGTATTGCAAGCAGCTGCAATGGCAAAAACAGCAGAAATATTCGTATTAGATATGGGAGAGCAAGTAAAAATTTATGATCTTGCTCGTAGGATGATTGAATTATCTGGCTTTCAAGTTTTGGATGAAGAAAATCCAAACGGCGAAATTGCGATTGCGTTTACTGGGCTTCGACCAGGAGAAAAAATGTACGAGGAACTCGCTGTTGACGGTCGCCTTGAAGAAACAAGTCACCCCAAAATTAACCGATCTGTGGAAACGCAATCCCAGCCAGAGGAAATTATGCAACTGGTTGCTCTTTTGGAAACGGCAGTTGATGAATACGACCAAGTTTCTATGTTGAACCAACTTTCAAAAGCAGTTCCAGAATATGAATCTTCCATTCAAAAAACGATATCATTTCCAGGTATAGAAACAACGCAGCGCTCAGATACGTCTTTAAACACTGTTTCAAATGGCAATGATTCGCAGTAGGTTTGACTGCATTCAACATTGTTTCTAGAATACGCTGTTTGACTTTTCAATCGCATAAGGAAGTTTGCATAGATGGAAGCCCACAATCAAAAAAACTCTTTTGATGATACTAACCCACCCAAAATTGCAGTTATTGGTTGTGGAGGATGGGGGAAAAATATTGTTCGAACAATGCATGCATTGGGCTATTTGTCAGCGGTTATCGACCCATCTGAATCTGGTCGAGCCACCGCAAAGGTACTTGTGCCAGATATTCCGGTCTATGCCGATTCCACACATATATTCGCGGATAAAACAATATCTGCAGTGATGATTGCGACGCCAGCAGAGACACATTTTTCTATTGCAACGTCAGCAATTCGTGCAGGTAAGGATGTCTACATCGAAAAACCGATGACAATAGATCTTGATGAAGCCTCCCAACTTGTTGAACTCGCAGAGTTAGAGGACCGAATACTTATGGTTGGCCATCTTCTTGAATACCATCCAGCAATATGCAAAATAGAAAAACTTGTTCAACAGGGCGTGCTTGGAGAGATTAAATATATTGTTTCCAACCGTTTAAATCTTGGAAAACTCCGCACCGAAGAAAATGTGCTGTGGTCTTTTGCCCCACACGATATATCGGTTATTCTCCGACTGATGGACAATCCACCAGTAGAGGTTACTGCAATCGGTGGAACGTATCTTACAGACGGCATACCTGATATTTCAGTAACCCAACTCCGTTTTGAAAACGGTGCAGGAGCACATGTATTTGCTTCGTGGTTGCACCCATATAAAGAGCAAAAGTTGGTTGTTATTGGCGATAAAAAAATGTTAACGTACTGTGATATTACAAAAGAATTACTTTTGCACGATCAACACGTGCAGTGGAACGATGGAATCCCGACTCCTGTTAAAGGCGAGTCAGACCCAATTACGTTTTCAGATGAAATGCCACTAGATATAGAGTGCCAACATTTTGCAGACTGTGTTGCCGGGCGCACAGCAGTTCGAACAGATGGCCAAAATGGTTATCGAGTTTTATCTGTGCTTCAATCTGCGCAACAATCTATAGAGGCACAAGGCAAGCCTGTAAAATGTAAGATTGTGAGCTTCGAGGAGGTCGAGCATGCCGCAAGTTGATCCACCGCCATTCCCAAATGTGAAAATTCATGAATCTGCGTATGTTGATGAACCCTGCACAATAGGTGAAGGGACAAGCGTTTGGCACTTCAGTCACATCATGCCCAACTGTACCATTGGAGATAAGTGCAACATAGGACAAAACGTAGTGGTTTCACCAGACGTGATAATTGGCGACAACGTAAAAATTCAAAACAACGTTTCTATCTATACGGGTGTAATTATCGAAGACGATGTATTTTGTGGCCCTTCAATGGTATTTACAAATGTCATAAATCCAAGAAGCGAAATTATTCGTCGTGGCGAATATAAAACAACTCTCGTTAAAAAGGGGGCAAGCATGGGCGCAAACT
>CAZAZD010000037.1:0-10499 GCA_964489535.1 uncultured Isosphaeraceae bacterium
CTAAGCATAACGGTGTGACTGTCACTTTGCGCTCGCGGACTCGCTTGGTGTGACTCTGGCAACTAGCGCCTGTATGCTATATGTAGACCCCAATGTACAAACTAAGCATAACGGTGTGACTGTCACTTTGCGCTCGCGGACTCGCTTGGTGTGACAGTCACGAAGAGTTTCCCAAAAGCAAATTGCTGCACGAAGGTGCAGAATTTGCGGGAAAAATGGAGCCGGGGAGAATCGAACTCCCGTGCCGGAACAGTCAACAATACACGTCTACGCAAGTAGTCACATGTTCAATTTCGGTACTGCGTCACTACATGTGACAAACTGACGCGTACCACTGCAAACTAAGTTTCTCATTCCTCCGCGGCTTGCTAGCACTTTGGAACCAGCCCGAGTTTTGCACACCGCGCTGTATCAGGCGTCGAGAACGATGTGTCGCAGGTTATGCTGCGAGTGCGTAGTTAGCGTTGCCAACTAAAAATTGTGCATCCTTTTTACGTGGCAAGGATGCTCCACGTTACGCAATGTATTGCCTTCCCTGTCCGGTCGAAACCAGGTCGGCCCCTAAGTTTTCAAAGAGCAAAACACAGTATACCCCCGAACAACTGAATGTCCAGAAGATAACAAAGTCGAGGAACTAATATTTTTTTAGTGCGTTGATCGCAGGTACAACTTCTGAAAGTACGCGTAAGAGCACTTCTGCTTGTGTACCTATTGCATTAACATTCGAGATGATCGAATCGTCGTAGCAAGCAAGAACAGGTGCAGTTTGTTCTTTGTAGACTTCGAACCTTCTTCGAATGACCGACTCATCTGCGTCGTCTGGGCGTCCTTGTTCAGTGGCTCTTTTTTGCATTCTGCGAACCATTTCGTCGAGATCTTCACATACAAGGTGAATAATCATGAACGGGTCGATGTATTCACGCATCGACTCTGCCTGAGGTTCACTTCGAGGGATGCCATCGAGGAGCAAAATGTCATTTTCTGGATTGTATAACTCTCTTGAAATCAGTTGCTCGACATGTTGTCTCCACAATCGTACTGTCAAAAAATCAGGAACCAGAAGCCCTTGTGATGAATATCTTGTGAATTCCAGCCCAATTTCAGACTCCTTATCAAGAGATCGAAACATGTCGCCCGTTGCAAGATGAAAAAACCCTGGAATAGTTCCAAGCATCTTTCCCTGCGTACCTTTCCCAACGCCTGGAGGGCCAATCAACAAGATAGAGGAAT
The DNA here is from genome assembly GCA_964489535.1 of uncultured Isosphaeraceae bacterium. GTDB lineage: Bacteria > Planctomycetota > Phycisphaerae > Phycisphaerales > SM1A02. The sequence continues at coordinate 1,231 of CAZAZD010000037.1, forward strand.
AGCGATTTTGCAATGACATTGTGAATTAGGTAACGTGCGGATGATAGTCAAAATTGGGTACGATGTGGAGATGAAGGGAATGAAGAGGATATGGAAGTCGCCTCCACCGACAAATCCTGCACATAATTTGCGAGATCGGATCTTAGAGGCTCGAGGAATCTCCAATCAAACTGAGTTGGAGGCGTTCCTTAATCCGACGCTGATGGATCTTGATGATCCGAGTGCACTCGATGGCGCCACAGATGCAGCGGAAATTCTCGCACAATCGATTCGTGATGATAAAAAAATTCTGATTTTTGGTGATTATGACGCTGATGGAATTACCGCCGCAACGGTTCTGTATCACATTATCAAAGCGGCTACAGGGAAGGAAGGACCTCCAGTTTATATTCCGGATCGAATTGACGAAGGGTACGGCATTCAACCCGAGGCAATTGAAAAGTTTTCTCAGATGGGAATTGATGTTGTCATTTCAGTCGACTGTGGAATTACCGCCAATGAAGCTGCCAGCCGTGCTCGTGAACTTGGCATTACACTTATTATCACTGACCATCACAAGCCGAGTGATTCAGGGGAACTTCCACAGTGCGCAGCAATTGTTCACCCTGGTATCAAGTGTGAGCCTAGGACTTCGTTTGCTGGAGTTGGCGTTGCATACCAGTTGGCTTGGGCGTTCGCTCGAGTTTGGTCGGAAAGTCAAACAGTGAACGAACGGTTAAAGCAAGTGTTACTCGACATGGTTCCAATGGTTGCTATTGGCACAATTGCAGACATGGTTCCACTTGTAAATGGGAATCGAATTTTGGCTCGATGGGGGTTGCAACTAATGCCAAGCACAACAAATCCCGGGTTGTGTGCTCTGATGAAGGAACTTGATACACCAAACAAAAAACTCAACTCAGCACACGTTAGTTTCGGCATTGCTCCGCTCATTAACGCAGTAGGCCGACTTTCTCAAGCAGCAACTGCTGTTGATTTGTTCACCCATCTCGAGGGCGATCTCGCAATGGGTGCCGCAAAACACTTAGCAACTCTAAACCGAAAGCGTCAACATATACAGCTGGAGATTATTTCTTCAGCTCTTGAGCAAATCGAAGAGAAGCAATTAGATAAACACTCGATTCTCATTCTGCAAGATGACACGTGGGCAAGAGGAGTTGTTGGTATTGCGGCAGGGAAATGTATCGAAACTCACTACCGGCCAACAATACTTCTCTCAGGTGATGGCGATAATCTTGTTGGTTCTGCTCGAAGTATTTCGGGTTTTTCTATTTTCGATGCATTGAGCGCATGTCAGGAACACATCGAAAAGTTCGGCGGGCATGACATGGCGGCCGGTCTTACAGTTAAGCGAGATTCATTCGACAAATTTGTTCGTGCGATGCAAGAGTACGCAAAAGAACATATTACCGAAGAACAATTAATACCAAAAGTCAAGCCGGATGTTGTTGCGGATCTTCACGAGATAACACACACCGTCGCAGTAGAAATAGAAAAGATAGGACCATTTGGAATTGGCAACCCAACCCCAGTGGTGCAAGTGATGAATGTAAAGGTGCAAGAGGTGCATGCGATGGGAAGTGGGAATGCGCACCTTTCACTAAAAGTAGGAAAGGAAAGGATTCGTTGTATCTGGTGGGGGCACGGTGATCTCGTAGAAAAAATCGTAAACGGCGCTCATATTCACATTGTGGGAAAAATTAAAGCAAATGAATTTCGGGGACACCGAAGTGCTGAAATTGATATCCTTGATTTGAATATTGCAACTTGATTACCACGCTGCAAGTTCACCAACAATTGGCTCAACAAGATCTTTGAGGGTGACAATTCCGAGAGGTTTTTTACCATCAAGAGAAACAATTGCCATTGCTTTTCCACTTTTTCGTAATTGATGCAGGGCGTCTTGTACTTTTGTTTGCGGTGTTACAAAGAGTGGCTCTAGAATTAGTGTATCAGTTGGGCTTTCTGGATTGAGTAGTACGTTTAGTACTGGCAGGATTCCTCTAACTCTTCCGGCAGAGTCAACAACAGGTATCCTTGTGTGCGAGGAACGTTGCAATACCGCTGAGCGTCTTTGAAGTGGCATATTGCTTCCAATACATGTGACGCGTGTCCATGGAACCATTTCGCTTTGTACGGTTAGGGACTGCATGGCTAGGATTCGATCAGCAAGCGTGACCTGCTCATCGCTGAGCACGCCATCGCCAAGACCCTCCTTAAAAAGTAGACCAAAACGTGCTCGCGGTGTCGATTCAAATGAAGATTCTGAACCAAGAATAGACCGAGCTATCGTTCCAATTTTAGAAAGCACGGGCACAATTCCGGACCACCACAAGAATTTGTCAGACCAAGATAGTGGTCCGCTGCAAGCATATGTCCAAGAATCAGTATGTGTTCGAAATAAATCTTTTGGAAGAACTTCGCCGAAGATAAAGAGGAGTGGAATCATGACTACTGCGCTAACTAGAATCGCAACCCACGGTGAGAGTGATGTTGTGTCGAGAAACATCGCCGCACCATAACTTGCAAGGTAGTTTGCAACATTGTTACACACAAGTAGAACGGCAAGCATTCGGGTTGGATTGTCAACAAGAGAAAGAATTCGTTTTGCTCGTGTGAGACCACTTGAACAACGGACATCGAGTCGAATTCTATTTATTGTGTACAACCCAGTTTCAAGTCCAGAGTACAACGCACTCAGCGCAAGGCCAATACAAGTAAGTGTGATAGCGATGTATATTTCAGTCATACTTCCTTCTCGCTATCGGAAAGTGAAACGATTACTGAAGCAACTCGATACTCATCTAACGTATGGACTTTAATGGTTAAGTTGCCAAGCTCAACAGAATCGCCGACAGATGGGATACGCCCAAGTTGCGCAGCAATGAGCCCACCCATTGTTGCGGCAGGACATCTGTCAAGGAACATACCAGTTGCAGCAACCCACTCTCTTACGCCAGTATTTGCATCGATGAGCCATTTTCCATCAGCTAATTCTTTTGGTTGAGCAGAATCGCGAAGTGGGTTGTCGCCGATTTCGCCAACGAGTTCTTCGAGAACGTCTTCAAGTGTGACAAGGCCTGCAGTTCCACCAAACTCATCAACAACAATTGCGAGTCTTGTTTTTGTTTCACGAAAACGTGAAAGGAGTTGATCGAGAGTTGCTACCTGTGGGATGAATTGTGGTCGAGTCATGCTCGCTTGCATCATTGAGTGGCCATCGCTACGTCGTTGTAAGTAACGCTTGGTGTGTAGCATGCCAACTATATCATCGAGATCTTCGCCAAAGATTGGAAGTTGAGTTAATCTACTTTTTGAAATGATTTCTCGTATTTGTTCTTCGGTTGACGAAGAAGTTGCAGCAATCATATGAACCCGAGGTGTCATTGCTTCTCGAACCCTAATACGACTAAGTTCAACAACTTCAAACAACGCCCGTTGTTCGTTTTGATCAATTATGCCTTCTGAGTTTGATAATTTGACGAGTGTAGAAAGTTCTTCAGCTGTAAGTGGTTCTGGTGTTGATGTTGTTGCAAGCCTTGAGAGTGGTGAAATAATGAGAATGTCAACAACTCTTCTCAGCGGGGATATGATTCGGTGCACCAAAACAAGTGGAGGAGCGAGCAATATTGCTATTCCAATTGGTCGAGCGGTCGCTGCCATTTTTGGCAGCACTTCGCCAAAGATAATGATTGAAAACAAAGTTCCCAAGGCGATACCAACTTCAGCAGCAACGCCTCCGGTTACATGCAGCATCAAAACAGAACCAATAATGAAATACAGTACGTTTGCAGACATGTTTCCAATAAGGATTGTGATGAGAACATTTCTTCGATTGCGAACGAGAAAAAGGACGGCGTTTGCAGGAGGTGTTTTTCGTTGCTTTAATTCAACAAGTTCAGCTTGGCATAGTCGGAAGAACGCAGTCTCACTACAACTAAAAAATGCGCTGAGTAAAAGTAAAGGCACGAGTGAAACGAGTAGAACTATATCTACGCTTGACCATTGTGTTGGCTCAATTGTATCTATCATGCGTTCTCTGCCATCGCTCGTACTGCTGTTTCAACACGCGCCATAAATGCTGCGGAGCTTTCATCTTCCCTAAAGTGTACAGGTTCTCCGAAAGAAACATGAATAGAACCTGAGAATGGGATGTATGTTGCCTCTGGAAGTACCTTCAAGCCACCTTGTATGTATACAGGAATTACTGGGCAGCGACTTTTTTTAGCAACGATTGCAAGCCCCGGCTTGAAGGAGGCAATTTCACCAGTGCGACTTCGTGTTCCTTCAGGATAAATAACAAGTGACCAACCTCGGGACAATAATTCTTGCATTGTGCGAATTGAACGAAGCGGTGACTTAATTCGTTCAATACCAAATGCGTGCCAGAGAGCAGCGACAATAAATTGAATTATTCGTTTTTTTAAAGAAGTTCCATCACTATCTGCAAAATGATCAAACGCGGCAGCAACGGCTGTTTTCTTTCTGAACATTTTTGGAAGCGTTGCGAGAATAACATGCGTATCAACATGGCTTTGATGGTTTGATGCAAAGATAACAGGAGCGTCAACCCTTGACAACAATTCAACTCCACTTGCTTTCCACGTTACACGCCTAATCCACTTCACAATACGCAAGCAACTGAGAAGAATAGCCCTGCAGAGTAGAAGTACTGGGCTTGAAAATTGTTTCAGGATGGCATCCGCGTTAGGCGGTGGCTTCGGCTTTGTCAGTTCTTGGGATGTCATTGGCGTGTTCAAGTACTTTTTCAAATGCCAGAGCGTACTGGTCAAGTAGCGCATCATCTGCAGAGGGGAACGAAGGCAATTTTAATAAGGACCCATTCCCAAGTGTTGTGTTGGGCAAGTCTGTTGGGTTGTACACATGGATAGGATTTTCTTCAGTCGCGGGCAATCGTGCAATTTTTGACCATACATTGTGTGTAAAGACTGGTTGCTGGTGCAGAAGCGGGTAGCGAGGTGCTGCCACAAGTGCGCCTTCAGCCTGTAATGCATTGGTGAGATCGTTTATTGGCAAACCGGTTTTGCTTTCGTCGTACTGGACAAGAAATTCAAAATACACTCGTTTTGCGTCATCTGTAGACAAGAAAGTTTCAATCCCGAGAGATTCTAGTTTTCTTGAAAGATAGGCACAGTTTTTATTTCTACGTTCGTTCCGTTCATCCATCTTCTCTAGTTGCGAGACGGCAAGTGCTGCAGCCATAGGTGCCATTCGGAATTTAAAACCAAAACCAGTTGCTGCAAAATATTTGTTTTTTGATTCTAGACCTAACAATCGCTCGTAATGGCCAAGTCGAATGGCGGATTCAAAAACTTCTTGATCATCGCAAAGAAGGATGCCTCCTTCGCCAGAAGGACAGAGCTTATTGCCTTGCATGCTGAAGACGCTGACATCACCAAACGAACCAATAGGTTTCCCTTTATATGTGGCACCGTGTGCATGCGATGCATCTTCTAGAATTTTAAGGTCATGTTTTTTTGCAAGAGCAAGGAGCTCGTCCATCTTTGATGGCACTCCAAACAAGTGAACGATCACAATAGCTTTTGTTTTTTTGGTAATTTTCCGTTCAACATCGTCAGGGTCTAGACCAAGACAATCTGCTTCTAGTTCTGCAAACACAGGAACTCCTCCACAGTGAAGTACCGGCATCACGCTCGACCACCATGTTGCAGATGGCACAATAACTTCATCGAATGGTTGAATGCCAATGGCGTGCAATCCAGCAAGGATTGCAGACGTGCCATTGTTGTGCGTTAGCGCAAACTGTCTTCCCGTTCGTTTTTTATATGCCTCTTCGAGCTCATCGACAATTGGGTGCAACGAAAGATTTCCACTACGCAGCACATTAAGAACGGCTTGTTCGTCTTGTTCGGTAATAATTGGCCATTTGTTGGCATCACACTGTTCAAGGGTTACAGCTTGTTCACCGCCAAGAATTGCTGGAAGTGTTGTTGCAGTAGTCATGGGAGTTATGCTTCGGGAGTTTCGCCTGCAATGGATGACCGCATGTCAGTATCTGAAATGACATTTTTCATGTTGTAATAATCCATCACTCCAAAGTTGCCTTTTCGAAAGGCGTCAGCCATGGCTACTGGAACATCGGCTTCAGCAAGAACAACAAGTGCACGGTTCTTCTGTTCTTCTGCTCGATACTCTGCTTCTTGAGCAACAGCCATCGCTCGTCTTTTTTCTGCTTCGGCTTGAAAACGGGCTTTGTCTGCTTCGGCCTGATGGGCTTGCAGAGTTGCACCAATGTTTTCGCCGACGTCTACATCAGCAATGTCAATAGAGAGAATTTCGAATGCTGTTCCGGCGTCAAGACCCTTTGCAAGTACGGTTTTGGAAATATTGTCTGGATTTTCAAGAACTGCAAGGTGTGTTGAAGCGGAGCCAATCGTTGAGATGATGCCTTCGCCAACTCTTGCAATAATGGTTTCTTCAGTTGCACCGCCAACAAGCCGTGCAATATTTGTTCGCACGGTTACGCGGGCACGTGCTCGCAGTTGAATACCGTCACCAGCCACAGCATCAATTGTTTTTTTACTGCCCCCCACATGTGGACAATCGATAACCTTTGGGTCTACACTTGTGCGGACGGCTTCCAAAATGTCACGACCAGCAAGGTCAATAGCTGTTGCTATTTCCCATTGCAAATCAATACGCGCCTTATCTGCAGCAATCATTGCTCTGACGACATTTGTGATCCGACCACCTGCTAGGTAATGTGCTTCGAGTTGGTCGGTTGTGACTTCTATGCCTGCCTTCTTAGCACTAATTCTGTTAATAACAACGGACTTTGCGTTCACTTTTCGAAAGCGCATCATCACAAGATCAATAAAGCCAACCTTGGCTCCACTGACCCATGCTTGAAGATAAAGGCCGACGTATTGAAATGCAAACGCAACAATAATCAGAAGAAAAATGCCGCCAATAATGACGCCGCCAAGTAACCATGGTGAAAATGCAATAAATGAGTTCATACGAACCTCCTTCTCAAAACTGTATTATATCACTCTTGGGGCAAGACTACCCGAACCTTGACTTGATTGTCGTAGACAGAGGTGACTTCAATGGTGCTGTTTGCTTCAATACTCCCCGTCTCGGCCATTGCATCGACTCTTTTGCCATCGATTCGGATAACGCCAACTGGTCTCAGAATTGTGATTGTTGTACCTTGTTTTCCAATATAGGATTCCAATTGTGCCCGCTGATCTTGCTGTCGTTGGGTTGAACGTTGTCTTGCCTCGGTTTCATCTTCTTCAACGATGCCACCGAGCACCATTCGTTTTGCGAGAGGGGACGCAGCCCAAATCCGAAATCCAATCCACGCAAGGACTGGCCCAAACACAATGTAGATTCCTGTTGCAATTAAGCCTGTGTTTGCATCGTGCATGAAGAACGCTATAAGGGAAGCAATTACAGAGAGTGCACCAATCAATGCGATGAGACCACCCGAGGGTACAAAGACTTCAACAAAGAAGAGTAAAAGTGCGATGCCGATAAACACGAATGCCCAAATGATTGGGGAGGCGTTTCCAGCAGGAGCAGTTTGTGCTAATAGTTCAATCATGATGTTACTTCTTCAACTTCAATAGTCAATCCACATTGCATGATACGTACTTTTGTACCTTCTGTAATCCAACCTCCTTGCGAGGTTGCGTCATAGGGGACAGAATCACGCTCTATTTTTCCACTCGGCCGCAGATCTGTAATTGCAATGGCTACATCTCCAACTTCTAAAACGGAAGATGTTGGAGGCGAATACATGCCGACCTCGTCCTTTAGCACGAGTTGACGCATTGCATTCGCATTGCCAAATTGTTTTAAGATAATCCAACTGCCAATGATTGCGAGGAAGCAACCGCCAATAATGGTGCCAAGACCAGTGAGGAGCTGGGTTTGTCCAGCAGAAGATCCAAGGTCTCCTGAGACAAAACTGCCAATCATTCCAGCAAACAAGCATGCAATTCCGGCGAAGCCGGTGAAGCCAGTTCCCGGAATAACGAGCATCTCCGTTGCGATGAGGGCAAGACCTGCAATGACCAGCGTAATGTCCCACCACTGAGCAAGCCCCGCGAGCCAAGGTGCACCTATGAGGAGTGCCATCGAAACGGCTGCTCCAACACCGAAGAGTCCTGTGGAGCCAGTAGCAAACTCAACAACAATGCAAATTAAAAAGAGTGCGATTAGTGCAAGCCGAACAGGCCAGCTGATGAGAACTCCAACAAGATTTTCAGACCATGTTGGTTTGAGTCGTGAGATTGTTTTTGCGCCAAACCACTGTTGCAGTTCCTTATCATTGGCAACAATTCCCGCGACGAGTCCATACAGTGCGCCATCGCTAGGTTTAAGAGTAAGGAGTCTGTCATTAGGAACAACTTGTTTGACGAGTTCCCAATCTGTGGAATCTTTTTCGGTAAGAAGAGTGCGGCTTGAGGGGAGTCGTTGGGAAAATGCAGGGTCCCATGTTGGGTCAGCTTGTTGTGACCCACCCTGTAATTCAGCAAGTGTTTCAAAGAAGGGAGTAAGGGCAGTCTTTGCTGTGGTCGATGTTCCAATCGCAGAGAAGTGTTGTGGAGGTGATTCACCAAAAATCGTTTTGTATTCATTCTGATTGACACAAATAACTGTACCGGTCGTTTTATTTTTGATGAGCCACAATTCAATTCCAACACTGACAAATGCTTCAACAAGATGTTCGTCGTAATGGTTTCGTCGTGCCGAATCAATAACTTCAGCGAGCACAGGCGACTCTATTTTTGCTCGTTCAGTAGCGGGGATGGGTTGGCCTGTTGCGTTAATTGGGGCAGCATCACCAAACGTGCTTCCCGGTGCAATAATGATTTCTCTGCACGCGAGTGCAATAATTGTTCCTGCGGAAAAAGCGTGTGGATGAATCCATGCAACGGTGTTTTGGGGGGCGTTGTTTTTGATTTCATAACAGATTTCAAGCGTCGACATTAAGTCGCCACCGGGAGTGTTGAGTTCTATGACAACCGCATCGGCATCGGCAGATGCTTCTAGACGCCTTTTGAACGATTGTGAAGTGACGGTGTCAACAGCGCCATCAATTGTAATAACCACAACATCAGTTGCTTGCCTGTAGCTCGGTACAGGCAGTGCTTGGGCGAAAATGGTTGTTGCAAGTGCTATCAACATGTGTGCATCATAACGAGGGCGCAGACCCGCCGCGTGTAACGGGTCTGTCCCCAGAAGTTTGCGTAGAAGTTTTTGTGCACTGGCTTGCC
>CAZAZD010000038.1:0-8985 GCA_964489535.1 uncultured Isosphaeraceae bacterium
TTGGTTTGGGCGATGCAGATAAAATCGATTCCCTCACCATCACTTGGCCAAACGGTGAAACACAGAAAATCACCGATATCAAGCCAAACCAGACGGTATCTTTGATTGAGGGCTAGTTTTAGCTAACACTAGGTATTTTTCTTGCATTCTCTCTGAAAATCTCTATACCTGCCTGCAGAGAAGAGGACCACGAAAAATGAAATTAACAACAGTTTTAAGCATATCTATCGCATGTGCAGTGGCAACGACCGCAAGTGCGAGCATTACCTACGATGGTGGGTTTTTTGAATCCATCGGCTTTTGACCTGCCCCCCAAAAACTAGTCCACTCCTTATGCGATAAAATTGCAGAGTAGACACATTTTGGAAGGCAGGAAAACATGGCAAGGAAACGACATTCACGTCACGCACGATCAAGAAGAGGCGATGACACTTGGCGATAAACTCGCCGTCATGGATGCTGGCATCATTCGTCAGTTCGATACGCCAGCAAACATTTACGACAAACCAGCTGATCGATTCGTTGCCTCGTTTGTTGGGGTGCCAGAGATGAATTTTATAGAAGGCGAGTTAAAGGGCTCTCAGTTTGTGTCAAACGACATCACATTAGACATTCCACAGAATCGATTACCCAAAGGAACACACAAGTCTGTCGTCCTTGGCATTCGACCTGAAGATGTTTCCGTAACAAACGGAAACATCGTGGTTATTCAAAACTTTGAACGACACGGTGATCACACTGATTTGTTTATTACAGTTGGTAAAACAAAGCTATCTGCGAGACAACACGGCACGTCCAGCCAAGATAAACACGTTGGCTTCGATATCGATGCAACAAAAATTCTCTTTTTTGATACTGGCAAAAACGGCAAACGGTTAGTTGTCTAAAATTGTTCCGATTCGTCCGGGCAGAATGATTTTGCGGAAATCTTTGTATTCCTTCAAACCAGAAGTAATTTGGTCGTGCCCATATTGCTCCCATTTATCTTTTAATGTATCACTTGTTAATGCAATGGAACCAGTTGAACCATCGATGTATGAAATGTTCACGTGATCACCAGCCCAGAATGCGGGAAAGTCTGGCCATTGCTCAGTCGTTGGATTGAGAATCCAGCCATGGGAATTACGACCGTCTTTATCCTCCTCACTAATCGTACACATGGTGCTGCTTGGCTGAGGAATTTGCGATATTGTTTCAGAAGGAATCCAATACCCGTTTTGTTCAAGCCGAAGTGGTGGATTATCCCGATACCCCACCCAATCATTGGCCCCCCACTCTACGCCAACAAAACCATTGAGAGAATACGAACGAAGTCGCGCAGGTGATAAGTTTGGATTTCCAGAAGTAAAAGTCGTAACGTCACCAATAGTTGGATCAAGCGGTGATTGGTAGACCATAATGTCGCCAATATATGGAAATGCTGCACCATCTCTAAGCGCTGACTGAAGTTCGACTATTTGACCATTAACATCTTCAACTCGATTATCTCCATCAATATCCTGCCCGTAGGCCGCAATCCACATGCGCCGTTCTTGATTTTCAGTTCCGGTACCATCCGTCAGTGGACTCGTTCTTGGATGCAATAATTTGCCATTATGTTCAACCGAATGCGACCACGTTGCCGCACCTATGATTCGGTGGTTCGACATATCTTTCGTCGACTTGGCTCGATTCATCATGCCGCCAGCAACGACCACTGTAAACCCAACGAGAATCGCAATGATTGCGATGACAATCAGAAGTTCAATTAAGGTAAAGCCACGTGTTGGTTTTATGGACATGGACCAAATTCTCCAATTGCTACTAACAGGTCTGAAACATCGTTCATGTTATCACCTGTAGTGTCAGCATTGGGCGTGCCCCACGCACTAATAATCATTAATAAATCTGAAACACTCACCACACCATCACCTGAAAGATCACCCGCGCAAGGCAATGTCGTATCTTGTTGTGAAAAGATCTGAACTGAGTAAGGCGCAATATAAACAAGACCGCTGAAATCCAATCCGTCATAACTAAACGGTGTTGCGTACGTGTCTTGTCCCATATCACCATAATCATCTGCGTACACAGATGAATCTGAATTAAATATCAGATGCCAATCGCCTTCGTGAGGGAAACCAATTCGATATGTTTGTCTTTTGTTAATACTAAAGTTCATTACAACTACCACGTCATCTCCTGTGCCACCTGTCCCCCAACGATGATACGCAATGACTTTACCGTTGTCATTAATATGATGCACATTTGTTGAACCACCTGATAGACCACTCGAATTGCCGTTTTTATTGAGACGTAATGCAACTAAATCTTTATACAACTGCAAAATGCCCGCATACGTTGTTGTTTTTGTCCAATCAAGCGGATCGTCGTCGTGAAAATAGCCATCTTCTAAAAACTCTTGTCCTTGAAAGAGCATTGGAATTCCAGGAGAAGTGAGCACAAGTGCACCGCCCATCGTTGATCGTTTTCGGGCAAACCAATTCCCCGCATCGCCCGGAGCAATTTCTTCGGGAACACGCGAGCGACCGTTGGCAACTTCATCGTGAGATTCTGTGTAAATGACACGGTCGGTTTGGTCACCGTTGTATACCGCCATAACGGAATTGCGAACAGTCCACATCGAGCGATCGCTATCGCTTGGCGTTTCTATAACACCACGAATTGGATGAATCCAATACACATCCCACTGCGAATCAAAACCCGCACCGCCTTCGCCTGTGCTTTTTGTCATCCAATCTGTGCCCGCTAAGTCTTCGCAAATAATAAGTTGGTTAGAATCAAACGCATCAACCTCATCGTTGATCCACTGCAACAGTGTCCATCCCTCAGGAATTTCTGTGCCACCATCGTCGGTTGCACGAATCCACTTTGTACCATCAACTCGCAAACCATCAAGACGATATTCCTTGAGCCAATAGAGTGCGTTGTCACGAATATATTCACGGACTTCGTTACGTCCAAAGTCTGGCCTTGTATCACCCCACGGCGTTTCGGATCGCCAATCGTTGTAAAAATAGATGCCCCCCAAACCGTTTTCATTCCAGCCATCGTATTGCCAGAGTGACATATCCGTTGGTCCCCAGTGATTGTAGAGAACATCTATAAGCACTGCCATTCCGCGAGCGTGCGCTTCGTCAACAAATTCTTTGAGTTCGTCGGGTGTTCCGTAACTTGATTCAAGTGCAAAGGGGTGCGCACCGTTGTATCCCCAAGACGAGTCGCCTGCGAATTCCCAAATTGGCATGAGTTCAATCGCGTTCACGCCGAGTTCTTCAAGATAATCAAGTTTGGTCATCGCTTGCGTAAAACCACCCGCAAATGTACCAACATGCATTTCGTAAATAACTGTTTCGTTCCAAACAGGACGCACGTAATCTGTCGTCTGCCAAAAATAACTTGTGGGATCGTGCACGATACTGTTCCCAGTTGAGTCAGTCACTTGGTACGATCGTGCATCCATTCTTGAGTATTGGGCACCACTATTAATGATGACATAGCGGTATTCGTCCCCAATAGATGCCTCAGGAATATCAAGTGACCAATCTCCGTTCCCCTCATTCGAGAGCATGGTCGACCACATCGACCAATCATTAAAATCGCCAAGGAGCGCAACGTACGAAGCATTTGGTGCCCACGTTCTAAAACTCACACCCTCTTCGGCGTCTAAAAGATAGCTGCCTAAAAACAAATCAATTTCTTCACCGGCGAGGTCGGTAGGTCTTCCCCAAGGGTTTGTTGAGGTTCCACCATTTTGTATATCTAGGAAAAATAGAAAGTTCGCAAAGCCAGTTGCAAAAACATCCCCATCAACATTCACTGTGATGTACAAGTTATCAGCATCGTGCCCAACAATAACCCATTTTATATCCTAACTAGGATAATCAAATACATCACCAATTGTGTCAGTAAATGCTTGGCTTCCGGAGACGCCACTAAGCGTGTACTCTAAAAAATCGCCCGAAGTCGAGGGTGTGCCCCAGCCGTCCGTTGCTTGATCGCTTCGGCTTAGGTGATCGACTCCCGGATGTGTCGGGTCATCTCCGCTCGTAGCAACATCAAAACGAATCGTGTCGCCACTACTTACACCAAGTGCAGAGAGTGGAAATGTCCACCTTACAGTTCCGCTTGTTGCATTCGAAACATCGGGACGAATAGCTCCCACTTCGGACCAGCTTGTTTGCGAAAAGTTCCACACTTGACATCCTGAATTGCTGTAAGGAATTGCTCCGTACCCAACATGCGCTGATGGCACAGACCTTCCACCGACTGGCTTTGCAAAACTCTGCGTACAATAGAATGCTATACACAAAGCAAAAATAGTGGATTTTACGGACATTTCAATTACATCTTACTGGGTACAGCCCCAGTTGCTGATGACTGTCAGGATATCGGAAACATCTACATCGCCGTCACCATCCACATCGCCTTCGCATGGTTCTGGTGCACAAGGAGCAGGGTCTCCATTACAGAATGAGCCATCGCCGATGTATTCGCCACCAATTGCAAGGCAATCAACAGAAGTTACATCACTGCAAGAAATATCAATACAGCAAGCGCCTGTTGGGTCTGGGCATGGTTCTGCCGTATCGCTGACTGCAAAAAATTGGTTACCTTCAACAGTTTCAAAATTAACAAAACGCGGGTCGCCAAGATTTGCTCCACCGCCAATACCGCCAATAACTTGATTGGACATAAAATCGTGCCCGCCGTTGTTAATGAAAGCACACACTTTTGCTGAAGTAATATTCCCGCCTTTACCGTCCCAATCAAAAAGGTAGAGCGGAATAGCAATTTCAATCCCAGTGGTTACGCCTTCACCACACCCAGCGCCTTCACCGTACCCAACGCCACCAGTGTTTGAGTTGTCGAGCGCGAGTAACATTCCATTTGTTCCAACGATTGCTCCGGCTGCACCCGAAGAACCAGTACCAATATATTCACCAAAGCCAGCGCCAGTAGTAGGAAGCTCTGCCCAGTTTGCATACGTTGCAAAGACATCGCCGCCGCAAGTCATACTGACCCACATATCTGCGTCAAAGCCCACGTCAAACGTAAGACCGTTTTCACCAGAGCCATCGTCACCCATTCTGTTTAGACCATCAAAGTCTACATCAGGATTGTCGCTTCGAAGTGTGTGTTGTCCACCACCGCGTGCGTCAATAAAAATATCTATTTTGTTAAACACACTTTCCAAGTTGCCGGGCAACATGATGTGCAAGTATCCACTATCAATGATTGCATAGCCAGCATCAATTTCGGAGCCATTTGCAAAGTCCGGCATGCCAATATCTGAATCACCAAAACCGGTTTGTGTATTTTGCACCGCGTTTGCACCACCATACATTGCATCAACTGTGCCATCGACGGAAACTGCACCTCGATACTGCCCAAAAGCGGTTGAAGCACAAACGAGTGAGAGGGTTGTGACGATAGTGTTCATTTTTTTCTTCCTTCTAAAAAAAAACCACTCTGCTTTGAGTGGTTGTATGTAAAGATTAACTGTTCAAGGCTACTTCCAAATTAATGTCGACGTCTTCGAGCCAGACCACCAATTGCTAACAATGCAAGTGCGCTTGGAGCTGGTACCGCTGAAAAATCGTAATGCATCCAATCTGTTGATGTTGAACCTTGACCCCAACCTGGTTGCACACCTTCACCACCGAGCAGGTCAATCGCGGGATCGCCCCATCCGCCACCAGTTGTAGCAATTTCAAAGTCGATGCTCGTTATTCCAAGCATCGTATTCACTTCGATTCAAGATTCTAATGTCCACGTAATAGTATTACTGCCCCAATCGATTCTAGACCAACGTTCATTGCCATAGGCGACCATCCGCCGTCGTATCCCTGTACGTCTGTTCCGCCACCGTTATCTAACCACGAGCCAAGAAATAAATCTGAGCCGTCAAGCCCACCAATATCACGACCCCATGGATTGTCGTTATAACCAGAACCACCGGGACCAGCATTTCCAAAGAAAAGACACTTGCCCCAATCAGCATCAAGAGAATCAACAGTAAGTGAAACGATTAAATCCACACCATTGTCTGTCACCTCGACTTGGGTGATGTCAAGATTTGCATTACCGGTTGCGATATCGCCTGTTTGATCGGTGTAGATATCACCCATTGCAACGGTTGTCGCAAGGGTAGTAACTGCAAGTATTCCAATTGGTTTATTCAAACTTCTCTCCTAATCTGGCTTCTCTCTTAAAAAGCTATGTCCACAGCATAAGGTATAAAATGGTGCTTTTCAAAATTAAAAGCCCAAAAAACAGAATAAACTCGTAGGATGCACCCACTATGGATTATCTAAGTTTGGGACTAGGAATAATGATTGGCTGTTTTTTGGGCGGAATCGCCGTTTTTGGTTTTTTTGGGCGAAAAAAAGAGGGTAACGAACAAATCGAATTGGTCCGCCTACAAACCCAACTAGAAGAGAGGGAAAAGCACATTCTAGAGATGCAAGAGCGACTAAGCGAGACATTCGCCGTTATCAGCGAAGAAGCCATTCAAAAAAATTCTGCGTCTTTTTTACAAACAGCAAAGTTGCAGTTCGCGCCTTTTGAAAAATTACTTGAAGAAACTAAATCACATGTCAGAGATTTAGAACTCAAAAGGGAACGAGCATACACAAATCTAGAGTCGGCTACAAAGAATATCATTGATGAAACCTCAAAACTTGAGACTGCGCTGAGGCGACCAGACCACAGAGGGCGTTGGGGTGAGGTTGGTTTAAGAAATGTCGTTGAGTTTGCTGGTATGACTGACAAGTGTGACTTCGAAGAACAAGTAGTTACTGATAGCGAGCAGAATTTAAGACCAGACATGGTTGTGAAAATGCCAGGAGGCGGTCGGCTTGTTGTTGACTCTAAATTGCCGCTCGAACATTATCTCAATGCAATCGAAGAGCCAGAAAATGCGGGAGAACACTTAGACAAACATACGAAAGCGCTAGAAACACACGTGAACTCTTTAGCAAGCAAAGCATACTGGGAACAATTTGACAAAGCCCCAAGTTTTGTTGTGATGTTTGTCAATGTGGAATCGGCGCTCGTTTCTGCTCTCGAGAGAAACCACGAATTGCATAACAAGGCACTCTCAAAAAAAGTTTTACTCACCTCTCCAGCAACGCTCGTAGCGCTTCTACAGGCCGCTTCTTTCGGTTGGCGTCAAGATTCAATGGCAAAGAACGCTGAAGAAATTGCGAAGGCAGGTCAAGAGATGTATGACCGTCTTGCAAAATTTCGGGATCATCTTGCCAAGGTTGGCTCTCGTTTGCACCAAGCAACAGAGTCGTACAACAGCGCAGTTGGCTCTTTTACGAGTAGGCTCGAACCGGGCGCAAAACGACTGGGCGAGTTGCATTCCACAGGTGGCAAGGAGCTACCTCCGACCGAGCCCGTCGACATCGAACCCCGCACGCTAGAGTGACTGTCCCGTGAGTGTCACCGCTTGTTATGTTCGGGTGTTTTGGCGTTTTCTCGAGCTTTTGAGGCGGCTTTTTTCATGATTGCTTTTGGGTTTGTCTCAAGGCAACCGGCTTCTAAAGCTTCCACTGCCATCATGCTTGCTATGACAGTTCCCTCAAGAGTAGTGTGGAGCATGTCTTGTTGTAACAACGATGACTGGCTTCCAGAGGGCCAAGTGTGTCCAAGAAATGTGATAGCTTCGTCGTTCATTAATTTATTGCTCAGCCCAAAAACGTCCACTATTGTGACATTGTCGTGAGCATCTCCCCATTCGTGAATTCGTTTATTGAGTTTGTGTAAAGTCTTAGAAGTTGGAACTTGGTTTGCTGACAACATTTTTCCTACTGCTTCTTGTACATTCGGCAAATCTCCAAGAATTATTGGTGCATCTATTTGATTGAGCAAAGAAAGCGCAAAATTTAATTTCTCCATTCTATAAGTTAGTGTGTCGCCCTCTTTCGGTGGAGTACCATGGCCAAACCAAAACAAAAAATCGATTCCAATTACAAGCGTTGGTTTGTGTGCTTTAATTTTTTCAATATATGCCTTTGCATTCTCCCTTGATTTTTTAAAAAAAAGAAGGTCACCAAAAAACTCCACCTCGTCATGTTCAGTAGAAATCAGCCCTTCCATGATGTGCTTCATGTTAATTGGATACGCCCCTAAATCGCCTTTGATCGGTGGAGTTGTTATGCCAAAGCCCGCAGAAACACTCGCTCCAGTCACAATAACTCGCTTGAGGATATCACAGGGTTGTTCCCCCGCAAACGTAGATGCGGTGAAAAGTAAAAGAAAAACGGTGTATTTAATGATTTTTGACAGCATTTCATAAAATGATACTGGAATTGCTTGAATCCAATTGCAATAAATCTACGTAGAGTCATAATAGATAGCAACAAGGAGAGATTTATGAACTTAACACCACTAATAACCCTATCAATTTGCTCTTACGCATTCGCGGGTGATACTGTCCAATGGAATTTCAGCGAATCAACTGGCGGAGAAGACATTCACTGGGTTAGCCCTAATTCGGTTGATCCGAATTCTGATGCGTTCGAATACGTTTACGAAATCACATACGTTGCCGTTGACATCATATTTGCAGGTCAAGTCATTGGACCAAACGACGTCACAGACCAACTAGATCCAGAATTGCTTTTCGGTGCTGGCATTGTAAGAGGTGGCCCCAGAATTTAGGACAGTAAGTTAAGGTGAGTTAGAATTACATCAAAGGAGGTCAGCAAATGACCAGGAAAAGACGTAATTTCACCCCACCCCCAAAAACAAATTCAAATCCAAAGTAGCAATCGAAGCTCTTAAAGAAGAACTTACGATGGTCGAACTTGCAAAAAAGTACGATTTGCATCCAAACATGATCACAAATTGGAAACGGCAAGCGATTGAAAACATGCCCGGGCATCTTTGCAAACAACAAAGCTTTTGAACAAAAAGATCGTGAAGAAGAAATCAAGGAACTCCACGCAAAGATTGGCCAACTTACGATCGAGAAGG
>CAZAZD010000039.1:0-8917 GCA_964489535.1 uncultured Isosphaeraceae bacterium
TGGTACCGGCTATTCGGACATCCGAATCACTGCGACTCAGAGATGAGCAATGTGGCGTCCATCATTTACCCTGCAAACAGGGCACTTGGTGAGAGCTACAATGCTGAGTTGGCTGGATGGATGGCTGAGCATGTTGGAGGTCAGCCTGAAAACTGGCCGATGAGTGAGGTCGCCATCACAGAGATGGGGTACCGCTAGACGACAACCAATGCCAACGACTTCCCGGTAGCCAATCCGGGGGTCGTTGGTTGCGGTGGTCTTTTTTATTTCTTTCTTTAATGGTATCGCGGCACTCATCCTGAGTGAAACGAGCCATCCACATCCTATGTCTTTGGAGGACATTATGGGTGCAACTAACAATCAACTTCTAGACCTCAGCACCGTAAGGGGCTGGGAACTCCTCTTCACCATTCTCAACAAGGCGATTGAGATGGGCGAGTTCAGCTGTCCTGATGGGAATCTTCTGATTCCCCTCGGTGCTGGGATCGCGGTGAGGGTTGACAAGTGGAACGTCTCTTTCGTCAATGGGCGAGAGGTCTTGGCTTCGGTCAAGCACTACGACGGTCTGCACGAGTGTCACCACGAGAAGCTGATGACTATTAAGTCTAAGGCCAACCTCAAGGTGATGATGGAAATCTTGGGGCGATGCAGCCTTAAGTAGGTAAAAGAATTCGGTAAGGGTCGGGGGGCATTTGTCCCCCGGCACTTACCTTGTTTTTTTATTTTATCTTTTATTTCTTTAATGGTACCTGACGGATGTCGGACTCGACTAATGATGGTTCGAGCGAGACGCTTAGGGTGCTATTTCAATGGAGGGCTTCATGCCTATCAACGTGAGTGATATCGTTGGCCGGATTTCCGGTCTCTTCTTCCACCCCAAGCTGCACTCTCCCGACCAGGATAGTAATGCTGAACCGATGCCCGAGCCGAATGGCCTCTTCACCTGGGAGGGGAACTTCAACCCCTATCAGCGTGTCGACATTCCCAAGTGTCCCCGTCGGCCCATGTACCCTCAGAAGCCGAAGGATCTGACGGTCACCATCGACGTGCCTGGTGCGCTTTCTCGCACCTACTCCAATCTGGAGGGGAAGCCTTGCCCGGTGAACCCATTCGTTCAGAAGGTGGTGAATGGTCAGGTTGTTCAGGTTGGGATGCACATCCAGCTGCATGGTGGTGCTCGCACCGATACCATGAAGCAGTGCTACTGCAAGGTCTGCAAGTCGCTGACGGAGCACTACCACCGAGTTCTCAAGCCTGCTCACAAGCAGGAGTGGACGGAGTGGAAGGAGGAGGTCACCCAGTTCAAGAGTGATCTCGCTACCTGGAAGCGATTGAGCGCCTCTCGCAAGGAGGCAGTCGAGCGACTTCAGGTCCTGAAGCTGGTTCGGGCTCAGATCCGGAAGCAGGAGCAGATGGACAACGTAGAGATGCGTCGACACCTGTCTCGTCACAACAACAACATGAGTCGTGCTTCGAGCACTACCATGGAGTCAGTGATGCGGCGGGATGGCTTCATCGGAACGACCAAGTCGGGTCGTACTGGTGTGGTTCATTATCGTGTGAACGCACAGGGTGAGCGAGTGGTGGCAACCATTAGCCCGCTCAAGGCCAAGAAGTAGCATTCGAGGCTGAGTGAACGGTGAGTCTGTGGGGTGAGGGTCTTTGGCCCTCATCCCACATTCTCTTCTCTTTTTTTAATGACTCTCCCAGTACGATGTGTCAGAGGAGAACAATAGCCACCCCGAGGTGCATAAGACAGTGATCGACTCTTAATGTGTACGCTGATAGAGCGTAAACGAAACCACAACAAAGTTTGTTCTCGCAGAGCAAAAACACAAAACATTACAGTCCCCCTTGATTTATTAAGGGCGTCATTGCAGTCGTATGAGGTGCAACAGTTTGTACCCATCCCCCTTTTTTTTAGCGAGTCATTGCATTGATGACTTACCCCGTATGACTGGGTACGCAGCATACACTGGGTTTTATCCGTACCATGGAGGTGCCATGCGAAAAGAAACGCATGACAAACAGGCTGACCAGCGTCATAGAAAAAAGCTGGAACGCCGTGCAAAACGCCACGCTCGTCGATTGAACTCGGCAGGCGAAGGTTTCGTAACACGCCCGTGTCTGCGGGTAATTCGGACTAAATCCGGAGCAGTGCAAGTTCGGTTTACTACCGGTACTGGTACTGTTGGCCTCTGGGAGGCAATTACCAGCGGAATTCCAGTGAGTTCAATCCCACTGCGGAATGCCCTCCCTGTTGACCCCGAAACGGGAAAACAGGAAGCTATCCCCGCATACCTGTGGTTGGCTCTTCTGGGAGCTGGTATGGCGACGTTCGCCAGCAGCAAGGGTGGTCACCTGGTCCCCTTGGCGCTCATGGGTCTCGTTGATAGTATCTTCTCGAAGATGCCTGATGCAGCGAGTTACTTCCGTGGGTTGCTGTCTCCTGCTCAGGGAAATGGAGTCCTGAAGGGTGTCGAAGTGAAACTCGATACCATTTGGGCTACATATCCTGATGGCACTGTTGGTCCTGCCGGGGCTGATGGAAGGGGCTGGATTCACCCGAAGCACCCATACTTTGCTCAACTCGGAGTTAACTCTGACGATTCCTGCCCCATGCAGATCAGAGTCGTTAGCTCAAACCTGAGGGAAGCGATTACGGGAATGCTGAAGGACATGGCAACGTTCAACTGGAAGAGTGCTGCGAGGGTCTTTTCGGAGATCATCAAAGCTGTATCCTTCTGGAAGGGCACGCTGGATCCTGATGAACGTGCAGTAGACGAAAATGGAAATCCGACCATCGTACTGGATTGGCTCCAGTGCAAGGGTAATCTCAAAGGTCTTGCAAAGGACCGGCGAACCCAAGGTGTGTCGAGTACCATTACCGTTGATATCGCAGTTACCAAGACATTCGACCGTCTTGGTGCTTGTTCGCTGTGTTTTGAGTTCTTTGAACGCATCAAGAACACGGTACGAACTCGCAAGCTGGTGAAGGAGCTGATGTGTGAAAGCATGGAAAGCTTCAAGAAGGCTGGCGGCTACAACGGTATCGTCGAACGCATTAGCCAAGACAATCGTATGGTGCGATTGATCGTAGAGCTATGTAAACGCGTAGAGGTTAATCCCCTTTGCGTTCCTTACGTGAGAAACCTTGTCACTGAGCACATGAGAGAATGGAAGTGGTTCATGGGCCAGGGTGCTGGGATCAAATGCCCCTACGGGAAAGCATCGATCTTGAACTCTGTGCCTGAGGGTCACGTATTCATCGTTCCTCCTCGTGGAAAGGATGGCCAAAAGCTGTTCCAACACGGAGATCGGATGGTCGTGTCACGCTATCCTACTGTTCTGCCGCAAGGTATTACGGTGTTGATCGTGATCGATCCTGAAAGCGAAAGCTTCTATCAGGAATATCCGTGGCTCGCAGAAGTGCTGATTAGTCGGTATGGTCGCAAGACTCTCCCCGACAACATCATGTACCTAAACGAGCGGGACCTCGTGCTCAGGATGCAGGGAGATGACGATGGTGACGAATGCTGGTTCTCCAGTGATAGTCGCCTTGTCGAGTTGGCTGACAATCGTTCATTCATCTTCAAGAAGGGGGAGATCATCCTGATCGAACCTGACCCAATGGAGAACAATAGTCGGTCTAACACTCCTCTGCGTTCGTGGCAGGGACTCGTTAACGTTAACCGTGACTTCCAAGGACCTATCGGGTACCTGACTAACCTGATGTCGTGTGCTATCGACAAGGGATTGCGGGGAGTTATGGCAGCGTTGGCGTTGGCTGTGCAAGTCGCCATTGACAGCGGCAAGAAGGTTATGGTCGTACCAAGCCTTCTCCATGCAATGATCACCAGTAACTGGAAAGAGGTCACCAGGACCGACCAGATGGGTGAGTACAAAGCGTGGGTTCTGCCGTCCGATTCCAAGAAGTATCCAGCAAGGACTGGAATCTTGGATCCTGTAACAGGGTGTTATCGGGGTAAATGGCTGCAAAGCTGGGCAAACACTGAGGTCTTGGGTGGAACCCGAAAGAAGCGGGTCGCTCTGGCTAATGTGATCACCTGGCGTAAGCTGCGTGGAACCGACAACTTCATCGAAGGACCTGAGCCCGGTAAGGGTGGTGGAACCCTCGTGACGTACATGTTCGAAGTTCTTAGTGGACTCCTCAAGGAGCACGAGGCTCTGATGAGCATGGACGTTGGTGAGACAGTCGATCTCGCTGACTTGCTCCCGTTGGCGCTTGGTAGGACGGTTGCTCCTGTAGAACGGGGTAGCGATGAATACTGGGCGATGATTAACAAGGCTGGCCTTACGGACTATAACAAGTCCGTTGTGAGTATCCTGAAGTTGGGGCTGAACCCTGATGAACGGAACGAGCAAATAGAGGCTCAACAGGTCTTGTTGGCCAATCAGCTGAATAGTTCTGAGGTGAATAACCTTCAGATCTGGACAAGCTGTCTAACGGGACTCCAGCCAAGTGATGGAGACTATGACCGTTGCCTGAACTGGGCGATGTTTGCAGTCGCATTCAGTGGCAGTCCTATCCTTAACGAATTGGGCATCATGGAAGAGGGAACCTGTTCCTTCCTTCAGGAGCGCTTTCAAGAAATTGAGGAATGGATTGGGTCGGTATACCACGGACCAAGTGGTGCTGAAGGCCGTACCGTCGGTCATGCAGCTACCACGTTCCTCTTCGATAGTGAGCTGAACGAGGCTCACGAAGAGGAGTTCGAGGTTCCGATGCACAAGTGTCGCTGGTGTCGGGAACACATACGTGCTGTGGCTACGGCTATGATGCGTGGTAATCCTGATCCGTCACTTGCAGAGTTTGCAAAAGACCTGGTTAGCCGGGTTAACGCAATCCTTGCAGTGTTGGAGACATACCCCTCCACGGAGGAAGATCTCATTCAACGGCTGAATGGCAAGTTCTACGCCAAGAAGCTCGACGGCGTCCCTCGGGATAGGCGTTGGGTGGCTCTGGTTATGGAGGAGCTTAACAGCATTCGCTGAGGTCTGAAACGATCAACACAAGATTCAAAAATGTGAACAAAACTGTCGGGGTCCTTCGGGGCCCCGGCTTTTTTGTCTTTAGCGGATAGTTTGCACATAGGGTGCGACTTGTCATAAACACCAATGGAGGATGCCATGTTAAAACATCGCAACCATTCAATTCCCCTGGCACTTGTGCTTGCACTCTTTGACTTGGGAATTAGCGTTCCGGGTAGCTTGCTACCTCGAACTTTGAGAACGGGTAAGGTTCGTAAGGATCTTAAGGCCCGCAACGACAAACTCATCCAGAGCGAGCTTTCTAAGAGGTTCTGGAGGAATTACTTCAATAGGCTGAAGATCAGTGACAGTCGGCTCGCTTCGGCAGTCTGGCGAGATCTGTTCTGGCACATTCGTCTCCACGAAGGGCTCGTCGCTGAGATGTACTGGAATGAGAGTGGCGATGATCGCACTTTCACTCTCGTCGAACCCCATGTAACGAGTGTTGGTTCATTCTTTGAGCCAGGCTGGTATCTGAGTAAGACTCAGAACAAGACGGCAGTTCACAAGTTCCACGAGGCATTGCAGGTCACTATCCGTGGCAGCAAGCAGCGCTGGGAAAAGCAGTGGCTGTTGAATGATGGGTTGTACATACCTGTTCACTCCTGGCTTGGATTGCGTAACCGCATCGAACATACAAACACATGAGATGAAGGCTCTGCCCCCGCCCCTACAAGGGTGGGGGCATCCTTTTTTCTTTCTTTTTTTAACGAGTCATTAAACAGGTGTCCTGTCGGACATCAGTGGGACCTGACTCCTCCCAAAGGAGAGCACTATGAAGAGAAGAAAAACAACCTCCCCAGTAGGGAAGTTCTACGCGAAGGTAGCTCAGGCTGCTTTCAACAACGGCTGGAAGGGTATCCATAAAGATCCCAATGTTCGAAGCTGGACTGTTCTCACCGGAGAGTATACTGGTACATGGACGTTCGAGCAGAAACTAGATCGCCTTGATAGGATGATCAGAATCAGCTACGCAGCTACTATCGGTAACGATATTAACGTTTCAGCTAAGAGGCGTGACGGTAGCAAGAATAAAGGGGTAGTCAAAGCTACTCATATTCGTTTCATGTTGCGGGAGAAGATGTGGGGGAAATACCCTCAACTTTCTGAAACAACAAGTCAATGGCACCGTGTAGACAGTACTTGGATCTCATGCAGGACTCCTGTAGATCGTGGAGACTCTATGCGAGCAATGCTGGAACAGGCCAATGTGAGCCTTGAGGAGTGGGCAACTCATAGTTATGCTCTCGACTCTCTAAGGCAGGCAGCGAAGATCTGGAAGAAGTTCTCTTCACACAAGGATCGAGTTGCTTACTCAAGGAAGTTCTTCTCATGTCATTCGCCTTATGCAGCTCTTCCAAGCTGGGTGAAGCGGGTTGCGAAGTGGAAGAAGGTTGTCAACAAGGTCAGTCGTCTCGACTCAATCCGCTACATGCCTAAGCACTGGAATCAAAACTACTGTCTTGAAAGCCAGTGGGGGCATCGACAGTACACTGACGACCTTCCGAGAAGGGAGCAAATTGAGTTTGCAGTTGCTGAGTTCATGAATAATAAGACTCGCTGGACTCTCACTCGGAAGATTCTTGCCGGTCGGTGTAGCTTTGAGGTATGGAACTGGGCTGAAACTAATCGCGACAACATCGAGGGAGCACTAGGGCGTAGAATTCGCCACTATCTCGAAAATGAAAACTTTTCGGGACTAATGCGACATCACGATGAATTGGCGAGGATAGAAGAAGCACGTATGTACCAGCTTGAAGACGACCGCTCCAAGAAGCAGATGTTCATTGCAAACAAGTGGCGAGAAGAGTGTCCTTGGCAGGACAGTGGTAAGACTTACTCCTTCGTTGTCGAAGTTCTTCGTACTGTCGAAGAGATTCGCAAAGAGGGGGATCGTCAGAATCACTGTGTAGGAACATATGCATATATGACGAACTGTTATCTTCTGTCACTGCTCCATGAAGATGGAACTCGCACTACAGCTCAGATAGCACCTGATGGTAAGATTTTGCAACACCAGGGGGTTCGCAATAGCACCCCAAGTCAAGTTGCACATGCTAACTTGAGTAAGTACTTGCGAGATCAACAACAGTAGTACTCGTCACGATACATGGTATTGACGCCCCCCTTGACTGGGGGGCGTCATCCTTCTTTTAATTTTCTTTTAATTTTCTTTTCATATACGTGTGACATGACCAACTCCGCACCCCAAGGGCATGACTCCGCATACTCCGCAGAAGAAGAAACACCCTTACGGGTGTAACTCTGTGGAAGAGCGGTTATGTGTAGAGGGTTCGAGTCCCTTCTCCTTTCGGATAGTCGGTAACATACATAGTCGTTAAAACTGAAAGTTGGTACTACTAATACCATCTAGTAGGTTAAGAAGACTATAGTTAGTAGCTATGGTTGCTCTTCTTTTAAAGAAAGAATAGGGCTGACGCCCTGTGGCTCTATGAGTACGCATTCGTGTGCTCGCTGTGTAAACTCAACTAGCCAACAGGAGGTTTTCCTTGGCACCAAACACACAACTTTCTCTGTTTCCTGAGTCTGAAACGACTCCAAACGACCTGGTCGCTGTCGCGATCAAGGGTTCTCTCGACACTTCTGGTGTCGCTCGTCTCGTACGTACCTCTGGTAGCTACATCGATGAACTCCTGACTGACACCAATGGTGAACAGACTGTGAACTTCCTGAAGTCTCTGGACTTCAAGGACGTTACCGCTCTGGCCACCGAGTGTGCATGGAACGATGGTGCTCCTTCGAGCTGTCGCTACTACCAGGCAGCGATTCCCGATGCCTACCACGGGTATCTGAACGCTGTTACTCTCGACGCTCTGGCGATCCAGACTGTTGGGATGAGCATCAACGAATGGGACCAGCTTCTCCCCGGTGAGGAACGCGAGTACATTGGCAAGCGGCTTAACGGTCTGCTGGCTGATATCGGCCCGATGGTCATGGGTGACCACGAACCGATGTTCGAACTCGACTACTTCCCTCACTCTGTCAACCACGTCACCGTCATCACTGGTTCTGACCAGGGGCGAACCGTGGTTTACACCTGGTTCCCAGGCGATCCAGCTGGAAAGCCTGCTCGCCTCGGTGAGATCACCATTCACGGGAGCATCACTCCGAAGCTCTAACTTCTGCATGGTGTCCTCCAACACCTTGAAGTCCTCTACCATTGCTCCTTTTGGTAGAGGGCTTCATAATTTTAGAAAGAAGTACCTTTACAGGTACAACTCTATGGTGAATCAACATTTCTTTAACAAGGAGGTGTCTATGGCTGACGATAATCCTGTCGATGGTCGAGACAAGTTGGTCACGCTGCTGACTGCGTACGGTTTTCCGCTTACGCAGGGTGGAATTGACGTTATTGCGTTGATGCCTCCCAACTTTGCTGGTGAATTCGAAGAGATCTTGCGAATCCGCATCCTGACCCATCAGATGATTGATCTGTTGGAACGGATGGCTGCGGGAGCCGAGAACTCCGAGAACTCCGTTGATCAGATCGAGCCCTCTCCCAATGAATCGGAGAAGCACTCTGACAACGTCATTCCCTTCAACCGGGATCCAGCTGAGGCTTAAGCTCATTTTCGAGCGCAGCACAGCAGCACGCCGACTGAGGTCGGGTGAGAGCATTGCGCTCTTGCCCGGCCTCTTAATTTAAGAAGGAAGAAAGAAAGAAAGAAAGAACCCCGTAGAAAGAATTTTTCTATTTCAGCGTACGACCGGGCCTATACTACCCCCCCCCCCCAAAAGAAAGAAAGAACGCGTTCTTACGAACGCGCCTCTACGGATCCTAAACACAATGGAGGTGTTAGTGAAAGATCCTATGTAGGAATTCCGTAAGGGAGCTGAGGTATTT
>CAZAZD010000040.1:0-8197 GCA_964489535.1 uncultured Isosphaeraceae bacterium
GGAAAATAAAACCCCTCCGTTTGCAAAGTGAAACGAGTTCTTCCATTGAGAATGTAGTTGTTGTCATAGTGGTGATTTTAGCATTCGATTTGAAGTTGATAATGTGCATGCTAGGTTGATAGCGTGAAGAAGTGAGTTTGAATCCGCTCGATTTGTCGATGCAATATCAAACGCGGTGCCGTGGTCTGGACTCGTTCGGATGATTGGTATCCCGACCGTCCAGTTCACGGCTTCGTGCGGTGAAAGTAATTTGATTGGTAATAGTCCTTGGTCGTGGTACATAGCGACGATGACATCGAATGATGTTCTTTGTGAGAAGAGGGTGTCAGCGGGGAATGGACCGTGGACATCAAGACTATTGTTCATTGCTGCCTTGATTGCGGGCTTAATAATACGATTTTCCTCATCACCAAGTGTTCCGTTTTCGCCTGCGTGAGGGTTGAGCCCCGCTACTGCAATGCGGGGTTTCTGGATTCCAAGTTGTATGCACCCTTGGGCTGCTAAGTCAATGGCATCGTGCACTTTTCCGATAGTGAGCACGTTTCGAATGTCCATGAGCTGAATGTGGCAAGTTGCTAAGACAACTCGAAGTTTGTCAGAGACGAACATCATCGCGTGCCTTTTCGATTTTGTTCTTGACGCAAAAAGTTCCGTGTGCCCTGGCCACGTATAACCAGCCATCGACCAACTTTCTTTGCAAATTGGCGCGGTCACAATTGCATCGAGGCGCCTCGGATTTTTTGTTGGAAGCATTGAGTCGCGGATTGCGCTTTCAACCCAACGTTTTGAAACGATGCCTCCAAGTTTTGATGGTGCATGTTTCAGCATCGGCAAACCATCTTCGCCGTCGTCAAGCACAACAATGTTTGAAGTTATTTTTTGCAATGCACGGTCTGAATTCGCATCAACTCGATCCCACCTCGTTTGCAATTTGCACTTGTCTGTCGCAAGTGTGAGTGATTCGTTTGCACCATAGAGGACAAATCGCGCCTTGCTCGATAACGCAGTGTTTTGCAATGCTTTTGCGATTATTTGTGGGCCGATTCCTGCGGGGTCACCCATGGTGATGCCTATTGTTGGCTTTGTATCCATTATCCAATGCCGCCTTTAAGTGGTCCGTTGCCAAATTTTTCTCGCAACTTTTTCATTGCTTTATCCTCTTCGCGAAGAGGAGCATCTTCGCCTTCCCCACTTTGTATGGCTTGTTTGAGTGAAAGTGCAATTCGTCTTGTTGCAGCATCAACAGATAACACTTTAACGGTGACAACTTGTTGTTCTTTAACAACATCTTTGGGAGATTTGATTCGGTGGTCTGCAAGTTCTGAGATATGAATTAACCCTTCGGTTCCTGATCCAAGTTCAATAAACGCGCCGAACTCTGTAAGTCGAGTTACTGTTCCCGTTGCCATCTCGCCAACTTTGATAGCTTCCATCGAAGAAACAAAAGGGTCTTCGATCAGTTGTTTCATTCCAAACGCAATTTTTGGTTGATCGTTTGTAAGATCAATATCAAGAATTTGTATTTTGACAGCATCGCCGACTTTGACAAACTTCGCTGGGTCAATGTTACGTTCCCAAGTCATTTCAGACTTATGGATAAGACCCTCGAGACCACCGATATCCGCGAATGCGCCGTACGGTTGCACAGACGTGATGGTTGCATCGTGCGTATCTCCAACTTTGAGGGTTTCGAGCATTTCGCCTTTTGCTGCTTCGCGTTCAGCGTAGAGAACTCGCTTTCGGCTTAAGACGATGCGATTTGCCCGCCGATCGAGTTCGATGACCTCACACGCCATTTTTTCGCCACTCATGACATCAAGGTTCGGAACGTGATGGATAGCGACTTGCCCAGCGGGCATAAATGCTTTGTGCCCAGCGACTTCCATCTCTAGGCCGCCTTTATTTGTTCCGGTGCAGAGTGCTTCAATGACTTGTCCTGTTTCAAGTGAATCCCACGTGGCCTTTTGAATAGCGCCTTTTCTAGAGAGGACGAGCATGCCGTCTCGGTCAACTCTTTCGACTATAAAGTCAAGTGATTCCCCAACTTGTGGCAATTCCTCAAAATGGGTTGTTGGGCAGCATCCTTGTTCTCTTGGACCAAATTCAACGATAACGTTGCGTCCATGAATCGCGGCAACTACCCCAGAGCGTGTTGAGCGACCTGAGTCGCTTTTTTGAGGCGTTTCATCTAGCATCTCTGCAAAACTACCATCCCCGATTGCAGCAAATACTTCTTTATCAAGGTCTTCATTGAACGATTTTTTTGCCATCAGTACATCGTACACCAGCCCCACGATAAAAAATAGATTTATGCCCCATCAAAATTGAGCACTTGCGTATCATTTTTGAGCCGGAGATTCGCGGTATAAAGGTCATGCATCGTGTATCATCGTGGTCAATCGTCGGCTCTCGGCGATTATTCATATCTAGGAACTAAGGAACACATCAAAAATGGCACATCCCTCAGCTGCTTGGGGTATTGAAATAGGACAGTATGCAATCAAGGCGGTTCGCCTTGCGCGCGATGGCGATCATGTGCAAGTCACAGATTTTTCCGTCATCCCTCACCGCAAAGTTCTTTCAACACCTGACATTGATATCGCAGAAGTAACCCGCTTAAGTCTTGGGCAATTTATTAGCGAAAAGAATTTAGAAAGCGAACAACTAGTCATTTCAGTTCCCGGACATTTAGCATTTGCACGGTTTGCAAAACTCCCACCCGTAGAATCTAAAGCACTTCCGGACATTGTGAAGTTTGAAGCAGTGCAACAAATTCCATTTCCAATTGAAGAGGTAGAGTGGGATTACGAAGCATTTAGAGAAGAAGGTGCTCCAGAACTTGAGGTTGGCATCTTTGCAATTACTCGTGAACGAGTCAATGAAAAACTTGATGTGTACAGTGAAGTTGGATTGAGTCCTGAGACTTTAACGTTAAGCCCAGTGGCGTTGTTCAATTCAATGAATTATGACTTGCAATTAAGTGACTCAACGTCACCCATTGTGTTTATTGATATAGGGACCCAAGCAACGGATGTGATTATTGCTAACGGTGATCGTTGTTGGATTCGTACGTTCCCGCTTGGGGGAACGCATTTCACTGAGGCAATTGCTAAAGCGTTTAAAGTTTCGTACGCGAAAGCGGAGCGATTGAAAATTGAGTCCGCAAGTAGTAAATATGCAAAACAAATTATGCAGGCGATGCGCCCGGTCTTCTCAGACTTACTTCAAGAGTTGCAGCGCTCGATGAGTTATGCATCTTCTATGGGTGAGTTAACTGAAATGGTCGGCATCGGATCGACATTTAAAATTCCTGGTCTGCGTAAGTTTATTGGACAACAGTTGCAAGTCAACGTGACGCGACTTGATGAGTTCAAACGTATCGATGTCGGTGGCAGAGAGGCAGCATCCTTTGCAGAAAATTGCGTAAACATGGCAACAGCTTATGGGCTTGCATTGCAGGGTGTTGGGCTCGGTCAAATTGATATTAACTTGGTACCTGCTGCAGTTCTACGTGAGCAAATGTGGCACAACAAAACGAAGTGGTTTGTTGCTGCTGCAAGTGTTATTGTTGTTGGAAGTGCACTATCGATTCTTGGACCTCTTCTGCAAGGAGTGGGTCTTCCAGAGGAAGTTCCAAAAATAGTGACAGAAGTTATTGATGAGGGGAAAAAATTCGTCAAAGAATTTGACAATGCTAAAATGAATGCAAGCGATGGGGATGAAGCAGCACAGTTACTTACACTCTTTAACTATCGCGATGTGTGGCCGTATGTGGTGCAAGATGCCGCGGATTCTCTTGCCGCTGCTGGACCATCAAATCGCACAATGGCATTAGATGATTTCTTGAAAGCATATCCTGATGTGACGCAGCGTCCACTTGTTCAGTTATCTTTTCTTGAAGGTGCATTAGTACCTTCCATGGGATCGGGCAATGCAAAAATTGCCGTTTCGATGGAGGTCGATCTCAGCCATGCTGATCCGATTAACTTTTTAACTTCGACGGTTGCTGCTTGGTTGACCGAAAACGCTCTCCCCGAAGGCGATCGTGAACATGTCCCATATATTTTTGTTGCAAACTCCGTGAGTTGTAATCCTTCCCTGCTTATCACGAAGACCGGGTCAGAATATTTTGTTCCAGAAACAACTGGACGTCGTGGAAGCGGTCGGGGAAGTGGACGAGGTAGGGGTGGGGGGTCTCGTGGCGGTGGTCCTGTTGGAAGCAGCGGCGGTGGAGTTGTCGGCAGTAGTGGCGGTGGCGTTGTCGGAAGCAGCGGCGGGGGAGGTAACCGCGGTTCAAGTGGCGGTGGACTTCATGGCAGTAGCGGTGGACGATCTCCGTCCGTTCCAGTAAACGAGCCGGACATTACAAACATCCCGTTTAAAGAAGTGACAACTTCGACTTTGGACGAATTGGCTCCGTTGCCAAAGCATACGGACCCTCAATTACATCCTCAGGAAGTGGAGTGGTATAGGGCGACAATCACGTTTGAGGTGGAAATTTTGCCCCAGCCAAAAACGAGTACTGGCGATTCCCAAACGGGAGGCAAAAAATGAGCAAGAAAAAAGGTTTAGATATAGATACACAAAAGATTATTGCATGGTGCAAGTCGAATATTGTTTTGGTCGTACTTATTGTTGTGAGTGTTGCTGCAATCATTGGTTTTCCTCAATTTGCAGCAACGCTTGAAGATGATGTGCAAACAAATTTGAAAAATCGTACAAGAGAATTTTCAAATTTAAACAAACACACTCAAACAAAAGTCTCGATTCCTGGGAGTAGTGAGACTTCGCGAGTAGTTGTTAATCAAGCACTCATTGATGATTACAAAGAAGTTGCAAATGAAATATCTGGTGAAGCCCAAAAAGTAATCAAGGACGCAACTGCACTAAATCGCAAGAATTATCAAGTTCTTTTTTCACGTGAACTTTTTCCTTCACCAACTCAAGCCCAGATGGAAACGATTCCCCAACTGTTCTACAGGCAACTCAAAAAGAAATACCAAGC
This sequence comes from uncultured Isosphaeraceae bacterium, assembly GCA_964489535.1. GTDB lineage: Bacteria > Planctomycetota > Phycisphaerae > Phycisphaerales > SM1A02. The sequence continues at coordinate 5,006 of CAZAZD010000040.1, forward strand.
GTTAATGACATCAGTTCGCGCGGGTTCGCCTACCTCGAGGGATGAACTTGTTGCGTCACTTGAAGAAGAACGAATTCGTTTTATGGATTCGCATCTCAGTACACGGCATGACGCTAATTTAACGAGAGAGCAACGAAGCAGTTTAGAAAAACATCTTTCAAAAACACGAATGGCAACATTGCGAACGCATGCCCAAGATATTGGACTGTATCTTGAAGAGTCAACTCTGAACATTCCAGTCTTTACACTTGGAGCGCCAAGTCTTGGCGAGTTGTTTGTTTGGCAATGGAGATATTGGGCAGTTGCAGATGTCATTGGAGCAGTTGCTCACATTAATAACCGGCAATCAGAACTGACCTCGTCGATTAAGCAGGTGATTTCCCTTGAAGTATTGGGGCTGCCAACAATTGTGAACGACCAGCCAAAAAGTCCTCCAAAAGGGAGTAGCGGTGGGGGTGGAAGCGCTCCTAATAATCCGGGAAATCCACTTGGTGCGCCTCTTGGCGCCCCACTCGGGGCTCCACTTGGCGCCCCCCTCGGCGCGCCGCTAGGCAGTGGGGGGTCGAAACCGACTGGCCCAAAGCCTCCTCCTCCACCAATAGCTCCACGCGGAGGAAATAGGGGTAATAATGAAGCCGGCACGATGGCGCAGTCTTTTACCGGCAGGCAAAGCGGGGAATTGTTTGATGTTCTTCAAGTGCGGCTTGCAATGGTTGTAGACTCGCAACGAATCCCGCTTATTTTAGATGGGTTTGCAGCGTACAATTTTTTCACGGTTATTGATTTGGAACTGCAACCAATGGATAAGTTTCTTGCACTCGATGAGGGCTATGATTATGGTTCTTCGTCAGTTTCCCAAATGACAGTTGTGTTTGAGGTCGCTTGGCTGCGGTCATGGACAACAGAGTTTATGCCAGATGACGTGAAGAGTATGCTTGGGATACAAATTGAAACAAAGTAATGGTTGCATTACAGTAGATTGGATATTAGATAGATGAAAAACAACAGCGCCAAGTTATGGGAAGAGTACATCGAGTACGCCGTGCTTGTTTTTGCAATCCTAGTTTTAGCTTGGTTTGCTTGGGGTGCATTTGGGACAAACATAGAGGAAAAAATGGGCAACCATGTTGTTACTACTTCTACAGTGGATTCTAAATTGAAGAAAGTTGCAGAAGAAATTGATTCACAACAAAAAGAGTTAAGTTCACCAATTGCTATTGTTGCACCTCCTCCGCTTGGGGTTGAGTTCGACAAGCGGGTTTCCGAATCGGTCTCTCCAAGTGAAAGAGTCGTCTTTCCAACTCTAGACATGACTGCCAATCTCAATGAGGGACAAGAGGTATTAGCAGAATTGGTTATGTATGCGACACCCGTGATTCCCGCGCCAGAGTCTGTGGGAACTCGTCAATGGTTTGGAACAATCCTTGATACTGAAATAGATAGTATTGAGGGTCTAGGGGATAGCATCGAGGGACCACCATTTGACACATCTTGGATTCAAATTGATGCAATCTTCGATATTGATGCAGCGGTAGAGTCCTTTAAGGTTTCATCCGAAGATTTGCAATCAGTTCCAGATCGTTGGTTTGACGGCGGAGCGGATATATTTGATGTACAGATTGAACGCCAGCGATTACGAGACGGAATCTGGTCAGATCCAGAAACAATTTCAGTGTTGCCTGGGCACCTTCAATATAGAGATCGCGTGGAAGATGGTTCGATTGACTCGAGTGAAAAAGAATCAATCGTGCATGATTTGCGAGGCGGATTGCAAGTTGAGATTACAAGACCAGCTTTCTACCTCTGTAAAAACAACCAGCCCTCCACAGAGGATCTAGATCCAGCAAATTGGGATGAATCTATTAAAGAGATGACTGAAAAAGACAAGGTGCAAAAAAAATTAACTTCACAAGAAAAAAAGATTTCTGAACAACAAAAACTCATTGAGTCTATTCAGAAGAAAATGAGTGACGAGGGCGGTGGTGGAAGTCCCATGACAGGTGGCAGCGGATCTGGGGGAAACAGTAAACTTGCTCGCCTTAAAAAACAATTAGCGAGTGCGAATGAGAAGTTGCAGGATTTACTTGACAAGAAACAAGAACTTGAAGATGAGATTGCTGCCATTGGGGAAGAACAAGCAGACGTAGAAGTGATTTTATCGGGTGAAATTAGAGTTTGGGGTCACGATATGACCGCTCTTGCAGGAGAGACATATCGATATAGAATGAGTATTGATTTGGCGAATCCATTCTTCGGTCACAAGCCGAGTTTGTTTCCAGAACAGAAATCTCTTGCTCAGAAAGTGACGATTGCTTCGTTATCGAGTGAGTGGTCAAGTAACATTGAAGTACAAAAACCTATTCAGTGGTTCATCGTCAATGCAAGAAACTCCGGCGAAAGCATGAACCCAGATGTACTTGATTGTGGTTTTGTGACTGTTGAGTATTTTGAATTTAGTGATGGTCTCTGGGAACAGAACACGTTCATGGTGCAGGTTGGTCAGAGGATTGGTCAACTTGATCAAGAGGGTATGCAGGTTGATTGGTTTGTGCTTGACATTCTCGAAAACGCAGTTGGTGATGTTGTCATCTTGCAGAATATATATTCAGGTGATTTAAAGATGATCTATCCAATGTCTGAATCGAATCGGACAGAGTTGCATCTGTTGCGCCAGCAGGTCAGGGAGCAGCATACTGGAGAACCAGAAGAAGAAGTTCTCCCTACTGAGCCAGTTGAGCCCCAAACTGGGGGTCAAGGTGGACCAATTGGCTCCACTGGCGGCGGCGGCAGTATGCGCTAATGTCAAATGCATCAGTTTTGCCATTGAATTAATGTAAGGAACGTGAAAAAACATTAAAACCCCCTTCGAGGGCGCTTGACGTGGGCTGTGGATAAGGTAAAATCCTCGGCTCGCCTATTCGGAAAGCCGTTTGGCGTTGCAGACTTCGGTCTGTACGCTCTTTGACAAGTTCATGATAGTAGTAAATGCAAAAAACCATTCTTGTTTTCTATTCAATTAGTAAGGGACAACTTCAACCATCCCCGGATGATGTTGTCTTAACAAGAGCGGGAAACTGCATTCACCGAATTAAATTTTAAATAAAGTTGCACACATAGGTGTGTAATTTTACTTGAGCAATTTTGAGAGCGATCTGAAAATATTCGTTATATGAATCGTTTGACCATCCACGT
>CAZAZD010000041.1:0-8012 GCA_964489535.1 uncultured Isosphaeraceae bacterium
TTTGATGTTTCGCGATTCGGATAACACGTTCGCTTGGATTTGTTGCAAACATGTCATGTATCTGATCTTCGTAAAGTCCCATCACGGTAAGTCGAACAACTTTTCCTGATGGTGTAAGCTCTCCACGTTCGAGCGTTAATTGATTATCAGCGATAATTGCACGAACGGGTCGTTGGTATTTCACTTCAATAACTGCATTGATCCGTTCAAGTTCTTTTGCGAACACATCGCGAAGTGCTGGAATGCATGAGAGTTGCGAATCAAGTGGCAATTCATTTTCTTTAAGCCAAACATTAATCTTTTGTTGTGACGGGAAGAGAATAACACCCACGTAATCTTGTCCAGAACCAACAACGAGAGCGGTGCTAATGAATTCGGATTCGTTTGCGAGTGTTATTTCAATTCGTTGTGGGTGTACTTTTTCGCCTGTTGTTAGTTTAAATGCTCCGTCGAGGCGACCAAACACGCGCAATCCATCCTTTCTAAACTCGCCAAGATCGCCTGTGTGAAACCAACCGTTCTTGTCAATTGCATTTGCAGTTGCGTCCTCATCGTCGAGGTAGCCCTGCATCACATTTGGACCCTTAACGAGAATTTCTTGCGAGTCGTCAATTTTTACTCGAACGCCCGGAATCGGCCTGCCAACGTGCCCGCTTCGCCACGTGCCGTCCATTGTTGTGACGGTCACACACGGTGATGTTTCCGTAAGTCCCCAGCCCTCTAAGACGGGAATGCCGTGGCGGCGGTAGCCCGCCTCAACGGTTGCGGGAAGAGAAGCACCAGCGGTAAAGACCATTCGGAGCCGATCACCAAAGACCATTGCATCTACTTCTTCGTTTTGTTTGCACTCTGATAATAACATTTCGTGTACACGCGGAACGCTAAAGAAAATGGTTGGTTCCCACAATTTCCAATTGCCTATGAGCCGATCCATGTCACGGCCCCTTGAATCATCAAGACCAAGGGTTGCGCCACTAAAGAGTGTCATGAATCGTTCAAACAAACCGCCAAAACTATGGTGCCATGGAAGATAACTTAAGAAGGTGTCATCTTCATCAACGTCCCACAGAAGTGATATTGCTTTTTGTTGTGAAATAATATTTCGGTGTGTGAGGCGAACACCCTTTGGCGGGCCAGTCGTTCCGGATGTATACATAATCAAACAAAGGTCATCGCCGTGCACGAGTTGCATTCGCTCTTTAAGTTTTTCTGTCGGCGCATCATCGTTTTCAAGCAAGGACGAGAAAGCGTTGGCATCCGTTTGCTCAACTTCGTCCATCACCCAACTTGTCTCAATATTGTTGAAACTGCTTGCAGCCACTTTGTCGTACTGTTTCTTGCACGAAGCGACGATATATTTTGGCCTTGCGTGATTGAGAATGTAATCCACTTGATTTTCTGGGTAGCCAGCAAAAATTGGGACAGTTACGCCACCAATTGACATAATCGCCATTTCGAACATAAACATTTCAAGACGGTTTTCGGAAAGCATCGCAACGCGGTCGCCTTGGCAAACACCTTCGCGAATCAAATTGTTTGCAATAGTAAAGACGTGATGGGCAAAGGCTTTCCACGAAATTGTCGCGTTTTCATCCCCTCGCCTGTAGCGAATATATGTTTTGTTTGCGTACGTTTCAGCACGGTTTTGCAGCAACTCTCCGAGAGAAACTTCATAGTCACCAAGTGGAATCATACTTTTATGCTCTTCGCCCCCACGAGCAGCGCCATTTTCCGCATCCATTTTCTGTGGCGTCGATTGACAATATGCAAGGCAACTATTTTCAAGGAAGCCCTTGGTTAAGTTGAATCGTTCTTCTGGTGAAGTAAAGTTTGAATCGGTTGAGAGTTCAGTAATGCCAGCACGTTGACGAGCTAGATAGGCCGCAACGAAGTAAATAATGTTGTTGGCAATTTGTTTTACATGCGAGCAGCCCTCGTGCCCACCAATGCGGCGAGTAATTTCACCCATCACACCACGTTCGATTCGCAACCCAATAAGTCTTTCGGCCGAGTTTTGCACCTCTTGACAAACAGGAAACGGGGTGCGAATCATGTCAAGTTTGCTCGCGATAATTTGTTCGTTTGGAAGGTGAACAGTCAACTCTAGGTTAATGAGGTGGTTGCTATCAAGCATTGTCCCAACAACAACGAGGTCCTCGTCATTGAGTTTGAACAAATCAACACCCATGTCTCTTCTTGCAATCAATTCCATGTTTTTTCGTCCTCCACCCGAGTTCGTTTCTTCGTTTTTAAAGCGGATTGCTCGTGCCATCGCTTGTTGCACTTGTCGCTTGAGCGAGTTGAACAATCGTTCTTCCGCTGCCATACCAGAGGTAACAGCGTACTCAACAAGGGGCTGTAATATCCACTGTTCATTTGTAAAAAGTTGCACACTTTCAAGCCCTCGGTCAAGCGCATCGTAAAAACCCTTGAGTGAACTTGTGACATGTCCTCGATTCTTCAAAATCGTTTCGCGGTGCAATGCCCAAACTGATTCGTACGTTTCTTCGCTTGTGTACACGCCAATTGCTTTGCCAACACGAAAGACTGATTCGGTTATTTTACGAACAAACTCAGTCTTCTCTTCGTCAACGCAAAGGTCACCCATCCGAACATCAAGAATACTGCCATCTTCATCTACGGTATGAATCAACCCGCCTACATTTAAGACAATAGAAATCATCGCCTTGTCAAATTCAAGCCGTATTCCGCTCAGGCGGTTGTGGTGTTTGAATGGATAATTCTTTTCGCTGAGGATCGCTTGAATCCGTTCAGCTTCTACTTCAGCACAGCCCGCAAACTCAATCCAGCCTTTCCCCTTCACTAAGTAGACCGAATCGTCCCCGCTCCCCTTGCGACCACCCGCCTGCATTGCAACGCCGCGAACCAATCGGTTTTGCAACGCGTTTGCCATGTCGGACGTAAAGTTGGGAAGGCGCCCCATCAAAATAGATTCGTTGAGCTGGTCTGACGCTTCGCTGATCATCCGCTCAGTACAGATACCGTTGGGTAAAATCAAAATGATTGGGACATAGTCGCGCACATCTTGCACCGATTTCATATGTCCGCGAGAGGACAGGTTTTCAAGGAAGTTTGTTACCTCTTGGGTAAACTCACCAAGTTGATCCGGAGTGCTGCAAAGGAGCAGGAGTTCAGGAAGCCCGCCACGAGAATCTGCATCTAGTGGGTTTGTGTACACACGGTCTTGGATATCCATCGTTCGCATGACATCACCATCGAGGTACCGAAGGATGCCATTTTTGTGCAACACTTCAGTGCTTTTACTACCACTGCGACCAACAAAACAATCTGCGTTTGCATGCAGATAGAACGCAACGCCAAGCGCGCCGGGCGGGTGAATGCCAAGTTTGCCGTTTGCGAGCATTTAGATTGGTGTCCTACAATTATTCATGGTTACGGAATTACAATTGATCTCAACGATTTTCCTTCTTTCATCACATCGAATGCGCCTTGAATATCATCAAGCGCAAAACGGTGGGTGACGATTTTTTGCAAGTCAATCTGACCATTCTCAACCATCTTGATGAGTGGCACATATTCTCCTGGAGGACAACCGAGTGAACCGGTTATTTCCATTTCCTTGAACATGATTTTGCCTGCAACGATATTGATTTTTTCGTGGGTGTATCCAACAACGCAAAGTCGTCCACCAATTCGGCAGCATTCGAATGCTTCTTCAATTGTTCGCGGGTTACCGATGACTTCAATCGCGATGTCAGCACCTCCACCGGTCATTTTCTTTACTTCTTTGGAGACACGTTCTACATCGCCTGCGTTGATTGTGTGCGTTGCACCGAACTCCTTCGCCCACTTCAGTTTTTCTTCGTTCATATCTACAGCGATAACCGTTGCACCGCATGCTGTTGCAATTTGAACAGCATTAATACCTACTCCTCCGCAGCCGTAAACAACAACTGTGTCCCCAGCACGAACCTTTGCGCGATTTTTCACTGCGTGGAACGGCGTTGATAGAGCATCTGCAATGATTGATGCCTCTTCAAGCGGAATGCAGTCTGCAAGTGGAAGAACATCTTTGGCATCCACTGCAACGTATTCAGCGTACGCACCGTCAAAGTGGTTGCCAAGCATTTTCATATCGCTGCATATATTTTCGCGACCAGCACGACAATAACTGCAACGACCACAAGTCAATACTGCTGGAATAAGAACGCGTTGTCCTTCAGCAAGGTGTGTAACATTTGCCCCTGCTTTTTCTATTACACCAGATGCTTCGTGACCAAGGACGATGGGAGGCGCTTTGAAAGTTGGAATGCCATGTTCGATGTAATGCAAATCGGTATGGCATGCACCACAAGCGGCGACTTTCACCAAAATATCGTTTTCACCAATTTCGGGGACTGGAATGTCCTCGATAATGATGCCTTTATCTGTGCCGTGAAATACTGCTGCTTTCATGTTCTTTCCTTTAAGAATGCGACCAATTCGCTTCGCGTTTTTCTAAAAATGCTGCGATGCCTTCGTGGGCATCTGCAAGTTTCATTAACTCTTCCATGTATATTTTCTCTGCTTCGTCTAAACGCTGCATTACTTCTTCCCTGTCAGCAAGCGTGCATGCTTTTTTCGCCATACGAATCACAGGACGTGATAGAGAGCACAAGTTAGAAAGATACGTTTCGACATCCGCATCAAATGTCTCAACATCGAAAACATGACTCACTAAACCGATTCGATGTGCTTCGTCTGCTTTGATGGTGTCACCGCAAACAACAAGTTCGATTGCTTTGCGAGTTCCAATTTGTAATGGCAACATCGCAGCAGCAACTGGCGGGAAGACACCGACTTTTACTTCTGGCTGCCCAAACTTTGATTTTGCAGAGGCAAGAACAACATCACAGAAACAAGCAAGTTCCATGCCGCCACCAAGGGCAGCACCATTTACTGCTGCAATGGAAAGTGCATCACTTGCAGCAAGTCGGCGGAAAATGCCGTGAAATTGCTTGACCATTTCATCGACTTTGTCTTCTGCATGGTCGCTAACATCGACGCCCGCGCAGAATGCCTTGTTTGTTGCGTTAAACAAGATGACAGCAACATCTTGTGATGTAATGTCATCGAGTGCTGCGTTCAATTCCGTCATCATTGGAATGTCTAACACATTCACAGGTGCTTGGTCGAGCGTAATTGTTGCTATGCCGTCGTTGACCGCGCATTGAATACATTCGTATGTTGTCATAGTCATCAGATGTACTGACCTCCGTCTACTTTGATTACTTCTCCAGTGATAAATCGCGCCCGTTCGCTGCAAAGGAACGCAACTGCACCGGCAACATCCTCCACCTTACCGATTCGCCCGAGCAAAATTTCTTGCATTGCCGATTCTCGCTGGGCGTTCGTCATATCTTCAAGTATTTTTGTTTCAATCATGCCTGGTGCAACTGCATTTACGGTCACATTAAATCTTGCTGTTTCTTTCGCGAGTGCTTTTGTTAATCCAATGACACCTGCTTTCGCTGCAGAATAATTAGTTTGCCCAAACTTACCTCGCATTCCGTTAATCGAAGCAATGTTCACAATGGATCCTTTGTTTGCTTCTCGCATGTATGGAATCGCAGCCCGGCAACAATTAAAAACGCCAGTAAGATTTACATCAATCACTTGTTGCCACTCTTCATCGCTCATTTTCCAGCTTACGTTGTCACGAACGATACCAGCGTTGTTCACAAGTGCGTCTAAACCGTCTTTGGCAAACTCAGCAATTGCAGCATTTACCTGCTCAGAATTAGATACATCAACAGCACGTGCCCACACTTGTAGTGATTCATCAAGTTGCACGTCAAGGACGCCAACATCATAGCCATCGGCTATCAGCATATTTACAATGCCAAGACCGATGCCACTACATCCCCCTGTAACTAATGCACGAGGTTTCTGAGGTGTTGCCATCTGTTTTCCTTACGCGTTCGCCGGTACTGCTAACGTAGCACCGCACTTACCGCAAAATTCAAATGAAGTCGGAATGCCTTTAGCACCACAGTCACCACACTCTTGGGAATAAGGTCCCCAAAGGAATTCGCTTGAGCCGTTTGGATCCGCAGCCAAGTCGCGCATGCCTTCGTAGTCCGCTTTGCGTTTTTCAACGAATGCTGTCATGCCTTCGTATGGTTCTAGACTTGTGTAATGCACAGAGAGCCAATCGCGAGCATGTCCAACAGTGGAGTGCCATGCCAAATCTTTCCAGAAGTTGACTTGCGTCTTGGTATATCGAGTGCATTCAAAGAACTTGTTCACGATGATGTCACAGAGTTCTGCAATTGCTTCATCGAGCAATGAAAGGTCGAGGGAATACCCATCCTTGCCTTTCTTTGCAGCATTTATTTGTTCTTGAGTTGCGCGAGTTTCAAATGGATTGTCCCATTGGTCAGTGTTCCAATCAGCAAGGTATTTCCTGCCATTTGTGAAGGTAGTAACCCAATTTCCATCCGCGTCTTTGACTGTTGGAACAACCATGTTGACCAATCCCATTCCAAGGGATGTCCAAGATGGATAGCGTTGATTGAGCATCAAAATACCGCGAGCAGTTCGATCGCCGACTGTAACTGGAAGCCACTGCGTTGAACCACCACAAGCAACAGAACCAACGTTTGTTCCTACTTGTGCGATGAACGCATGTTCGCCCATGACACCAAGGTCGCAAGCGAGTTGGCTTTCATTCCCACCGCCAACAGCCATGCCGTTGAGCCGAGCAATAACCGGCTTAGAACAATTTAAGATGGATTCAATATACGCCTTGAAGCAGCACATATATTTCCAATAATCGCGAGGGCGCTGGGTGTAACTTGATTGGTACTCTTTCACGTCGCCGCCTGTACAGAATGACGAATCACCAACACCAGTAAAGACAACAACAGCAATTGCATCATCGTACGCAGCATCTTTAAATGCAGCCTCAAGATCTTGCAGCGCTGGGGTGCTGTACGCGTTGTAATTAAAGGGGCGGTTAATCGTAATGTACGCAACACGACCTTCTTTTTTGTACGCCACTTCCTCAAAGCCGAAATCGTCGGCACACTTCGTTGGGAAAAAACTCATGGTAAAACTCCTCTATTCTTAGGTCTATATATAGTACCCACGAGCGTGGGGAATACGTACGATTGCAACGCCCGAACGGGCGTTCGACAATTATAGCACGAATTTTGGCAAAAACTTCTGTCATTTGTCCTTTTTTACGGTATTATTACGAGAATAATAAGCGTTATTTGGCTCAAAACTGCGTTTTTGGTGCTGTAACGGCATATTTACAGGTACCCCAATGGGCAAAACAATACCCGAACAACCGTTCGCCTCGCGAACCAAAGATGACCGAAGTACTGCCCACAACAGCAGTTACAACGAACGCAACGACGCCATCCTCAAAGCTGCAACGATGTTGATTGCCAGAGATGGGTACGAAAAGGCCTCTATGCGGGCAGTAGCAGCCGAAGCGGGTGTAAGTCCTGCATCTATGTACCACTATTTCGATGGAAAGGAAGCAATGCTTTTCACGATCCTCTTCAGGGCATTTTCAGGACTCGAGTCCAATTTAAGGATGAAAACACACCTTGTGGAAGACCCGCTCGAAAAAATCAGACTCATGATTTCCGAGCACGTTTTGTTTTTTGCAAATGATATGGATGGATTGAAACTCTGTTCGCATGAACTCGATTCAATGACTGGCAAGGCGTACGAGGAATTGCATCGAATCCGTCGTTCGTACTATCACCACACTCGCGAAATCGTCAACGATCTCATTGCTAAATATGACCTCAAGGTCAACGATCCACACGTTGCGACGATGTCCCTCTTTAGTAGTTTGAACTGGCTGTACCGATGGTACGATCCACATACATCAAACCGATCCCCTGCTGTGTTAGGTAAACTATTCTTTGAACAATTTATCGGTGGGCTAAGTGGCAGCGAGTTGTTGCAACAAGATAACGGAGAAGAATCATGATTGGAACATGTCTTGGCGGCTTAACCGTCCACAAACCAAA
>CAZAZD010000042.1:0-7414 GCA_964489535.1 uncultured Isosphaeraceae bacterium
CTGGATTATTCGTTGAGAGATCGTTTGCTTTTTTAAGCAATGTATTTGCTTCTTCTAATTTATTTTGGCGAAGCGCTACGAGCCCTTGGTTTGCGTACACAAACGCTTCGGCTGGAATTGTTTTTTCAAGTAACGCAAGTTTTTCACTAGCTTCTTTCATCATTCCGCTGTCAATGTAAGCAAGAGCGAGATTTCGGTTCCGAAGTGTTTCTGCGTCTGCTGTGTCTTGATTCGGATTATTTCCAGAACAAGAAACAGTCGCTAAAGTGAGTAATAAAAGTAATGCTTGTTTCATTTAGACGTAATCGTACATGTTTTGTTTACTTGGGTCACATAAGTTTGCGAGATTCCATGGCTCAATTGCTCCTTGAATATCTCTTGCCCTCATGGTTCCGTCCATTAGTTGGGTATAGAAATCATCGACCACCCCGCAAAATTTTGGATCGCCGCTGTTTAAGAATCCTGCGGTTTTACCAGCTCTTCGTTGCCGCTCTGTAAAGTCAGCGCCTGCGAAATAGAGCATTGCGAAGTTGGACAAGAGTTCAAAATCATCGAAGCATTGATAGCACCCGTGAATAATTTTATCGAGTACATCAACTTCATGGAGCGTCGTTGCTTGATACCCTTGGAGTAGTTCTAGCCGTTCTTTTTGGGGCTTGCCGAGAATCGGCATCAGACGTTCAATACCACACAGCGTGTGCGCATTCCCCGCACTGTGGAGTGGATCTAAAAAAGCAGCAGCGTAGGGGAGCATTGCCCAATTTTCACCGACCATTTGTGTTGCGCATCGTTGCATTCGAGGAGACGTAACAAGCGGCATAGTGGGCTTTGCGTTTTGGAATTGTTCTTTGACAAATGGAAGTTCATTCATCAATGATTCCCAAGTGTCATTTTGTCTAGAGTTACAATCAAGGACAAACCCAGCACTGGTTATTCCGTTATCAAAATGCAATACATACATCCAGCCTCCGGAAAAAACATGATGCAGTGCTGCGTCGTGGCAAGGATATGGGTGCTGTGGTTTCCCGTGCAATTCTCCCCAAGGAGTAACTCCAGTGAAGTGTGAATAAATAACACGCGAGTTTGTACGAACACCCGAGTTATCTTGTGGAATGCCAAGCGGATTCGCTCCACCTGTTGCATCAATTAAAAAATTGGCAGTGCAAGAAAAGTTTTCGGAGGATAAATGCCAACCATCTTGTTCCTCAAGTGCAACTTCTGTGTTATCAACGTATGGAATTCCTAATTCTTTTACTTCATTTACTAAAAATGCATCTAAATCAGCACGGTACCATTGGCTGTCGCAGTCATACCCGTTTGGGCTTGCGGCAACCAATAGTTCATCGTTTATGTTTGGATGATGAATGTATGTAAAGCCGCGCTTTGGTCCACAGTTTAAGTCTGGATACGTTTCTTTCCATGACCCGTACCTAGCAAGCGGTTTAAGCCGAGGCAAGTTATAAGTATCAGCAATGTTTGCAAGTGCGATATCTGCTTGTGGTGTTGATGATTCGCCGATGGCAAATCGTGGGTGGCTGTTCTTCTCAATCAAAACGGGATTCATTCCCATTTGTTTTGCGATTAAAGCAGTAACAGAACCACCTAAACCAGAACCAAGAATAGCAAGGTCATACTTCATCCCAACTGTCTCCAAATACTCGTCCGTTGTTTTTTGATTGTCCGTACGAAACAACTTTTACTAATGATTCTTGAAGTGGTGGTTCAAAATCGGTCATTCCCTCGTTTGGTCTTGTTGGAATTACTGTGCAACACTCTACCCCGATGGATTGAGCAAAATCTATCGACTCTTTTGCAAAGTGAATCCCTTCTTCTTCGGTTTGCCACGGCGTTCGTAACAAAATAAATGCTCTTACATAAATTTCGTGTTCTAATAGTTTTGTTGTTGCTCTTTCAAAATCATCGAGTGTCATGTTTTTGTTTAGTCGAGGTAATACGCTTGGATCAACTGTTTCCAAGCCCATTGCGACTTCAAGTTGTGGTTGCAAATGTTCGGCAAACTCAAAGCATGGAGTTCCAATAAGTTTTGGGTGCGCCTCAACAATCAGTGTTTCATATTCAGAAATCATATCTGCAATTTCAAACGTGTCTCGCTTGGGTATCGATTGCCTGTCAAAGAAACTTCCCGCGTTATAGAGTTTCAGATGTTTTGCAGGTGGAAGTTGATCTAGGGCGCCGTGGACTTGTTTTGCAATCGTGCCGTTTTCAACACGCTCGTCAAGTGTGTTTTGCCACAAGTCACACATCACACATTTGAACGAGCACTCTTTGTTTGTTGTGAGAATGACATTGTGTTTTTCGACAATGCCGTTTCGAGTTAATTCTTCTTCAGAGAAAAAACCATTTGCTTTTGTTTCATCAACTTTATTTTTAACAGTCAAACGCATCGTGGAATGCTTTGCGATAGGGCGCGGGCGAGTTACCAAACGCTCGTTCTTTTGCAGCACCGTCTTGGAAACGTCGTTTTTCAAAAATTGGCATGTGTTGACCAGTGACCGCTTCGATTCCTTTGGAAACAATGTCGCCTTTGAGTGCATATAGTTTTTTATGATCCCATCCAGTGAGTTCGATGAATGGAATGCCCTCGGCAATTTCGATGACGTTCGTTAACATGAACGGGCTAAAACCCTTGAACCCATATTTTTGCATCGGCGCGTAGCCACGGGTGCATGCGCGGCTAAGCCCGCCACTGAATGTAAGTGAGTGTTTAATTGCGTCCACGCCCCAGCCCTCTTGGTACAGCATTTGATTGCTTAACACACTTTTGATAGTGAGTTCAGGATTTTCTTCTATTGGATAATCCTTCATGTTTTCGTCGCCGCCATCACCGTCGATGAGATAGGTGAAGTCTGGATATTGTTCTCGGATGCCACGGCAAATGGCGAGTGTCATGGCGCCTGCTTGGATGTCGAGTGGTTTGTAGTCTTCGATTGTCTTTACGGCTGTTTCCAAGTTAATCCAACTCCGGGTGGCGTCGATGACCTCGTGGAAAAGTTCAAGGTCGAGTTGCGACAAGAAATCGTGAGCTTGTTTTGCATCATCTCCTTGCCCGTCTATCGTGAGTGTGAATGCTTTTAATCGAGCGAGATTCATACCACGTGTTTTCATAACGTGGTGCGTTGCAAGGAAGACAGCACCAGAGTCAATTCCGCCAGAGAACAACACACCGATTGGTTCATGTTCTGGAAGAGTGTCAAGCCATTTTGAGATGCCTGAAGAAAGTTCTTGGATATACCGTTCTGCATAATTTTCGTTTTGGTTATTCCGTTGCGGATTAAAGAATCGTGTGCAAACTGGATTCGGATCAGGGCAGCCCACTAACGCAATTTCAGTGAGGTGATGCGCAGGTACCATGCGTGTGTAGGACGGATGGAACTGATCACCGAAACCTTGCGCTTCAAGCCACCCCCGAATGTCATCTATTCTTTCTGCGATGAGTAATGCAGGACCAGCAACTTTCTTCACGATGAAGTATCGCAACGGTAATTGCAATGACCGCGCCATTCGAATGATGTGCCCGTTTCGTGCCATGAGTGCGAAGTGCCCATCGATTGTTGCGATTTTTTCTGGGTCACCAGAAGCAACTATTTCTGTCGCTTCCTCTACGGTCATGTTAAAAATCATGTTTCGGCTGTGGTCGGTCACATCGATGACTTCATTGATCATGTCTGGGTAATGTGGTTGTAAATTCGCTAAATCTTCTCGTGTTCGTTGCATCTGTTCATAATACCACTCTCTTTGGGGTCAGACTCACCGTAGCCTGGCACCCAAATGGTGCTTTTTATGCGGTAAAAGCCTGTCCACGGTTATTCAGTTGACATGAACTGCCAAATACGTCACAATCGGAGTAGGAAAGATACGAAACCACAATTTCTAAGAGAGGAACTTTGATATGAAATGTACGGGAAGTGTATTGGTTGTCTTGGGCGCTGTAACTTCAGTTGCTTCAAGCCAAGTCATAATGGATCAAGTTGGACCGATGGATGGTTCTGGTATTGGAGATAATATCCAAGCGAGCCAAGATTTTGAAGCGGCATACGATGTGTATGATGTTGTTGCTGCTGATAATTTTACTGGCGACGGCGGTATCATCAACATGGTTGAAATGGTCATGGGCGGTTGGAACGGATTTGTTGATCCGTCATCAGTTGCGGGCTATACAGCAAACTTATATTCAAACGCTGATGCGGCTGGAGCGAATCTTACAGGTGATATCGATTCACAATATGTAGACGCAGCCGATGCAATTGTAAGTGGAGATTGGGCGGGTGCAAACTTCTTGATCGTTTTGAATACGGGATTATCATCGATGTCAGGCGACCAACTTGTTGGCGTTATTCCTTCAAATGATTTTGCAACAGGCGGTCAAACCGGTTGTGCAACCTCGCTTCTTGGTGATGGTGGTGGTGCAATCCAAGCAAACCCTGGTGGCGGTTTTGGATTTGGTGCATGGCAAGCTGCTGAAGAATGTTCATACCGTTTAACTGGTGGTACACCAGCAGATCCATGCGACTCACCCTTGCCAACACAGTGCACAGCAGATATCGATGGCGACATGATGGTTGCTGTTGGAGATATTTTGGCAGTGGTTGGTGCAGTAGGCGATTGCGGAGACGGTACATACAGACCAGTCGGCGACGTTGCACCACTTCCAAACGGCGATTGTTGTGTGGACGTGAGTGATATTTTGGCAGTTATTGGTTCGTGGGGTGAAGATTGCACGCCAGTGGGCGCTTGTTGCTCCGAAGCGGGTGACTGTTCTGATGGAATGACACAAGCTGATTGTGAAGCCATGGGCAACACTTACAAGGGTGACGACACCATGTGTTCGGATATCGTTTGTGGAATGCCATACGAAGGCTGCCCAGACGGCGCAGATTCAGACTGCGATGATTGCTGGGTTGATGGTGATGATGGAGCTACGGACTGTAATGCCGGTCTTAATGGAAACGGCGCAATGGATCCGTTAACCATTGGTGTACCACTTTGTGGCGAAGCATCTGTGTTCCTAGATGCATCTGGAAGTACTTTCCGAGACACCGATTGGTTTGAATGCAATGACTTAAATGCAGGTGGTAACTTTACGGTAACTTGTGAAACAGAAGGCGTTACAACGATCTTTGCGATTGTTGATCTTGATGCAGTTGACTTTGCACAATACATTACTGTAGAACCCGGTCAAGTTGTTGTGCATGATTTTGCACCACTCGCTCCCGGCAATTATTGTTTCTGGGTAGGTGCCTCCGATTGGAATACGGATTGGACTTGCGCAAATGGCGCAAACTATTGGTTGCAACTTGATGAAGGTGCAGCAGCTACTGGTGCTTGCTGTGTTAATGAGACATGTGTTGGCGAAATGAGCATGAGTGATTGTGATGCTCAAAATGGTACGTGGCATTTTGACCAAACGTGTGCTGATGTGAACAACTGCATGCCAATTATTGGCGCTTGCTGCATGGGACTAACCGATTGTCTCAACAATATGACCGAAGCAGATTGCGCTACTTTTGGTGGCAACTTTATGGGCAACGGTACTGATTGTTCGACAACCGACTGCGCAGACATGCCTTGCCAATATCCACACGGAGTGGATGATGGTTGGTCAGCAGGCACATCGACTGACGATCCTTCAGGCGGTATTTACTACAACCGTGCAGAATTTGTGAATGCGGACGCTATGAATGGTGTCACAGTTTGGGGTCTTCAGTTGTTCTACAGCGGAAGTTGGGCTTCATGCGGAACAGACTTTGGTTTCAATGTTCGTGCGTATGATGATGACGGTGCGAGTAGCCCCGGCACGTTGACGACAGAATCGTTGAATGTACCTGCAACAAAGGTTGCAACTGGCCAACTGTTTTCCGGTGTATATGAACTTATGGAATGGAACATGAAGTTCCAAGCAACGAATGTTGATTGGCTTGCAGCACAATCTGCAAGCGACGGCTTGAATTGTTGGTTCTTGTGGATGAGTTCAGGAACTGGCGATGGCACTTCAGCGTTTGATGACGGTACAGGCTGGGTGTCGTATGCATACGATCTCGCTGTTTGCACTGAGTAAACCTCGGCGTTAGTTTATTGATGTAGGGCTTGGACTTGCAAAAGTTCAAGCCCTATTTTTTGCAATGGGAGTCTTGCGCAGTTGGGGACAGCCCTATGGGGACAGTCCCCCTAAAAACAACTCAAAATCACCGCGCACGGTCCCCAGTTGCAGTTTATTGGGGGACAGTCCCATGGAGACTGTCCCCCAATGTAGGATGGGGGAATGAGCACGACAGTTGGAGCGTTAATTGAGCGGGCGGCAGAAGTGGTCGCGTCTGGTCAAAATGCAGCGTTTTGTTTGCTCGCTAAGACAACTGGCTCTTCTCCAGCATCTGTGGGAGCGATAATGCTTGTGGATGATGAGGGTGAAATATATGGAACTATAGGCGGTGGTTGCGTGGAGGCGGGTATTATTGAGTCTGCAAAAAATGTTCTTGGTTCAGGCGTTGGGCGCGTTGAAACTATTCCGCTCGATCATAATTTTGCTTGGAAAGAAGGACTGATTTGTGGAGGAACAATTGAAGTGGCTATCGCAATGGAGCGAGATGCCGAGAAACTGCGAAAAATTGCAAGCGATTATCGAAACCGAATTCAAACCAAACTTGAACTTGTAATTGACGGTGGAACTTGGGTACTTAATCTTCCACCTAGACCACACGTATATATAGTTGGGGCAGGGCACCTCGGGCAAGATGTTTGTAGGCATGCTTTGGCACTCGACTTTTCAGTTTCGGTTTTTGATGACCGACAAGATATGCTCGAACGATTTATCCCAGATGAAGCATCGCATATCCATGGAAATATCGCAGAAACCCTCGGCGAAGCGAAGTTCGATGATGAAACGTATGTAGTCATCGTAACACGTGGTCACCGCGATGACGCAGTTGCGTTGCATGCGGTTGTTGGAAAAGGCGCACGGTATGTTGGCATGGTTGGCTCAAAACGAAAAATTGGATTGACGTTTAACGAACTGAAAGATCGCGGTGTTTCATCTGCATTTTTGAAAACCGTACAAGCACCGATTGGCTTAGACATTGGCGCACAAACTGTGAGCGAAATTGCACTTGCAATCGCTGCACAACTTGTAGAGCAAAGACGTAACAAAAAAACTGAACCTTTGGTGATTTGCCCATGACTTTAACAGGCGTCCTTCTTGCCGCTGGTCGTGGGTCTCGGATGGGGCAGACGAAGCAACTTTTGCCGTGGCATGGGAGCACTGTCATTGCCTCTAGTTTCGATGCAATTGCATCCCGATGCGATTCGATGATCGTTGTGCTCGGCGCTGATAAAGAAAAAATCATAGAAGCCCTATCGGGACGAGATTTTTCGGTTGTAGAAAGTGATCCCGATGCTGAAC
>CAZAZD010000043.1:0-2560 GCA_964489535.1 uncultured Isosphaeraceae bacterium
TGGTCAATATTTAAAGAATATATGCAGGTATATTTTAAAATACATTACCTCTGAGAATTTTTTTGTTTTGAAGCTGAAAAAACCCCGTCGTGGCGCAAGGCGACGATCGGGGTTTGGTTTTGCAGATTATTCTCTGCAAGGGAGGGAGGGAGCAGATATAGGAAGTTGCCGATATATACGAATTTAATACCGAGCGGTTCCAAAGCAAGAAAAAAAACAAACATATTTCGCAGTAATCCAAAATCTTCATTAATAAGGGTTTTAAGTTGCATTTTTACAGGAACCGTGCATTATTAGTTTGCGAAGATTTAGGTGTGGCGGATGTGGGTTCCGCCTTTTGCCTATCTTAACATTCAGAGAGGAACCATCTTCATGCGACATACCCCAAGAATTTCACTAGCAGTACTTGCAATATGTGCTTCGACGCCATTTGCTTTTGCCGCACCTTCTTCACAGTTGACGCTCAGCCAACTTCGAGAAGATCATCCAAAACTTCGAACACTTGATGTAAATGGCAATATCTCAAAGATGGTTGCTCCAGAAATGGCAACAGGTAGAACAGCAGAAAGCGCTGCGCAAAACTTCCTTCGAACTTGGTCACACTCACTTGGCGTCAATGCAAATGATTTTATTGCTCAAGGCCCATTTCCAGATGGACATCACGTTCAACCAATTATGTTTAATAAAGAAACCGGTGAATACAAATTCACTGGTGTCTACTTTAAGCAAACAGCTGACGGACTTCCAGTATATGGGAGTCGGTTGATGACTCTTTCTCGAAACGTTGCTGGCAATCCAATCGTGAACGCAGAAGTAGACTTGCGAGATGTAAAGGGTTTCAAACAACCAAAACGCATTATGAATAATAATGCACTTGCGCTGATGGCTGCCGCAACTCGTTTTGGTACTTCAGTAACAACCACAACCCCAGAACTTATGGTGTACGCTGGTTCACGAGAAGATCACGCAGAGCCAAGAGCGTCACTAGTGTTTGAAGCAACTGTTGGTGGCGGTTGGGATACTGAGAATTATCAGAAAGTCGAACTCATTGTTGATGCAGAAACAGGTGAAATTCTTCATGAAAAGAATTTGATTCTTCACGCTGATGGTAACGTGTCAGGTATGGCAACAGAATCATCTGGTGCTGATGTTTGTGAACCAGAATCAGCAATGGGTCTTCCCTATGCAAAGGTGACACTTGGTGTCAACACTGCTTATGCAGACGCTTACGGAGACTTTACTATTTTTGGATCTGGAAACATTACTTCCAAACTTGAGGGTCAATGGTTTAACGTAAACAATAACTCAGGATCAGATAGTTCAATTAATCAAAGTGGATTGAATGTTCTTCACAACTCTTCAAACAACAGTGAAAGTTATAGAGCGGAAGTAAACGCTTATTTACAAGCGAATATTGTTCGGGATTACGCATTGAGTTATTTTCCTGATTTTCCGACCATTGATAACCAAACTTCATTTCCAGTAAATGTTGGTGTGAGTGGGACATGTAATGCGTATTACGATTATTCATCTATTAATTTCTATAACTCTGGTGGCGGTTGCAGCAATACTGCATTCTCTGTAGTTGTGCACCACGAATATGGGCACCACATGATCGCATCCGGAGGGAGTGGGCAGGGACAATATGGCGAGGGAATGAGCGATGTTATGTCTTTGTTAATCACTGACGATCCTCAACTTGCTCGTGGTTTTTATAGCAATGATTGCGAAAACGGAATCCGTAACGCAATCAATAACAAACAATATCCTTGTTCAGGTGGTATTCACGATTGTGGTCAGTTGATTTCTGGCTGTGTTTGGGATGCAATCATTGAAATGGAAAATGCATACGGACCTGAAGGCAGAGAAATCGTGGCATCGCTTGCTATTAACGCAATTGTTATGCACTCTGGAGAAAGTATCACTCCTGCGATAACGCTTGACTGGCTCACTCTTGATGATGACGACGGTGACTTAACGAACGGCACGCCTCACTCTGTTGAACTTCTTGCTGGTTTTGCACTTCACAATATGGCTGATTTCCCAGAGCCGCTTGATAACGACGAATGCGCAACGGCAAAGCCCGTCGCAGATGGAACACATTCGTTTACAACAGTTGGCGCAAGCCACAGTGGCGATGCGTATGACGAAGATGAATGCAATGGCACATACCTCGGTGAAATGGCAGCAGATGTTTGGTTCTCTTACACTGCTTGTGGCACAGGCAACATGGATGTAAGTCTTTGCAACATTGTTGACTTTGACTCAGACATAGTTGTATACGAAGGTACTTGTGGAAGTAAAACGCAAATTGCCTGTAATGGCGATGGCGATAATTGCGCAAATTATTCTTCAGAGACTTCATTTAATGTAACAGAAGGCAGCGATTACCTCATCAGAGTTGGTGGTTGGAGTGGCAGTAGTGAAGGCAGTGGACAAATCCTTATAAATGGTCCTGGCGAACCATGTGACACAGGTACACCCTGCGCAGGCGACATTGATGAAGATGGAACCGTTGGCGTAAATGACCTCCTTGCCATCGTTGATATGTGGGGGCAAG
>CAZAZD010000043.1:2570-7401 GCA_964489535.1 uncultured Isosphaeraceae bacterium
TGGCGGTGCAGGCGACGTGGATGAAGACGGTGTGGTTGGTGTTGGCGATTTGCTTGCTCTCATTGACGCTTGGGGTGCATGCCCTGAGTAACGACTCTTAACTTCAAACGCCCGCTAGTTGCAAAACTTGCGGGCGTTTTTTTTTGAAAGGTAGGAAGATGTTTAAACAAATTGCATTCGTTCTATTAGCAACAGTTTCCGCACAAGCAGATTTTACAATTGGCCCCGTTCCATCAAATGCTCCCGATGGTTTGAACGTGTTTACCAAACACGTTGATGTGCTTGGGCTGCATGTCTTTGCGAAATCGAATGTGTCAAACAGCAGGGTTCTGCACTGCGCGAATATCCTTGCGCAGTGGATTGATAACAATGAAGATGGCGTGCCAGATAACGCGGCAGTACATCAGAACCTTGTTGATAACTATGCCTCGATGTTGATGTGGTGGAATGAAAACCAAGCTGAGGGGGACTATGACAACATCCCAGATAGCACGTGGGATAACTACTACTTGCAAGATTTGTTTGGCTTTGAAGTGAACTTGAGTTATCCAGACAATCAAGAGTTTGATCCTTCACTTGAAGAGACGCTGCATCTTGTAACTTTCGGTGGTTACTCTGTTGTTTATCCTTCAGTTTGGGGTGAAGAACACGGCACACAAATGACAAACACGATGGATGATGTGATTGCGGGGGGCTGGTATCACTACGATGATCCAACTTGTGATTACCGGTGTAAGGCGACGGAGTATTTCTACTGGTCCCTTACATCTATCCTAGGCGCACAAGATTTTCCTTGGCGCATTCCAGAAATTGTAGATGAGTGGGAATTGCCCACTTTTCAACTCATGCAACAACACAACAGTGCAATGGTAAAGATGCTCCAAAACCCTCAGTGGGGACTTGCAACTGTTTTACCCGATGGTTCTTACAACCCAAGCGCGCCATGCCCAGCAGATCTTGATGGGAACGGTGCAGTGGGTGTGAGTGATATTTTGTCTTTGATCGATGCATGGGGCGAGCAAGGTGGACCTGCGGATATTGATAATTCAGGCACGGTGGGCGTAGGTGATTTGCTTGCAATGGTCGATGCGTGGGGTAATTGCCCATAATAGTGCTGTTTTTTGCATTTATTTCTTGCCTTTTGGCGTATTATCAGTCATGATTATGCCTAGTTATCCATGTCTGTAATCTGGAGAGAATGATTTGTTGTTAAGTGCATTGTTAACAATTTCTATGCTTGCGTCACCGCAAGAGTTATCAATTCAAAAATTGATAACGACTCCTCGTGAAGTTGCGGCGTTTAATGGCGTTGTTGTTTCAATAGAAATGGAATCATTGCATGGTTTACTTGAAAACGAAACAGTCCTAGTAAAAGAATTTCCACTTGGCACAGATGGCGCGGTCGATTTGCGTTTGCAACAATTCGATGTTTTTACACCAGAGGCAGAAATAGTTCTTGGCTCAGTGAATTATATGGGCGAGACCGTGCATCGCATAAAATCCAAGCCAAATATCACGTTACTACGAGGCGCGATTGAGGGCGACCCTAGTTCTAGAGTTTTCCTTGCTCTTGGCAAACATACAACAAATGGGTTAATCGAAACCGACGGCAAAACGTATGTGCTTGCAAAAAACAAGAGCGCTGGTTGGACGACTGTTTACAACTTAAGCGATGTCAATCCTGAAGATATGAATTGGAAAGACATGTACTGCGAAGCATTAGAAACGGGAAGAGCTGTCGCTGAAAAGAGAAGTTACTCAACGAACTTGATTGATGGCAATTGCCAAGCATTAAAAATTGCGGTAGAAACAGACTGGGAATTTTCAGAATTATTTGATGGCAGTGTTGATGCTAGCAGCGAATACGCTGCGACGCTCTTTGGTGCTGTTTCAACAATCTTTGAAACAGATGTAAATGTTCAAACCCAGATTTCTTTTTTACGGATTTGGAACAACGATTCGGATCCTTGGGATCAAGAGTTTCCTTTGTATCAACTCCATCAATTTAGAACGTATTGGGAAGATAACATGCAAGATGCAGATCGGCATCTAGCTCACATGCTCAGCGGAAGGAATCTTGGAGGAGGTATTGCGTGGCTAAACGGGGTGTGCACAAGTTATGGATATGCACTCTCTTCAAATTTGAGGGGATCGTTTCCGCTTCCACTCGTAGATAACAATTACAACAACTGGGATATCTATGTAGTTGCACATGAGTTGGGGCATAATTGCGGTAGTCAACATACACACGAGTACGATCCCCCTATTGATAGTTGTGACACTGAATGTCTGCCAGGGGTTGTCGATGGAACGTTAATGAGTAATTGTCATTTGTGCCCTGGCGGAATGTCAAATATTGTTTTGAACTTTCATGAAATAGTGCAGGCAACTATATCTAACTATCTCTCAAATACAGTGACGTGTTCCCTTGACTGCGAGGTTCTAGATATTATGGGTGCTTGCTGTTCTGGTCAAACTTGCGAAGAGGTTCTTGAGGAAGATTGCATAAATACTGGTGGGATATATTTTGGTGATGGGACTATTTGCTTAAATAATGATTGCGTGCCTCTGCTTGGGGCGTGCTGTATTGAAGAAACTTGGACATGTTTTGACACTTTACTTTTCAGTGAGTGTAATGCGTTAGAAGGATACTTCCTTGGCGCCAATTCAAGTTGCAGCTCTGGGTGGTGCGATCTAGATCTGCCAATTGCTTGTTGCCTTGATGAGAATTGCAGCGATGTATTGCAAGAAGTTTGTCTTGATGCTGGCGGCTATATTGCTGGACTAGGCGTGTTTTGCTCAGCTGACACATGTTATCTTGTTGTCGATAACGACCTTTGTGAATTTCCAATGGATGTAGCGGTAGGGTTGTGGAATTTTACAACTGTTGGCGCAACGACAGGCAGTGAACCGTATGACTCCGCTAATTGCACAGATGATTACTTAGGTGACATGGTTTACGATATTTGGTTTAAATATAAATCATGTGCATATGAGGAAGTTGTCGTTAGCATTTGCGATTCAGCTAATTTTGATACTGATTTGGTTATTTATGAGTTAAATTCAGAGAGTGATGACTGTGAGGACTTATTGTCTAAGCAAATTGCATGTAACGGTGACACCGATGGTTGCAGCGGATACACCTCAAAAATAAGTTTTACTGCGCAAGAAAATACGTTCTACCTTATTCGAGTAGGAGGGTATTTTGACGGCAACTATGGGCAAGGGGATGGCCAGTTGTTGATCTTAGCGGATGAGTGCCAGCAAGATATTCCTTGTGCAGGTGATGTTAACCTAGACGGTTTTGTTGGGGTTGAAGATCTTCTTGAAATTATTAAATACTGGCTATCAGATGACCCATACGATTTAATTTCGCACGATGTGGATGAGGATGGGATAATTCATATTGGCGACATCCTCTTCATCATTGCTCACTGGGGATGTGAGATGACTTGAGAGAAAATTTTTAGAGTTAAAAAAGGAAGGTTTTAATTAGGATGAGTTACAAAAATATATTATTATTAGTTTTCACTGCTACGTTTCTGTTTAGTGCAATTGCACATGGAACAGAAGATTCGCTCGTTGATAAGGAGTTTGCTGCCCAAAGAGCACCACTTGCAACGGATGTAATTCCATACCGTGCATCAAGCGGGATGGTGCAGAATCGTAGTGATATAACTCAAGTTATCTACAGCCATGTCGTTATTGCTGAAGAAGCAACGTCATTACAAATTCAATTTAGCAGAACAGTTATTCCAGATGGGGTTGTTTTGCGAACAACTTCCTTGCTCGATGGTGCGGTGCAACATCATCGAAGCATCACATTACAACAATGGAAGAATAAAAGTGCTTGGTTCAATGGATCGATGGTTTTAATTGAAATTATTGCTGAACCAACTACACCCAACGCTAGTGTGTCAATTGAATCCATTACGACTCTCCATCTCACCAATAGCGAACGATCAATTTGCGGAGATACCGACGACAGAGTTCTAAGCGATGTTGCAAGATGTGGAAGAGCCATGCCCATTGGTTGTTCGACTTGGGTTATCGATGACGCAAATCACCAATTCTTAACAGCGGGTCATTGCGCAACTAATGGGTACGGTGATATTCAGACAGTTGAGTTTAATGTGCCATTAAGCTCGGGTGGCGGATCTTATCAACACCCCGGCCCTGAAGATCAGTATGCAACAGATTCAACATCATTCCAACAAGGGTACAGTGGCATAGGTGACGACTGGGCATACTTTGGATGTTTCCCAAACACTGAAACAGGGCTCTCGCACTTTCAAGCACAAGGTGGCGCATATTATGTTCTTTCAACTTCCCCACCCAATGTTTCTAATCAACAAATTACAATTGTCGGTTACGGAGTCGTTTCCTCTCCCGTGAGCCCGACTTGGAATGGAGTTCAGAAGACCCACACAGGGCCGTATGAGTATTTTAGTGGGACAACTATTGGGTACCAAACAGATACAACAGGCGGAAACAGTGGATCCCCCGTACTCAATGAATCGACAGGTGAAGCAATCGGCATTCACACAAATGGTGGTTGCAATTCAAATGGAGCAAACTGGGGATGTGGAATTAATAACAACGGACTTCAATATGCTCTTGCCAATCCGCTTGGTGTTTGTGTACCAAATCTTACTGGAGCATGTTGTGCCAATTATGAGTGTAATTTTGAATCGGAAATTAATTGTATTGCACTTGGTGGTGACTACCTCGGGGATGGCAGTTCTTGTGATAGTGTTGCTTGCGAACCACCTCTTGTTATTGAATATCCATCTGGTCTTCCAGAAACGATTGATCCGTACGGTGGCACTTC
>CAZAZD010000044.1:0-7399 GCA_964489535.1 uncultured Isosphaeraceae bacterium
CTGAATGTCGTTTCCTTGCCATGTTTTCCTGCCTTCCAAATTGTGTCTACTCTGCAATTTTATCGCATAAGGAGTGGACTAGTTTTTGGGGGGGCAGGTCACAAAGCCGCGAACTCACCGTTCGCAAAGACGTGCACAACGCACTTGATAATTTGAACGCATCGTGGCTGACACACATCGCATCGTTGTACCAACTTGATTCCGCACAAAAAAATCACGATGGCGTCAAGGTTCTATATAAACATAATCAAGTGACAAGCACAACGGTGACGGATGCAATCCTAAAGCTTGGGCAAGCCAAAATTGCCGTATTACAGAGTGAAGTTAATTACCAGCTCGCTATGGTGCAACTGGCAACTGCCACTGGCACCCTCATGGGGCACAGCCAAGTTGAGTGGAAAGCGCCAGAGTGAACCCTCTAACTAGATAACGCTGCTTGGAGTCAGACCCCAGGTGACAGTCACACCCCTTACAATACGTTACTTATGGAATGCGGATTAATAGGATTACAAGGCGTTGGTAAAACGACGTTGTTTACTGCACTGACTGCACATAGTGTTGCCGTGCAAATGGGTAGCGTGAAACCAAACATGGGAATTGCACCAATTCCTGACCCTCGGCTCAGTCGAATTAACGACTTTATAGATGCAAAAAAGGTAATCCCAGCAACTCTCCAAGTCGTTGACCTTCCTGGCGTACCCTCTGGTGGTTCAAACTTGAATGCAGTCCTTGCACATATTAGGAACGTCGATGCGCTCTGCCAAGTCGTCAAATGCTACGACCATTGTTCTCCAGAAAATGATATTGCGTCAATGGACAGCGAACTCATCGTCGCTGATATGGTCGTTGTGGAAGGTGCAATCGAAAAAGCAGAACGCACAGCAAAACATGGTGACAAAGATGCCCAAAGGCGCGTCGATGTTTTATCAAGGGTGAACACATTGCTTGAAGAAGAAAAACCCGCTCGAGATGGCGAGTGGGATGAAAACGATAGCGCGATTCTCAAAAGTTACGGCATCATGACTGCAAAACCAATGCTCTACGTCGCAAACGTAGCAGAAGATGATATTCATGGCGAATCAAAGGCAGCAAAATATGTTGCAACCTACGCACAAGAACATGGTGGTGAAAGCGTTGTTGTGTGTGCAACATTGGAATCAGAAATCGCTGAACTTGACGAACCAGACCAAGTTGAAATGCTTGAATCTATGGACCTTGTTGAGCCAGCGGTGGGACCACTCGCACGTGCACTAAATACGCTTCTTGGCCTAAGTACGTTTTACACCGCAGGTGAAAAAGAAGTTCGTGCATGGCCAATTCCAAAGGATGCACTTGCGCCACAAGCCGCTGGTGTCATTCACAGTGATATAGAACGCGGATTTATACGAGCAGAGTGTTACCACGTCGACGATTTGTTTTCACTCACATCTGAAAAAGCAATCAAAGAAGCAGGCAAATTAAGAAGTGAAGGAAAACATTACACCATGCAAGACGGTGATGTTGTTAACTTCCTTTTCAATGTATAGAAACATGGATATTGCAAAAATTCACTCTGAATATGGAATCGACTCGTTCACGAAACACGATGGTACCGTCTTATTTTTTAATTTTGTCAGAGCATTAATCGCAAAAATAGGCACAAAGCCGAAAGTTCTTGATTTTGGTGCTGGGCGCGGCTCTTTTCATTATTCAAAAACCTCAACTTACAGTGCTCAATTGCATGACTTACAATCCGCGGGTGCAGAGGTGTGGGCCGCTGATATTGATGATGTCGTCAAATCTCACCCTTGCAGCGACCACCAAGTCGTTCTCAAAATTGGCGAACCGTTACCATTTGAAGACAATACCTTTGACCTAATAGTCAGCGATTTTGTATTTGAACATTTGGATGACCCAAAAGATATTGCTGAAGAACTACTGAGAATTACAAAACCTTCAGGATGGATCTGTGCTCGTACCCCTAACAAGTGGGGTTATATAACGTTTGCATCTCGATTAATCCCAAATGCACTGCACGCAATACTTTTGAAAAAAGTGCAACCCAATCGCGCAGCAGAGGATGTATTCCCAACCGTATACAAATTAAATTCACCAAAAGACATTCGGAAGAATTTTCTTGGCAGTAAAGTCCATTGGTACTACCACAGCGGAGATCCGTCGTACCACTTTGGATGTGGCGCCATGTATAGATTCTTGCTGCTCTTACACCGTTTACTACCTCCAAAACTCTCTACATGTGTTTGTTTTTTTATCCAGAAAACATGAAAGTAATTAAAGAAGCAGGTAAATTAAGAAGTGAAGGCAAACATTACACCATGCAAGATGGCGATGTTGTGAACTTCTTGTTTAATGTGTAATGTATAGATGATTCATATTGCAATTGAAAAATCAGCTCAACACGTTGAACGAATTCTCCGCGCACTCCCTGAATGGTTTGGGCAAGAGGATTCCATCGTTCAGTAAATCAAAGATGCAGAAACAATGCAGACCTTTCTTGCGAAAGATGGCGAAAACGTCATTGGATTTCTCATCATAAAGAGTCATTTCACTGAATCAACTGAAATACATTGTTTGGGAGTTATGCCAGAGCACCACCGAACAGGCATAGGAAGAATACTGGTTAAAGCAGTTGAAAACCATCTCAAAAAAGAAGGCCGTACATTCCTGCAAGTCAAAACGGTTTCAGATGATCGTGAATGCGAAGCGTATGCAAAAACTCGCATGTTTTACCTCGCCATGGGCTTTACTCCACTTGAAGTCTTTCCTACCCTTTGGGATGAATCCAACCCATGCCTACTTCTGGTAAAGTCC
The DNA here is from genome assembly GCA_964489535.1 of uncultured Isosphaeraceae bacterium. Classification (GTDB taxonomy): domain Bacteria; phylum Planctomycetota; class Phycisphaerae; order Phycisphaerales; family SM1A02. The sequence goes on from CAZAZD010000044.1 coordinate 2,812, forward strand.
TTAGTATGAAAAACTGGAAAAAACGTACTTGGGTTTTATTCTTCATAATTGATGCGCTTGTTGTTATTCAATTTATCCCCATTGACAGGAACAACCCACCTGTCTCCGGCGAAATTGAAGCGGCCGAAAAAGTAATGGCAATTCTTCGCCGCTCGTGTTACGACTGCCATTCTAACGAAACAATTTGGCCTTGGTATTCCTACGTTGCCCCCGCCTCGTGGCTCATAGCCCGAGATGTGCACGTTGGCAGGGAAGAATTAAATTTCTCAGAATGGACAACCTATACTGAGAAAAGGAAACGGCATAAGCGCAAGGAATGCGGTGAAGAAGTTGAAGAAGGAGAAATGCCGCTTTGGTTCTACGTTCCCTTGCACCCAGAAGCTGAGTTATTCGAAAAAGACGTTGAAACCATCATGGCTTGGAGTAAGGGCGAACAATAAACCTATTTGAAACTATGTTTCTCTTTTTCCGTATGATGTAGTACCTATGTCTTCACAAGCAAGCAATCCAATTGGCGTCGTCGGCGCTGGCACGATGGGCACCGGTATCGCGCAGGTCATTGCCGCCGCTGGGTGGCCAGTCCGTTTATTCGATATCGAACAGTCACTCGTTGACCAAGCGTTTGTCAATATACAAAACCGATTCGCTCGACTAGTTGACAAAGGTCGTGTTCCGTTAGACGAAGCAGGACAATGGCAACAACATATTACTACCACAACGTCTTTGAAAGATGTATCGAACTGTGACCTCGTCATCGAATCTGTTACTGAAGACTTTGGAATTAAAAGCAAAGTTCTCAAGTCAATTGGCGAATTTGCTCCACGAGCAATCATCGCTACAAATACTTCATCGTTATCTGTAAGCAAACTCGCCGAGGCGAGTGGGTGCGCTGATCGAGTTGTTGGCATGCACTTTTTTAATCCAGCACCCGTTATGCAACTTGTCGAAATCGTCCAAGGAAAAACTACTTCAAAAGAAGCGGCTCAGCGAGCAACGCTCCTTGCAGAGGCGTGGAATAAAACTGTTGTCCAAGTTTCAGATACTCCCGGCTTCATTGTTAATCGTGTTGCAAAACCATACTACTTAGAATCTTGGCGCATCGCCGAAGATGATCTTGCGAGCATCGACATGATTGATGAAACTTTACAATCACTTGGCGAATTTCGAATTGGTCCATTTCTATTGATGGACATGATTGGGCAAGATGTCTGTGTCACTTCAACGAGAAGTATCTGGGAACGACTTGGAAGACCAAATAGATTAGCTCCAAGCATTAAACAAGAATCGCTCATCGCGCGTGGTAACCTCGGGCGAAAAACTGGCTGCGGTGCGTATGCACACGACGACAAGGACAACCGAGTTCCTGCCATTTTGATTGAAAGCCAAGAGCTTGAAATAGCAGATCGACTCGCCGATGCGATTAACGCATTCTGCCTAGAAGCAACGTGCCTTTCTGGCTCCACGCTTGAAAAATACATATTTGCCCGTGTTTTAGGAGGAATCATCAACGAAGCAATGTGGGCGATAACCGAAGGCGTTGCAAATGCACAAGATATAGATACCGCGATGAAATTAGGCATGAACTTTCCAATGGGACCTATCGAGTGGTCGCAACAAATAGGACTCGATACCGTTCAAAATCTACTCGCTTGTTTCAATGAAACCGTGGCAGACGACCGCTTTCTCGCGCCGCCATTTGGTACCGTTTCAGCGAACTAGAACCTCAGGTACAATACCAATATGAATAGACGAGCCGCAATTGTTTCCGCAGTGCGTACGCCGATTGGTCGTTACGGTGGTGGTTTGAGTTCCATTCGACCAGATGATCTTGCAGCAATTGCAATCAAGGAAGCCGTTGAAAAGTCGGGAGTTGATATAAACACCATAGACGATGTCTACTTCGGAGCAACGAATCAAGCAGGTGAAGATAACAGGAACGTTGCAAGAATGTCCGCGCTTCTTGCAGGACTTCCAGAAACGGTTGCGGGCGCAACTATCAACCGGCTTTGCGCTTCTGGTTTGGAAGCAATCAACATCGCAGCGCGAATGATTGAATCAGGGTGTGGCGATGTCATGGTTGCGGGCGGGGTTGAATCAATGAGTCGCGCACCTTTTGTCATGGCCAAGGGAAAAACTGCATTTGATCGCACTTGTGAAACGTATGACACGACTATTGGCTGGCGATTTACTAATCCAAAACTTGCTGCAATGCACCATCCTTTTGGTATGGGCGAAACTGCAGAGCATGTTGCAACACAGTGGTCCATCTCGCGAGATGCTCAAGACGAGTTCGCTTGGAAGAGCCAGCAAAAATGGAAGAATGCACTCGATGCAGGAAAATGGAATGACGAAATAGTTCCAGTTGAAGTTCCGCAGCGCAGGGGCGATCCAATTATTGTAGACACCGATGAACACCCAAGACCAGATGTTACACTTGAAAAACTAAAGACGTTAAAGCCCGTTTTTTCCAAAGATGACGACGCTTCAGTCACGGCTGGCAACAGCAGCGGTATTAACGATGGTGCAGCAGCTCTCGTTCTCGTGGAAAAATCAAAAGCACTCGAACTTGGGCTCAACATTATGGGGTATATAGGAAAATCGGCCTCTGCTGGCGTTAACCCAGCAATCATGGGTATTGGTCCAATCCACGCAGTCGGAAAACTATTTGAGCGTACTGGGTTGAGCGCAAGCGACATTGCTCTATTTGAATTGAACGAAGCGTTCGCTGCGCAATCACTTGCTTGCATTCAAGGATTAGAACTCGATGCAAACAAGGTTAACGTCAATGGTGGCGCAATTGCAATGGGTCACCCCCTTGGATGTAGCGGCGCACGAATCGCTGTTACGCTTCTGCATGAAATGAATCGAACAAATGCAAACAAGGGTATCGCGACACTTTGTGTTGGCGTTGGCCAAGGTCTTGCCACGTTGTTCGAACGTGATTAACCTTCGAATTCTTTTTTAGTCACGTGATCCGTATGAGGAACGCGCTGCCTGTCAGGTTCAACTTCCGTTAATGGTTCGCACTCTTTACTCGTTGCGTTGTGGCGATCTGCAAGATATTGGTATGTCTTTGTGCCATTCCCCTTCCACTTGATCTCTTGCTCAGAAAGTTCCTTAATAACTTTTGCGGGGCACCCAGCAACAACGACGTTGTCTGGGACTTGCATTCCCGCTTTGACAAATGCCATTGCTGCGACAAAACTATTTTTACCAATAACTGCGTTGTCCATAACAACTGCGTTCATGCCGACCAAGGCATTTTTTTGAATGGTGCAACCGTGTAGTACTGCGCCGTGGCCTATGTGTCCGTTCTCCTGCACGATCGTGTCATCGCCCGGAAAACTGTGCACCACACAGGTATCTTGCAAATTGCTCCCCCGTTCAAGAATGAGCCGCCCGATATCTCCGCGCATCACAGCGCATGGACCAACAAAACACTGCGGTCCAACGATGACATCGCCAATCAGAACGGCGGTTGGGTGGACAAACGCCGTTGGATCGACAACTGGTCTTATTCCTTCAAACTCGTAAATAGCCATTTGTGTATTGTAGAACCTTGGGGGGGGGCACTCACACAACATTTTTGCGAAGCGCAAAGGCAAGTGGGTGTCCCCTGCCTGTCCCGCGGGTGTCCTGTGACAGTCACAAAACGTGATTAAACAGTGGTTTTTCCGCGAATAAATGCACAAATAATGTAGAAATACCGCAACCTTTCCTTGCAACTCGCCGAATACATGATAAGTTTATATTGTTTTAAGAGAGAGATCTAATTAGGAAGAAGATATGAAAAACACACTTATTTATTGTTTAACGGCTTCTGTAGCAACAGTCGCATTTGCTGATGTGACCATTTCGGGTGTTGTGAGAGATGCTTCGGACAACTCCCCTTTAGAGGGCATGCTCATTACATTACAAGCAACTTCGACAAGAACGGTGACCAATCAAAAAGGATATTACTCGCTCACTATTCCAGGGGATAGCGGTTCGATCATTGTTGCTGCGGGTAAGGGATATTTCAATACACCAACAACCTACAACGGAACTCCAAACGGTCTTGATATAAATATCGAACCCGTTCCCCACTACGACAATCCGGGCTATTCCCTGATGGATCCGACATCGTGTGGCATATGCCACCCTGAACAACTCAGTGATTGGGAAAACTCTCCTATGCAAAAAGCGGGCATCAATACTTGGGTGCACGATATTTATGCTGGCAACGGAAGTCCCGGTGGCATGGGCGGTTTCGTGTATTTGCGTGACTCAGTTTGGGCAGATTCCAACCCAGCTTCTGAATGTTCATCCTGTCACCAACCAGAATCGTGGATTCCAGAACCATTTACTGCACTTGAAGGTCCAGACGATGCTGGCTATCCATCGGAACATGCAACACACGGTATTTCTTGTGATGTTTGTCATAAAGTTGCAGACGTTGATGTTTCAAAAATAAATCATCCAGGAATTTATCCTGGTGCAGTTACTTTTACTAGACCGTATGACGAACAAGTCCAGTACGGCTTACTCGGAGACGCAACCTACCACAACCCAATGATGGGACCTTCCTACCAACCACAATTGGTTGCGG
>CAZAZD010000045.1:0-6974 GCA_964489535.1 uncultured Isosphaeraceae bacterium
GCGTTGGAAACGCAGCGCCGCGTTCTGGGCAACGAGCATCCGGACACGCTAACGTCAATCGCCAACATGGGCGTTCTGCTCGCAAGGCAAGGCAAGTTAGACGAGGCGGAGGTGTACTTCGCCGAAGCGCTGGAAGGCTTCCGCCGCTTCCTGGGCGACGAGCATCCCTACACACTGTACTGGATCAATGCCTTGGCCGAACTCTACGACGCTTGGGGCAAGCCCGAGGAAGCGCAAAAATATCGTGACATGTTGCCAGAAGAAGATGCGGTTACCGAAGACAGCGAGTAATCAAACACCCCCTGCCTTGACCAGTGCTTCTATTCCAAGGATTGGTCTCTCGTACAACCAGAGATGTAGATGTTCTAGGGAACTGGAACCCTGAAGAAGTTGAAATTATTCTAATGAATGAGTTTCCAGATTGCGTAAAACGATGCATCAAGAAACTCGCAGACAATCATCCAGAACTAGCTGGCTTTAACGAGAAGTGGGTAAACCTAGGACCAAAAGGATTAACTGCAGAAGGATTACCCAAAGGATATGAAGGACGTCTAGCAAAGGAACAATTTGGCGAAAAACTAACCCTGCACCTGCTTCACCGTAATGACCTCATGCAACTGAAACTTTATGCCGCAGTGGATGAACGCGGACCAAGGCAACAAGTTCACATCAACGATCTAGTAGCACTACATCCAACCCGAGATGAACTAGAACGAGGAATCGATTGGATAACAACGCTAAAAGACTTCGACGAGCTAAAAAAAGCAGATCTTCGATTACTCCTGTAGGACTTAAATCATGACGACATCGCTTACTACATTTAAATCACAAGTTCGAGAGCGATTGCTCGATGTTCTTTACGCACAGTGGACTGAATTGGGTGTTCCATTTGCAACGAACTATTCCTTCTCGCAAGAAGTTATAGATCCAGAAGCGCTGCTCTGGTGCTCTTTAGAGTTCCTGTCATCTGAACCGCGCCTATTTGAGGGCGTAAGCGCTTGGCTGAATTCATACCGAAGCACCCTTAGTTATCAGCGGGTAGCCAAATACACAAAAGAGGAAGAATTTCGTGCTTTACTCTGGAAAAAACTAACGAGAGTAAGGCAGAATGGAGCACCTGAACCCAACACTACGAACAACGAACCATTAAAACTTGAAGTACATACTCTTCTAGAGGCGAGCAAAAGTATTTCTAAAGAGGCTGGTTTGCCAACAGACAATCTCTCTACGATAGTACTTCGGTCAAGAGACCTACTAGGGGGCGGGCCTCGGCATTTTCTGCTCGTATACTTGCTAGCCAACTCCAATAGCGGGAAACTCAGAACTGTGGAAAAGTAGTCAGGATATTCCTATCACAGCATCGCAAAAGTTGCGACTAGATGGGAAGCAATAAACGTATTGTCTATCGATCATGGTTATTGCAAACTGAACAAACATGGTGCTTGGAACACGCTGCTCTCTCTCGAATCAACAAAACCTTACGTCATAGATTGGTTCCAAGTGTTCAACGCGTACATCGACTATCTACGAGTATTAGACAAAGCGGAAAATGCAAATGTTGAACTTGAGAGCGAGGCGATCAAATCGGCTCGCAAAGTAATTACAAAATAATTACAAAGCGCAGTACTTAATGATAATTCTACAATTGCTCCATCAATCCGGCATTTATTGGAAACTCTCTAGTGTATTACACCAATTTACTTTCGAAAAGACCTTTGACAACACTCACGTAATCCACCCTAAAGGGCTGTCAAAAATACTAGGGGCACCTCTCCCAGTGTTGATGCACTGGGCTGTTTTATTATAAGGCAGGGTAAAATTCACACTTTTCAAGTAATAACAAGCAGATATTTCTTGCTATAAGAGAAAATGCATGCATAATTGAATTTGGAGGATTTGCTATGAAATTGACACAAACCGTTTTTGGATCGTTGTTGTTCTGTAGTTCTTGTTTTGCAACCACCTGGACTGTGGATGATGACATGAAAGCCGACTTCAATACTATTCAAGCAGCGGTAGACGCTGCTAGTAATGGCGATGAAATTGTAGTCATGCCCGGTACTTACACATCCATTGGCGACGAAGTTGTCAACATGCTTGGCAAATTAATTTGGCTTCATAGTAGCAATGGAGCAAGTGTTACATTCATTGATGGCCAAGATGTACGCCGAGGGATTACATGCAATAGTGGAGAAACAAGCGAAACTACTATTGACGGCTTCACAATCATTCATGGTAATGCACCAAACGGCGGTGGAATTATCGCAGCAAATGGTGCAACAATCATGAATTGCACCTTGGCAAACAACGAAGCAACTAGTGCTAGCGGGTACGGCGGAGGTATTTACGCAACAGGTGGTTCAACAATTTCCAATTGCTCCTTCACTGAAAACCATGCCTTCTTTAACGGCGGCGGATTGTTAACCATGAACTCTACAGTCGTCGATTGCATATTTACTGACAATACCGCTGATTTGTTTGGCGAAGGATTGTATTCGCCAAACTCTGCAACAACCCTTATGAATTGTTCCTTCGTAAATAACGATTCCACTTTTTATGGCAATTACATTATTAACCCATTCACCTCAGAAGATCCTTTAGCGCCATGTTGCGTACCTACGGGATGCACGGATGTATCAAACGCAGATTGCTCCGCACTTGGAGGTTTATGGCTCGGTATCTCCGGCAGCTGCATTGAGTGTAAATACAACCAATCCTGTAAAGAGGACCTCGATGGCGATGGCCTAGTAAATGTCGCCGATCTGCTTTCTCTTATCGCTGCTTGGGGTGCTTGCCCGTAAGCCACCCTGTCATGCAAAACCGTGTTGAGCGGAGAACAGAGGTGGTCCTAGTATTTAGGACAGTTTCGCGGTGGGCGTTAGGTAGATTAGAATCGGACTTGGTGTTTTTAATTTGTTACTCATGAGTGCCAATCCATGGAGCCCCAGCAAGTAAAGCGATTAGTTTATCTTGAACAGATGCAGCGTAAGATTCAGGAGTAAAGTTCACACTTGGGCAAAGTAGGGGTTTAATGTCGGAAAGAAAATTCGGATTGGATAGTTTTTTGTGCATGTTCTCTTCAAAATCAGATCTTGAAACTTTGTTGTCTTCAAATGCCATGTAATGATTGAAGCAATCAACAACGAGGGTTGGTTGGATCAAGTTCTGTTCGAGGGCAATTGCCAAATCAAATAAATCTCGACCCTTTTTTCGTTGGTACAGTGCTCTTAGTTTTGTTCCCATAAGTTCGTGAATGTCATATACCTTAATTTTTGTTGAACTTGAATACCAAGGGTTCATCACTACAAACAATGACGAGGAGATTGGAAGAACATTGAAATGTTCTCGCGTGTTGATTTCTATTTTGAGTTTAAGTGTTCTTGTAGGAGGAATTTCAGAAACGAATCGGTAAATAAGACTCGCACCGTTTTTCGAAGCTTTTCGTCTTGGCTTACCTAGCCATGGATCAAGTGTTGAGCGGATTTCGTTGAGAGTATCTCCAATTGGCTGAGCGATTCTTTGGACTAAATCAATATCTTCAGAATACCTTACTGCAGGTTTTATCAATAGTTTTTGAAATGCAGTTCCGCCGCGAAGAATGAGAGAGTTATGGATATGTTCGTTTTCGAATAGTTCAACAAGCGCCCTTGAGAGGACTAAGTCTTGTTCCACCTGTGCGTCTTCGGCCCAAGGAACAGTATTTCTCCACGATGTAATGTGTGCTCTTGGAATCATGCTTCTAATTCAAAAGTTTCGTTCGGAATAATGTTCCAACGGTTGGAGCTTACGAAACTCTCAGAGAGTTTGTTGTTGTTTTTTTTTCGTGGGTTACTTCGGTGGTCACTTCGGCGATTATTTCGGTGGTCACTTCGGGGGTTACTTCCGGGGGCGCTGCTTGATCTAAGGAACGTTGGGTTTTTGCGACGCCTTGCAATAATTGGGTTGAGCGCGTTCGCAAGTTTGTGTTGATTAAGTTCTTCAAGAAGAAAACCAAGTCGTTGCAGCGTAGTTTGCTTTGCATGTTCCGCCGCGATTGCAAGTTTAGTTGATGAAGCGTTGCTTGATAATTCAGAAAGAACCATTGCCACAGTATCTAGACCACCAGAAGAATCCATCGCACGCACAACATCGAGCATCGTCGCTTCAAGGGTTGAAACGGTTATGAAACCGGTTGGGGTTTTATGCTGTTGGGTAAGAACGGTTTGGATGTTACTGTTTTTGTAGAAGACGATGTTATTTCTTCCAATGTGCATTGGTCGCATTGATTTATTCGTGAGAACTTGAAATTCTTGTGGCTGTTGATGTGATGCGCCATGTATCGAAGCAGCCGAGAGAAGACCAACATAGTAGGGGCGACGCAGGTGTTTCATCAGGTCATCTATAAACCAATTTGCTGGAGGTGCCCCTTCATTCATGTATTCAGTTGGAACGATGATTTGAAATCCATGAGCGGGTCTTGCGAGCCGGTTTTTGTGGCAAAGTCGGCGAATGGCAGAACGTCTTGCGATAGCGGAGCCTCGGTAAACTTTGGCAAGTGCCTTAGTAGTGAAGGTGTACAGGCCGCGTGATTGGAGGTCGTTTACATAATCGCCTATATGTTGTTTTGAGGTGGTGGGCATGTATCTACTATACGCTAGAAAGGATATAAAAGTTACCAATAAACGGTAAAAATTGTAATAAAAAAAGCAGATTTTGTTGTTATTAGCGTTTCTAGTGATGTAAAGAATGCACAAGTTATATCTCTGACTGCTCATTGTGACCTGCCCCCCAAAAACTAGTCCACTTCTTATGCGATAGAATCGCAGATTGCGACCCCATTTTGGAAGGCAGAAAAACATTACAACGAGACAAGACCACACTCGACGTTTGACGGTCAAACGCCCAGCGAAGTGTATAATCAATCTACGAAAGACAATGTAGCGGCATAAATGAACCCGAAAACCTCTCTAATCCACCTAGCGAAAGCCGTAAAACTGTCCTAAATTCTGGGGCCACCTCTCAAGAACAAAAGCACTCTGTGGCAACGTTTCAATCCACGCAATAAGTTTTGCATCGTCCGTCCACGTCACACCAGGCAGCGGAAATATCAGCAGGTTGAGTTGTACAACTCCCATATTAACAGCCATCCCAACAAACAATCCAATGAATACGGCAATAACGTTTCTCATCATTCAAACAAGTATACGGCAATAAAAACTCGTACAACGGTGTCTATTTTTGCCTTTGATTCCTTTGTTCCTTTATATTTGAGAGTTTTATCTTGCATTTCTTGTATACCTACTCTATTCTGATTGATGCAAAAAACCAACAATACTACTTCCGCTTCCGCAGACCATGGGAAAGAAAGGCAATAAAATGAATACTTTTATATGTAGCGTAATCGTTGTTGTATGCAGCGGTAACACAATGAAATATACTGCTAATACTCAAGAGTTAGCGCCAAGAGTATTACTCACTAAAAGCACCTGCACGTCAATTGCAAATGGATATGATGAATCCACTATTTATGTTCGTTTCAAAGAACACGTAAATCCAACGACTGCAATTGCAGCAATAACAAACGCACGAAATGCAATCGCTATTCCCGAAATAATCGGCTCCACTTGGAAAAGCGAAGCCGCAGATATTGACAGCCCGCTCATAGACGTACTCTTACAACAGGCGGAGTTACAACTAGGCAAACATCTTGCCGATCCTAGGCAAGGTTTTTACATACACCTCTCGTCTAAACTCTCAGGTGTCGATGCGATTAATGCTCTGAATGCTTCTGCAATTGTTGAAATTGCTATGGCTGCCCCGCTTCCAGCACCACCACCGGTAACGCCCCCAAATTATCAAGGGAACCAAACCTATGAAAATCCGTCTGAGTCCGGTGGGCTTGGCGCAGAATTATTCTGGGCGGATTTTGGCATTGCAGGAGAAGGAATTCAAGTGTGTGACCTTGAGTACGATTTTAATGAAGATCACTGTGATTTACCGTACGTTGAAATTCTTGGATTCAATCCAGTAAGCCCATATGGTGACGATCATGGCACGGCCGTATTGGGCGAAATCGTTTCATTAAATAACGGCACAGGAACAACGGGAATTGCATACGGCGCAAGTGCTGTTAAGTTCGCGGGTGTATACGATGGTAATACCTATGATGTTGGGAATGCAATCTATAGGGCTACCAGTGCTATGCCAAGCGGCTCAATAATCGTGATTGAACAACAAATGTATGGTCCAAACAATGGCAACTACGTGCCTATCGAATGGTGGGAACCATGGTACACCGCTGTGCAAGTCGCGGTTGGAAATGGAATGATTGTGTGTGAAGCAGCTGGTAATGGATATGAAGATCTTGACGCACAAGTATATTCCCAAGGCAATGGAGGCCATTATCCGTTTCTTCTAGAGAACGATTCTGGCGCAATACTCGTAGGCGCTGGGGGCGCGTATAACTCCTGCTATGGAAGTACTTGGCGAGCTCGCTTAAGTTTTTCAAATTATGGCTCTCGAGTGGATATACAGGGTTGGGGAGAGTGCGTAATGACGACTGGGTATGGTGATGCGTGGAGTGAAGCCAATTGCGATTTTACATCCGCATTTAGCGGAACTTCTTCTGCTACACCTATCGTTTCTGGCGCATGTATGCTTGTCCAATCCTACGCTGAAACTTTTCAGGGCGAAGTCCTAACCCCTAGCGCCTTGCGAACTTTGCTCACTGATACTGGTCTGCCACAAGCCAATCCTTCATCTGGAAACATTGGTCCGTTTCCAGACGCTTTTGCGGCAATTAATTCACTCCCTGCAATCGGTGTATGCTGCGTTGACAGTAGTTGCATGCTGCGCAATGAACTTGATTGCATTTCTGATGGCGGAGATTTCTTGGGAGATGAAACCACGTGCGACGGTATGCCTTGCACTTTGCCTATATTTATTGAATATCCATCTGGTCTTCCAGAAACGATTGATCCGTACGGTGGCACTTC
>CAZAZD010000046.1:0-6427 GCA_964489535.1 uncultured Isosphaeraceae bacterium
AGGAAAGCGATGCTCTATCCAACTGAGCTACGAGCGCAACAGTGTGAATTGTATCAAACTAGGGTCAGACCATTCTTAAATCTACAGCAGGTTCACTCAACAAGTTGGAATACAGATGATACTTGTTTCACACTTCGGTTGAGGGTCAGACCCGTCACAATTCTTCTTCTCGTAGTCGAATGACGATTTCGCGAACGGCTCGCATTACACGACTTTTTGCGTGACGAACGGATTCGGGAGTCATGCCAAGTCGTTCGCTGGCTCGTTCAGCACTCATGCCACGACGACCGTAGAGTTCAAATGCTTCCCAGGTTTTTGGCTCAAACTTTGGTCTTGCCTCAGTCATCGCTTCTGAAAGCAAATGTTCTGCCCACTCACGATCAAACACTGCTTCCAAATCATCTCTAGGGTCTTCAGAAATATTCATACCATGCGTGTCAAGATTTTTTTCTTGCCGTTTTCGATATCGTTGACGGATTGCATTCAATGTGATTCGTTTTAGATACCCACGGAACCGTCCTTTGCTTGGGTCGTATTCAAAGCGGTCGGCAACTTTAAAAAAGTTAAACAGTACAGTTTGCATGATGTCATCAGCTTCGCTGCTCGGAAGCCCAGCGTTGCGAGCGAATCCACAAATAATTGGACCATAACGGTCGACAAAAATACCCCACCCCATTTCACGGTTTACTGTTTCGTCGGATTTAAGTTGTAAGAGTAAATCCATGTTCGTTTCATACCGACCGTTTACCGTCCGAACGAGCGTAGGAACATCGTCCCCTCGTTTATCGAGCGGTGCCTTGTCGAGTTCCTTGACCATGTCCTTGTCTAAACTCAGATATTGGTCACCGATTCGGATTAAAAATTTCCACGGTCCAATCTGGATCAAATCGTCATTATTGAGTTGCACTTCTTCGCCGGATTCCATCCGAATCGTATTGAGATACGTACCGCTGCGGCTCTCCAAATCTTTCAGATTCCATCGGTCATTCTGACATACTAATGCGGCGTGTTTTCGAGAGACATATCGGTTTGTCAGTTGAAAGGAACATTCGGGACTTCGACCAAGAATGACCTCATCATTCGGCAACGCAATGATAGGGGGCAGTTCTTTGCCGTGTATTTGGTTCAATAAGAGCCTATTTGGATGTTCAGATGTATTCATTTTGGAGTGATTAATCTCTATAGATGTAATCATACGGTCTCAAATGCCTAGTTTATTGCCTAGTTTACGATTTTTTTAATGTTTTGATTCACAATTCGATGCTATTGTAGTACCTATATAGAGCGGTTTTATAAAAACCACTAAAACATCACGATTTATGACAAAAAGCGATTTTCCAACTGATCCTAATGCTGAAACCATTGGTCTTCCTAGCGATGACTCTGGCAAGGGGAGCGTTCCAGAGCCCGGAAAGTTTGTAACGGCAGGGATGCCTTCTGAAATCGGTCGGTACAAAATACTTGGGATTATTGCTAGTGGCGGTATGGGTGTTGTTTACGAGGCGATGCAAGAAGCACCACGCAGACGAGTTGCATTGAAAATTATTAAAGCAGGTGCAGCAAGCGAAATGGCGTTGCATCGTTTTCAGTTTGAGGCGCAGACGCTCGCAAAATTGAGCCATCCAAACATTGCTCAAATTTTTGAAGCGGGTACTTGGGAAAGCGAAAATGGCGAAGTCCCATTTTTCGCAATGGAATATATTCCCGGAGCTCAAGGCATAGTTGAGTATGCCCAGAAACGCGATCTTTCTGTTCGGGATCGGTTAGAACTTTTTGGAAAAATATGCGATGCTGTTCATCATGGACACCAAAAAGGTGTCATTCACCGTGACTTGAAACCAGACAATATTTTGGTTGATAATCAAGGCGAACCAAAAATTATTGACTTTGGTGTTGCACGGGCAACAGATGCCGACCTTGCCGTTACCACAATGCAAACAACGATGGGACAACTCATTGGCACGCTGCAATATATGAGTCCCGAGCAGTGTGATGCTGATCCCGATCGTATTGATACACGCAGCGATGTCTATGCGCTTGGTGTCATTTTGTTTCAATTGCTATCCGGCAAGTTGCCGTATGACTTGCGCCGGCAAGCGATTCACGAAGCAGTTCGCATTATCAAGGAACAGCGCCCAGACTCTCTTGGCACAATTAGTACAATGCTCAAGGGTGACATTGATACTATTGCATTAAAAGCAATGGAAAAAGATCGCGATCGACGATACCAATCCGCAGCAGAACTTGCCAACGATATACATCACTTTTTAAATAACGAACCAATTATTGCAAGGCCGCTAAGTATTGGATATCAAGTCCGTTTGTTCACCAAGAAATATAAGCGAACTTGTGCTGCGGTGATGATGTTAGTTGTTTCTATTATTCTCGGAATCATTGGTACAACGTGGGGAATGATGGAAGCAAACAGGCAAAGAGATATTGCAGAAGGCAGATATAACGAAATTATTAATTTTGCTAGCGAATACACCGGTGGTTTTTATGCAGGAATTGTAAAACTTAATGCTGGCTTAAAAGTTCGGAAGTTAGTACTTGATTCAACGTTGCGCCATCTTGCTGAACTTGAGAAAACTGCGGGTGCGACGGAACAAATTCGTAAATTAAGAGGCGATACACACAGGTACTTTGGCGCATATTATGCAGGAATTAGCGCTGCCAATACTGGGGATACAAAAAGCGCAAAATTGCACTATGACAAAGCGCTTGGGGTTTTCACAGGTTTAGTTGATGATGGATTTACAGGGCACAATCTCTCGGTTGCACTCATTCATTATCGATTGGGCGAATTTTATCGTAATGCTAAGAAATATACTCAGAGTTTGGAATCACTTTCTACGGCAAAGGATGTGATAGAAATTTTTGTTCTTGAGTTTCCCAAACATTCAAACGGAGCGCGCCTTCGTACTTCGATTGCAATGTCAAATATTGACACACTTCTTCATGTTGATCCCAATCGTGCTAAAGAGGAGATTGGTGACATTGTTACAGTTCGACGTGAAAGGGCAATCCGGTCTCCAGGCGATTTTGTTATACAGCGAGATTACTCAAGCGCGTTGCAACGTGCGGGTGCTATTAGCAAAAACACAGGGGACTATGATGGTTCGGTAAAGTTTTATACTGAATCACGAGCCATTCTTTCAGAACTTGCTGTAGTTGATTCATCAAATGACAGAGCACCGAGAGATTTGGGATGGGTTGAATACTTCCTTGGTGAAGTGACTATTGAGGCAGGCGACACAGATGCGGGTTTAGCCGGCATCGAACATGGGCTAGTATTGTTCCGCGACAGATGTGTTGCATTCCCAACCGCAGAGGATGCAAGAAGGGATGTCCTCATGCTCACGAACTTGTATGTGAATCTTTGTGAACAGGAAGAACAGCTCAATAGGGCAGAATTGGTCATACGAGATATATTGGTCGCCATTCAGCCAGTTGTAGAGCAAAATCCTGATAATTATGCACTCGCAGAAATGTTCTCTACACTAGAAACCTTCCTCAACAACGTTGAACAAAACATAGTTTCTGTTGAATAAACCGCGTTTATTGGCTAATAAGGGCTCAAACTTAAAAAAACAGGAAAGTGGGTTCACATTTCTGATTCTGCGGGATAGTTGGAGGTAGCAAGAATGATAAAAAAGCAAAAACAAACGAACTCACAAAAAACAAAACACGTACTAAAAGAAACCTTCTCTCTCCTCCTCTCCTAATTTTCTCTCTCCCATCTCTCTCCTCCTCTCTCCAAATTTCTCCTCAAGAAATGACAACCCCCTAGCCACGCTAGGGGGTTTGTTATTGATTCTGAGTCCATGAGAGATTAGAGAACCAACAGTACCATTCAATTGCTTTTCTTACGTTCTGTTCCAGAATGCGCTAAGGTGTTGTGTGTGCGCCATTCAACAGTACAAAAAACTATAACACCCCATCATCGCGGGTTAAGTGCGCTCCTTGTTGCACAGTTTATGGGAGCAGCAAATGACAATATATTGAAAACATTGCTCGGTTTTTCGGTTGTTCGCGGTATGTGGGAAGGTAAACTCGGAGAGGGTGGGCAGGGGCTCATCGCACTTTGCTTATTTGTTCCGTTTATTTTTTTCTCTGGCTGGGCGGGCCCACTTGCGGATAGGTACTCAAAGCGTTCAATCTCTGTGTTGATGAAATGGATTGAAATTCCTCTTGCAATTGCAGCTGGAGCCGGTTTCGTGACAGGCAACTTTTGGCTTGCTGCGGTTGCAATGCTATTTCTTGCAACCCAATCAACCTTTTTTAGTCCCGCAAAGTACGGGATGATTCCAGAAATTGTTCCTGAAGCAAATGTAAGCAGAGCAAATGGCATTCTCAACATGACGACAAATGTTGCCATTATTATCGGGATGTTGGTCGCTGGTATAGTGAGCGATGGGTTGCAACAAGAGGGCACATCAGGAATTGGACTCTGGTTGCCCGGCATGGTGCTTACTGGCGTTGCAGTACTTGGATTGACTGCAATTGCTTGGTTGCCAAAACTCAAACCAATGGAGCACTCCATGCATTTGCCAACGAATCCATTTTCAACATACATTTCTACTGGACGCGAAATGTGTACATCGCCACTTATGAAAGTCGCTGTGGCGTGGGCGTTTTTTTACTTGCTCGCAACAATTGTGTTGTTACTTGTAACTGAACTAGGGAAAGTTTTGAGCGTGAACGATACACAAATTTCGTATCTTCTTGCATCTATTGGAATTTCGGTTGGCGTTGGCTCGATGCTCGCTGGTTTTTTGTCTCGTGGAGTTATTCGAATTCAGATGTCGAAATATTCTGCGGCAGGAATGGCGGCTTCCATGATTGTTGCGGGGCTTGCTCCGGTTTCGTATTGGACCACTCTAGCGTGCCTCGTTATACTTGGTCTTTTTGCTGGTCTGTACGCGGTTCCACTTCAATCCCTTATGCAGATGTTGCCAAAACCAGATCACCGCGGCAGGGTACTGGCAACTTCAAACGCAATGTCATTTCTGTTTATGGCGGTTGGATCCCTTCTCTACTGGGTAACTCGACCGCTCTTTGGCGATTCTCCACATTATATATTCCTCGCTTGTGGGGGGATTGGAATCTTTGCGTGGTTGATTATGATTACAATACGTCAACATGAACTCGTCTAGAATATACCTTGATAATAATGCAACAACACAACCGCTTCCCTCAGTGACGAAGGCTGTCATGTCGGCGATGGAAACGTTGTGGGGAAACCCTTCGAGTATCCATCGGATAGGGCAAGAGGCAAGGCATAAAGTAGACCTTGCACGAGAAGAAGTTGCAAAACTTATTTGCGCAAAGCCGGCACAGATTACTTTTACTTCGGGTGGAACCGAAGCAGCAAACCTTGCAATTCAGACAGCGTGCGCGGCATGCCAAGAGAGAAAAATCCTCATAACGAGCCAAATTGAACATGCTGCTGTCAGTGAAATGATGGATCGGCTTGTTGAAGATGGTATGGAAGTTATTCGTCTTCGTAACGACAACCATGGAGTTTTCTGCATGGAACATTTGCAGGAACTCCTTGAAGAACAAGCAAGTGAAATAGCTGTTGTTTCTTTGATGTGGTGTAATAATGAAACAGGTGTAATCGAACCAATCGATAGAGCCGCTAAGTTGTGTCATCAACACGGTGTATTGATTCACAGTGATGGTACACAGTGGGTAGCAAAGATGCCGGTTAACGTGCAGGATGTTTCAGTTGATTTGCTTTCGTTTGCTGCGCATAAATTCCACGGTCCAAAAGGTGTGGGTGCTCTGTATACTCGTGAAGGTCTTTTAGTTTCACCACTCGTAACAGGTGGACCGCAAGAACGAGGTAGAAGAGGAGGAACTGAAAACGTACCCTCTATTATGGGATTTGGCGTTGCTTCAACTGAGGCAATCGAATGGCTTACCGAAGAAAATATTTCCAGCATGGAATCATTGCGTGATGCGTTTGAAATACTTGTGAGAGCAAAATTCCCACAGGCACACATTAATTCCTTTGGCGCCCCAAGGGCGTGGACAACAAGTTCGATTTCATTTCCAAATGTTAAAGGCGAGCTATTACTCTTGATGCTTTCGGAACGAGGAATCTGTGCGTCCTCTGGTTCTGCGTGCTCTAGCGGTGCTTTCAAAAATTCAAAGGTTATCGAGGCAATAGGCGCACCAGATGATGGCGAATGGGGAGCCATACGATTCAGTTTTGCACGCACAACTACTTTGCAAGAACTTACAAAGTCAGTCGATGCACTTTGCGATGTTTTTGCATCTATTGAGCAGTTGGCGGATGCGCAGATGACAGCATCATCTTGATAAATATCGCTACACTACAGATTCGCCCTGTTAGCTCAGTTGGCAGAGCAGCTGACTCTTAATCAGCGGGTCGGCTCGACTCTTGCATTAGAAAATTAGT
>CAZAZD010000047.1:0-5319 GCA_964489535.1 uncultured Isosphaeraceae bacterium
CAGTAGACGCTGCATTTGCTCCTGAGAACGTTCCAATATCTGCCCAAGAGTACCCAGCCAAAGGGGTAAAAAGAGAGCTAAGAAAAAACTTCTGCTAATCAAGCTTCTGCACGCATTGCAATTTAAAGACAAACCTGTCAGACTGCGCAATGACTGTGGAAGAACATGAGAGCAATTTAACTTATCAAGTGTCCAACTATTTATGTGGCATTGCTTTCAAAACTAACATTTTCAATAGTGTTTAGAATGCAACAAAGAGAAATTTAAATTCTATAAAAGTAGAAAAGGAAGACACAATGAAATCTATACACCAAATTTCAATAATAATTCTAATTGTCTTGTCATCGGTTACTAACGCCGTTTTAGCCGACAAGCCAAGACTTGCGATTCAAGAAATAACCGCAACAGATAGTGTGGTAAAAAGTGCTCGGAGTGGCTCTCAAATTGATGTGCTTAACCAAATTCTTCAAGGTGCAGATACGCAGCTTGCGAATACCATTAATCAAACGAAACGTTTCGATATTGTTGCAAGATCAGCGTACAAACAAATTCTTAAAGAACAAAAAATCGCCGCCTCTGGAGACGTTAATCCGAACGACCC
Organism: uncultured Isosphaeraceae bacterium; assembly: GCA_964489535.1. GTDB lineage: Bacteria > Planctomycetota > Phycisphaerae > Phycisphaerales > SM1A02. Next base: position 602 of record CAZAZD010000047.1, read on the forward strand.
ACAGATTGCTAGGGCATTTAAAATTGCAGGCGCAAAATATGTAGCAACAGTCATTGTTGACAATTACCAAGATATCGCCAAAAGCGCATCGTTTGAAGGTGGTTATGGGCAAACTCGGGCGGAACGGCGCACAATTCAAATTCAAGCTACCCTTCAAATTTACGACACAACAACAGCGGTAATGTTATCTTCAACATCGATTACATTCGAAGACAGTGAAGTTGATGAAAAAATGTCTGGAACGAGCCAAAGTGGTCGAGGCACCAACTCTCTTATTGGCAGAATTACAAAACAATTTGCAATAGAAGCAGCGAATGCAATTATGGACAATCTTGCACCTGCAAAAGTCCTTCAAATTACAATGGGTAACATAACGCTCAACCGTGGAGCTGGAACTGGAATTGAAGTGGGACAATTTTGGCAAGTTTTCCACGCTGGGGAAGAACTAATTGATCCAGATACTGGAGAAACTCTTGGTTCTGAAGAAGTTCCAATTGGTTGGGCACAAATTACAGCAGTGCTTCCAAAATTTTCCAAAGCCATTGCAATTCAAAATTACGGAATCAATAAGGGGAGTATTATTCGGCACTCAAAGACGGGCCTTCCCTCAAATTTAGATCCAGAAGCTCGCCCAGGAGGTTCATCATTTTCAACAGGAGTAAATGGGCAGCCTGCTGATACAAACAACTCAACCCCACGTGCTGAGCAAATTGATCCAGCACAAGAATTGCAAGAGCGGCTTGGAAAACTCGAAACAAATACGAACGGAGAGCCAATCAAACTTGCGATTTTTATTCGTACAGTTGCTCAAAATGTGAACGACTCAAAGGCAGAGGTATTGGAAACCTATATAACTTCTTGGCTCACAGATCAAAATATAACTGTTATTAATCGAGCAGAGGTCCTTAATGCAGTGAGCAACTTTACAAACGCAGGTGCAAATAATGGAACAGGAAAACTCTCAATGACCGACGTTGAAAGATTGCTTTCTGACCAAGCATCAGCAGCGGCACTTTCGAGAAACTTAGGTGCAGATGCTTTTCTTGTTGCAACAATCACATCGTTTGATGAAGATCGAAGAGATATTGATGACGAAAGGGGAACCTACTCAAATATATTCTATACACTTGACATTACATGGAACGTGATTGATGGAGGCACTGGTGGAAGTATTGCATCAGGTCTCGCACAAGCATCAGATGGAATAAGACATTACTCGGGACAAAAGATTTCTTTTAATATTGACAGATTGTTGCGAGAAGATGCCGAACTGATTGGTTATGAAGTCCGGTTAGCAATGGCAAACCCAGAAACACGCAAGCCAACAAAATCTGCAGGGATGATTCCAGTGCAGATTCATATTGCGCTTTCAGATTTAAGCATACCCGAACTCATAAAACAAGAAAACGGAGAATATATTGTTGGCGCAAACCGATACCAACTTGAACCTATGGCATGCAGCGTATTGGTTGATGGAATGATTGCTGGTACGGCGCCAGGTGTCGTTGAAATGTCCGCTGGTACGCATCGCATTCGGATTGAACGGCCAATGATTACGCCAGTTGATCAATTCATGGTCGTTCGCGAGGGCATGTCAGTACTCACTATTCCAATTAAACTTTCTGACGAGGGGAGCAGGCAGTGGAAAGAGCAGGCGCGGTTTTTTGAACAATTGAAAACAAACGCGGTACTTCGAGAAGCGGAACTCGAAAAAGTGAAGGGAATGGCAGAGTTTTTACGAAACAGCAAAATTGAAATAGACACGACAAATCTAAATAATCTGGGTGTCAATACCCCGAATGTTTGGTTGCAGTTACTTGATAACCAATAAACACATACACAGGAGAGACGCACATGAAGAAAATAAACCGAACATTTAAGATGTGTTCAGTAACACTACTTGGCATGGCGATACTGCCCGCTTGCCAACGAGGGTACCGTAAGCATACGGAGAGTGTTGTAGAAACATATAAATCGGGCGACTATGTAAATGCTGCTGCTATTGCCTCAAGCGGCGCAGATATTGTGTCATCAGATGAGTCTGACCGAGTTGTCTACAACCTAGAAGCAGCACACACACTACAGACGGCGGGTGATTACGAGGGAAGTAAACACTATTACGATTTAGTTTATGAAGATGTGAGACCTTACCTCGATACAAAAGCAGAGGCGAAATTTTCAGAGGGAGCTGCGACAACAGTTGTGAATCAAACAGTTTCGATTTACCGAGGAACACCCGGTGAACGAATTATGAGTTGTACGATGAATTCAATCAATTGCCTTGCACTTGGCGATGTAGAGTCTGCAAGAGTGGAACTGAATCGTTCGGCAGATTGGCAAGAATATGCAAAAAACAAGTACGCTAAAAAAATGGCTGAAGCCCAGCGGGCAGCGAAAAAAGAGGCAGAAGAGGGAAATGTTGGTGATGCTGTTGCACGAGATGGACTCCCCTCTCACATGGACCAACATTACGCCCACCTTGAGAATCTATCAGGATATGGTGATTTCCAAAATCCATTTGCAAGTCATTTACGTGGCGTTTTTCTTCTTTCATGCGGGGTAGGCGCTGGTGATAGAGAACTCGCAAGATGGGATTTAAGTCATGCAGTGCAACTTAATCCTACGTGCACAAAGGCCGTTGAACCTGATTTGCAAGCGATTGAAACATCAAGTCGATATGCAACGCCACCGACGACATGGGTTTATTTCATGACTGGGCAAGCCGCATATCTAAGTGAACTTCGGCTTGATATTCCAATTCCATCAACTGAAGTGGGTTATGTTGCCGCGGCGTTTCCACAACTTGAAACGAACAGCGACTTTATTCCCTATATGGTTGTGAAGACGAATGATGGTGGCGAAATAGAATCATGCTTGTTAGTAGATATGGATAGTGTAGTTGGAAGCGAATTTAGCGTTCGGCTTCCCACGATTGTTGCACAAGAAATTGCAAGTTCAGCAGTGAAGGCAATTGCAACGCACGTTGCTGCAAACGAAGATGGAATCTTCGGAGCGATACTGTTTGGATATCAAGCAGCTTCTACCGCCGCTGATTTAAGATCGTGGCACACCATGCCAAAACAAGTACAAGTCTGCAGAGTGCTTACTCCCAAAGACGGTAAATTACATCTGTATGGTGGACGTACTATGAATTTTGGTACTGTGAATGTTGTACCAAACGAAGATAATATCGTTGTTGTAACACTCCCTTCGTCATATGCAGTTGAGCCAGCGATTATGACAGTACAGTTATCTGGCATAACAGAACAATAAATAATTAAAACTACTTCATAAAGGAAAGAACAAATGAAAAAAATATGGCTAACAACTCTCGTCTTACCGCTCTTTGCACTGGGGTGTGGAGAAAAGGTCGAATACATTGAAACAGGTGGGTCACAATCGTTGATTACAAGTGATGTCAACATCCAAGACATCATATGGGCATCAAATGGACTTCTTGATTCCATGATGGAAAATGGTGTTCTCAATAAGGCTGAACACAAACCTGCTCGAATTATTGTGGATAGAGTTATAAATAATACGAACACACGGTTTGATACTGGCACACTACTCTACCGTATGCGCGCACAGTTAGTGAACTCAGGGCAAGCTCAGGTGGTGACTTCGTATGGCAGTAATGCAGAATCTAAAGTCGCTCAAAACGAAATGAAACGTAAAGATTTTCTTGAAGGGAAAGTCAGTAAGACAGACGCAGACTTTGAACTGACAGGCAAAATCTCACATATGAAAGTGTTCTCAGGAAAAAATAGTCAATCAACGTATACCTTTAGGCTAACTCTTACCGACTTGCAATCGGGTCTTGAAGTCTGGACCGATCTCGTTGATGTTTCAAAGAAGGCTACCCAATCAGGATTAGATTTTTAACACTTCTTTTTTGTAAATAATTGAATGTCACAAGACAGCAACATACAGCAAAAATATCGAAATCAAGAAAACCCATTCGCTTTTGCGAATGGGTTTTCAACGGACAGGGCGGGATTCGAACCCGCGGTACCGGTATAACCAGTACGCCGGTTTAGCAAACCGGTGCCTTCAGCCGCTCGGCCACCTGTCCAGAGGGATTTCTGCCTAACTGTGACAAAATTGACAACAGTCTCTCGTTTCGTGAACGGGAAGTTTACCATAGATTCATGGGTGGATTGGCTTATGGAAAAAAGCAGAAGCAAGACCATGCATAGTCCTCAGATAAAGGAAAAACTGCTACCCCCAGTCTATTCTTCTTCATTAAATGTAAGTAGTTCTAATTCGGATTCTGAAATTACGATATCTGACAGGGACATATTGTGTGAAAGACTCTTATATTGATTGACAATGTGTTTGCACCTGCTGAACCATATTTCTGTATTGTCCTTGATAATAGTTTTAGGATCCAATCCTTTTCTAAAATCACTAGCCAACTCATCAAAGGTTGGCTCCTCTTTATAATCTCCGGTTCTTGTGATGTATTGAAAAAACATTATCGCACTGACAATTGCAATCAGAACAATAAAAGGCATATAACAACCCGGCGAAGTGCTCATATACCAAAAGTCTTGAAAAAACCCTTCACCAATGCCGAACACTGCTCTTGCTAATGCCCAACCACCTGCACCAATCACCACGCAAATCACAATTGCACCGACTATTAACTGCCAAATCATAAAGATATTCTAACCCTTTTAAATCTGTTTGATTTGAATGTATTTAAATGGTTTAGA
>CAZAZD010000048.1:0-5268 GCA_964489535.1 uncultured Isosphaeraceae bacterium
ATCGATATAAAAATTATATCCCGCTTCAAAATCATCTGTGCCAACATTGTTGTTTTTCGTATTCGGGGCGATGTCACCAATAGTGACCCAACTATCAAATTCTAGGGATGGAAATGCACTGTAAAGCGCGGGGTTAATGTTGTGTCCAAACGGCCAGCCAAGTCCGTGTTGGTAAAAACCACCCCCAGAGGTGATTTCACCTTGGTGTGCAGGCGAGCCACCCACCATATTGAGTTGATCATTCCCACTATCAAACTCAGCAAACAGTTGCCACGTTGTTGTGTTTGGGACGAGCCCATTACCGTCGACCGAAACCTCAACGAGATGCAGGTTTACATAGTCTGCGCTTGCAAATGCAGCGAGACAGAGCGCGCTTCCAGCAACCAATAATTTTTTGTATTCCATTCCAACCACCTTTCCGGATTTGCGTCTTTTTATTATATGTTTCACGCCTTAGGTGTTCCAAGAAAATATTGAAAAAAGAAGCAATCGGCTTCTGTGTGTATTTGAAGTACGATGCGTAAACATGGCAGGCATTCCAAACAAACAAAAAACAATTTCACTCTTCATGCTTGTGATGATGAACACAGCGGTTGTTGTTGGGCTTGAGGGGCTTCCGGAAGTTGGTGGTTTTGGACTTTCGCTGATTTTTTACTACGCGATTTTTACACTGATTTATTTTTTACCCGTTGGACTTGTTGCCGCCGAACTTGGTGTTGGTTGGCCGGGGGAAGGCGGTGTCTACCGCTGGGTAAAAGAAGCGCTCGGCGAACGTATGGCGTTTCTTGCAATATGGTGCCAATGGTTGCAAATTTTGGTTTGGTACCCAACCGTGCTTGCTGTGTGTGCAGTCTCCGCTGCGTATATGTTTGACCCGACGTTTGGCGAGAAGGCATGGTTTGTGTTAATTACCAGTTTGGCAATCTTTTGGTTCGCGACGATTATTAACTTCAAAGGGATTCATGAGAGCGGTTGGATAACTTCGCTCTTGCTTATTGTTGGAACGCTTGTTCCAGCGCTTGCAGCAATCGGTCTTGCGGCTTGGTGGTTACTCGATGGTCGAGAATCTGCGATTCCGCTTGAAGCAGGCGCAATCATTCCAGATATTTCATCAGTCGGTCAATTTGTCGGCGTGCTTGCAATTTTTTCGTTTTTGTCTGGTCTTGAAGTGAACTCTGTGCATTTTCGCAATACAGAAAATCCGCAACGAGACATTCCAAACTCACTTTTAATTTCAGGCGTATTGGTGCTTGGTGTTTCAATTCTTGGCGCACTAAGCGTTGCTGTGTTGGTTCCCGTTGAAACAATCAATCTCGCTTCTGGCACGCTCCAAGTATTTGAGAAAGTATTCGCAGAACTTGGGGTGAATTGGCTCCTTCCAGTCATTGCGGGGTGTGCACTTCTTGGAATGGTTGGGCACATTATGATTTGGGTGATTGGACCAACAGAGTCCTTGCGCGTTGCTGCAAAAGACGGTTTGATTCCAGAAACGTTTCAAAAGATGACAAGTGGAGGCGCCCCCAAAAATGTCATGTTACTGCAAGCGGTCATTGTCTCGGTTATTTGCTTTCTTGGCATGTTGATTGATTTGAACAGTGTTTTTTATGTTCTCACTATTATTTCAGCGCAAATATACTTAGTGATGTACGCGTTGATGTTTGTGTCAGTGATTGTCCTGCGAATCAAAAGACCTAATCAAGAACGGTCGTTTAGAATCCCTGGCGGAGCCACTGGATTATGGATAGTTGCAGGAACCGGATTACTCGCAACTGTTCTTGGTATTTGTTTTATGTTTGTACCACCGGAAATGAAAGATGTCACCATAAATACAACCTGGTTTACGCCAATTATTCTTCTTGCATTCGCCGGCATCATTGTCACGCCATTTGTTTTTTATAAAAAAATGTAATGAATCTACCGTGGTGAATGTTTATTCACCGTAAATATTCACCGCGGGAGGATTTATTGGTCGCAGGGTCCCCAAGAACCAACAACAATAAGTATGTCACCAACACCAACCACCCCGTCGTTGTCAAGGTCTTCGTTTGAACAACTAGCACAACCCCAGACAGCGATAAGCGCCAAGGCGTCGCTTACTCCAACACCGCCATCCCCATCAATATCTGCTTCGCATCCCGCAGGGCATTCGTCCGCGATGACGTTTCCACCGCCATCAATAAAACCAAGACCACCGATTTGGTTTGGTGCGTTTGAACAGATTTGAGAGTTTGTAATCGTTGGTTTGTTTTCACCCTTTGGTGTTGTGTCGTCGTTCCACATGGCGCCACCATCGTCATCGCAAACGTTGTTTGTAATTACACAGTCGTCGTACAAGGACTGACTGTTGTAGTTGTAGATGGCTCCGCCGTAACTATAGGACCCCGAACCCATGTTGTTTTCAAAGCGACAACTGACAAAAATTGGGTCGGTGTCAAAATTATGCACCGCGCCACCATGTGAACTTGCCGCATTGCCAGTAAACAAACAGTTTGTAAAAATGCCGTTGCTGTTGTAATTGTTTCCAATTGCGCCACCCCAACAAATTGTGCCGTTTTCAGAGGAGTTGTTTGTGAACGCACAATTGGTAACAAGGGGATTGCAATAAAAGTTGTTAAACATTGCCCCCCCAAAACTCGAGTTAGTTTCACTTACAGCGTTGCCAGTAAAAATACAGTTGTCAATGGATGGGCTACTTGAAAATTCGCAATACACACCACCACCGTCGTTTTCAAACCAGCCGGCGGGATCACCATCACCATTGAAGTCAAACGGAATCGCCGAGCCGCCCGTGATTGTAAATCCCTCAATAATTGTTTTGTTGGTTTCGCCATTGACACAAACAATACAACGCCGTTCGCTTTGCCCATCAATGATGGTTGTTTCTGGTCCACCATCGCTGTGTAACCAAATGGTTTTACCGAGCATGTCCACAACGTGTCCGAGTTGCGGGGATGTATAGATTCCTGCCATCACGACAATTTCATCTCCGTTTGCAGCGTAATCTACTGCTGCTTGGATGTTGTCAAAGTCGGCAACACCGTCGTCATCGACCGTCCATGTTGCAGCAAAAGAAGTTGCGCACATTACACACGTAATAAATCCAGCAAAAAGTTGTTCATCTATCTCCATTCCTTTCTTGGGAAAACCTAATGGGTATGTCTTCAACGATAGAGAAATCCACAGGAAACGCAAGAAAAACATCTAAACCTCACTTAACACGGTCCCCAGTTGCCTACAACAAGTAATAAATCGTTTACACCGACGATGCCATCACCCGTAACGTCGGCTGGAGAATCCGTTTCACTCCAAGCATCAATAACAAAAAGCAAATCGTTTACCCCGACCACCCCATCATTTGTAATGTCAGCAGCACAGCAACCATTTGTACAAACCTCTTCCACCGTATTTCCACCACCATCTATCCACACTCCATTGATTTGAAACGTACCGTTGCCGCATACTGCCGTACCCAAAAGTTCGGGTGAGGATATTGGCGTGTAGATACCACCACCCTCGTTGTTAGTAAAAACAGAATCGACAATTTTTCTCTCAGCTAAAGAATAACCTAGAACCACCCCCCCGCCGCTATTGTTTTTAAAAACAGAATTGGAAATGTTTAACGTGGAATCCAGAAAGTCACCATAGGCACAGTTGACGGCATAGCCACCGTAAACATTGTTGACAAAGTTACAACTGTCTAAAAACAAATTGCCACTATCAGCAACCACAACCGAACCCCCAAAAGACCCACCATATTCAACAACATTATTTTCGAACAGGCAGTTCACAAGTTCAATGTTGTAATCAGGATCTCCATAGTTGTCACAAATTACAACTCCATCCGAACTAGCGTGGTTATTTGAAAAGACACAGTTAGAAAAAAGAGGGTTCTTTCCGTTTTCATAACCTCCATACCTAAATACCCCATAGCCAGTGGAATAAATATTATTGAAGTTGCAACTGTCAAATGTAGGGCTTCCGCTTTGACAACTCACCCCATACATTCCATCCTCAAAAAAGCAGTTGACAAACTTGGGGCTGCATAAAAATAATTCAGAAGGACCACTTGTTTGGTTTAGGAATGTAAAACCTTCGATGATTGTGTCGTTGTGTTCCCCACTATGTGTGCGTGCCCCTGGACACTCACCTTCGATTATTGTTTTTTCTGGACCACTGCTACTGTGAATCCATAATCGTTTTCCGCCAGCGTCGATGACAGACAGAAAAACAGTATCGGGGATTTGGCTTCCACACGCGCTATATATCCCAGGACCAACGATTATCTCGTCGTGGTCACCAGCGGCAAGCACCGCTTCGTGAATAGTTTCATATTCTTCCGGCACATAATGCTTACCATCACCCACGGTCCCACACTCATCTGGTATTCCATCGCCATCGCTATCATCGCAACTAAAAGAAATGCAGGTCCCGCCCCCATCCGTCCACTCTCCACAGATTTGGTTTGGCCAATTTCCACAAAAAACGGTATTCGCGATTATAGGATTTGATTCTGTACTAATGATTCCACCGCCCGGGTAGTAATCATTTGTTGTTGAGTTGTTTACAAACAAGCAATCGTTAATAATTGGGTAACTATTGTCTCTGCAGTTAACTCCACCACCGTTGGCAATAGTCGTATTGCTGTCAAAAATGCAATTTGTTATTGTTGGGCTTGAGCCATAAATTTTTATACCGCTGTCATAACATTGACTGATGGTAAACCCATCGATTCTTGTTTTGTTTGTTTCACCCGTACTACAGTTAATTCCCCAGAACTCCCCATTACCAATAATACTTGTTACTTCTGGCCCGTTGTTGCTGCGAAGCCAAACCGCCTTTCCAAGCATATCAATTCCGCCCAAGTATGTTCCCTGAGAAACGACTATCTCGTCACCGTTACTTGTAGCATCTACTGCTGCTTGAATCGTACTGAAGTCCGCTTTGCCGTCGTCATCGACTGTCCACGTAGCGGCTAAAGATGTTGCACTGATTGCACCAACCACCATACATCATATAGTTTCACATCTCATACAGTCATACTACTCGTTTTTACAGAAAAAAAGAACAAAAAAAGACAAAACGGAGCAGAACATGCTTCATCATCCTTTAACAATGCCCCCGAAGTGGACTCGCCGCCATCCCAAGACTCGTCTTGGGATGCCGCCGGCGTACACGCTCGTGCGCAGCACGAGTGATTCTGGCGTAGCCAGAATGAGAGGTCCATTGAAAAAGGATGAGAAGCTAATGCTTCATCATCCTTTAACAATG
>CAZAZD010000049.1:0-5069 GCA_964489535.1 uncultured Isosphaeraceae bacterium
AAAACTAATCAGTAGGGCTCTATATGACTGTTTAGCAGCCATAAGCAGTAATATCAAGAGTTTTACATAATATGTATTATCGGCGGAGTGGGGTGGTGCTATAAAAAAGCCGCTTTCTTTCGAAAGCGGCCCCGAAGCTGACGGCTCATTGGCACGTTGCTTCTAAATCTGTATGTATTGAATCTCAGGTGTTCAATCTCAGGTGTTCAATTTTGTTTTCAGTCTTTGCCTCTTTCGTCAGTTGGCTGTAGCCCTTCAATACTATCTCTTACTGTGTCCGTCAAATTATAAATTGCCGAGGAAGCAGGATTACTCTGGCAGGTTTCGTCAACTTCTGGAGCCGTTGGTTCTCCCGATGTTTCAGTCACCTGTATTGCATCATCTGCGCATTCAACTTCTATTTGCCACTCATTTGTATCGGCGGCTTCCCAAGCAGGTGTTTCTGTTGGTGTTGTTGTATTCGTATCTGTGTGTGGAGTTGGCTTCATTTCAATTTCTGAAGTCGCCCAAAACGACAGGTCATTAGCCCCAAGCATGGAGCCCCAAGTCTCAAAAGTTCGATCCATAATTTCATCTAAGTAATACATCTATTTGTTCCTTTTCAAGTTCATGTTAAAAATAAAACTGAGAATGTGTAGCTCTGTCGAAAACTCCCCTTCAATTGTAAAACAATACATTGTGCTTCGTAGGCCAAAACAGCGTACCTCCGTGAGTTTTGTACCACAGATTCCGTGTTCGTGTGAATAAGAGCTAGCCATGTTATGTTAAACTCTCAAAAGGCCTTCTAATGGCTCTGTATGCAGTGCATAATCTCAGGCGGTACTAGATTGTCATCGCTAATGCCAGAGTAATCTATATTTGCCCAATCATTGAAATCTGAATACGTGTCGCAAGTACTGTCGCCACAATCGGCAGAATTACCGCATGGCTGCGTTACTTGGTAGTACGGCCCACATGGCCACGTTCCCAACATCTCACAGTTAATGTTGTAACTAACAGTTAAAATATCTGTAACGCCATTTTCATTCCAATCAATCGCTGGCCCAATTCCAGTAACTCCATTTGCTTCTGAGAGTGAGCTTTCGTTGAGAACGCTGTTAGTTCCTGAAGAATAATCTAACACTTCATTTGGAAGAGCGTCTCCATCTATATCAACGCCACACCACTGATTTCGGTAATTCATAACAGAATTGTAATTTGGTTTGTAATTTAAATTCTCATCTCCGCCATGTCGCAGACCAAGGTTATGTCCAAGTTCATGAACTAGAGTATTCCCCGTTCCATCAAAATCGCCAATCTCCCACTGCCCTACAGTGACTATAAAGTCGTCGCCAATTATTTCTCCAAGACCTGAAGAGTTAATCTGTGAACCACCGACGCTGTATGCATCAGCAAGAACGCAGTAGTGAAAGTATCCATGTCTGTTAGTGGCAAAGTTTGCGAGTTTTATTGCGGGATACTCGCCGTCAAATGACCACGTGTTCAAGTCAATCGAGTCATTGCCATTTGCATCGGCAATACTATTCCCGCCGTTATATGGCGCTTGTCCATAATCAAGATGCATCGTAATTCCTGTTGATCCATCTTTGTTTAGTACTGGTGCATTTGCGAATGAAGAAACAATTCTATTCACTTGATTGATATGTAATTTGTTTCGGTCGGGTGATGCGTTTGGTGCATACACCCAATCTGTCTCAACAAGAATGTCGATCCTGCATGGGCTGCAGCCAAACGTGTCGAGTGCTACTCCATCATACGTTCCCCAAAACTCGTCTCCATCAGAAATGCCATCGCCGTCAGTGTCTGCTACGAGTGGGTCTGTTCCGACGAAACCAACTGTTGAAAGAGTGCAATCACCTAATTCAAAGATATCTAAAATCCGATCAAAGTCGCTGTCGATGCAGTCGCCACCTTCAACCCAGCCCCGACCGCCATGTAAATAGCACTCCGTTTCATAATAGAAGTCACAATTAGGGTCGGGCAACAGGCAAGTGCCAAGTGGTAACTCTGATGGGCAATCGCCCCAGGCTCCAATAATTTGAAGAAGGTCAACAACGTTTATAGTCCCGTCGTCATTCAAATCGGAGCTACATGAAACATTGCACGGTCCCCACTCGCTGATGATTGTGAGAAGATCATTCACATTTATAAATCCGTCGTTGTTTACATCTTCTGCGCATTCGATTCCCTGGACGAGTTCGATTTGATTGCAGGTCGCTGACCACTGGTTATTAGTTCCGTTGTCAGGTTCTGTTTCGCATGTACAAAAAGTGTCTGCATATTCGCCGCCATCAAAGTAATTATCCCACCGAACAACTACTACTTCTATTTGACCGATGCTCGCTCCGCACGCGACCGTGCCAATTGTTCCAGCAGGTGGAGCGCCGGCTAACGTAACAAGCATTCTCACTCGATCACCCTTGGAATAGTTGGCATTGCAAACACATGAAATCACAGCTCTGCTTGTGCTTCTCTGTTCGCCTGTTGATGTATCGCTTGCGCGATGCATAGAGACAATATTTGCCGGCTTTGCACCAAAAAGTGCAAGTGCGAAAAGAATCCATACTAAAATAAAACGGAATAGCTTCATCTCTGAGTTCCCTCTGCTGTATTACAGCAGAAGAGTACTCCAAAGTCTATGAAAATCAATCGAAATTTAGAAATTGGCCTGAAAAGATTGATTTCAAAAGAAAAACAGTTACCCTAGGCCTCTATGCATAATCGTAGAGAGTTTATTGGCACAGGGCTTGGCGTACTCTCTGCACTTGCACTTCGTAAAAATGGTTTTGCAGATGTACTTGGTGGGCGGACTAGAGGCGGGTGTGTCGATACCGGGTCTGTTTCTTACGGTGCATCTTCGCCAATGCAACTCGTCGAAAATAGCCCAACTCGGCTTGTTGATGGCATTCCATTTTCTGCTTGGTATACAGGTGATGATTTTCGTGGATTTAATCACCCAATGCCCACTCCAGATTGTTTTGATGGAGATCCCCCACCAATTAGCGAACAAATTGATGTTGCAGTTGTTGGTGGAGGTATTTCAGGACTTTCAGCGGCGTACATGCTTCGGCAGCATAATCCTGTTATTTTTGAAATGCATAGCCAGTTTGGTGGTGCTGCTCGTGGTGAAGTTTGGAATGGTATTCCGTATTCTCTAGGCAACGCCTATGTTATTACTCCCGACCCAGGATCTTATTTACAAACGCTCTACCAAGAACTTGGGATGAACGATGTTGTGCGTGTCGACATGGAAAAATCACCCGTTGAACTTCATGGCGAGGTGCTTAGCGGTTTCTTTGATGGTGAAGGTCTTTCGTGGAACTTGCGGCAAGCAATACTAAAGTATCGCAAAGTAGTGACGCAGATGGCGAATGTCGATTACCCAGAGATTCCACTTGTTGGTGGAAGTGAAGATGCGTGGGTGTATGAACTTGATCAAAAAACGTTAAAGCAAGACATTGAAGATCGAATGGGGATTGCTGTACCAAACGAACTCGCAGCTGCAATTCAGTCGTACTGTTATTCCTCGTTCGCTGCTGGTTGGGATGAAATCTCAGCAGCTGGCGGTTGGAATTTTTTGGCAGCAGAAGAGTTTGGGCGTTGGGTTTGCCCTGGCGGTAATAGTTTCATGGCACGAAAAATGTGGGAGGCGATTAAGCAGCTCGATGACAATGTGCCAGTGTCTTGTCGCCCCTACCATGTCCGCGGGGGTTGCCGAGTCGTTGATGTTCGTCCTGTTGCTGGTCCTGGCAACAAATCGCAAGTTACTTGGGTGGGCAAAGATGGCAGATGTCGAGCGTTGCTGGCAAAGAAAGTGGTAATGGCATGTCCGAAATTCATTTGCAAAAGTGTTATAAACCAACTGGCGGTTGAAGACCAAACCAAATACGACGCGATGAACTCTCTGGAATACCGTGGCTATCTTGTTGCGAATATATTATTAGATTCGCCAGTAAAACGAGATTTTTACGATATCTTCCTTCTTGGAGATGGCATATACCCAATGAATGAAGCGGCCGCAGAAGATGATCGCTTCGTATGCGATGTTGTGAGTGGAAGTTATGCCGGAGGTGCTATACCGCAGAATGGTAGTGATGTTCTAACTCTGTACTGGCCACTGCCATTTAATAATGGTCGTTGGACCTTGTACCATGAAGCCAATTGGGAAACGTACACCGCTATCCTTGCGCCTCAAGTGAAGCGAATTTTAAAAATGTTTGATGTGCCAACAACTTTAGTGAAACAAGTTCGCATGACACGTTGGGGACACGCTATGCCAATTCATGCGCAAGGAATTATTTCAAATGGAACATGCGAAGAAGTTCGTAGACCAACAATGAATGACAGGATGTTTTTTGTGCAACAAGACAACTGGGCGTTGCCTGCTGTTGAAAATTGTTTGCTCGATGCAAAACACTACACTGCTATTATTAGTAATCAGTTATAGCAAGGCACTTTCTAGAGCATTCATTGAATCACGTCTGAAACTAGTGTGTCGATTCGTTTTGTCGCAGGTGCTGCTTCTGCCATGTGCAGATGTTCTTGAATTTCGGAAACGACCCCGCGGCTCGTTCTATCTGGAGCTAAATTTCTGGCAGCAGCAGGAAGCAGTTCGCGGTAACTGAGTTTATCGGGAACCCAAGGCAGGCAGCCAGCGAAAAGCGCCTCGACGACTGCGATGCCGAAAAAATCGTGTTCAGCAGTGGAAAGCACCCAATCTGCCTTGGAAAGCCACTTCCAGTACTCCCCTTTTGACTTGACGTATCCCATACGATCAATTCGGTCTGCGAACTCTGTTTGAAATTGCTTGAGTGGTTCTGGTATCGTTTTAAATTGCTCGCCAAGGATAATCCATCTGAGGTTTAGATTCTCTGAATGTTCTCTTGCAAGCTCGAGTAACTTCAGGGGACCTTTATCGTGCTCCCAGCGATGCGGCCAGACGATTCGGGTCGGCTCGTTACGTCCTTCGTTATCGGTGTTATGTAAAACTCTCACATCTTTCAAATTCTCAGGAGGAAGCTCAACTGGCACCCAAGCGACCGTAGAGTTGTCCCGAATGCGTTTCCCGA
>CAZAZD010000050.1:0-4920 GCA_964489535.1 uncultured Isosphaeraceae bacterium
CAAGGCTGTGGTTGGTCGGGAAGCGTCGTTCAGATACAATTGGGATCTGTATCTTCTCTTTACGATTAGAGCTGTGGTTGGTCGGGAAGCGTCGTTCAGATACAATAGAACAAGTACAAGCCCCTCTGTGAAAGGGGCTTGTATCTTTTATACACTTACCAAAATGTCATTTGAAGTGGCGGATCTTCTACCTTCGCTCGTTTTTTTCCAAAGTAAACTTCCATTTTTCCGAACTGTCGATCAGTAACAGCAAGAACACGCACCTGTCCATCACTAGGCAAGTTTGCTTTGATATGCACTCGGTGTGTTTTTGCACTCTCTTCACTCGCGCAATATTTTGCATACACTGAAAATTGCATCATCGTAAATCCTTCATTCAACAAAAACTTCCTGAATTTGGTGTATCGTCTTCTTGCCGCTTTTGTTGTGACAGGTAAATCGAACAATGCAAATAACCACATGGCTTTAAATCCTCCAGATACACGGGATGTCATAGTTACAACTCAGCGAAAATGAGTTTTCGCTCTCCTCCCATAAGCGCAGTTGCAAGCGAACGTGAAGTTTGAACACAAATGTCAAACATCGCACGTTGTTCTCCATGAAAATCGTATCTCCCGCTGACAGTTGCAATCAATCGTTGCTTGACATGAGGTAGTAAATCAACGGATTCCCCCTCTTTGATAATAATCGATGCGACCTGCTTATCAACTAATGGTCGATACGGCTCCATCAAATCATCAGCAAGGCAATATGGGTTGTATTTGTTGTGATGGAAAAGACCGAGCGCAGGATGCAATCCAACACCACAGATAGATCTAGTGATTAGACCCCTAAGAATGGCGTACCCGTAATTCAGCAATTTGTTCTGGTCATCGGTTTCTGGATTCCGCCTAAAGTCAGGGTTTCCAAATATTTTTGGCCAATACCGTGCTGCAGCTTGTGCTTCTATATTTTCTGGATCTCCCGAACGAACTTGACTTGCAAGTCTATAAAGACCATTGTCGTTTCCAGTCCACTCTTCGAGCGCTCGTCCCTGCGCCTTCACCTTCGTAACGACAATTTGTTTCCACAGTTGTTTTTTAATTGGCTGTGAAACTTCTGCCTGAGCGTTGACTCGTTCTGTATGCGATGTGTGTGCAAAGCACGGTGTGAGCATGCCAACTGGCATAAACTTATCGTTACATGCAATCACAGGAACATTCCCCTCTGCAAGTTTTGCAAGTGCAGATTGAGTAATACGACATTGTGGATGAGCAATGATGACACAACCAAGTTCTTCAACAGGCACCGTCATTTCGCCTTTCTCTTCACTTTCAGCTACAAAAAGTTCACCACGGGTATGAAGATAGGCAGGCGTCTGCGCAAACTCGATGATTCGGTTATGCATTCCAATCTCTTATCGTACCGAGGGGGATTACTGATAGTCGTTTTGTATCAATCTCTCTAAGAGAGTTAATTTTAGGTTGCCAATAATCTCCCGTTGCTTTTACTTCTGCTTGTATTCGAGCATCGTTAACTGGTCTTAATTGTATTTGTAATGACGCTGCAACTCCACTTACTAGCCAAGTACCTTGGTTTTCTCCATTACCTATCGAAATAGTATCTCCCGACCGAAGTGAAAACTTAAAGATTCGTTTCTGCCCCTTTTCAGTATCCTCCCAAACGCGTTGAATGATTGGTTCACCACGGCTCTTTCGTTGAATTGCTTCAAGGCGAGTGACAACATGCCCTTCCCATTTGACTTCTTCACCTTTGTCGTTCAGTACAGCGACAACAGCCATGTGGTGATTTGAACCGGGTGCAATATGCCTTGGCGTGCCTTTACTTCCAACGGCAACAGTATTCTTCACCTTTGGCTCAACAGTGACTCGGTGGATTGGTATCTCATCTCCCTTTTTCGTAACGAGTTTTGGATGGTCTTTTCTGTCTTTAAAGACAGTTTTTGCCGGCTTTCCATCTAGCGCATCAATGACTGCTTTTTTAACTCTCGGGTCAAGAATGCGATTCACTTCCGAAGAGGTCAATGCTTCGAGGGGTTTGCGTATGCGAGTAAGTGTTTTCCCGTTATCTAGTTTAGAAACGCCATAATTCGTCTCTTCATGTAACGCACCATTCAAGCGGCAATCTACACGATGTGACACAACAATTCCTTCAATTACTTCTCGAACTGATTGCACGAAATCATTCCATGGTGCTCGAATACTACCCATCAATCGGTGGTCTAGTTTTTCCCTCTTCTCAGCCGCTTTTGCAATTTGTTTAACTGACTTAGCATCACACAACGCAATGCAAACCGCATCAACAGCGTGGTGCCGATGGTCATTTCGTGTTTTGCGTGGTCCATCATCGAGGATTCCATTTAAATCCCAACCGTTTCTAAGGAACGCTGTTGCTCGACCAGCACACGTTTGCACGCGTTTTTTACCATCTTTGTCAACAACACCTCCGTATAATGTTCCAACAAGTTTCGCTGCTAATTTAGAAGCATATCTTGTATCGTTTAATTGCCTTGAAGCAAACTCCTCTATGAGTTCTTCTCCAACGTCTTCCATTTCGAATCGTTGTAGTTTTAAATGTCGAACTTGTGATTTAAACTTTCCAACTCGATTAAGTATTTTGTTCCACTCATCAGTTCCTCCTGAAGTCTCAAAGGGTGTTTTGTTTTTCTTCACGTTTCTGTTGTACCCAGAGTCGCATAATGTTTTGTTAATAAAAGAGTCATCAAGAGAGCGGCTAAATGGAATAATGTGCTCAATATCCATTGTTGGCGAAGAACTGATAATGTCTCTCATTCCAAATGACCTACCTGTATATGGGCACATAAAGCAGCATTCTTCAGCGAGTAAAACTTTCAGGATATCGTTTCTAGATGGATTTTCAATGCCCGTTTCAAGTTTAATTCTCTCCTTGGCTTTCTCTCGTTCACTTTCCCTATCACGCATCTTCTTTGTAGCATCGCGTCTGTGTTTTTGGCTTTGTTTTAAATCACGAGCGAGTTCAATACGAATGACATCAGGTTTGCCAAACTCTTTACAAATAGCGTTCACGACTCTTCTAACTTCGCTTAAAGAACGAGAAACAACAGGGTTTCGTAGATTCGGGAACAACTCTTCAACTATAGGAATAGAATCTTGCGATTCATCAGAAGAGAATGATTCTGGGTATTCATCAAGTCGAGCAGTAGAGTAAGCCAAACCCTCTTCAAGACTTGGTACAAGTTTTAACAGAGCTTTTTTGGATATGTTCCCATACCCCTGCTCTGGTCTGAAATCTAAAAATGCTTGTAGTGGTTCGCCAGATAGTCCCCATTCTTTCTTTGCACGATTCCTTAGCGCATCGGTTTTTTCATAACTCCGCAAGTCGTTAATGACACGATCTTGGTCTTTTTCAGACATTTCACCCCAGCGATCACCGAAAACACTCATCATCGCACTTGTAGTACGGTCACCACATAGCCGTTTTTCTCCGCCACGTTCTAAGTTAAATTTTGTACCTCTTGGTAATCCAAGGATAGTTTTGCCACGTATTTTGGCAAAGGTTAAATCACCCTGGGTTGTCAGCGCTTCAATTAGCGTGTCGCGCTCTTCTGGGGTAAGCGAGCGTTGAGAAAATTCATCCTCTTCGATGAGTAAATTATTAACTGCAGACAGCATTCGAAATTGTTGGTAGATTGGAGCCGCGGCAATACAACGGCGTTCACTAGGTTCTAATTCGCATCGTCCAACAAGATGCGCAACTGATTTTAGAGGTCGTTGGCTAAAAATTGCCCTGTAAATTTCTTTACGTTTTTCCTCTGAGATGTCATAGTGTTTCTGTTGTTCGTCCATGATGATATTGAACTCATCGATGTACATTTGTCTAGCAGTCCAGCGTTGACGAATTCGCGCTTCACTTGGGTCAAGCGTCGCGAAATAACTACCAAGAGTTTCTGCACCAGAAGATTCTATTGCTTCTCGTAAATCTTTTATGCCACCTTTCACTTTTCCACTTTCGTCGTCTTCTTTATCAGACTCTTTACGGTTACTTAAAAAACCGCGTCGATGAGCAAGGTGATAAAGTGCACGACCAAGTTCGAAGAGTTCAACTTTTTCCCTTGCAGCCTTTGCTCTCATTAAGTATGGGAGTAGTTGCTCTTCTCTATGGTCTTTAGGCGGGTTCGATTTCTTCAATGATTTGTCAAGTTCTACAAGTCCTTCATGAGTACCTTTGGGAGTTCGTTCGATAGTTTCAGGTAGCAGCCCATGCTTTTGAAGAATTCCTATCAGTTTCTTTCTTCGTCGTTTCCGTCTCCATCCCTGCCTTCTTGCTTGCCGTGCTTCGCGGCGTTTTGCATTTCGCGGTTCGCCACGGCCAGAACCAACGTCACCATCGAGCCCAGCGTCAAAACACCGTGCACCTGCTGCATGCAACCCGCTTGGTTTACCCTCACTATCAGTCTTGATAAGTGCCCAGCCAACAGAATTTGTTCCTATGTCTAACCCTAGAATCATGTTGATTCCCCTTTCTTCACTTCCTATTGACACCCGGCGTCCCGAGAACCCCTTGACAAGTGCCACCGCAAATCTTACAGTATTTTTATTGTATCTGAACGACGTTTGCCGCATATCACAGTAAATGGCAAATGCCGTGCGTAGTTCTGCCTAAGGGCAGCTATTCCAACCCCTCCAGAAGGGGTTTTTTTATTGGTTTTTTTACTTGAGCAACTAAACGGATCTGACACATTAGTCACCGACCACCCTTTTTGTATGCATGTCCCCTTTGCGAAATTTTAGATTATCGCCTGCAATGTAGACGTAAACGGTGTGATTCTAGTGACAGGCACTTTGCGCGGTGACTGTCACCGAAGGTGACTGTCACTCCGCCTTCGCTTTTGTGTGCCAGTCACGAAAGAATCACGTCTGTGAGAAAACCTTGTTGTGG
>CAZAZD010000051.1:0-4732 GCA_964489535.1 uncultured Isosphaeraceae bacterium
TTCACCCAGTGCAAGTTCCACTCAGCGAAGAAGAAGCCGGCGGCTTTAAGCACTAGAATAAGTTGGCTATTTGATGAATTAGCGGGTATCATCGAAATCATGATGTACAAAATTTCTCTATGGCTCTCGCTCTGTATCTGTTCTATTACTTCTGCTTCAAGTGTTGTCCGGCTCTCTTTGCCCGATATCGCCGATCATTCTGGGCAAATAGTAACTGGCAAAGTCATGTCTATAGATAGTTATTGGACAGAAGCATATGGTCCACGAACAATCGAAACAAGAATAACCTTAGAGCAAGTTGCTTACTTTAAAGGACAACGAAACCGTGCAATCCAATTTGAGTTTACTGTTCCTGGCGGAACGGTAGGCGAGATGACCATGCGTATTGCTGGTGCGCCAGAATTTAAACAAGGTGAATCGTGGGTTTTGTTTTTACTTCCAGAATGGAAATCATTTCCAACAGTTGGGCTCTATCAAGGTGCGTACCAACTTGTTGATGGTGAGGTGAGAGATGGCAACGGTGTACCAGTTGCAAGCATTGATGAAAAAGGATTTGTCGTTTCTTCTCTTCATTCACCAAAACTTGAGGGTCGCGCTCGTGGTGCGAATGTGAGCATAACAAGTTCGGTAAGAAAAATTGCACAGCAAACCTTTTTAGAACAAATAGCTTCGATTGCAAGTAATAGCAAGCCAATACAATTACAACACGACGCCGGAAAACGAATAAAAGCAGATTACATATCAGTTCCGTTAAAGGAAAAACAATGAGACTGTTAATCAGCATCACTGTTTTAATATGTACGGTCATTGGCGTGCAAACAGTTCGCGGCTTTAATGCGTGGACGTATGGCGGAACTGTTTTAGTCTGGCCAGACAACCAACTCGTTCGGTATTTGTATCCTTCATCCTTTTCTGAGGGGACCGAACCGTTTGATTTGCTGCTCTATTCAATGAGTGAGTGGAATAGTGTGGATGGGTCATCATTTGAATATTTTTACTATCCACTTGATCAGGATTACACCATGGATCATTACGATGGATACAGCGATACAACTGCAGTTTCTGAATCAGAACTTGATTACGGCGTATTAGGTCTGACGTATTCAGTCAATAACCAAGATGTCTGGTACGACATGGATATGGTCTTCAGTGATTATCCACTTGGCGTTGGTTGGAACTTTGAATTGCAACCAACATGTGAAATCGAAGCACTGCCAGGGGAGCATGGGTTTACCTTCGTGTTAACAACCATGCATGAATGTGGTCATTCGATTGGTTTGGCTCATGAACCAACAGGTGATGAAACCCCTGGTGACCCTTGGATGGTCTGTTCAATGAACCCGATGTATCCACATGGTGGCTCAAACGGCGTTCAACACGTGATGGAAATACATTCCGACGATCGCAATGGTGCTAGATATTTGTATCCGGGCAATTACAGCGACACAACCGATCTTGCATCTATGAATTTTTCTTGGCACGAAGAGTATGTCGGAATTGCATTTACTGTTGGGTTTGAGCCAAAGTTCATTTACCCCAGTGAAACACTGACAATTCGCAGCGCTATTGAAAATTTGGGCTCAATGGACACAAACGATGTGCAACAAAACTTTTATCTATCGACGGACGATCAAGTAAGTGGCGATGATGTAATACTTGCAGAAGTCCTTTGGGATATCCCTTGGGGCGCTCTCTATGATTTTGATGTCGAAATTTCTATGCCAGACGATATCGCTTGGGGGGAGTACACCATCATGTCAAAATTGGATGTCAACAATGATGTTGATGAAATGTGGGAAGACAATAACGATGTAACGTATTGTGTGCCGCTGACTGTCGACCAACTTGCACCAGTAATAGTTGAACCGCTCGGACAACACATTATTTTAGAAGGCGAACAATGGATAGGTCCTGCTCCTCAAGTAACTCACCCACTAAACATGGCAACATTGACATGGTCACTTGAAGGCGAACCGCCAGAGGGCTTGTGGATCAGCGAGCAGTCAGGCCGGGTACATTGGGACAATCCTGTGTATTCAGAATTCCAATATGTCATTTATGTTCGCGCAGCAAACGATGCAGGGAGTGATACTTCGGAAATGTATATTGGTGTTGAAGAAAACACAGCATGTGGTGCGGATATCAATGCTGATGGCGTTGTATCAGCAAGCGACTTACTTATTTTGTTGAGTTGGTGGGGTGAGCCAAATCCCGATATTGATATCGATGGAAGTGGTATCGTTGACACAGGAGACGTTTTGCTGATGATTAGCCAGTTTGGCTCCTGCGTCTAACGGCGCCTTCTGCGCACTAGAGCTGCGATACCCAATAGAGAAACAATTCCGGGGGCAGGCACTTCAACGAGAATCATCCCTAGTGTTTCTGGATTCATGCCATCTGGAAAAATAGTGTTTTCACTGTATTTTGCAGCTAACCAAAATGCCGAGTCCCAGTTTTGAGTTTCAGTTAAATTTGCACCTGAAAAGTCAGCATAAAAAACATTTGCATTTTTCAGGTTAGCGGAGTGCAGATTCGCGCCATAAAAATTAGTAAACGCAAGATCGCTGTGCCCTAAATTAGAATTTTCCAAAGTAGCAAACAGCAGGTTTGCGTGTGATATATTTGCATGTTCTAAATTCTTGTCTTGTAAATCAGCCCACCATAAAACCTGAGAACTTAAATCGCTATACGGTTCGGCAAGAGAGGAACTGAGCCAAAGCGAACCATCTCCATCACCGTCGTACCACTGATAGATATCGCCGTATGCCACTGTAGCAATGAATACAATAATTGTGCTTACAATCAATCTCAAACTTAACCCTCGCTTACTTGCCATACACAGCCGTGCGGCTTCTGGTTACTAACTCCGTAGATTTATCGAATATTTGAGTGATTTTTCAATATGTTTTTTCCTGCTAAAATCTGAGAATGACATCCCCAAAACGCCCAGTTGAACAAAGTCCTCAGGCGAGAACTCTCTCTGCTGCTAGCAATAAACTCTGTAGATCGCTCTCTGAGATTCTTAAGGCAATTCCGTTGGACTGGGAACAGCCAATTGACCTTGCCCGCCAACTCGAGCTCGACCCCAACTTGCCTCGGAGGATTGCGCAAGCGGTCGAACAAGAAACAGCACTTCAAGCGTTATCTTTACTTCCCGGTGAAGATGGTGTGGAAATATTTATTGATGCAGTTACCGATATGGTAGACGGGAAACTCATTGACACTGCTGTTGAAGCAAATGCGAAAATGAATGAGATTATTAAAAATGAAGTTGGTGGACGTTCTCGTTTGCCAGCACTTCTTGCTGCAAGTATCCCCTCTGCACGAACGAGAGTGGAACGTTCTGCAAAGCGAGCAGCGTTTAAAGCCAACGGTCAACTTCTTGGTTGTCATGCTGACTTGCAGCTCTCAACATTTGTTCTTAACACTATTGATAAAGACGGAAACAACTGTGATGCACTAACAATAAATGGCGTTCGTGGTTTTTGGCATCACGGAGAAGTAGTGAAAGTTCCATTTGCAGCTGGTTATAGTTACGCCGAAGACGGAGTTGAACAACCAGACCCCGGACTTGAAACGGTTGCAGGCCAACCGATTAAAGAAGAAAACTACTTTGGATTAATTCAAGAGTATTCATCATCTCCACTTCCTGACTTTGAACTTGTCGCAGACGCAGAACGGAAGCACTTGGTGTTGTCTCCGAAACAAAAAATGTTTACAGATACCCACGACCTTGTGTTTGGATTGGTTGATCGAAACGCACCGATTCTCGAAGATGAAACAGATGCAATCAAATTTTCTTTGTCGATTACACCAGCAGTTCCTACAAAAATGGTAATTTTTGATGTGCTCTTGCACAAAGATGCTTGGCAAGATGTCGAATCGGAACTTGGGTTTTTCCGAGTTTCATCTCGTGGACTAGTACATGCAGACACATTTGAAGATCGCCATATTGATCAAATTCATTTTGAAGAACAATTAGAAGAGTTTAAAATTGGCGCTCTGCCTTCAATTAAGGAAATGCCTGATTATCGCGAAATGGTGCATGACACAATGGAAAAACTTGGATGGAATCCAAAAGAATACCGTCTATACCGCGCCAAGATTCAATTTCCCATGCTTTTTGTTCAAGCGGTAATGCGTTTTGTCGTGCCTAGTGACAGAACCAAGTAAAAACGCAATAGGTATTTGGATATTCTTTCAGCTCTGAGAGTAGTTGATACGTTTGTACACTAACTCGTACACCCAAATTCTGCTAACAATTCAAGCAAGTCGGTAGATGTATAGATAGTCGGGAAATCGGCTAATAACAAAATGATGTCATGCACATTAGTTATGCCATCATTATTTAGATCCCACCAACAAGAACTACATGGATGATAGAGGTGGCCCCAGAATTTAGGACAGTAAGTTAAGGTGAGTTAGAATTACATCAAAGGAGGTCAGCAAATGACCAGGAAAAGACGTAATTTCACCCCACCCCCAAAAACAAATTCAAATCCAAAGTAGCAATCGAAGCTCTTAAAGAAGAACTTACGATGGTCGAACTTGCAAAAAAGTACGATTTGCATCCAAACATGATCACAAATTGGAAACGGCAAGCGATTGAAAACATGCCCGGGCATCTTTGCAAACAACAAAGCTTTTGAACAAAAAGACCGCGAAGAAGAAATCAAAGAACTCCACGCAAAGATCAGCGTGTCCTGATGATTGAACAAAATCCAGAAAAACT
>CAZAZD010000052.1:0-4728 GCA_964489535.1 uncultured Isosphaeraceae bacterium
AGTTTCATACACGCTACATCACCCCCGCCCCCTTCCGTGATGCGTTGAAATAGTGTATTTCATAAAGACTAGTGAATAATTAGCATAAAAAAACGCCCCTTCTGGAGAGGCGGGAATAGTTGCCCTTAGGCAGAACTATGCACGGCATTTGCCATTTACTGTGATATGCGGCAAGCGTCGCTCGGATACAATGAAAATACTGTACGATTTACAATAGTACTTGTCAAGGGGCTTTTGGGGTCTCGGGTACCAAAGGAAGTTAAGAAAGGGAAAAATAATGATTCTTGGACTAGACATTGGAACAAATTCTGTTGGCTGGGCACTTATTGAAACTGATAACGAGGGAAAACCATGTGGTATTCACGCGGCAGGTTCTCGCTGTTTTGATGCCGGATTAGATGGAGATGTAGGTTCAGGCCGAGGAGAACCTCGTAATGCAAAACGCAGGGATGCACGTCAAGCACGCAGGCAAGGATGGAGAAGAGCTCGCAGGCGGAAGAAACTTATTGGTATTTTGAAAAAACACGGATTGCTTCCAAAAAATATGGGGACAAATCCTGAAGAAATTCATCAATCTCTCATAAAACTAGATGCTGAATTAAAACCGAACAATGTTATAGATGGGGATCATCGAAGCAATCAATTACTTCCGTACATACTTAGAGCAAAAGCAGCAAATAAAAAAGTCGAGTTGTACGAGCTTGGCAGAGCGCTCTATCATCTTGCTCATCGCCGTGGTTTTTTAAGTAACAGAAAAGAAAGTGATAAAGAAGACGACGAAACTGGGGCAGTAAAGGGTGGAATTAAAGATCTTCGCGAAGCTATGGAGTCAACGGATGCCAAAACTCTTGGTGCGTATTTTGCAACCTTAGATCCAAGTGATGCTCGAATTCGCCAAAGATGGACCGGCAGGCAAATGTACATTGATGAGTTCAATCTCATTATGGACGAACAGCAACAACACCACGATATCAACGACGAGAACCGCAAAGCTATTTACAAGGTTATTTTTGACCAAAGACCACTTAAATCAGTTGCGCATCTTGTTGGAAAATGTGAACTTGAGCCAACAGAGCGCAGGTGCATGATGGCATTGCCAATCGCTCAACAATTTAGAATGCTCTCCTCGGTAAACAATCTGTTTATTGAGGAAGATGAATATTCGCAACGCCCACTCACAAGGGAAGAAAGAGATACTCTAATTAATGCTCTAACGACCGAGGGCGACCTTACATTTGCAAAAATACGCGGTAAAACTATTCTCGGGTTACCAAGAGGAACAAAATTCAATCTTGAAAGAGGTGGCGAAAAGCGAATGTGTGGTGACCGAACTACAAGCGCTATGATCAATATTTTTGGCGACATTTGGAATGAAATGCCCGAAAAAGATCAAGATAGAGTCATCAACGACCTGCGTAGTTACGAGAAAACAGACGCTCTCCGTAAGCGAGCGAAAAAAGAATGGAAACTCGAAGGCGAAGCATTGCAGGCATTTCTCGATGTTCGGCTTGAAGAAGGATACGGAAATATTTCTCGAAAAGCACTTATGAAACTCGTGCCACTACTTGAAGAAGGCACACCCTATTCCACAGCAAGAAAAGATGAATACCCAGAACCTTTTTCTGCAGATTCTCCTTCTGAAATAATTCCAACAGTTGATTCTTTTTTCCCAAACTTGAGAAATCCTGTGGTTTCTAGATCACTCAGTGAAGTGAGACGTGTCGTTAATGCAATTTGCAAAGAATTTGGTAAGCCAGATGTAATTCGCATTGAACTTGCACGAGATTTAAAACAAAGCCAAAAACATCGTCGCGATGCTACAAAGAAAATGAGAGATAGGGAAAGCGAACGTTTAAAAGCAAAGGATCGAATCATCGCTGAAACCAACATCGCTTCCCCATCGAGAAATGACATTCTAAAAGTAATGCTAATGGATGAATGTGGTGGTATCTGCCCATACACAGGTAGGCCTTTTGGAATGCGTGACATCCTGAGTTCAACTCCAACAATGGATATTGAGCACATCATTCCTTTTAGTCGTTCCCTTGACGACTCGTTTATCAATAAAACCTTATGTGATGCTCAATTTAACCGAAACATAAAGAAAAATAAAACTCCTTGGGAAACTTCTCATGGTACAGATGAGTGGAACAAAATCCTTAACCGAGTAGGTAAATTCAAATCACAAGTGCGCCATCTAAAACTCAAACGCTTTGAACTTGACGAAGTTGGAGAGGAACTTATTGAAGAATTCGCTTCAAGACAACTTAACGACACCCGGTATGCTTCAAAACTTGCTGCAAAATTAGTTGCCACCTTGTATGGTGGGACCAGTGATGAAGATGGAACACTTCGCGTTCAAACTTGCGCCGGTCGAGCTACTGCATACCTTCGTAATGGATGGGAGCTAAACGGCATTCTTGATGATGGTCCTCGAAAAACTAGAAATGACCACCGACATCACGCTGTAGATGCCGTTTGCATCGCTCTGTGTGATGCAAAATCCGTCAAGCTCATTGCAAAAGCCGCCGAGCAACTTGAGGAACGCCATCATAAACTGCTTGGGAACATACAAGCACCGTGGAATAATTTTGTACCATCAATTAGACAAGTAATAGAAAATATTATTGTCTCACACCGTGTCGATTGTCGTTTAAATGGGGCATTACATGAAGAAACCAATTACAGCGTAAGAAAGCAAGAAAATGGAGAAACATTAACGAAGATAAGAAAACCAATCGAAGCATTGTCTGCATCTGAAGTAAATAGAATTATAGACCCACGTGTAAAAAGAGTTGTAATCGAGGCACTCGATGGAAAGCCTGCAAAAACGGCGTTCAAAGATCGTGAAAACCATCCCCGCCTTGAAACGAAGAGCGGGCAATCAATTCCAATTCATCGAGTAACGGTTGAAATAAGTTCGCACAAAATAGTTCCTGTTGG
The DNA here is from genome assembly GCA_964489535.1 of uncultured Isosphaeraceae bacterium. Taxonomy (GTDB): domain Bacteria; phylum Planctomycetota; class Phycisphaerae; order Phycisphaerales; family SM1A02. The sequence continues at coordinate 2,944 of CAZAZD010000052.1, forward strand.
CTCAAAGGGCGCTCCAAGAAATATCCTTCCTGGCTCCAATCACCACATGGCTGTTGTTGCCGTTTTAAATGACAAGGGCGAAGAGATTAAATGGGAAGGCCATGTTGTAACACGACTTGAGGCAAATCAACGAAAAAACCGTGGCGAAACGGTAATTCAGCGTGATTGGGAAGATACCGAACAAGGACAACAAAGAAAATTCAAATGTTCACTGCGGGCAGGTGACACTATTTCCATAGATCATGTGGAGAGATCCGGAATATGGCTTGTTTGTGGAGTGTCTGGTAAGTTAATACAAATCAGACGAAATAATGATGCGCGGCTAAAAAAGGATATTTGCTCAGCCGGTGATTGGTGGCAACCTGCCATTAATTCTCTTAGGGGATCAAACCTAAAAAGGCTTTCTGCTCACTCTACAGGATTTGTTAGAGATTGGAATGCATAACCGTATCATCGAGTTCGCGATGTCCCCAGCCTATCTTCATACACGCGGAGATTTGTTCGTAGCCGAATGCGAGGAGAAGGGCGAGATGACCGTTCCTATTGAAGAACTTGGTTGCATTATTATTGCGCATCCTCAATGTCGAATTACGCAATCAGCGCTTGCAAAACTTGCGCAGGGAAACGTACCCGTAGTTTCGTGCAACGAAAAGTTTATGCCAGTAGGAATGCTCACGCCTTTTTTTGCGCACACTTCACACACTGAACGAGTAAATACTCAAGCAGGAATATCACAACCACTTAAAAAACAATTGTGGAAGCAAATTGTTCATGCAAAAGTAAATGCTCAGGCAAGAGCGCTTGAAAAATGGACAGGTAACGATAATGGCCTTCATCACCTAGCGAGTGAAGTTCGTTCTGGTGATCCAGAAAACATTGAAGCGCAGGCGGCGAATCGATACTGGCAAAAAATCTTTGGCGACCCTGACTTTAGGCGCAATCCAGACAATAATGATCAAAATAAACTACTTAATTATGGGTACGCGATTATTCGTGCAATTATCACAAGGGCAATATGTGGAGTTGGATTACATCCAGCATTAGGACTATTCCATCACAATAAGTACAACCCATACTGCCTTGCCGATGATTTGATGGAGCCATATAGACCGCTTATTGACAAACAAGTGGCTTCAATAATCGTCAAAGAAGGCAACAGTGTTGACCTTCTTCCGCATATTAAGCAACGACTCATTGCGACAGCTAGTGGAAGATACGATTTTCATGGTGAGCAACGAACGATGTTTGACATTGCAGTGCAAACATCAAGGTCACTTTCAACTGCAATCATGGGCGGAGAGAAAAAACTAATCTTCGCAGAACTGTAACAATGCCTTCAAGATTATCGGGAGGATATAAAGCGATGTGGTTATTCGCACTTTTTGATTTACCTGTCACGACCAAAGCTGCAAGGAAACGGTACACGAGGTTTAGAAAGTTTTTGCTGAATGAAGGGTTTACTATGATGCAGTTTTCTGTGTATGCAAAATATTGTGCCAGTGAAGAAAGCGCAAATACACACCGTGCACATATCAAAATGAATTTACCTAGTGATGGACAAGTTCGAGTTATTGGAATTACCGATAGGCAGTTCGGAAAGATGGAGGTCTACTTTGGGAAAAAACGAGCGAAGGTTGAAGATCCTCCACTACAAATGACATTTTGGTAAACCAAAAAACGACACAAGCCCCGTACTTGACGGGGCTTGTATTTGCTCTATTGTATCCGAGCGACGCTTCCCAACCAACCACAGCCCAGATTTGCAACAATCACAGTCGGGAATGA
>CAZAZD010000053.1:0-4688 GCA_964489535.1 uncultured Isosphaeraceae bacterium
TACGTGGCATATATGTTCTCCAATCTCTGGGGTTACACCTGGAAGAAATACTTCCGAGGGCTTAGCCCTGTCGAGCTTTCAATCTTGGGTTCTTCTTATTAATAACGTACCGCTTGCCTTTTCGTATGACGATTTGGCAATCTTTCGTTCTTCGTTTAATACTACTTTTTACTTTCATAATGTTACCTCTTAATTCTTGATGAATTAGTGTCTGTATGTTATTCGTCCCTTGGTCATGTCGTACTGGCTAATCTCAACTGTCACTTTGTCGCCGGGAAGGATGCGGATGTAAAACCGTCGCATTTTTCCACTGATGTACGCAAGTATTTCGTGTCCATTTTCAAGTTTCACTTTAAACCTTGCGTCCGGTAGTGCTTCAATAACTTCTGCGTCGAGAGTAATTTTTTCTTCTTTAGCCATTCGTGTACCGCTTATGCTCTAGTGGGCCTCCTTGATGAGCCACCAGAACGACTGCGCACGGGTGAATCATGAAATCCTTTGTAATTACGCATGAGGAGGTTTGCTTCAATTCGCTGAATCAAGTCAAGACCAACACTCACAACAATCAATAACCCTGTTCCGCCCAAGAAACTTGAAACGAAAAATGGAATCTGCATTTCTTTTGAAACGATCGACGGAATGACAGCAATGACTGCCAAGAACCCAGCACCAACATACGTAATTCGTTCCACTACTGTTTCTAAATATTCCGCAGTGCGAGGCCCTGGGCGTAAGCCGGGAATGAAACTACCGTTGTCCCGCAGTTGCCTTGCCATATCTTCTGGGCTAAATACGATCGTAGTCCAAAAGTAACTAAAGAAGTAGATCAATGTAATCTCTAGCACGATGTACGGGTACTCGCCCATCTGGAAATTCGCATTGAGGAATGTCGTTGTTGCAATCCACCAATTTGATGGATCTGGCGACGCCGAGGCCGCTGATTGAAGATATCCAAAAAATGCTGAAGGGAATATCAAAAGCGAGCTAGCAAAGATGATTGGCATAACGCCTGCGTGGTTTACACGCAGCGGCAAATAATGACGACCACCACCATAGGTTTTTCGGCCGCGGGTGTGCTTTGCTTGCTGGATTGGAATTCTTCTCTGGGCAACTGTAATAAGGATAGCACCTGCTACAACAAAGATAAACGCGCCAATTAAAAAGCCCACGCCTAAAATGCCAATTTGCCCACTTGTTGCTTGTTGCGAAGTACTAAAGTTACCCCATACCCACTCAATCCCTCGGGGCATTTGCGCCACAATGCCTGCTGTAAGAATGAGGGAGACTCCGTTCCCGATTCCGTATTTATCTATTTGTTCACCGAGCCACATTAAGAAGACACTACCTGCGGTGAGCGCTGTAACACCCGCAATATAGAAAATGAGGAGCCCACCAGGATTTAAAAATTCAGGACGAATCAATCCTTGCGCACCAATGAACTTCAACCACATCATTGCCTGAATAAAACACATGCCAACCGTGGCGTACCGCGTCCATTCCGTAATTTTAGCTTGACCGGAAGCACCTTCCTTCTTCAGTGCTTGCAACTTTGGCATCACCGATTGCAAGAGTTGGAAGATAATAGAAGCCGTAATGTACGGCATAATGCCCAAACCGAAAATTGTAGATTGCGAAAATGAGCCGCCAGAGAAAATAGAGGCGTAATCGAGGAATTTACCCCAACCGCTCGCATCCTCGGTTGCCTTGGATGCCGCTTCAATCATTTGTTGTTGGTTAACACCAGCAAGCGGAATCCAAAAACCAATACGGTAAATCGCAATCATTGTGAACGTAAAGAATACGCGGTTGCGAAGTTCTGGAATCCTAAAGATGTTTATGATTGCTTGAAGCATGCGGTAAAAACCTTACTCGTTTGATTCCGTTTCAGTTGGTTCTGTTGGTTCTGCTGGTTCAGACGCTTGTGGTTCTGCTACTGGAGCGGCAGCCGCTTTCTTCTTCTTTGATTTAGCGGGACGTTCGCGAACCCATTTTTTCTGTTCGATAACGGTCACACTGCCGCCTGCTGCTTCAATTTTCTTTACAGCAGAAGCGGAGAATTTATCAGCGATGATGTTTAATGAAATACTCAGATCGCCTTGACCTAGAATTTTCACTGGGTTCTTGAAGTTGCGAATCAAACCGGCTTCGACGAGTGCTGATGCATCTACCGTTGCGCCCTTTTCAAAGCGTGCTTCAAGTGAAGCAAGGTTCACAATGTGAAACACAGTTTTGAAGTCAGCGTTGGTAAAGCCACGCTTTGGAATACGCCTGAAGTATTGCATTTGGCCACCCTCAAAAGCAGGACGCCTTGAGTAACCAGAGCGGGACTGCGCACCTTTGTGCCCACGTCCACTTGTTTTGCCCGAACCACTACCGTGGCCTCGACCAATTCGCTTGCGGGCTTTGTACTTGCCTGCTTTTTCTGTTATTTCATGAATCATCATGGCTCATAATCTCCAGAGTAAGGAGTGACTTTACGCAGTCACTTCCTCTGTTTTATTTTCTTCAGTCGTAACATCCACGGCAGCGGGCATAGCTTCGTGGGATGTTTCAGTGTGTGTTTTCTCAATGCATACTTTGCGAAGTCGTTCAACCGTTTCACGTGAGCGAAGTTGGTGAAGGCCATCGATGACTGCTTTTGTAAGGTTTTTGTTGTTCGTTGAACCATATGCTTTTGACAAACAGTCTTGCACGCCAAGAAGGTCGAGGACTGCACGAACTGCTGCGCCTGCGATAACCCCAGTACCCGGTGATGCTGGAACAAGTCGGACGCTACATGCACCAAATCGGCCTGTCACTTCGTGAGGAATCGTAGTTCCTGTCAATGGAAACTCGCGCATTTCACGTTTTGCTTTCTTCTGTGCTTTTTCGATTGCATTTGGAACTTGGTTTGCTTTGCCGTACCCAAGACCAACACGACCTTGTCGGTCACCACACACAATCATTGCAGAGAAACTAAACCGACGACCACCTTTTACAGTGGCAGCTGTTCGGTATACACCAACTGTGTTTGAGTCGATGCCGCTCTTGTCTTCTTCGTAATTTTTATTTTTTTTATTCATAAATATTGTCCGTTCCTCAGAACTTAAGTCCACCTTCACGAGCGCCTTCTGCGAGTGCTTTTACACGACCGTGGAATCGGTATCCGTTGCGGTCAAAAACAATTGTTTCAATACCAGCACCTTTTGCTTTTTCAGCAAGTCGAGTACCGATTGCTTTTGCAGCAGAGCAGTTACTCCCTGCTTCAACCTTGCCTTCTTTTTCTATAGTCGAAGCGGAACACAGCGTGCGACCCGATGTGTCGTCTATGAGTTGTGCGTACATGTTTTTGCCAGTACGTGTCACTGTAAGACGCGGCTTCGTTGGAGCACCAAAGACGTTTTTACGAACGCCTCGTTTGCGCCTTGTGTAACGTTTAATTCTTGCGGTAATGCGGTTCATGTTTACTTCCTTTGGCTACTTAGACGCCAAATGCTTTTCCTGCTTTACGGATAATAGTTTCATCGTGGTACATGATGCCCTTGCCGTTGTATGGCTCTGGCGGACGCTTGGAGCGAATAACTGCAGCGAATTGACCAACTGCTTGCTTGTCCGCACCTGTTATTGTAATTTGTGTACCCTTTTCAACTTCAAACGTGACACCCTCTGGTGCAACCAAATCGACTGTGTGGCAATAGCCAATGCTCAGAACGATAGTTTGTCCCTGGGCTTTAGCATTCCAGCCAACGCCTTCGATTTTTAATTTCTTTGTAAAGCCATTCTTGCAACCCTCAACCATATTGTTGATTCGGCTTCGAGTCGTTCCCCACAACGCTCGTGCGTGGCGTGTTTCTTCTGTGCCGTCAGCGATAGCACAACAAATTAGCTTGTCTGCTTCGATGTACTGCACTTCCACCTCACTGCGCCAATCAAAGTTCAAGTTGCCCTTTGGCCCCTTCACGTTGATAGAACGATCATTCGCGTTAAGTTTAACTTCAACGCCTGAAGGTATTGCAATGGATTGTTTTCCTATACGTGACATAGTTCGTCCTCTTCGCGCCTTACTCGACGGTTGCTACAACCTCACCACCAACTTTTTCTTGTCGGCAGCGACGGTCGCTCATAATTCCACTACTTGTTGAAACAATTGCGATTCCAAGACCACCAAGTGGCCTTGGAAGATCGTCTACGCCACGATACACTCGGCATCCAGGTTTTGACTCACGCTTAATTGTGTTGATTACCTGCTCACCGCGTTCACCATACCGTAGGTGCACGTCGAGTCGACCCTGACGTCCATCATCGATGACATCAAAGTTTTCAATAAAGCCCTCCTCCACTAGAACTTGGGCGATACCTCGATTGAGTTTATTATTGAGACATGCAACCGTTGGTGCGTGATTTCGCACTGCATTTCTGATGCGTGTAAGCATATCTGATGTGAGGTCTTGTTGTGACATTTCTAATACTCCAAATACATGGCGACTGCTTGAGCCGCGCAATGTAATACTTCTCTATTTACCAACTCGCCTTACGCATTCCTGGGATCTTGCCTTCAAGTGCCAATTGGCGAAGCATGATTCGACTGATACCAAACTTACGGTAGACACTTCGACTGCGTCCTGTAATCTGACATCGGTTTTGTTTGCGAGTGGAGAACTTTGGTTCTCGTTTCATTTGTTCAAATACGCGTTTACTTGCCATGTTCT
>CAZAZD010000054.1:0-4437 GCA_964489535.1 uncultured Isosphaeraceae bacterium
TCTGGATGTCTACTAATTGCATACGTACCAAACTTTGAATCGTTCGGCTCGCAGGCGTTCCCGCATCTTCTTCTAAACTAAGTTCAATCAAACGCGCAAGGTGTTCACTTTGCAAGTTGCGACGTAACGATGAAATCGCTGGGTTGCGGTTCGTCGAATCACTTGGCAAATCACCAAGCTCACTCCAGACCTCATCCGTCACCGCTTGGATTACCTCGGCAACGGTAAGAACATCAACATCCGAATCATTACGAAACTCAGCATCGTACAAATCGCCAAGCGTACTTGGGTTTAACATCATTGAAAGAGCTGATGCCTGCATACCACCGATTCTTTGGTGTACTGGATACGAAGAGTTTGTAAAAACTGAATTGCCACCACCAGCATCCCAATTCTTTTCAACAGTCATTTTATGTAGTAAATCGCTGTTTAAGCCCCACGCTTCATCGCGCATTGCATTTTCTAAAATCATTGCCATCGCTCTTCGTTGCATTGCTGAGTTAATTTCTTCAATAGGATCACGATCGCCCGGATCACCCTTTCGTGCGCGATTATTTATTGTGCCACTTAACCAATCTGCTGCGGTACCGACTGATGCAAACTGTCTGTTGATAAGCATTTCATATCCACTGCGCGCCCTGCCCCAACTTTGACCATCTTTGACCATGCGGTCAAGCAATGTTTCCCTTAATTGTTTCACTAGACGAATTTGGGAATCAGCATAGTCAAGCGGATTTTTGCCCCAATCAAATCGCCTTGAAGTTGGGTCACTGTCATACGTATCTTCATCTGTAGAGTACGCAAGTTGCGGCTCGTTCACCCTTGAAAGAATATCTGGAAGCGTCTCTTCGTCCGTTGTGTACCCGTATTCAATTGCCCAATAATCATATGGACCAATTGTCATCATTGTAAAATCACCTTGATCAGGACCATCCTCAACATTAATGTTAAGCGGCGCGTACTCCATCACAGAACCACAAATTGCTTCGTGTTCAAAGTTTTGGTTGTTCATTTCATCCATATCGTAGACAGTGGATGCCTTAAAGTTATGACGAAGACCAAGCGTATGCCCCGTCTCGTGCATAATGACGTCACGAAGCAGCGGACCAATAAACCAATCTGGAACGCCATCAAGCATATCGCCATCGTATTCATCGCTCTCTTCGCCGCCGTCATCGTCGAGCATGACTAAAATGTCTGGGTGCAATCGAGCCATTGAAAGTTCTGCTGCTTGAAATGCAGGATACATACAAGCACCATTTGTTTGACTCACTCGATTACCAAGACCATCAAACTCTTCGTCGCCAATCATTTCGGTGGACTCTGCAAGCGCTGGGTGGGTTGGCATTGATCGAATTTGATTTGCAATTTCTTGTTGTTCGAGTGGATTCGCGAGTCGTATTCGGGGGTCCCAGTTTGGGTGCGTCTTCAGCCACTCACGAGCTTCTGGATCGAAACTTTCCATCGCAATCTCTGGAAGCAATTTGTGCCATGCCTTTGTCCATCCGCTCACGAATGCTTCGTCCATCACGATGTCAGCATCAAGGATGCGACCAGTCTCTGGATCGACTCGGCTTGGTCCAATTGCAAATCCCATATCTGCATTTGTCCAGAGAATGAAGTTATATCGTGCGTCTGCTGGGTCTTTTTCCATGTGCGCTCCTGTTGAGGCATCTTGTTGATAGACTTCAATCGCATTGACAATGCCTACTTGTTCAAAGGCTTTGTTCCATTCAAGCACACCATCGCGTACCCAGCGACGATATCGCACAGGAATAGTGTGTTCCAAATAGAAAACGATTGGTTGCTTTGGCGGGCTCATCCTTAAACTTGGATCTGCTTTTTCAAGATGCCAACGTGTCACGTACCGTACCCATGGATCGTCGTTAGAAGCATCGCCGATATCTTTGAACGTCGTGTTGAAAAACCCAATGCGGTGATCGGCAACTCTTGGCTCGTAGCCCGTATCTTGTTCAACTGTACGAATTGAATATGAGATGGAACCAAATTGACCATTTGCAAGTGGTAACTTATATGTCAATTCTACATTTTCGGGAAAACTCTTGGCATTTGTCAGTGTTGCGAGATCGCTTCTTACGCCACGCGCACGTCCACCGAAAAAGTTTGATGCGCCGTGTAAAAACAAATTTGTGCCGTCGATCACTGGGCCACCATTTTGTCCTTCTGCCACAATTGGAACATCAAAAAGCACTCGTTCAGTAAAGACACGCTCGTATCCACTCTGCGATTGCGAATCGCCAGTTGATTTAACTTCTAAGTTTGGCTGCACAAAAACAAGTTGGTCTTTAATTCGAGTCCAGTACCCATACTTATCACCAAGTTGCACACCCGCTTGGCCAATACCACTTGAAACTGTATAGGCGATGAGAATCGGCTTGCCATCGTAGTCAGGTGCGACTTCAATCAATAGATGGTCATTTTCATCTTTGTAGAGCGTGTACATCCCACTCTTACCATCGAGGGATGAAATAATAATCTCATGATCTTCAGCAACTTTGTCAAAAGGGGGCAGACCGTCCTCGGACTGATTCATTCCCCTCATTCCAAAGGTAGGTCGCACAACTGCGTCCGCTGGAATCGACTGCTGATTATCTGGAACTAGAGCGAGAGCTAATACGATTGCAAAATGAGTAAACATGGTTCTTCCTTACGAGGGGTATTCCTCTGTGGTTCTATCATCGGGAAGACGATTCTAATGTGAATAGCCCTCGAAATGCCAGAAGATTATCGGGCTTTTTTCCAAAACACCCATAAAGCCCCTGTAGCGATGATTAGAATTGCTAAGACAACGTAAATAACTGCACTAAAGCCACTTCCATCGCCAGTTGTTGTAACTTGCAAGGAAAGCAATCCGAACAACGGTCCAACCATGTACCCGCCTCCAATGAAGGCCTCGTGTTTTCCGCCTGCATCGACTTCCGCCCGCCCGACCGCCATGGCGTAATACAGTGCTGCATAATAGGTTACGCCCATTCCGCCACCGAATAAAATCAGCCCTACAACCAAGATCGGCAAAGTGCTTGCACTTAATATGCATACAAACCCAGCTCCCATAGCAACTAACGCGGCCCAAAGCACTGACCATTTTCCATGCCAACCTCGGTCATTTAAACTCGATGCATTCTTATTAGGGGGACAGCCCCAGGGGGACAGTCCCCCAAAAAAACGAGTTAAAACGCTGTTTTTGCTATCGACAGGAGCAATTCTATGGGGACAGTCCCAAGGGGACTGTCCCCATGAGATGCGCCACATGAGGGCGGTTGCGAAGACGCGCGAAATCATCCAAATTGAAGCTATTGGAGTTTGCCAGAAAATATCAATCGCAATACCAGCAAGCACAAATGGCAACAACGGCGCCAATACGCCGTTCATAAGATAACTCAGCGGTAGCAGAACCCGCGCACCTTTGAGTAAGCTACGATAACCATCAGGGACATGCTCAACTGCAATAATCTCTTCGTGCATGGGCGGATTCTTCGCGTACCAAGGCAAGACGCCAATTGCAAATAGATTCATTGCCCCCAACCCAACAATCACCATCGAGGCATGTTTGTCCATAAGTGGCGCCATAGCGAGCATGACTCCAGCGACAGAACTCATCCAGACCAAATTCCACCAACCAATCGCGCGGCGCATTTCTTTGCCGTGCCTTCCTGCAACCAAAAAACTTTCAACAATTGGCCAAAGCCACGCACTACAAAAACCAGCAACACCACCTGAAGTCCACATTACCCAACTGCTACCTTCGGATGAAAACAACGGTAAAGCACACACCCCCGCTATTGTCACAAGCAACAGCGCAATAATCTTTCGCATCGAAACAAACGCTTGCAACTTGCGCGTACATATTCCCGAAGTAAGTGCGCCCGATACATACACCACACCAATCAACAAATAGAGTGCGAAGTTTTCACTTTCGCTGAATCCATAATCACGTTTTGCAATAAACGGCAAACCATTCCATATAACGCTTGTGCCCGTAGACGCAAGCCCTGTAAGAACAAGAGATGCAGTTAACGAAGTACGATTATTGCGCAGATGGTTCACTCGCAACTTGGTAGTTCGGCGCTTCTTTAATAATCTGAATGTCGTGTGGATGGCTTTCAATGAGCGACGCGCCACTCACGCGAACAAACGTTGCTTGATTGCGCAGATCCAAAATATTCGCCGTTCCACAGTACCCCATCGCAGCCCGCAAGCCACCAACCATCTGGTACGTGAAGTCTCCAAGTTTCCCGCGATAAGGAACCCGACCTTCAACGCCCTCAGGCACGTACTTATTGGTATTCGTCACATTTGCTTGACCATAACGGTCCGCTGAACCAGAACCCATCGCGCCCTCACTGCCCATGCCTCGATAGGTTTTAAACCGCCTGCCTCGATGCAATATAAGCTCACCAGGGCTTTCGTCAAGAC
>CAZAZD010000055.1:0-1808 GCA_964489535.1 uncultured Isosphaeraceae bacterium
AACTTCATCATAAAGCGGGATTATAAGACCCCAACAATGGTATTTCGCTATTTTTGGGGGGACAGTCCCCAGGGGACTGTCCCCCAAAAACAGGCAAAAAAGGTTGTTTTTTGAACGTAAAGGTCAATTCCACAGCGTTTATTGGGGGACTGTCCCCACCCAAAAAGAGGGGGCGGCGGGTAAGGTGGGCTGCATCAAAAGACAGAGTTGACATGTTGAGATGTGTCGATATGATAGGGGTATGGCAAAAACAGACACACAAACCGAATTACTTGGCATGGAAGAATTAGAGCAAGCAGCGGGGTGCCTGCGAACGGTGGCACACCCGCACCGACTTCGAATGATTCAAATGCTTCTTGGTGGAAGTTATACAGTTGGCGAACTCGCCAAGGCATGTGATATCCCGCCATCTGGTGCGTCGGAACATCTTGGCAAAATGCGCGACCGAGGTCTTCTTATCGGGAAACGTCAGGGACGATCAATTTATTATGAAATTTCTGAACAGGGCCTCGGCTCGATTATGGATTGCATCGAAAAACGTTTTGGCTAAGCAAACGTCCGAATTTCAGTTATTAATAATTCAATAAGGCGCAACTAAAGACGTGCCACGGGGATACGTTACCATGCTCGCCATGAAACAAAAAACCATAAACGGATTGCTCATTACGGTAATTATTTTAATAGCAGTTTCTGTTGTTGGAATTTTTGTTCTTGATGGTGTTACTCAATCAATCATACAAACTAAGGGTTCGGAAGGTCTTGGTGTCAAAATCACCCTCGAGAGCGTACATGTTGGATTCTTCACAAAAGAATCATCGCTCAAAGGCGTGAGCATTGCAAACCCAGAACCATTTCAAAGTGAAAAAACACCAACGTTGCTGACCATGGAGGAAGCGGAAATCGAATTCAGCGTTTTCCAAATGTTCAACAAAGAAGCGATTATTCCAAACGTAACCGTGACCGGAGTTGTACTCCACCTCCAACAACAAGACGGGAAGTCAAATATTGAAACAGTAATCAATTACGTTGCGGCTGATGAAACCCCCAAGGGCGCGCACCCGCAGCCACCGTTTAACATCGAAACTTTTACGATTCGCGATATTACGGTGATTGCTAGCGGGAAATTTACAGTGCTTGAGAAAGGGCCAGTCACCGCGCATATTAAAGAAATTGTGATGCACAACATCGGCACCGATGGCGACACCGAGGTGGCAACCGAAGCAATTACAAGTGCAATAACCCATGCGATTATGGATCACCTAGGAAAACACCCCGTCGAAGGACTATCAAAGTTAACACTTTCTCATGTCACGGGGCTCATTAACGACTTGCCGGTCTTTCAACAACTTGGAATAGGCAACGCAATCCAAGGCGTAGCCGACACGGCGGCCGGTGCGGCTGACACCATCTTTGGGGGCGTCACAGAATTGTTTGGTGGCGACCAAAAAGAGGGCAAAGATAACAATTAATTACAGCCAAGTATCATCGCGGTGAAACCAAGAGGGGAGGTTGCGCCAGATTCGCCACGGTATTGCGAGCGCGATGAACCCAACTCCAAGCACAACGACAAGCGGAGCAAGGGGTTCTGGAATCTGATCGGGTAAAAACATAGCAACGAGAAGTGCGGTCACACCTACGATGATGAGCAACCGTCCCCGAAATGCCAACCATCGCTTTCGCTTGTCCATGCGTCTGCTGCTCCTTGTTGGGGGCATATTACATGGAGAACGCATATCGTGTGAAAAACTCCGTGTATAAAAAAACCGCCCACCAAAGCGGCGGGCGGTGTTGGGGAGTCTAAAAAGGAT
>CAZAZD010000055.1:1908-4255 GCA_964489535.1 uncultured Isosphaeraceae bacterium
GCTCCAAACGAAATCATTGAATCAAATTCAGACGCGTTGTCTGAGTTTACCTCCGTTGTGTCAGCGTTTGCAAATCCAGTGGCCAAGCAAAGGCCTGCACCCATTACCAAGAATAATTTCATATTCATCTCCTTTCCCGCGGGGAATAAACGCCCGGCCTATTCCGGACAACAGAAACTCTACCCCCCCCGAATTGTCAAGCGCAACGGAGAAGAAATAATAGAATATGTTTATCTTTTTTACGGACAGCCGCCAAGCGCCCCAACAATCGCCAAGACGTCAGAAACATCGATCACATCGTATGGAGCAGCAACCTCAGCACCATCGCCACTGGTTCCCCAGTTGGAGATGAGCTCAAGAATATCATTGACGTTGATATTGCCATCGGCATTGATATCTTCAACACAGGTAATCAAGGTGCTTCCAATATACGTTTGCCACCCTTGGTTCGTTTGAACTTCCCCGATGTACCAAAAAACAGTATCGTTATTTGGATCAACCGTCATGTCAAAGTAATCACCCCAGCGACCATCTGCACCCGCGTTGCCAGTCCTCACAACGGTCGGAGCACCCATGGTGCCGAGTAAATCGCTTTCTTTTCGACCTAAAATTTGCAACGTCGGATATGTCGAACTATTTGCTGTAGCAACAACAATAGCTACTTCGCCACGTTTGTTTTGCGCAATTGCGGGGAAGAAACTGGACATAGAATTTGGAATTGTTGTGTTACCGCTTTGTCTTAGTGAAGCAGATACCGCTGGCCAATTTTCCAAATCAATTTCGTACCAACGACCGACAGCGTTCACACCAAGTCCCTCGATTCCATGCGCAGTCCATAAACTTCCATCGCGATAGTGCGAGTTCATAATTCTTCCATCGAGTGCGCTTATTGTTCCACCCGGATTTGGAACGCCGCCGCCGGGTGTTCCGTGGCTTGGCACAGCAACAAACTCGCTTTCAACAGAAGGGTTAGACGGATCGTTGATATGCGCAACTCGAAGCTCGGTGGAGTTGTTTCGCCCAACAAAAAATGCAGAAGGCGCGTCTCCGTAATGCTGCGCACACTGCATACTAGCGTGACCGCCCCTGCGAACATCTGCGATAACGACTGGGTCACCAACAAGCATGGGTGTTTTATCAAAAACACGGTAGAGCACACCGCCCCAACCAACATAATTTAAACCAAACAAATTACCTGTAACGTAGTAGTACCCATCGTCAAATCCAAAGCCCGGATAATCAACCCAGTACGTACTGCCTCCGTCTGAAACCACCGACCACGTTCGGTATTTATACCAAACGCCGTTGGGATCGTTGTCGTCACTCACGGCGATAGTAATCCACGATTCGCCACTGTAATATTCAAGGGCAAGCACGACAAAGCGCTCAGCATGCGGATCGTAAAAACATTTTGGGTCGAACGTAAAACCGCCCGCACCTACCTCTTCAAAGAAGCCAGGATTCCCCGTGTCGTTTAACATTGCTGAAAATTCTTCGTTACCGTCCTTGTCGTAAAATGCAATCGCCATGTTGACGGTTGCAACGATGTGGTTCGGCCCAACCGCAAGCGATGGGTCAGGCGGATTCCACGCAGTGTTTGCAATTGCATCGAAACCACTCTTGTCATGGATTGTTGTATTTGAAATACCACCACCAGCGATTAATTGATTCGGTGGACCAACTTCCGGAAAGTGTGGTTTTTTATGTGGAGGCAAAAACTTTGCGGGGCGAGGGTGTGGCCCGGGAATTGGCCCGCGAATTTGGTGTTTGTCAGCGAAACTATTTGTATTGATAATCGTTGGCGCTACCGTCCAAAAATCGGGGACGTTGTCTTGGCTCAAATCAATAACGGGGACGTTTTTTGGAGCAGGTCGATGTGTGCCATTTGGCCGTGGTCCCTCAGGGCCGCGAGTGGCAACTTGGGAAGAACAGGCCGTTAAGAGCATTAAAAAAGCGATTGTTAGAGTTTTCATCCCAATAGAGTACCCTAAATAGAGAAGAATCCCAAAGGCAATCTTGTTTATTGTAGAATATGGGGTTCGATGTCACCCGAAGCCTCAAACAAGCGAAGAAAACGAGCGATTATTACTGCCGAAATCGGGTGGGGTAATGGGCTAGAAGCTGCCCAGCGAGGGCCGGAACTACTATTAGATGCCGGTTTAGCGCAGCGATTGGAGGCAACAGTTGTCAGAATCAAAGCTGTCCCAGCGATGGAGGACGGACCCCTTGAGGGCGACGCCCTCGAGGATGCGATCATGGAACACACACGGCGAGTCTCAGATGCTGTTGTTGAGGCAATTCAAGGTGGCCAGTTTCCAATTGTTATTGGGGGCGACCATACCTCTGC
>CAZAZD010000056.1:0-3290 GCA_964489535.1 uncultured Isosphaeraceae bacterium
TTGACACGATTGGAGTCAATTGACTAACATACGAACTGGTACAACTAATGGGGGTAGGTCAATACCATCCTACGGGAGCGCGTTGATATGTCGCAATGACACAAGGGTATATATTAGAAATTGTGTTATCAGAGCGAATAACGGCACTGGTTCGATTGCATATTATTCTGATTCGTGGTTCCCTGGAAATCAGGCAATTGTGGGTGTGAGTTATTGTGTTATTGAGAACAATACTGGGTCCAATGGTGGAGGTGTTTTTTTCATAAACAACTCACACAATCCCACCGATGACTACTTTGGTATATATGAATGTAAAATTCGCGGAAATGAAGCATTCCGCGGCGGTGGAATCTATGCACACAATGTTCCTCTAAAAATAACCAACTCTTCAATTAAAGGGAATCAAGCCAGCGGTTCTGGTGGTGCCTTATATATATCAAACTGTACACCGCAGATTGAAAATACCCTAATTTGTGGAAACTACCCAGACCAATTCTACGCATGGTATGGCGGCATTGATGATCTTGGGGGGAATACCATTTCAGAATTCTGCGATACAGATTGTAACTTTAACGATATTGACGACCTAGATGAGACAACCAACGGCACTGTTCAAGACTGCAACGGAAATATCTTTCCCGATGAATGTGATATATCCTATGGCAACAGCACCGATTTTAATGAGAATGAAATTCCAGATGAATGCGAATGTATTTCAGACACCAATAATGATAACACTGTAGATGTATTGGATTTATAAATTGTGATAAATGACTGGAATACCTGTGGAGGAAATTGCGAGGGTGATGTGAACTTCGATAGTTTGGTGAATACCGAAGATTTGTTCATTCTTATTGCCGCGTGGGGAGCATGTCCGTAACGCCCCGAGTTTGATTTAAAGATGAAGCAGCCCTTGCCCTTTTGGGTCGGGCTGCTTTTTTATGTGTAGAATGCTCGCGTGAAGAAACTTACTTGTAGTTTGTGTTTTGTTGGTTTGGTGTTTTGCGTTGGTTGTTCGAGTAAGGTTACAGGGCCAGACGTCATTGTGCTTGATTCACAAAACTATGCAGCGGTTTTTGATGCTGCGGTTGCGGCTGCTGATGATGATGGCATGAAGCCGGTTTTGCTTAATCGACGAGCCGGAATAATTGAAACGAATCCAGCGGTTGCTGGAAGTTTTTTAGAACCTTGGAAACCACACCCATCAACAGCAAGGCAGGGGCTTGAAAACACGCTATCCATGCAGCGCCGAACGGCTCGGTTTGAGTTTGTGCCCGTAATGCGCGAAGTTGTGGCGACCGGCACTGGCACAGAAGAACTCATTGGTCCCGATTTGCTTTCGTCAACAGGTTTGGATTTAACGACGTATAGCGGACCGATGGAACTGCGAGTGTGGGTGTATGTCGATCGCAAGTATACTCAAGGAATTCGGCGCGGAACATGGTCGCTTCGGCAGGAAACAAGATCTACGGTACTTCCATCGGAAGAACCGTGGGAACAGGCACCAGGCACGTTTTGGATGCCGGTTACGAGAGATGTTGCTCGGGAGCGTGACCTTCTTGCAAGCGTAGAATCACGTTTAGGGCAGTAAATTCCGGTTATTCGGGCTACTTTCTTAGATTTGCATATTGGACGTTGACTCTCTATATATAGTTGGTATTCTTGTTTTGGAGAAGTATGCTGTCGCTACGCTATCAAACAAAAACATTGTTCCTGACTGTTCTGTTTAGCAGTTCGGTGTTTGCTGGCGGCGTGTCATCAAATCACGGTTTAGACGATTTGATTGCACGGGTTGGGGCGGGAAACGAACCCACAGGATTGAACGTTGCCGTTGCGCAGGTTGAAGCAGATGATGGGGGAGATTATGGTCCCGATACTACGCATGCAGATTTTGTAGGAAAATCATTTTTTTATATGAGCGGTACAACGGGGATTTCTGGGCATGCGACGAATATCGGTCGACGAGTGTATGGATCTGGCGGTTTAGGACTTGCGCCGGGAATCGAGGATGTCTATATGTATTCTGCCGCGGGCTGGGTACAAAGTAATTTTTTGCATATAAACGGAAGCAATCCGTCTTCACCACCGGGTGATGTTTCTATTTTTAACAACAGTTGGCTTGGTTCTTTTGGGAGCAATTCACTTGATAGCCAAGCACTTCGAAGGGCGGATTGGGTTGTTGAAAGCTACGACGCTATGATGATTAATGGTGTTGCCAACAGCGGTGATCATGTACCACTGATGACTTTTGGTTTTAATGGCGTAAGTGTGGGGATGCAAAATGGTGATCATACTGCTGGGATTATTCCCAGTGGGTACGATTCTGCTGGCTGCCAAATTCCACTGATTGTTGCTGTGCAGAGTACGACGAGTGCAGCCACTGGTGTAGTTTCTGCTGCAACGGCATTGTTAACTGAAACAGCCGAAACACACCCAAACACATCGGGTAATTATTTTGCTCGATTGTCTGAGACGAAAAAAGCGTGTCTTCTTGCTGGTGGGAAACACCTTGAGGGGTGGACAAACAATCCAGAAACTGCTGGCGCAAATAGGGGGCGAACAAGTCAACCGATTGATGAAGTGTTTGGTGTGGGTACGGTGAATGTAGATCGGTCTTGGCAGATTATGGTTGGTGGGCAGCACGACTCGAGTGCGGATCCGACTGATTTGGTGTCCGCACCGTATGCGGGTTGGGAAACATGGTTGCTGGCTGGAAACCAAAGTCGATATATAAAGTTTGATATTGGGTCGCTTGCCGATGAAGTCTCGGTCGTGCTGACGTGGCATCAAGATGTTACTGGGAATTTTGGGAGTTATTCGATTGCCGATTTTGATTTGGTGTTGTGGAAACACCAGAGCGGAAAGTTGATTGACATTACGGGCGATGTTGGACTTGGCGTATTCGGGAGCGGGAATGTTGTAAGTGAAAGTGCTGTTGATAATGTTGAACATTTGTTTCTCGAAGATTTAACGGCTGGTGAATATGTGTTGGAAATTCGCCGAGTTGATTCCTCTTCGTCTTCACGTGTGTTCAGTGTTGCTTGGTTGTTACCCGAAGAGACTGGCATTCAGGGTGACGTAAACGGTGATGGCGTCGTTGACGTGAGTGATATTCTGATGGTCATCGTTGCTTGGGGTCCATGTGCAGATTGTGCCGAGGACCTAAACGGAGATGGTTCGGTGGATGTTCTCGACCTTATCCAACTCATCTCCTATTGGTAGATTGACTTGGGGTTGGCGGACACCGAGCCAGGCACCCACAAAAAAATTTTTTTTTTTATTGTTTTAGG
>CAZAZD010000056.1:3300-4158 GCA_964489535.1 uncultured Isosphaeraceae bacterium
CGAGCTTCTCCATCTCTTGGCCTATGGGTTGATTGAGTTGGCGCGAGTCGCCAGGGCGCCTGACCCCAACTTAGTAGTTTTATTTATCTTCGTTTCCGTCGAGTTTTTTGCGTTGGACGTGCCCACGAATCCTTTTGAGTGTTTCTTGGTTAAGCGGTTCTTCTGACCACCATTTTTTAAGTTCTTCACTACCCCACCAAGATGGATTATGAACCATTGGTATAGATAAGTTATTTGCCCGAATGTACGCTGATCCCCATTTCCAATGCTCTGATTTTGTTACAAGATTGGCCCTATAAGCATTTTGCTCTACATATCTCCATACAGTGCCGAGTTCTCGACCCTCCTCAATCTCTCTGGAGAAAAATCGCCCTTGCCAAAGATGACCCGTTCGTCCATGTCTTCGATTGTAGTGTTTTGCATATTCGCCAGTAACCCACCGTAGACAGTTACTCACATCATCACCAGGCATTATTTGCACCAATATGTGATAATGGTTTGGCATAAGTGTATATGCAATCATGTTCATTCTATACCTGTAACAGCCTTCGGTAAGTAGTCCGATGAATTCAGAGTAATCCTCTTGGTCATCAAACGTAATGCGCTTTTCAACGCCCCTGTTTACAAGGTGGTAGTAATGGTTGTCTTTAAAAATTCTTTTTGAACGCGCCATGCTTTACACCATACATAGGTTCTAGGCGGTTTCTTAAAAAACTGCGGTTTTTCTTGAAGTTGACTTTCCGCAGCACCTATGCTTTTTTGCATGGAGTCAGGCTCCGTGGAGCCTGACTCCAAGTGGAGGGCGCGCCCCCCGGGGGGGGGGGGGCCGTAAAATTTGGGGTGGGGGGGGTGGGGGGT
>CAZAZD010000057.1:0-4149 GCA_964489535.1 uncultured Isosphaeraceae bacterium
GCAAAATAGGGGTATTTCTCAAACTTTTATTTTAGAGTGTGCAGTAAAAGTAGCATCTAAACCCATGCCAATAAACAACTTACATCAACCAACAAGTCCCACAAACTCTTCATCTTTCAAAGAGAAATTGAACGCCTTCATCTCACGATGAGGGCGTTTTTTTGTGGTAAACAATGCTATTGGCTGCTAAAATAAGGGAAATAGTCAAATAATGACTAATACGAGATTATTTATGTTCTTTTTGAATCGTTTTGTGTCGAAAATAGGTTATAATTTCGTGTAATAGTCAAACAATGACTATTACTCTATTAAACCATGAATGCACTTACCAAACATTACTTTGATTCATCAGCAGAGGTTTTTACAGCTTCTGATGTAGCGGTTTCAATTCCTGGAACGAAGTACGCTCGCGACGGTCTTATAAAAAGAGCGATTGCCAATGGAGAAATTATCAATATTCGAAGGGGGCTCTACTGTTTGTCGAGCCAGTATCAAAAAAAAACATTGAATATCTATTCGATTTCGCATCGAATGTATGGTTCAAGTTATATCAGTTTAGAGAGCGCCTTAAGTTTTCACGGTTGGATTCCAGAGGCGGTCTACACGTGCACAAGTTGCTGCAGCAAGGTCTCAAAAGAATTTACAACACCACTTGGCATTTTTTCATACACACGAATCCCGCAACAAACGTTGTATGCACAAGTAGAACGAATCGTTGATGAACATGGCAATGTTTTCCTGATGGCATTTCCCCACAAGGCTTTGGCGGATTATGTTTACGCGCATCGTTGCAATTGGAAATCGGTGCAAGAAGCGCAAGAAAGTTTGCGAATCGAAGACGAAGAAATCGAGCAAGTCACAGAGGAAGACCTGCTTGAACTCCGCGATAATTATAAGAATAACCGCGTTAAACAATTTATTACTCGATGGATGAAGGAGATTGCATGAGTGTCCAACTAATTCAGCAGAAATTAGATTCTTACAATTGTAAAAGCAATACGCAAGAACAAAATGCAATTAGAGAAATTACGCAAGAAGTTGTACTCGCAGCATTAAGCCGAAGCGATTTCTTTTCGCATGCAACTTTTTTGGGTGGCACATGTTTGAGGATTGTTCATGGGTTGAATCGATTTTCAGAAGATTTAGATTTTGCTCTGCAGGAAGCAAGTCCAGAATTTAATCTAAAAGATTTTTTGCCAAATCTTTTCGATAATCTTGCTGATTTTGGCTATGAACTAGAAGTAACTGAACATAATAAAACACAGTCAGCGGTCAAAAAAGCGTTCTTGAAAGATAGCGCGATTGTTAAAGTACTTACGTTGAAGCACGCAGCCAAAACGGGGAAGATGGCGAAGATTAGAATAAAGTTTGAAATGGACACTAATCCTCCTTCTGGGGGAGTTAATGAAATCGCATATATGGATTTTCCTTACGCAACAGAAATTGTAGCGCAGGATCTTCCAAGTTTATTTGCTGGGAAAATGCACGCTTTACTTTGTCGCTCATACATAAAAGGACGCGACTGGTATGACTTTATTTGGTACATTCGCAATCGAACCGCAATTAATTATGCATTGTTGTCCTCTGCAATCACTCAGCAAGGTCCATGGAGCGGTCAACATATCGTTGTTGATTTGGCCTGGGTAAAAGAAGAACTAGCAACAAAAATCAAATCGATTGAATGGAAAGAAGCAGTCGACGATGTACGTCGGTTTGTTCCAGATTACGAGTTGCCATCGCTTGATATTTGGGGAGAGTCGTTGTTTTTATCATTCCTCGAAAAACTGTAGTTAGGCAGATTACTTTTTCAAGTTATCCCCTATGTAGCCCATCGCTTCGTCAAGCGTGGTGCCGGAGTGTAGTTGTTCGATGGCGACGCTATACACCAAGGTGGCTTTGACACAATCTCCATTTGTGAGTGCCGTTGATGTGTTCTTCATCAGTTTGTATGTCTTGCTGTTCATGGAATACATTCTGTTCATATCGCCAAATAGAAAGCCGGTGAAACCGGCGGCGAGGAAGAGCGCGGCGCCAAACCCCCATATTGCGATAGTCTTTTTAGGTGGTAAAGGTTTTACGACATAAAATGTATGTGCAATAATGATTAGAAGGGGGATGAATGTAGTAATCAGCATTTGCACATTATATCTTTGTGTTGAAAAGTTGGAATCAGTACAATACGACGATGACAAAAATAATCACTTTCGTACTTTCTGTTTTTATTGTTTCTATTGCACAAGCGCAAATTCGCGTCGTGAATTACAACGTCCATTATTGCTCGGCAGACATGGTTGCGATGGATAACGTACTTGATGCTGCGTCTAAGGACAGTACGCATGGCAAAGCGATACCAGTTTCTATTATTATGTTTCAAGAAGTGAATGATGGAGTGCAAAAAAAATTGCATCGGCTCATCGGCGACTCGTATTCCATGGGAACGTATACAAACAAGAACGAAACATCAGGCAACAAAGAATCTGGCGGAGCGCAGGCAATGTTTTTTCATGCTGAGCAATTCACAGCAAAGCCAGATGACCACGTTGACATTTATACCGGAGCAACACGAAACGCCGATCGCTGGCATTTAGTTGGTATTGGCGAGAATGAGGGTGTCGATCTGTATGTCTACAGCGTGCACTTGAAAGCATCCAAAGGTCGTGAAAATAAAGAACAGCGAGCGTTTGGAGCAAATGCAATTCTTGAAGATATTGGAACGTTGCCTGAAGGTGCAAACGTCATTGTCGCTGGCGATATGAATTTTTACACAATCAGAGAACCTGCGTATCAAGCGTTTGTCAAAGTGCTAGTTGACCCGCTTGGCACAGATGAATGGGCGGGTGAAGATGATGCAAAGAAACATACACAATCACCAAGAAAAAAACGGGGAAGTGGACTTGCCAGCGGGGGATTAGACGACCGGTTTGATTTTCAATTTATTAGCAAGTCGTTGCAAGACGGTGTTGGGCTTGACATTGTCCCGGGGTCTTACCATTCGCTTGGCAATGACGGCAACCATTACGACATTGCCATTAACGATGGTGATAATTCTTATTTCTCCACTGATACAGAGCGCAGTAACAAACTTGCGACTGCATTGCACGATGCTTCTGATCATATCCCTGTAATCGTCGATTACGAGGTCAGGAAACAAGAGAAGAAGAAAACAGCAGCTGATACTAAAGAATAAGAATATCGCCTTTTTTTAATGGTTTTATTGCGTTTATGCGGTAGACTTGTGCGAAGGTATAGGCATGTTTTATCGATTACGGATTTCAATTTGCGTCTTGTGGATTTCCGCGGGCGCTGCTGCGCAAATACGTGTTATGAGTTACAACTCTGCGCAGTTTAAAGGTGATGCAAATGCAATGAGTGAAGTCTTGCAAGCCGCGAGCGATGACGATAGTCATGGTTTCGCAGTACCAGTTTCGATTTTTTTGTTTCAAGAAGTTGATGTGGAATTTTTGTCAACTTTGCAAAGTGTTGTAGGTGCTGGGTACACCATGGGAACATTTACCGACCAAAATGATAGTTCCTTTGGTGGCGCGCAGGCAATGTTTTACAATGCGACTCAGTTTGTAGAAAACAACTCTTTGCACAATGATATTTTTACGGGTGCAGGTCGCCATGCAGATCGTTGGGCGTTAAACGTAACTGGATACTCGGGGAAACGGATCTACGTCTATAGCATGCACTTGAAAGCATCGTCTGGCTCTGACAATCAGGAAACTCGAAGAAGTGGTGCGGAAAGTGTGCGAGACGACATCATGACATTACCCGTTGATAGTCATGTCATTGTAGTAGGTGATATGAATTTCTATTCTCCAAGCGAACCAGCGTACGATTGGTTTATTGCTTCTGGCGATGGGCAGTTAGTTGACCCGTTGGGAAATGGAAACTCGTGGAGTGGTGGTTCTAATGCGTCCAAGCATACGCAGTCACCATTGCTTAATCAAAACGGCGGACTTATTGGCGGCGGCTTAGATGACCGTTTTGATTTTCAATTCCTGTCGCCTTCGTTGCTTGATGGTGGCGGGTTCGACATTATTAATGGGACGTATCGGGCACTTGGCAATGATGGCAATCATTACAACGATGCAATTAATGCTGGAAACAACTATTATTTCCCCGGCGATACGGCAAGAGGAAATG
>CAZAZD010000058.1:0-4066 GCA_964489535.1 uncultured Isosphaeraceae bacterium
GTCCCAAATCAAAACAATTCCTCCGAGGAATTAATCTGGGTCTGAGCTGCGTTTTGCGACCGTCCCAAATCAAAACAATTCCTCCGAGGAATTAATCTGGCCACACGAATGCTCGCCCTACTGCGTTTCCGCTTTCAAAGTGACAGTCACAATTGCCTTCAAAAAAAAGACCCTCGCCAGAAGGCGAGGGTCTTGAGAGAGTTTCTAAACAAGTACGGTTACTGACATGGTCCCCAAGCACCGATGGCGGTCAAGAGGTCTGACACGTCAACCGAACCGTTGCCGTCAAGGTCACCAGCGCATCCGCTGCATGGTCCCCAATCAGCAATCATCGCAAGAAGGTCACCAACATCAGTCGATCCACTTCCATCAATGTCGGTTGGGCAGTCATTACCGCCACCACCAAGACCAAGGTTGTTCCAATAGATGTTTCGAGTTTCATGCACAACATCAGCACCGTCAAACCATTGAACGTTCACAAGGGTTTCAATTCCTTGCCCAGCTTCAACAGAGAGACTACCCAACCGGTGACCCAAAGCAGAGCCAGCTCCCATGGTCGCTGCAGGATCATCAGGCATCACAAACCAAATACCGTTGTCCATGCTCATACCAGCTGAGCTATTAAAGCCCACGGTATCGAATCCCAAGAACATTGGTTCGCCATCTGCAGAATCTGTCGCACCAACCGTGACATAAGAATCGTACACTAGGTCAATACCGAATGGGGCATCGAGTTGTCGGTCATGTGGACCGTCTGCACCAAACTCATTCTGATGCAATGCAACCGCAGTTCCAGTGCCATCAAAATCAGCGTTTGACCACATACGCAATTCAAGAAGATCCGCGTTCTGACCGAATACTGAGACCATTCGAGTGTTAGGATCAGAACTTGGGAAGAACAAATCGTATGTTTCCATCGACGTGCCATCACTTCGTGACCAAGTACTAAGTTCGTAATTCAACTGGTCAGTACCAGAGCCGCAAGTAACGTCAGCGCAAGTTGTATTGTCGCCGAACCAACTTCCAGAACAGTCTTCAAGAAGTGTTTCTGAACAACTAATACCGACGCAGCAAGCTCCCGGTGCACAACCAGTTGATGAGCAGTCCGAGCCATCACCTGCGTATGTACCGCCTGCGGTTGAACAGTCTGCTTGGGTGTAAACAAAACATGAACCATCCACACAGCATGCGCCTTGGGGATCAGTACAATCAGTTGTTGCACATGCGGTTCCATCACCTTGGTATGTACCACCAGCATCTGAACAGTCTAGTTCTACGTAGTCCGTACAAGATTGATCAATACAGCATGCGCCTTGAGGATCCGAACAATCCGCAGTAGCACACGTTGTACCATCGCCCTGGTATGTACCACCACCTGCGTTACATGTGGATTCGTATGTATCTGTACATTGGTTTCCTATAATACAGCACGCGCCTAGCGCTCCACCATTCGTCAAACAACTGACCGAATTGGCGTGGGCTGTGATTTCACTTTCAGTTGCAGCAATAAACAAATTAGCACACTGAATCGATGGATACATCGTGTTATATGCTGGGCTTTCTTGGTGATATGCTCCCCAGTTATGCCCAAGTTCGTGAGCAGAGAGATCCGTTGTACAACCAAAACTTCCACAGCAATCTGATTGCACCAAACTGTACGCTGAACTGGTGTAACAAACGACACCCAGCCATGCGATACCGATTGTTGATCCAGTATTTTTTCCTGTAAACAGATGCGCTACATCGCGAACAACTCCACCTTGATTGCTGTTCCATTCTGATCTAAATTGATCGAGTAATGTGCCTGCATCATTGGATGTATATGGGTCGTTGGAATAATCTCGAATAATGACCGTTGTAATTTCATGTCGCAAGTTTACTTCGCTTTCATACTGTTGATTTACAGCATTAATAACTTGGTTAATTCGTGATTCTGTATTACTTCCCCAATCTTGCCAATACTCATAGTCAGCATCGCATCCTATTTGGGCAACCTGTATTACACCACGGTTTGCATGGTCAGCTTCTTCGTAATGAGCAAGCATATCTAAGACACTCCCCACTTGAATTTTTTCATCAGCACCACATAAGCCACCAGAAGAAATAATGTCATCGCCTCTGTAAAAAGCGTACATGTCTGAGCCAGCACGATCTATCTTTTCACCAACTGGTTCCATCCAGTATTCCGTTCCGTCAGCCAAACGAATACGAGCATAGAGCCCATCAACCATGAGGGATCCTGAAACCATACTTCCCTCTATCCCCATAACAGAACCGCGAAGCGTACGAACGGGTCCCGGTTCAACTTCATACAGTTCTCCGTTATCGTCGGTCATAAAAACTGCATAAATGTCAGAACGAACCGAGTGTGGTTCAAGTTCCAATGTATACGTCATATTCTCTATTGGAATTGCAACTCGAATTGGTTGATTTGGAACATCACTTATGTCTAATGTGGTGTGCCAACTTGCTTCAAGATTCAATACTGCATTGATTTCCTGACCGAGACGGCTTTCGTCAGAAATAGTCATTGGACGACCTGCCTGAACGCTCGTTGCGAGCGAAAAAGCTACGCATGCTGCAAAAAGACATATTTGTGATTTTCTGGGGAATGGAACTGTCATGGACTATCTCCTAATAAGGTTTTACTGACCCCACCACTGGAGCCACTACATCATTCGTTTACTTAAGCCAAAGGTTGCGGCAGATTCGACCGCAACCAACAAAAAACCCCACTTTTATGCAAGAGTACCGATTATTTGCCATGACACCAGTATTAAATAGCAAAAAACGTTGTTTTTCTCATTTTACGGACGATTTACGACCGAATCTCTCTTTCCAAAGTCATATTGGGTAATTTGGGCGGTTACGCCAAGTACATTGCTTATTGCACTTCCAGATTTTGCGATATTACCATCAAATGCACAATATTCGATAGCAGGGGAACATTTGTTGTAGTTTGCAATAGCACCACCATTTTGAGCCGCTTCGTTATCCACAAACTGGCAATCTTGAATCATTGGGGCTGTCTTGCCAAACTGAGATGCAGTGTCATCGGTAAACATTGCGCCACCATCTCCATCAGATACGTTTTGCTGAAACACACACGCTGTTATATGCGGCGATGCACCGTAATCATTACACATCGCTCCCCCATGAACGGTCGCTTGATTTGTTGCAAATTCCGACTTTGTGATTGTTGGCGAAGATAAGTTGAAGTTGTACATTGCGCCACCTTCATTTGCGGCGTTCCGAACAAACTTGCAATTTGTCATCGTCACGTTCGCTTCGTTCGTGTTGTAGATTGCACCGCCATAGATTGCGTTGTTGTATTCAAACAAGCAATCTTCAATGTCCATCACAATTCCATCGTTGCGCAAGCCGCCGCCCTTTGTGTCAACTTGCGGTTCGGAAGTTGATTTCCGATTTCGACCACGAATTTGTTTTGGCGGCCACTTCTCCGCATTTTGCAGAGCCTCGTTTTCGGTTGGAACATGTTGCCCGTTTGCATTTTTCAACGCTGCCTGTAATGACGTGTGGGCATTTTTCCATCCACGACCTGTGGCATCAACACAGATAACCTCGGCGGGCGCGTTGCCCGCCAAGGTTAGGAGGAGAGATATGACTATCTGTAATCTTAGGTACCGTCCCTGCACCCATACAAAACGTTTAGCTCGCACCCGTATTGCATATGAATGACATTTATTTGGGACAGTCCCAAAACAGAGGCAAAACAATTCCTCCGAGGAATTAAAATCTCAGAGGAGATTCATTTTGATACAAATATTTTCCGATTTTTTGGGTTTTATATCGCTTTAAATCGGTGGCTTTAGCCCCTTGACCGGAGGTGTAACCATGCTAAAATCCCTCTTCCCAGTTGGGGCGGTAGCTCAATTGGTTAGAGTACCGGCCTGTCGAGCCGGATGTTGCGGGTTCGAGTCCCGTCCGCCTCGCTTACAAAAAACACGGCTGCTTCGCAGGCGTGTTTTTTCATTCGCTCGGCGGACTATGTGTTGCAAAGCAACACATGAGCGACTTCGTCGCTCGGGACTCTTCTGTGGTTTTC
>CAZAZD010000059.1:0-3933 GCA_964489535.1 uncultured Isosphaeraceae bacterium
TGAACTGGGAAGACAATGGCGCTGGAGCAACAGTTGACGGCACCGGTGGCATGGATATGAACTTTGAAGGCATGAGCGAATCTGAAAAGAATGCTTTGCTTAAGTTCCGCGATTCATTCATCATGTATCTTCCACGTATTTGTAATCACTGCATGAATCCATGTTGCGTTGCCGCTTGCCCCTCAGGCGCTGGCTACAAACGTGAAGAGGATGGCGTTGTTCTTATTGACCAAAACCGTTGCCGTGCCTGGCGATATTGTGTTTCCTCTTGTCCATACAAGAAACCATATTACAACTGGAAAACAGGCAAAATGGAAAAATGCCTCTTGTGCTACCCACGGCTTGAAGCGGGGCAACCTCCAGCTTGTTTCCACAGTTGTCCAGGACGAATTCGTTACATGGGTCCACTTCTTTACGATATGGACAAGGTTGCAGAAATTGCGAATCTCCCCGAAAAAGAATTAGTCGATGCACAACGTGATTTAATTCTCGACCCGCACGACCCTGAAGTTATTGCAGCAGCAAAAGAAGCTGGCATCAGTGATGCGTGGCTCGATGCTTGCCGCCGATCACCTGTCTATCGAATGGTGAAAGAGTGGAAGATTGCACTGCCGCTTCACGCAGAGTTCAGAACACTTCCAGCGCTCTTCTACATTCCACCTGAGAGTCCCGTAAAAACATGTCCTGACGGAACAGAATCACTCAAGATGGTCGGTGGTAAAACCGTCTTGCCAAACCTTGACGAGTTCCGTTTGCCAGTTCAGTTCCTTTCATCGATGCTCTCTTGCGGCGACGATTCGCAAGTTGAAACAGCATTGCTCCGCCAACTCGCTGTCCGTGGGTATCGTCGAAGCGTGCGCGTTGAAGGTACCCCCGATACAGACGTTCTAGCATCAGTTGGCTTAACAGAACAAGATGCAAAAGACATGCATCGACTTCTTTCACTGGCACATTATCACGAACGATTTGTTGTACCAACAACTCGCCGCGAACGAACAGACAATTCGCCTTTCGTTGAGCGTGGGTACGCTGGCTTCAGCGAGATGACTCCTGGCGCAATGCCTCAGCGGAGCGTTTCCTTCCATGGAAACCGTGAAGAGGTTGGCAGTTAACCAATGGATAATCGTGACCTAGCAGCAAGTTACCGACTTATTGAAGAGATGTTCATCAATCCATCCTTGCGAGATGGTGATGCACTTGTTACTTGGAAGCAACAAGTAGGAACGAGCATGCCAGAAGTTGCAGAGCAAGTTGATCGTTTCCTTGAAGCAGATGGCGCAACGTCGAGTCATGAATATGTCTCGACGCTTGAACTTTCACCGCCGTGTCCTCTCTATTTGGGTGCGCACATGTTTGAAGAACCATCAACATGTAGTGGCATCAGTACTTCCCCAAGAAATGCATTCATGCTTGAACTTAGTGGTATGTATGAGCACTTTGGTTTTGATTTAGGAAGCAAAGAGATGCCTGACTTTTTGCCAGTCATGCTCGACTTCTTAGCACTTAGTTTAGAAGCACTCGAAGATACACTTGGATTACGCCGTCGGCTTATTGAAAAATATCTTTTGCCCGGCTTGCCACCGCTTGCAAAGGGTCTCGAAAAGTTTGGAAGCGTGTATGGCATTTTGATTCCAGCAATCGAACTCACTGCAACCGAGGACTTACAACGAATGGGTGATGTGCCGATGTGGAAATCACCCAATGAACAAAAGGGCAACGTTTCTTTGAATGTACTCTCAGAAAGTGAACCAGTCGAAATGATGAATGACATGAATATGCCAGAGGTACGACCATGAAGGCAAGCAAAGCAGAAACAACGACATTCTTTATCTCGTTGATTATCGTGACTGTGCTTGCATGGTTTATGGTCCGATTTATTGCACAGGGACCATCCCACGAACCAAGTGGAGCCGCAGTTGCTGCAGTTGAAGCAGTTGTGCCACCACCGCCAGCATTTGCAACCCCAAAAACAGCCACAGAAACAACGGTAACTGTCGCAACGACAGTTCCCACAGACACACCAGTTCTTGTCCAACAAGAAAGACGATTTACCGAAGGTCTCAGAAATTACTCTGACGCAGGAGCAAAAACAGCCATGAACAACTTTTTATGGGGAGTATTCCCTTACCTATGTATCGTATTGTTCTTTGTAGTCCCAATTATCCGAATGGCAACTCGCCCATACTCTTGGAGTACAAGAGCCAGCGGCTTATTCGGAAGACAACTGCTTGGTATTGCATCTACATTGTTCCACTGGGGGCTTGTACTCTTGCTTGCAGGCCACGTTGTTGGTCTCATCGGCGGTGTTATGGGCTCGCGTTCAGCTGTTGATTTCTTCTTCTGGAGTGCACTCATCGGTGGGTTACTTGTACTTGTCGGTTGCTTTATGGCACTCATGCGACGTATCCAAGTCGCAGAAGTTCGCGCAATGAGCCGACCTGAAGATTACGTTATTCAAGTGTTCTTAATCGCAATTGTTGGCATTGCGTTGTACCAAGTTCTTGTTGATAAGATTTTTGGTATTGCTTACACCGCGTCGTCTTGGGCTGCAAGTTTGTGGACGCTAACACCACAACCAGAACTCATGGAATCTGCGAGTTTCCTTACAAAACTACACGTATTCTTGGCGTTACTGTTCTTCGCGTACTTCCCATTTACAAAACTCGTGCACTTCTGGACATTCCCAGTGAACTACTTTGTGCGTGTTCCGCAATCTATGCGAACCCAAAAGTACCGTTTCCAACGAAAATGGGAAATGTCACTGCGCAGCGATAAGTCATGGCTCGTGTATGGTCTTGCAATTGTTGCAATTGGCTTCTTGATTTCTGGCGGTTTGCTCGGTTCACCAAACTCAGCGACTGCTTCCAATGTTGCTACAACGGTTGAAACACCCGAAGGCGATGTGCTTGCTGGCTACCCACTCTACGTAAGCCAGTGCGCTCGCTGCCACGGCGAAGATGGGTACGGTGATGGTGCTGGTATGGATTCACCAACATTCTCCGCCTTGCCACGGAGTTTTGTGAGCAACGCTGACCATGCGGGCGCAACGTACCACTTTGTTTCAACAGACAACGCGATTGCTTCGGATGATGATTTGTTTAGAACAATCGCTGAAGGTCTTGATGGTTCAGGCATGCCTGGCTTCCCTGATCTTACCGTGGCGCAAATCGATTCACTCGTTGAAGTGCTCAATGAGTTTAGAGCAGATGGTCCACAACCAGGCAATGCAATTCAAGTTGGTGAAGTTCCAACTGCGACACAAGCAAGCGTCCAGCGTGGCGCAGAGTTGTACGCAACAAATTGCGTTTCCTGCCATGGCGTTGATGGCAGTGGTGGGGATCAACTCAATTACAGTTGGCGCGAACTTGGACCAGAACTTCCACAAGTTATTACTGCAGCAGATCTGTCCCAAGGCAACGTGAAGCTTGGCGCAGAAGCGGAAGATATCTTCATCCGAATCACTACGGGCGTTCCTGGAGCGTACGGTGGTGGCAAGTTGATGATGTCGTTTGAAACGATGCCAGTCGATGATCGTTGGGCAATTGTGCACTATGTCATGGAAGAAATACTTCCTAATAACTAATCAAGAGCGTTTTTAGGTCATTTTGAAAATAAAATGATAAATTTATCCGAAATTCATTGTTACGTACTAGTATTGTGATAAAATTCACGAGATGACAGGCAGAGGATTCATACTTTTCTACTTAACTCTTGGCAGAGGGCTTGCATAAAAAGGCCAAACTATGGATATTAGAAACAAAGCCACAAGTATTAATCTCTTTTCTCTAAAGACCCGCCAAATGCGGGCATTCCACATGACGTGGTTTGCATTCTTTCTATGCTTCTTTGCGTGGTTTGGCATCGCCCCTTTGATGGCGGTTGTTCGCGAGGAACTCGACCTAACGAAGCAACAGATTGGTAACACAATCATCG
>CAZAZD010000060.1:0-3813 GCA_964489535.1 uncultured Isosphaeraceae bacterium
CGTCGATGCTTGGGGACCTTGCCCATAATGAATGAACCCTGGGTTATTAAAGATTGCCTATCTTCACAAATTGAGTGATTTATCCAATTCTTTGTTGCAAAAAACATGAAACCTGTCACTATTAGTGGCGGTATGTATATATATACAACATTTTTAAATGGAGAGGAACCAAAAAATGCATTTTAAACACCTTCTGACCTTGTCGGTCACTTCACTCATTGCTGCAACAACTAGTTTTGCGGCAACAGATTTGACCCCAAGCCAAGCGATGAATCAGATTCGCAAAGACCATCCGAAATTAATAACGGTCAATCGTTCAGGGAAAATTCACAAGATACTTGACAAAGAACTCGCAACTGGTAGAACACCAATCGCAACTGCAGAAAACTTTATTAAGAGTTTTTCAACAGCTCTTGATGTTGATGCCAAAGAGTTCGTAGAACGTGGACCATTCCCAGATAAGCACGTCGAACAAGAACTTATGTACATTCCTGAAACTGGTGGACACAAGTTTACTGGTGTGTATTACATGCAAACCGCTGACGGCTTGCCCGTGTACGGTTCGCGTTTGATGGTTCTTGTGCGAAATATAAAAGATTTCCCAGCCGTCAGCGCAACAACAGTTTTACGTGACGTGAAGGGGTACAAGGCGCCGAAGCGATTAGTAGCAAGCGAAGCAGTCGCGTTAATGTCTGCAGCAACGCATCTTGGCCGTGGTGCAACCGTAACCCAACCAGAACTCATGGTGTTTGCAGGTACTGAACAAGAAGCACAAGAACCAACTGCTGCTTTAGTTTTTGAGGCAACTGTTGGCGGAAGTTGGGACTTTGACAATTACAAAAAGTTTGAACTCGTTGTAAATGCACAAACTGGCGAAGTCCTTCATGAGGTTAATCGTATTCTTCATGTTGACGGAAATGTTTCAGGTATGGCAACGGAAAGTTCAGGCGCAGACGTTTGCGAACCAGAATCAGCAGTGGGTATGCCGTATGCAAAAGTTACGCTCGGAGGAAGCACTGCATACGCTGACGCAAACGGTGATTTTACTGTTTCTGGTTCCGGCACAATTACATCCACACTTGATGGCCAATGGTTTGACTCTCAGAATCAATCTGGGTCAGACGCATCTCTATCACAAAATAGTAGTGATCCTTACTTCATGCATAGTGAAGCAAACAACAATGAACAATATCGTGCGCAAGTAAATGGATATCTTCATGCAAACGTTGTTCGCGACTTTACGCTTCTGTATGCTCCAGCATTTCCAACAATTGGAACGCAAACTTCATTCCCTGTGAAAACAGGCGTAAGTGGAACTTGCAATGCGTTTTACGATTACTCCTCAATTAACTTTTATAATTCAGGTAGCGGCTGTAGTAACACTGCATTCTCAGTTATTGTGCATCATGAATATGGTCACCACTTGGTCGCAGTTGCAGGCAGTGGTCAAGGTCAATACGGCGAAGGCATGGGCGATGTGATGGGTGTTCTCATTACTGGTGACAACCAACTCGCACGTGGTTTTTACAGCAACGACTGCACAAACGGTATTCGTAATGCAATTAACAACCATCAATATCCGTGCGACGGCGAAATTCACGATTGTGGTCAGTTAATTTCTGGTTGTGTTTGGGATGCCTATGCTGCAGTTGAAGCAGCGTATCCAGGTCAAGCATTGGATATTATTTCACCACTTGCACTGAACTCAATTATGATGCACGCAGGTGATTTAATCGATCCAAGTATTACTACTGACTGGCTAACACTTGACGATGATGATGGCGATCTTTCAAACGGTACACCGCACTCAGCAGAAATTCTTGCTGGCTTTGCGCTTCACCACATGGATGAATTCCCACCACCAGCAACATATGCTTGCTGTATTGATGAGGAATGTAGCGAACTTACTTCAGTTGACTGTACCAATGCGGGCGGTGCATGGCAAAATGGTTATTACTGTAATCAAGTAAGTTGTATTCCACTTCCAAATGATTTTTGCGATTCTGCGCAAGCAATCACAGATGGTACTTGGGATCTCTTGACCTTTGGTGCACTCACAGACAGTGTCCCATACGACGATGCAACTTGCTCAGGTACGTACCTCGGTGAAATGCACGCTGACGTTTGGTTCAGTTACGTAGCATGTGATAACGGATCATTAACTGTAAGCACGTGCGACCTTATTGACTTCGACAGTGACATCGTTATCTATGAAGGTACATGTGACTCCATGACGCAAGTAGCGTGTAATGGTGATGGTGATGGTTGTGGCGGATATTCCTCGATTACAACATTCAACGTTACAGGTGGTGCACAGTATCTCATCCGCGTTGGCGGCTGGGATGGTTCATCCGAAGGCAGTGGCTCACTATTCGTGGACGGTCCTGGTGACGGATGTGCTTCTGATCCTGCAGTTGAAATTAGCTACCCAGATGGTCGACCAAGTTTGGTTGATCCAAATGGCGGAACAACGGTTGCAATCGATGTGACCGATGGTACGTCAAGCCCTGTTAGTGGCAAACTCCACTGGAATGTTGGTAAAGGGTGGAATTGGACAGCACTCGATGATAATTACAACGCAACTTTCCACATGGGATTTGATTGTGGAGCTCAGGTTGAATGGTATATTTCAATTGAAACTGCAGATGGTGATACCGTTGTGGATCCTTATGGTGCTCCCAGTAGCGCTTGGGTTGCATCAGCATACTCAGGGCAAGACGTTGCATTTGATGACGATTTCCAAACCGATCTGGGCTGGACAGTAGATGCAAGTGCTGGAACAGGTAACTGGACACGCGTGGTACCAGCTGAGGGCGGAGATCGTTGCGATTCAGGTACAGACGCGGATGGTTCTGGCATGTGTTACGTCACAGGCAACTCCGGTGATGAGGATGTCGATGACGGTACAACTATTCTTTATTCCCCAATTATGGATGCGAGCGAAGGCCCAGTCCTTAGTTACCACCGTTGGTATAGCAACGGTGCTGATTGTAGTGGTGCTGACCCAAACAATGACATCTTTGAAGTAGACATCTCTAGTGATGGTGGCGGCTCATGGATGAACTTGGAAACAGTTGGACCATTCGGCGAAGGCACAAGCGGTGGCTGGTACTTCAAAGAGTTTGATCTTTCAGCAGTTACAGGGTTTGAACCAAGCGCGGAGTTCCAAGTACGATTTGTATGCGGAGACTTGAACGCTGGTTCTGTTATTGAAGCAGCTGTTGATGGCGTTTCACTCTCAAGAAGTTTCTGTGACGAAGCATCCTGCACAGGTGATATTTCAGGTGACGGAATAGTTGACGTGACAGATATCCTCGCAGTCGTCGGTGCTTGGGGCAACGCTGGTGGCCCAGAAGATGTCAATGATGACGGCATCGTGAACGTTGGTGACTTGCTCACTATCGTCGATGCTTGGGGACCATGTCAAATGCCATAACTTCGTAACGTAGAGTTACTAAACGAAAAGCCCCACTCCTGCGAGTGGGGCTTTTTTTTGATTCCTCGGTGTGACTGTCACGTGACAGTCAGGTGACAGTCACTTGCCGCCGTCGATTTCAGCAAAAACTTTTAATGGGTCTTTGAGTACTTTAGGGATGCAACCACCACAGCAAAGTTGCACTAAGCGATTGCCAACAATCATGAAGTCGGGACCGCCCATCCCATCAAGAGGACCACGTCCGATGATGCAGTAGTCAAGCGGATAATCCTTCTTTTGTACTTTGATGATTGCTGCATCGAGTTCGGGTACGAACTTTGCAGGATCAGCAAGGAACTCTTCTTTGCAATCGTTGCAACAAGTTCTAAACAATCGGT
>CAZAZD010000061.1:0-3665 GCA_964489535.1 uncultured Isosphaeraceae bacterium
GAAACGTTTGCGTCTGCTTGGTATGCACCAACAACGACCCTTGAACCATCATCCGTCATCGAAACGCTGTACCCAAAATAATTAAAACTACCTCCGTCGCTTGCAACGAGTTTGGTTTCGTCTCCCCAAGCGTTTCCATTGAACGTGTAGATATACGATGCACCAGAGCCAAGCCCATGAAAGTCATCTCGGTACGCACCAACAATAACTCGCATGCCATTGGCTGAAATTGAAACGCTTCTTCCAAAACTCGCGCTGCTTATTCCATCACTTGCACTGAGTTTGGTTTCTTCAGCCCAACTTGTTCCAAGGCGTGAAAAGATATACGCTGAGCCAGAATCGACTGTGTTTCCATCGCCTTTATATCCGCCAATGATTGCTTTTGAACCATCACCAGACATTGAAACACTCCAACCAAAAAAATCGCCGGCGGAGGCATCACTTGCAATCAACTTCGATTCTTCTACCCACTCGCCATTTACCTCTGAAAAAATATACGCCGAGCCCGAGTCGTTTCCTGCATCATTATTAAAAGCAGCGCCAATAATAACTCGCGTTCCATCGTTTGACATAGAAACGCTCCTGCCAAAGTAATCTTCTACACCACCATCACTTGCAAAAAGTATTGCGTCTTCAATCCACTCGCCATTTACCTCTGAAAAAATATACACAGAGCCAGAATTTGTTCCTATATCATCGGAATGCGTGCCAACGATACATCTTGTTCCGTTTTGCGAAACGGAAACGCTCGTGCCAAAGAAGTCATATTTTTGTCCATCGCTTGCGCTGGATTGTACAGATAGCAATTGTCAACTTCGTCTTGAACGCCGTCGCCGTCAGAATCAGATTGAGTAATTGAATGCGAAAGAGAAACGCTGCTCAATGCAAGAACAATCAAAATCGCAACCTGTTTTGTGCGGCATATTCTCATTGGAAAACCCAACTCCAATTGTAGAACAAGCAATGGACAAATCAAGAAAAATGAAGCACATTACTCAACTATGACAAAAATGCCCTTGTCAACTAACTTTTTAGCGACAAAATAAATGTCTTTCCTGCTTTTCTCTTTTCGAATGCCAACTGCTAGAAACATCACTGAATATGTAATGATCGTTTCGCCATTCTTGTGCACTTCTTTCGTTGTTGAAAATATAGCTCTATACCTTGAATATCGAACCCTATTCAACCCTTTGAGTGGACCAGCGAGTCGTTTATATTGCCTCGTCGGGTCATCGCACGTTTTGATTGCATCAATAGCATCAAGTAGTCCTTTTTGAACTTCAAGAGGCAATTGCCTGAGACCTTTTTTTGCCCGTTCTGTCCACGCTATATGAATGCAGGGCTTTGATTTAGTCACCGAGTATTTCCCGCCGAACATCCTCATGGCTTTGCACTCTTCCATGCTTGATGTCGTCTAAACTCTCAAGAAGCATCTTGTATGTATTTGGGTCAGCCATAATCTCCATCGTCTCGACCATCGCTTCTAAATATTCTGGATCCACGATTGCAAGCAGTTTCTGCCCGTGTTTCTCGACGACTATTGCGTTGTTGTCCTTATCAAGTTGTTCATGCAAGGTGGAAAACTGTTTTCTCGCTTCGGTGAATTTCATCGTTTTAAAGGTAGTCATGTCGTTATTATAGCCCATAGCACCCTTTCGTCAACTTTTATTCACTTTTTATTTACTTTTTATTTACTTTCATGTAGGGTCATGTCGGGGGTCAGACCCCTGACATGACCCTACAAAAACAGAGCCCTGATTTCTCAGGGCTCTGCAAGGAATCAAAATTTTGATTCCGAGGGAGGGAGGTAAGGTTTATGAATGCCGAGAGTTACTCTTCATTCACTTCGTATTCAGCGTCGATGACATCATCACCGCTGTTGCAACTACCGTCAGCACAATCTTCGCCGCCACAACATTCGCCGTCGGTTCCTGCAGAAGCATTCGTAGCTTCATTTGCAGTTGCTTCGTAGACGGCCTTGCCGAGTTCTTCAGCAGAACCAGCGAGTGCTGTAAGTGCTGCTTCGATTGCTTCTTTGTCGTCGCCTTTAAGTTTTTCCTCAAGGTTAGACAATGCTGATTCAATAGAACCGCGAGCTTCGGGTGAAATCTTGTCACCATGTTCATCCATGGACTTCTTGGTCTCATGCATCATCATCTCGGCCTTGTTCTTTGTTTCAACAAGTTCACGGCGAGCTTTATCGTCTTCAGCATGTGCTTCTGCGTCTTGCTTCATCTTTTCGATTTCATCGTCATTCAAACCAGAGGAACCCTTGATTTCGATCTGTTGGGTTTTACCTGTTGCTTTGTCTGTAGCTGAAACGTTCAAAATGCCGTTTGCATCAATTGCAAATTCAACTTCAATTTGAGGAGTACCGCGAGGTGCTGGAGGTATGTCCGTGAGGTCAAAACGACCAAGGGAACGGTTATCCGCGGCAAACTCACGTTCACCTTGAAGGACATGAATCGTAACTGAAGACTGACTGTCTGCAGCGGTTGAGAACGTTTCCTTCTTGGAAGTTGGAATTGTTGTGTTGCGTTCAATCAAACAAGTCATCACGCTACCGAGTGTTTCGACACCGAGTGAGAGTGGTGTGACGTCCAAGAGAAGAACGTCTTTCACATCACCTGTGAGTACACCACCTTGAATTGCTGCACCAACTGCAACAACTTCATCTGGGTTGATGGACTTATCGAGTTCCGCAGTTTCAAAAACCTCTTTCGTGATTTCTTGTACCTTTGGAATTCGTGTTGAACCGCCGACCATGACGATGTCTGAAACTTCAGATGCTTTAAGACCAGCATCTTTCAATGCAGCTTGGCATGGTTTTCGGAGCCGTTCAAACAAGTCACTACAAATGGATTCAAATGTTGCACGAGTGATTGTCACTTGCAAGTGCTTCGGACCATTTTGGTCAGCAGTAATAAATGGCAGATTTACAGAAGTTTCTTTTTGTTGCGAAAGTTCACACTTCGCTTTTTCTGCTGCTTCTTTCAAGCGTTGCAATGCCATAGGATCTGTTCGAAGGTCCATGGATTCTTGTTTCTTGAATTCGTCTGCAATGTGGTCGATAAGTCGTTGGTCGAAGTCATCGCCACCAAGGTGCGTATCACCATTAGTTGCGAGCACTTCAAACACACCATCGCCGATATCGAGGATAGATACGTCGAATGTGCCACCACCGAGGTCAAAGACAGCAATCTTTGAGTTGGTCTTCTTTTCAAGACCGTACGCAAGCGCTGCTGCGGTTGGTTCGTTGATGATTCGTTCAACTTTCAACCCAGCAATTTCGCCAGCATCTTTTGTTGCTTGGCGTTGTGCATCGTTGAAGTATGCTGGCACAGTGATAACTGCGCGGTCGACGGTTTCACCAAGATAGTCTTCAGCGACTTTCTTGAGTTCACCAAGAATCATTGCTGCGATTTCTGATGGTGTATATTCCTTATCGCGCACACCGATCTTTACGAGATCGTCTGCGCCACCAAGGACACCATAAGGCACCATTGTTTCTTCTGATTTTACTTCGTTGTGCCGGCGACCCATAAAACGTTTCACTGAAAAAACAGTGTTCGTTGGGTTTGTCACTTGTTGGTGACGTGCTGGCTGCCCTACGAGGCGTTCATCCTTGTCGGTAAAACCAACGACGGATGGTGTTGTTCGGTTTC
>CAZAZD010000062.1:0-3363 GCA_964489535.1 uncultured Isosphaeraceae bacterium
CACAACCAAGATCAAGTACGACATCAGTCTTACTCAAAACGTGCCGCTTGTCGTCGATTTCCAACAATTTATACGCAGCGCGGCTGCGATAGCCCTTGCGCTTGGCTTCCTTAAAAAAGAAGTCGTGGAGTTCGCGTTGCGCTGCCATTGGTTGTTACCAAGAAATCCAATCGGTGTTAAACAACGGTTCGCTGCCAACTGGATCAGCAACAACATATATTCGTACGTCTCCGTCGACCGTGCGCATGATGATTGGATTTGTGCCACCGTTAAAGTTTGCTTCAAGATGGTCTCCTGTTGAACCCGGAAGAATAGTTGCGTCGCCTTGGCGAACATCAAGTGCAACCTCCCCGTTCATCGCCGTAGCGTCAATTATGCCTGACGATTCCCCGCGAACTCGGTAAACAATATGACCGCGGCGGTTTTCAATCGAAACACGTTCGTTCATTACAAGCGGTGTGACCACTCGGACGTCACCGTCTTTAGTTTGAATATCAATTGCACCCGAAACTCCCAAAAGTGTAACGTCGCCATTTGCCGTGGTAACGGAAACACCGTGAATAGATTTTGCTTTGATGATAACTTCAGCGCTTACCAAAGCAAGCGGATTGTCACTGCACGTTGCAACGACGTGGACAATATCACCCGTGATTCCAGTCTCAATGTTCGTGGTGCAGGTCATGTGAACATTTCTCTCAGCAACACCATCGACGCCAATTTCAAGTTGGTTTGCAATGACTTGCGTACCGACAACAGTGGGGTCCACAACAATGGTGACGTCACCGCCAAATGATTGCACATCGATCGCAACTGGACCTTGCGTGTCGAGCGTTGCGGTATTGAAGTTGACAACCTGCGGCGATTGGCAACTAGCGAGGAGGAACATTGCGATACAACATAATTTTTTCATAAGGTTCTTTTAATGTGGTCAATGTGGATTGTAGCGAAGGTAGAATACGAGGATGAAAGATACTAAAACAATTGTCGGTCTTGCGGAGCATTCCATGCCACTGCATGGTGCTGAAAATCCATCATCAGAGAAACAGGGCACAGCCCCCGGAAGTTTTGCATTGAAAGCAAACATCGGTGGAGCGACGACATTTAGTTCACCAGATACGCCCGGGATGCCAGCCCCTTCAGAAAAAACGGCGCGGGATTTTACCCCTGAAAGTTCTGTTGACTTGTCACCAGTAACGCAACTTGAACACGCCCGACTTGGCACGATTACCCCCGAAATGACAAGAGTAGCAAAGCGGGAACCACATCTTACCGCCGAGCAAGTGCGCAACGAAGTCGCAGCAGGCAGAATGATTATTCCCGCAAACATCGTGCACCTTGCGATGGACCTTGACCCAATGGCAATTGGGCGCGCGTCACTTACAAAAGTAAACGCAAACATGGGTGCGTCACCAGTTTCCTCTGGCATTGAAGAAGAACTTGAAAAATTACATTGGTCTGTGAAGTGGGGTGCGGACACCGTGATGGACCTGTCAACCGGCGGCGATTTGAATGCGTGTCGTCAAGCAATCATCCAAGGGTCGACCGTGCCGATTGGTACAGTTCCAATTTACTCGATGATTATTGATAAAAAAATTGAGGACCTAACTCCCGTAATGATTATGGACGAGTTGGAGAATCAAGCAAAGCAGGGCGTGGATTACTTTACGATTCACGCTGGTGTTCTTCATGAACATATTCCCTACATCAAAGATCGATTGATTGGCATTGTTTCTCGGGGTGGTTCGCTTTTAACAAAGTGGATGATTCATCACAACAAACAAAACCCAATGTACGACTGCTTTGATGAGATTTGCGATTTGATGCGGCAGTACGACGTCGCGTTTTCGCTCGGTGATGGATTACGTCCGGGCGGTTTAGCCGATGCTACCGACGAAGCGCAAATTCGCGAGTTGGAAGTTCTTGGTGAATTGACGGAACGAGCGTGGGCAAAGGGCGTGCAAGTTATGGTCGAGGGCCCGGGACATGTTTCGTTTGACCAAGTTGAGTACAACATGAAATTACAGCGAACGATCTGTCATGGCGCTCCCTTTTATGTTTTGGGACCACTCGTGACTGATATTTTTCC
Organism: uncultured Isosphaeraceae bacterium; assembly: GCA_964489535.1. Taxonomy (GTDB): domain Bacteria; phylum Planctomycetota; class Phycisphaerae; order Phycisphaerales; family SM1A02. The sequence goes on from CAZAZD010000062.1 coordinate 2,087, forward strand.
GGGCTACGACCATATTACAAGTTGTATTGGGGCAACTGCTGCGGCGTACCATGGCTCGGCGATGCTTTGTTATGTGACACCAAAAGAACATCTTGGTTTACCAAAGAAAGATGACGTGAAACAGGGCTGTATTGCATACAAAATTGCGGCGCATAGCGCAGACATTGCTTTGGGAATTCCGGGAACCCGTGACAACGATGATGAACTTACAAAAGCACGCGCTGCCCTAAATTGGCAAAAGCATTTTGATCTAAGTTTCGATCCCAATTTTGCAAGGGCTATGCACGACGAAGACATGGATGTGGACACCGACTTCTGCGCTATGTGTGGTCACGATTGGTGCAGCGTTAGAATCAGTAAAGAAATTCAAGAGTTTGCTTCGGGAAAAGATGACGATTACGCATGGGACAAACCAAAAATCTCTGCTGCTTTGACTATTGAGCAAAAAGAAATTCTTGAACAAAGAGGCGTGCTTACGCCGGAAGAAGTACACAAACTCGCATCAAAAGTCAAAGGTAAGGTTGCAATGACCACCGAAGGCAAAGCGTCTTGTCATAGTGATGTGGCTGATACCGATGCAGCTAAATCGATGCAGGAGGGTTAATGTAAACCGTATGAACACAAATATCGGTGGACGGAATTGAAACGTTCAAGCAAGGGATACGTGTGCGGGCTTTGTTTTGGATTGAGTTCTTTTTGTGAGAACAAGTAGCGGTGGGTTCCAACAATTACTTCTACTGAATCAACATCGAGTTTGTGGTCTGGCAAAAACCCAAGTAACTTTCGGTAATTGTCTTCCAAGATAAACGTGTATGGGTAATTATCTTTTACATGGTAAAAAGCAAAGAATCGATTTCGCGGTGTCACTGATGTGTCGCTAATCCAATTTACTTCGCCATACAGTTTTTCTTTGTAATCTGCTTTGACGGTGGTGTCGCGGTCGTAGGGTCCAGCGTACATAATCGCTCGTACAACTTCATGGTCTCTTGCAATGAACGCAGCATTCCCCGCGCCTTGCGAATGCCCAGCCACAATAATCTGCTCCCACCTCGGACTTCCTGTTTCGTCGAGCCACTTCAACCAATCCATTTCAGGATGGTGCTCGTCTAATTCCACCAAGAGTAACCTCAGTAAACCAACCACAGACTCATCGTATGCGCACTCGACTTCATCAGAGACATCAACACCATAAATCCGCTCCATCCGAACTTTTTCCATGCAGTCGGCATCTTTGGACGTCCAACACTTATCACTGACCGAGCCATTGTTTTGATACG
>CAZAZD010000063.1:0-3170 GCA_964489535.1 uncultured Isosphaeraceae bacterium
AAAGGCAGATGGTAGAAACAGATGGTAAGGGGTTTGGTTTTTGAACTTGTTAGTATGACCAAAAGATAAACCCTTGCGAGTGCAAGGGTTACATCAAAAAGCGGGTGAACGGATTTGAACCGTCGACATTCACGTTGGCAACGTGCAAGTCTACCGACTTAACGCAACCAATAACGCCGATTTCGAGCGATTTTGAGAGGGGTGTCACGGAAACTGTCACTAGTAGTTTACATGATGAAGTGCTCGTTCAATTGAATGCTAATTGGGCTTCAATTCCAGAACACATCAAGCTGGCAATACAAGCATTGGTCAAAGCAGGGCGACAGCGATGAAGATAATATATGGTTCTAGAGATTAAGGCAAAGGCTGTTATTTTGATTAGTCGTGATTTAATCCAATAAAAGATTTGCCCTGCTACTTTCTTCAAGTATTTTCTGAAGAATAATATTTTTTATCACAACGCCGTCTGCTTGCGAGTAATTCGCAAGTTCGAGTTTCATTTTCTTAATAACATCTTTGAAATTACCGTTAGAGGAGTTAAGCCATGCCTCTACTAATCGAGAAAATTTTTCGTAACTTTGTTTTAAAAATTTGTGATTGTGATTTGCCAAATCTCTGCTCTCATTTTTCCAGCAATAGACCTTGCCACTAGTATCAGAAGCAACCAGAAAAGACTCATCCTTATCGAGAGCTACTGAAACAAATTCAACATTTGGAACAGTTATAACTAGAAGTGAAGTTAGAGAATCAACATCCCATATTCTTATGGTTCCATCAGAGCCTGCAGAGATAAACCGAGAGCCCTCAGAATTGTAAATAATACTATTAACAGCTGACGAATGACCTGCTGAAACTATTCGTTGTCCACTTATAAGAGATTGTCTTATTCTACTAAATGGTATCACTGAATAGTCAACTCCGATTTTCGGCTCTAGGTAGTCGCTTGGGTTGTTAACATCTAAGATGAAGATGTTTCCAGCAGAATCTCCTACTGCGATCTGCTTCGCATCATTACTGATTGAGATAGAATTAATCGTTTTATCGAAGCGGAATTTTTCAACTGATTTAGCTTTCAATAAATCTCCACCCGTAATCTTGTAGTAAGGTGAATTTTGACTTTGGATAGTAAGATCAAAGCCTGCATAAACAGATAATGAGCCATCTGGACTAGTTATTTGTTTCGTATCAGGACAAGTGATTGCAATCATTGGTTGATAATACTTCTGACCAGTTGTACTTACTTTAATAACTTGTTGGTGGGAAAGTTCAAGATCTATGAGTGCTCTCGCGAGATTCTCTGACGCATGCCTCGGTAAACTAACCATTACGTTCTCAAGCAACATGTCCAAAACAAAAACGCCATCTTCATTGCAACAAATTAGTAGAGAATCCTCATTTAAGAGCTTTATCGATTGTATCGATTTAGCTACGGTATTAATTGAGAAGTACGGATTTAAATCTTGATTTTTAATTGCAGCATTTAGAAAGGAATACTCTAATGGGAGTGTTTCAAGAAACGCCCCTGCATCGAGAAGGCGTTTCATTGCTGAAGGGTAATGGTTTTCGAGAAAAAATCCAACAGCGCTTTTAAAATTATTTATATATAACTGTTGTTGTAGTTTTCTATTTAATTGCAAAGCAATTCCTTCTTGCTTTAACGCATTGTCACGCTGTTGTTCTGAATCCACTTTCGCAGTTTTCGCTTCTTCTAGAGCTTTATCTGTGACTAATCGCTGCTCAACTTCACTTTCCGCAGCACTGATTGCAATCACTTTCTGGCGTTCTGCCTCGACCGCATAGAACCAGATGCCGATGATTCCGCCTACTAGCACTAAGAATATGATGGCAGCAGCGATAAACGGTCCCTTGTGTTTGCGAAGTGTTTTCTTGAATCGATACGTCGCTGAGTCGGGTCCTGCTTCAAGCGGTTCGCCTGCCAAGTAGTGTCGAATGTCATCGCCCATGCTCTTCGCAGAATCGTAGCGTTCGCTGCGTAACTTCTTCAACGCCTTGAGTGGAATCCATTCAAGTTCTTTGCGAAGCAAACCGGCGAGTGCTGCGATTTGCGTTTGCCTTGCTTGAGCGATCTTGGTCGAATCATCCGTATCACTAATCGAAGAGAGTTGCGTACTTGGTTTTGGCGGTGGTTGTGTGCGAATAATTTCACGCATCTTTTCAAGACCTGCGTCACGCAATGCTTGAGGGTCAAAGGGTGGCATGCCCGTGAGCACTTCGTAGAGAACAACGCCCAGTGCATACACGTCTGTTTTTGCATCGATGTCGATTGCTTTTAAATCTGCTTGCTCAGGACTCATGTACGCTGGTGTGCCAACGAAGTGACCCACTTGCGTCACAAGTGTCTTCTCGGTGAGTTGGTATGTCGTGGCTTTCGCTACACCGAAGTCAATGATCTTTGGCTCTAGTTTCTTGTCATCAATCGAGACGAGAATATTGTTGGGCTTGAGATCGCGGTGGATGATCATCTTTGAGTGTGCGTGTTGCACAGCGTCGCATACTTTTGCCATGAGCTCAAGACGTTGCTTCGTCGTGAGTTTCAGTTCATCGCAGGCGTCGGTGATCGGCATCCCCTTGACATGCTCCATCACAAAGTATGGCCGACCGTGTTCAGTAACGCCTGCTTCGTACACCTGCGCAATGCCGGGGTGGTTCATGATTGCAAGTGCTTGCCTTTCGGCTTCAAAACGAGCAATGACTTGCTTGGTATCCATGCCCGCTTTGATGACTTTGAGTGCTACTCGCCGCTTCACGGGCTTGCTTTGTTCAGCGAGATACACAATCCCCATCCCGCCTTCGCCAAGGACATTCAATATCTTGAACGAGCCAATCATATCCCCTCGCTGGTAGTCCAATGTGGTGTCACTGGATTGTTCATTGGGTTGCACTGTTTGTGCAGAGGTGAAGTGATACTCAAGGAGTGCCTCGACTTCGCCTCGAAGTGAATCATTCTCTGCGCATTCTTTATCTAGAAACGGTTCGCGCTCTGCTGAAGGCAAGTTGCGAGCAGCGTTAAAAAGTTCGTGGGCTTTATTGTTGTTCAGAGTCATCCGTTATTGTCCCTTGACATACAACCACTTGAACAGAAAAACACAATGCCGTTGACCTGCCCCCATTAGTTGTACCAGTTCGTATGTTAGTCAATTGACTCCAAT
>CAZAZD010000064.1:0-3166 GCA_964489535.1 uncultured Isosphaeraceae bacterium
GGTGGGGTGGGGGTCGTGTGTGGCGGGGGCGGTGGTGGTGGTGGTGGGGGCTGCGGGGGCGGCGGGGGCTGGGGCGGCGGGGGTGGCGGCCCGGCTCCCGGCGGTGGAGACAATGACGACGAGAGGTTGATTCGCCGCTTGAAGCGCCAACTCAAGCGGGTCAACAAGGACATCAAGGCAGTCGCCGGCCAGCTCGGCCTTTCAGACGAGGATCTAGAGTCATGGGAGCCCGAGTCGGACACTCAGGCGGAGGCGTTCTCGCTTGAGGGGAAGCTCTGGGTCTGGGTCCACGATCTTGATGTGCAGCCCGGGCATACCTATGAGTATCGCGTATCAGTCTCGGTCTACAACCCGCTGTTTGCCAAGGCGTTGAGCCTGCCTGAATCGCAGCGTGAACTGGCGGTGCCACTGGCCGTGAGGTCCGCTCCGGGCCCGTGGTCAGATCCAATTGATGTGCATCCTCCGATGTTGGCATACGCCATGCGGGCGATGGCTGTCGGTCAGGGGCGGGGCCTCGCAGGACCTTTGGATCTTGGGGTTGCGCAGTTCGAGCTTTTCAAGTTCCACGACGGGGCCTGGCACCAGTCCACGCAGGTGGCCCAGCCAGGCGACGAGATAGGGGCTGTTGGTGGAGCGAAGGGCGATACCGACTTCTCCACGGGACTGTTCGTCATGGACGTTGTTGCCGATCCAATGGCCGAGCAGTTGGAGATCGACACCGGGAGGGGCGCGATTGTTCTGCTTGGCCGCGATGGGGTTGACGGAGTCGTTGACATGCGGCGGCCGCTGATAGATCGTGCTGCAGTCAAGCCTTGGGTGGATGATGAAGCAGAGGACGAGGAAGTACCGGGCTGAAAAGCGTCTTTTTGCCCGCTGGGATCCCTTGACACTGGTCGAGGGTTGAGTATCCTCTCGGGCTCGCGCCGCTTCGGCCCGTTTCTTGGTCGTGCGGCGTTGGTTCTGCTCTTTGACAAGTCATGAGTTGATCAATTGGCCGGCTTGGCGTGGTCCTCCCCGGAGCACGCCGCCAGTCTCGATCGTATTGAGTCTGAACACCTCCATGCGGTCAAGACCAGTTCACTCCTATGGACTGAAGCCGGCCTCTACACCAAATTTGAGAATAAGTCGAGACAAGTTGAGGCTCGGTAGCACGTCCCGTTCTGGGACGGCTCAATAATCGGTCATGCCGTTGCTCGTACGGAAACACAGGGAACCCAGGTTCGCAGTGTTTGGCGTCGGGGTCGGGATGGCACGAGAAAGCTACCAAAGGGCACACGGTGAATGTCTTGGCGTCCAGAGGCGATGAAGGACGTTGGAACCTGCGATATGCCTCGGGGAGCCGGTAACCAGGCTGTGATCCGAGGATCTCCGAATGGGGAAACCCGGCCCGTAAGGGTCATCTATATCTGAATGCATAGGGTATAGAAGCGAACCCGGTGAACTGAAACATCTCAGTAACCGGAGGAAAGGAAAGCAAAATGCGACTCCGTAAGTAGCGGCGAGCGAAAGCGGATAAACCAGTAGCTGCGTGAACGACCTGGAAAGGTCGACCACAGAAGGTGATAGTCCTGTACTGCAGTAGCTGGCCAGCCCTAGAGTAGCGCGGTGCTCGTGAAACTCCGCGTGAACATGGGGGGTCCACCCTCCAAGGCTAAGTACTCCTGGACGACCGATAGTGAACCAGTAAGGTGACTGAACGATGAAAAGCACCCCGATAAGGGGAGTGAAAAGTACCTGAAACCGTGTGCTTACAAGCTGTGGGAGCCGACCTCGGTCGGTGACCGCGTGCCTTTTGCATAATGAGCCTGCGAGTTACTCTCTGTGGCAAGGTTAAGTCGAATCACGACGGAGCCGAAGGGAAACCGAGTCCGAAATGGGCGTCGAGTCGCAGGGGGTAGACGCGAAACCTGGTGATCTACCCATGGGCAGGTTGAAGGAGGGGTAAAACCCTCTGGAGGACCGAACACACCTACGTTGAAAAGTGGGGTGATGACCTGTGGGGAGGAGTTAAAGTCTTATCAAACCAGGAGATATCTCGTTCTCCCCGAAATAGCTTTAGGGCTAGCCTCGAGTTATATTGTTTGGGGGTAGAGCTACTGGATGGAGATGGGGGCCCACAAGGCTACCCACTCCAACCAAACTCCGAATACCAAACAACTCTATCTCGGGAGTCAGTCCGTGGGAGATAATTTCCACGGTCGAAAGGGAAACAGCCCAGACCGCCAGTTAAGGTCCCTAATCAAACCTAAGTTTGTTAAGGTAGTTAAATTGCTATGACAGTCAGGATGTTGGCTTAGAAGCAGCCACCATTTAAAGAGTGCGTAACAGCTCACTGATCGAGGAATTTAGCGCCGATAATGATCGGGAATTAAGGTTTGAACCGAAACTGCGGAGTATATTTATATACTGGTAGGGGAGCGTAACTGTCAGCGTTGAAGGTGTTCCGGAAGGAACATTGGAGCGGCAGTTAGTGAATATGTAGGATTGAGTAACGATAAATGGAGTGAGAATCTCCATCGCCGAAAACCTAAGGTTTCCTGGGCAAGGTAAATCCGCCCAGGGTTAGGCGGGACCTAAGGCGAGGCCGAAAGGCGTAGTCGATGGACAGCTGGTTAATATTCCAGCCCCGTCATGTAAGGTTGAATCGTCGGTGCGGATCTTGAAGTTCAGCGGGACAGTGAAGCGTCCAGGCCCTTGAGGCCGTTGCTAGGTAGATAGGTTCCAAGAAAAGCCGTTCGATGACGAACATGACGCCCGTACTAAAACTGACACAGGTAGGTGTGGCGAATAGCCTCAGGCGCTCGAGAAAATGGTTGTGAAGGAACTAGGCAAATTGACCCTGTAAGTTCGCGATAAAGGGGCCCTATCCATTTATGGAAGGGCGCAGAGAAAAGGCTCTGGCGACTGTTTATCAAAAACACAGCACTGTGCTAACACGCAAGTGGACGTATACAGTGTGACTCCTGCTCGGTGCCGGAATGTTAAGGAAGCAGGTTAGTCCTTTAGTGGGCAAAGCTTGTGACTGAAGCACCGGTAAACAGCGGCCGTAACTATGACGGTCCTAAGGTAGCGAAGTTCCTTGTCGGGTAAGTTCCGACGTGCATGAATGGCGTAACGACTGGAGCACTGTCTCCACAACCAACTCGGTGAAATAGTAGTGGCGGTG
>CAZAZD010000065.1:0-3104 GCA_964489535.1 uncultured Isosphaeraceae bacterium
CCTGCCTTCCAAATTGTGTCTACTCTGCGATTTTATCGCATAAGGAGTGGACTAGCTTTTGGGTGGCAGGTCAAATACGCAGATAGATTTAAGGGTGGCATTTTTACGCACAGTTTTTTGAACACAACGGATTACCACCGGTGGCATTCCCCAGTACAGGGCAAAATTGTTGAGTCAAAAGTGATCCAAGGGCAAGCGTATCTCGATGTGAATGTGGATCAAATTGTTGTCGATGGTGAAATCGTAAACCACATCAATGCGCTCGATGGTACTGGCTACCAGTTTGTGCAAACGCGCGGTTTGATCATTATTGATTCGCCAATTGGTCTTGTCGCTTGTTTGCCAATGGGAATGGCGCAAGTCTCTTCGGTCGTCCTTACAGCTGAGGAAGGTGTGACTGTTCGTAAGGGTGAGGAACTTGGGTACTTTCAGTTTGGCGGTTCTGACTTCGTCATGGTGTTTGAAAGGACAAGCAATGTCCAACTATATGGACAACCGAATGTGCATGCCAAACAGGGCACAAGTGTTGGCAAGGCGTTTCCATACTCCATGAAGTAAAAGATGCACCTTGATCTTTAAGAGTTTTCGCAAGAACTGCAAAACGAGGTAACTGGTCTGAAGCAAGCTGCTTTGCACGAAGAACTTGGAGGGTCAATGCTCAAAGAAGAATTGGCAGGACTTGCTCCTCGGATTACTTCTGCGATTTTGAAAATATGCAATTGATTAGAAATCCAAGAGGGTTCGGCATGAGTAAACGTGCAAGTCAGTCCCACATGCTAACATGGACAAATGAACCACCCAAGCGATAAGCGCTCAGCAACTGCAATAGTGTTGCAACTGGCTATGAAAGACCGCCTTGATGAGTTTGGTGCATGGCAAGGCAGAATTGGAGTAGCCGCTTCTCAAAGCGAAGGATTCCTTGGCTCTGAAGTTGTTCCACCCTCTGCTGGGGCACAGAAAGATTGGGCGACTATTTATCGATTTGACTCAGTCGCTAATCTGAAGACGTGGCTTGGTTCCTCTGTTCGGGAAGATTTGTTGGAAGAAGGGGAATCGCTTGTCGAGGGTGAGCCCCAAATCTATCTGAATCAAGAGCAGGGGCAAAGGGGGGGGCGAGTCAAGAGCCGCGAGCATGATTGTCTCTCATCGAGTTATCCCTTGAAAAGAATCCGAGTACAACAAATGGCAAATGCAAATGGAAGAAGCACAGGAAGGGTTAGATGGGTACATCAGCACAGAAGTGTTCCCTCCTATTGCAGGAATTCAAGACAACTGGACTGCAGTTGTGCGTTTTGATTCTACAGAAAATCTTGATAATTGGATGAACAGTGCGTCGCGTCAAGATTTACTCCGAAAAGGGAATGATATTTTTGAAGATATGTCTATTCGCAAAGTGGAAACAAGTTTTGGTGCTTGGTTTCCACCAGGTAACAAGGTTGGGATGGGGTCGAATTCGCCTGCGAATTGGAAACAAACGCTCGCTGTTTTTGCTGCACTCTATCCGTTGACGTTAGTGATTACGCTGTGGATAACTGAACCATACATTGATACGCTTTCAACTTCGTTGCTCATTGGCGACGCAATATCAGTTGCGCTCCTTTCCTACTTTGTCATGCCATTCACGAACCGCATTCTTCATTTTTGGTTAATCCCAAAGAAGGCTTCGTGGCGGATTGCACTTGTCGGCGTTCTCGTGCTAGCGGTGTTCACAGCACTTGTGTGGTATGTCTTTGGACTTGTGCCGGTGAAGGTTGGGTATTAGATGAGCGAAACGTATAGTCCAGGACAATGGAGATAACGATGTGTACACACAGCGAATTCATGGCACAAGCGATTGCGCTAGCCCGCAAGACGGCACTCGTTGAAAAAGCAGGAGGCCCATTTGGGTGTGTCATCGTGCGAGATGGAACAGTTATATCTGAGGGGGTCAATCGCGTTATTGCTGATAAGGACCCCACTTGCCACGGAGAAGTCGCCGCGATTCGGACTGCGTGTGAAAAACTTGGAACACATGATCTATCAGGGTGCATTATGTACACAAGTTGTGAGCCATGCCCGATGTGCTATGCAGCAGCTTGGTGGGCTAGGATTGAAACGGTCTACTATGCTGCAACGATTCAAGACGCAAAAGAATTTGGCGATTTTGATGATGTGCCTATTTATGAAGCAGTTTCACTGCCTGGGTCTGAACGTAAAATTCCTGCCTTAGAGATTGACAGAGAAGCAATGTTGAAGGTCTGGCGAGAGTTTCAGAATATGCCTAATCGGGTTCATTATTAAACAAGTTTATAAGCAAGCGCTGATAAGTTCTGAGCAGCGGGTAGCGTCTAGGTTGTTTTCCCAGTTCCCACCTTGCTTGATGGAAGAGCCGACGATTGCGGCGTCTGCAAACTCAAATATGTCTTTAATATTTTCGGGGGTGACGCCTGATCCGACAAGTATTGGAAGTTCAGTTGCGCCGCTAACTTCGCGTAACTGAGCAATGTCTACTTGATGGCCAGTATGACTGCCTGTCACAATCACGCCATCTGCGCCCATAAAGTCGGCGCCGCGTGCGTGGTCGCCAATGGTTAAGTCGGAAGTGATGGCATGAGAAGAATGTTTCTTTTGGATGTCAGCGAGAATTGCAATGTTGTCAGCGTCAATTCTTCGGCGTTCTCGAAGTAGCGGCCCCGCATCAGCAACATCCATAATGCCTTCGTCGGCGACGGATGCGAATGCAAATCCTTCGGCTCGGATAAAGTGTGCTCTGGTTGCGTGGGCGACTGCAAGGGCTGCTTTATTAGCTCCAGCAAGTATTTGTATGCCAACGGGAACATCGATCGCATCGACCACTGCTTGCATTGCAACAGTCATGGCAGCGACAATTTCAGGGCCGACTTCTCGAAGTAAGTATGGCGTGTCGTGCATATTCTCAATAAGCACACCATCGAAGCCGTGCTCAACTAACGTTGTGGCTTCATCAACGGCAATCTCAGCGATGTGCTGTGGGTCTTTCGTACTTCCGGGGGTTCCTGGCAATGCACGGAGATGCACCATCCCAATGAGTGCTTTGTCTTTGTTTATGGTCTTACGAAAATCAGCCATTGTTTGAATTGCCAAGA
>CAZAZD010000066.1:0-2895 GCA_964489535.1 uncultured Isosphaeraceae bacterium
CCGAATCCCTCAGCGGGGGCGAGTGTATTTGGGGGAGAAATGGGCGCTTCGCTCTTTTCTCACCCAAAAAAACGAGAACCCTAAGCAGCGAGTGAAACGAGCGGCTTTGCGATGAACGAGAAACACCGAAGCTTCGCTTCGGTGTTTCTCGTTCATCGGGCTGAGAGGATTTGAACCTCCGACCTCCTGACCCCCAGTCAGGCGCGCTAACCAAGCTGCGCTACAGCCCGTAAACGAGCATAATACCGAGACTCACTCCGTTTAGCCCACTCAATAATCCCCTCTGAGGCTTTTAATAGTCTCAGAGGTAAAAAATTTGTCTCAGAGCCACATAATTTGTATACTCGGCAATACTGATGGCAAGAAAAAGAACCGTTTCGTCAATCATCACAATCGCTGTCTTACTTTCAATTTCATCTATGGCTGACACTTGGACAGTTGACGACGACGGAAAAGCCGACTTTGATACCATTCAGTCCGCTGTTGATGCCGCTACTGATGGTGATGAAATCATCATCATGCAAGGAACATATACATCCGAGCAAGATGGTCACGTTGTCAATACGCTCGGCAAAACAATCACCTTGCGAAGCAACGACCCATCAAACCCTGACATTGTCGCTGCAACAATCATCGATGGCGAGGGGGAACGGCGAGGCATTGCTTGCTTCAATGGGGAAACAAATTACACTCGGTTTCGAGGAATCACTATCTCCAACGGTTACTCAGAAGATTACGATTACAACAACAACGGGGCAATTGAATTGTTTGAAACCGCTGGCGGCGGGATGTATTGCTTGGGGAGTAGCCCTTCCATTTCTGATTGCGTTTTTTCAGATAACTTTGGCACTATCGGTGGTGGGATTTTTTGCGATGCTGGAAGCCATGCAACCATTGATTCAACGACCATCAGAAACAATACTGCGAACAATTATGGGGGAGGAATGTCCTGTTTTTTAAGCAACCCAGAAATTTCCTCCACGATTTTTCAGTCAAATACTTCGCTGAAATATGGAGCAGGAGGATTAAGTTGTTACATGAGCGATCCAGCAATAAATGCCTGTACCTTTATTGGTAACAGTGCAAATGTAAATGGCGGCGCAATGTTATGCTTGATTGCAAATCCAATACTTACTGGATGTATTTTTGAAAACAACACTGCTCGCGAGTTTGGGGGTGCCGTCTTTTGCGATTTCGGTATGCCGAGACTTATAGATTGCATACTTCGAAGCAATAGCGCAAAGCGCGGAGGCGGAATGAATGAAGCAACGTTTAGCGAGCCCTATCTCGTTGGCACAACTGTTTGTGCAAATACCCCAGACCAAATCACTGGTGACTGGGTTGACGGTGGAGACAACATTGTTTCGGATACTTGCCCTGTCGACTGTCCAGATATTGATGGGGACGAATTAGTTGGCGTTGCTGACCTCCTCGCAGTCATTGACGATTGGGGTACATCAAACTCCCCTGCCGATGTCAACGATGATGCTATCGTTGACGTCCTCGACCTCCTCCTCGTTGTCGGCAACTGGGGTCCCTGCACAAATTAATTCCTCGGAGGAATTGTTTTATCTCGATTATTTTTTATCGCGAATAATTCGGATTTCGGAAGCTGGGACAAGATTGCCTGAATCCATACCTGCGCAAGGCGTTTGGTCCTTGGCGTATTGCCAGCATTTTTCTGAACGCAGATTCTCACGCCAGAACGGCCACGTTCTACACTGTAAAGGTCTTGTCTCATAGAGTTTACAACTCGGTTTCTCGCTCTCGCGGTCAAGAAAAACACAATCATATTTCCCAGAAATGACGTTCTCGGTCAACGACCACCTCGAACCTATCTTCCGCGTGTACCTTGCGTAAAAATCATCCAGCCCGATATTGAGTTTTTTCGCCATCGCCCTGCCTTCTTCATCGGTGAACCACACGGCTCCGGGAGGTCCAGTGCAACAATTACCGCTCTGGGTGCACGAAAAACAAAGTCCATCTTCAAACCATTCGCTCATCTGCAGTATCGTATATCATCAAACAGGTACAAAACAAGCCAATTACTTGCAAACCTTAGGAGCTCGCCCACATGGAATTCACAACGAACGACGTCATCAATACCATCAACGGAATTTTCTTCCATGATTACGTGGTCTACGCTCTGCTTGCAACTGGTGTCCTCTTCACCCTTTGGACCGGCTTTGGGCAATATCGAGCACTTACCCACGGCGTCGAAGTCACCCGAGGCAAGTACGACAAGAAAGATGATCCAGGCGCAATCAGTCACTTCCAAGCACTCTCCGCAGCACTGTCAGCAACCATTGGTCTTGGCAATATTGCAGGCGTCGCGCTCGCGATTGCACTAGGCGGGCCTGGCGCAGTCTTCTGGATGTGGGTCATCGGACTCCTCGGCATGGCACTCAAGATGACCGAGGTCACACAGTCTATGCTCAGCCGTGACCTGTTTGACCCAGACAATCCGCACGGCGGACCTATGTACGTTGTTGATAGTTTGTTCAAAAAAGCAGGCGGTCGGTTCGGCGCAACCATCGGGGGTATTTTCTGTGTCACGCTTATTTTGTCAGCAATTACTGGTGGCAACATGTTCCAAGCATGGAACGTAGCAGCAGTGACAACACAGTACTTTGACGTTCCTGGCGTTTCCGAAATGGAAAAAACCAACGGCTTTAACCCAGAGACATTTGCAATTGGAATCGCTCTCGCCATTGTTGTGGGCAGTGTCATCATCGGCGGTATCAAACGGATCGGCTCGGTTGCGGGGAAACTCGTTCCTTTCATGTGCGGGATCTACCTCATAGCTGGTGTCATCGTTCTTCTTATGAACGTCACTGCAATTCCAGAAATCATCATGGAAATCTTTAAGTACGGGCTCGGTTTTGGTGACGCTTC
>CAZAZD010000067.1:0-2895 GCA_964489535.1 uncultured Isosphaeraceae bacterium
TGTCTTCGCCTTTGTCCGCGATTGAGTCCTGCAAACTTAAAATCTCAAGAAGTTGTCCCCTGTCAATTGCCATAAACAATCCGCGGGGTAAATTGTTCCGAATGTCGTTTTTTACCAAGTCCGCCTTGTGCTCAAGTTTTGAAATGGCGCGGGCTTCATCGCCAATGTTTGAAGTGTCGCCAGAGCGAATTCTTTCAAGAAGTGCAACTGCTGCTTCAACACAATCAGAAATTTTGTCGAGGTGCAGTTGAAGTGGTACAAAAGGTGAGCGGCCAAACAGGCGGGCCATAGCGTTTACTGGCATGGGTTATCTCCATTAATGCCACGCACTATACCCGCCAAGTGGGGTTTTATGGCTTCGAGGGAATCTGAATTTCGAATGCTGAACCAGAGCCAACTTCGCTTCTGACTGAAACGGAACCGCCGTGGCTGAGTGCGACATGTTTCACTATGGCAAGCCCAAGACCAGTCCCGCCAGTTCCCCTGCTTCGACCTTTGTCGACCCGAAAAAATCGCTCAAAAATACGTGAATGCAGCTCTTTTGGGATGCCCGCGCCGTCATCAGTAACCGAAATACTAACTGTCTGGTTTTGAACCAAACCGCCTAACTTGATGACGCTTCCGCCGTAACGAATGGCGTTTTGAACAAGGTTGGTTATTGCTTGTTCAAGAAGTTGAAAGGAGCCCATGAATTTTACGTCATCATCGCATTCAATTGTAATGGAGGTGTTCTTGTTTGCGGCTTCTTTTGAACACGTTGAAACTACTGTTGCAAAAAGCGTTGAAACGTTCACTTCTTCCTGGGGTATGGTTTCTGATCCTTCTAAGCTTGCAAGTGAAAGTAGATCCTCGATGATCGTTTCAAGCCGGATGGTGTTTCTTGTTATGACCGCAAGAGATTCCTTCGTCGCTTCGTCGCCTTCAATGGTTTCTTCAAGTGTTTCAACGTACCCTTTAATGGCAGTAATTGGGGTACGCAATTCGTGAGAAACGTTTGCGGAAAAGTCGCTACGAATTCCCTCAAGTCGATTTAGCGTTGTCACGTCTTCGAGTAGAACAAGATACCCAACAAGTTTTTCTTGGCTATCCCCGAGGGGTTGAACGCTAGCAACAACTTCGCTCGTGCTTCCGTCTGGGTTTACCAACGCCAACTCAAACCGCCGTGCAGAATAGTCGAGTGAAACGCTTTCGATATACCCAGATAAGGCAACGTCGCGAATGAACTCTTCAAGTGCACGACCGCGGGGTTCGACCGTGTTTGGAACACTTAAAATATGTGTTGCGGCTTTATTAAATGACAGAATGTTTTTGTTGATATCAAGCGCAACAACGCCCGTTGGCATTGACTGAAGAATAGATTCTTGTTCGTTTTTGGTTGTCTCAACCTCGCCGACCAGCAAACTAAGTTGGCTAGCCATTACATTCAAACTGTCGCCTAGTTTTTGAAGTTCTTTTGTGTTTGGGGTGCTAATTCTGTGCTGCAAATCACCATCAGTAAACCGTTGAGCACCCTGCACAAGCGTGTTGATGTTGTTTGTAACAAGTCGCGAAATAAACAACGTTGTACAAATTGTAATGAGAAGTAGCAAGACGCCAACAAGTACAGCAAGCTCAATCACTGCGTTGACCTCTGCTTGAACACGGGACGTCTTCATCGAAGTACGGATAAAACCATTTTCGGGCAAACGTCTTGCGAAGTACATCATCTCTACGCCAAGCGTTCTGCTTCGATGTGTTGCCCAGCCCTCGCCACTTTCTTTAAGGGCGAGTTGCACTTCTTCTCGTTGAATGTGGTTTTCCATGTCAACGGGAAGCGCCTTGCTATCTGCAATTACTGTTCCGTCCAGGTCTATGACAGTAACCCTAAAATAGTCTGTATCGCCAAACTGTTTTTTTATAATGCTGTCGAGATGTTCTGTGAAGCCGTGCTCTTCTATGTCTCCAAGAACAATTGGAATGAGTTGAGAAAGTGTTTCAACTGTTTGCTCTTGATGCAACACTTTAGTTCGTTCAACAAAAAACAGCCCAACTGCAAGGATAATAATAATTTGCGCAATGACAAGTGCGAGCGAAAGTTGCCATAAAAATGTTTTTGGAATTATTCGCAAGGCAACTCGATTTCTGTTAGTCGATATCCAACACCTCGAACGGTTTCGACAACGCCAGCAAATCGTCCAAGTTTTTTTCTAAGTGCGTTCACGTGCACATCTATTGTTCTGCTTGATAGAACAGCCGAGTCACCATGAATGGATTGTGTTATCTGTTCGCGTGTCCGAACAAAACTTGGACGCCTTGCCAAGTAGTGCAATATGCCATACTCCGTTGTCGTAAGTTGCAGTTCCAGACCCTCGCGGGTAACAGAATGCTTATTATTATCGATGACTATTGCGCCATTGGCTACCGAAATCGTATTGGATTCGTTTTTCGATTCTTGTCTTCGTAATACCGCGCGAACTCGAGC
Organism: uncultured Isosphaeraceae bacterium; assembly: GCA_964489535.1. Lineage (GTDB taxonomy): Bacteria > Planctomycetota > Phycisphaerae > Phycisphaerales > SM1A02. The sequence goes on from CAZAZD010000067.1 coordinate 2,462, forward strand.
AAGAAGAACTTTTGGGCTAAATGGTTTTGTCACATAGTCGGTTGCGCCAAGTTCAAGACCAGTAACAATGTCTGATTCATCGCCAAGGGCTGAAACGATAATGATTGGAATGTCGCTCGTCGCATTGTTCGCCTTTAGCTTTTTACAAATGTCAAGACCGGAAATATCGGGAAGCATCAAATCAAGAAGAATCAACGATGGTTTTGCGTTTTTGATTGCTGCAAAGGCGGATTTTCCATCTTTCGCAACAACAGCATTGTAATTGGCACGTTGCAAGTTCATGCGCTGCAGCGCGGCTATTTCGGGCTCGTCTTCAATGATGAGTATTTGTTGGCTTGACATGTTGTTTCAAGAGTGGCGAATATTTTCGCCTTCTACTGCGAATATAACATCTTCAGCAATGTTTGTTGCCATATCTGCAATTCGCTCAATTT
>CAZAZD010000068.1:0-2785 GCA_964489535.1 uncultured Isosphaeraceae bacterium
GCGTTTTCGGAGCAATCATGACAAAGATTAAAGTTGCAATGATTGGTGGGGGAATCGGCGGGTTCATCGGCGAAATTCACCGCATGGCAATGCGACTCGATGATCGCTTTGAGCTTGTTGCTGGCGCGCTTTCTTCTGAGCCAGCACGAGCGATAGAAAGCGCAAACGAACTCGGCATTCGTGGCTACGCAACATGGCAAGAACTTTTAGAACAGGAGCAAGAGAACGTTGATTGCGTTGTTATTGTTACGCCGAACATTTCGCATGCTGTAATAGCAACAGCAGCGCTTGATGCTGGCTACCACGTTGTACTTGATAAACCGATGACGAGAACACTCGAAGAAGCAGTTGCTTTGGCAAATACAGCGGTAACTTCAGAAAGTACTTTCACCATGACATACACGTACACGGGCTACCCAATGGTTCGCCAAATGCGCGAACGTATTCTTGCAGGTGATATAGGTACAGTTAGAACTGTCAGTGTTGACTACAGGCAGGGCTGGCTCACAGAACCCATCGAACGCGAAGGTCAAAAACAAGCGTCATGGCGAACCGACCCCCAGGAAAGTGGTGCAGGTGCGTTGGGTGACATTGGCTCTCACGCCGAACAACTCGCGCGTTTTACAACTGGGCTTGCCATCGAACAAGTGCGTGGCGACGTGCACTCGCTGGTAATAGGAAGGCGAGTTGACGACCACGCGTGCGTGCAAATGAAAATGGAACAGGGCGTTGTTGGCGACTTGGTGTGTTCGCAGGTTTGCACCGGCGAAAGAAATCATGTTTCAGTTCGTGTCTGGGGCGACAAGGGTTCGCTTTCTTGGTCGCACGATTGTTGCGATGAACTTCTGTTTACTGCACAAGATGGAACCGAAACAACCAATTATTGTGAGGCAAATCGTGCACCTTCAGGCCATCCTGCTGGCTTCGTTGAAGCATTTGCAAATCTGTATCGTGATTGCGCTGACAATATTCAAGGTAAAAATGCCGAAGTTATTGATGCACAAGAGGGTCTTGCAAGCATGAAGTTTATAGATGCCGTCTTGCGAAGTCAGGAATCACAGTCATGGTGCGAGGTTTAGTTTTTTTCCTATTTTTGGTGGGATGTTCGCAACCAAAAACCGTGTTGGTCATTTCAAAAACAGTGGGGTATCGTCATGCTTCCATCGAATCAGGAATTAAAGCCGTTACAAGTATTGCGACAGAGTTAGATTTGAAAGTTGTAGCATCTGAAGACACATCTTTGCTGTGTAGCGAAGAGTATGACGTTGTTGTTTTCCTTAATACATCGGGAAACATTTTGAATGAGAGAGAGCAACAATCATTACACGAATTTATATATTCGGGCGGTGGTTTTTTAGGAATCCATTCTGCGGCTGATACAGAGTACGATTGGTCGTGGTACGGTGAAACTCTTCTCGGCGCTTGGTTTGTTTCGCACCCACCTGTCTCAGAAGCAACAATTCAGGTTGTTGACTGCACGCATCCCGCAACCAAACATCTTCCTACAAAATGGATTTGCACCGATGAATGGTATGTGTATGATCGGGTTCCAGAACATGCTTCTGTGCTGCTTGAAGTGTTCGATCATCCATTATCTTGGTGCAAAAAGATTGGAAAAGGTCGCAGTTTTTACACCGGTCGAGGGCATACAAACGAAAGTTATGCAGAAGACCCATTTAATGCGCACATAAAAGGTGGAATAGAATGGGTTTTACAGTAGGGATTCTGTTAGAATAGTCGATTCGCCCCTTCTATTATGTCAACAGAACAAACAGAAATTTCAACATTCGATGCTTTCGGGCTCGACCAAGCATTGCTTAAAACAGTCTCTGACCTTGGCTATGAATCGCCATCGCCGATTCAAGCCGAAGCAATTCCACCGCTCCTTGAAGGTCGGGATATTCTCGGACAAGCGCAAACTGGTTCTGGCAAGACGGCTGCTTTTGCGTTGCCGTTGCTTTCGAATTTGAAACTCAAGCAGCGAAGCCCACAAATTTTGGTACTTGCGCCTACTCGAGAACTCGCGATTCAGGTTTCAGAAGCATTCCAAAAATATGCAGGCAAACTCAAGGGCTTTCATGTTGTCCCAATTTATGGTGGGCAAGATTACCGCGTGCAATTTAGAGCGCTCGACCGAGGTGTACACGTTGTCGTTGGAACGCCCGGACGAGTGATGGATCACATGCGAAAGGGTTCAATTAACCTCGATAACTTGCAATGTTTAGTGCTTGACGAAGCAGATGAAATGTTGCGCATGGGTTTTATAGATGACGTTGAATGGGTGCTAGAACAAATTCCAACCGAACATCAGACAGCGTTGTTCTCGGCAACGATGCCAAAACAAATTTCGAAAATTGCAAAGCAATATTTAAACGATCCTGCGCTTATCAAAATTCAGGACAAAAGCGCAACAGTCGAAACAGTTCGACAGCGTTACTGGATGGTCAGTGGAATGCACAAACTTGATGCACTTACTCGGATTCTTGAAGTGGAAAACACCGATGGCATTTTGGTCTTTGCACGAACAAAAATAATGACAACGCAACTTGCAGACCGCCTCGAAGCACGGGGTTTTGCTGCGCAGGCGCTCAATGGCGACATGCCACAAAATTTGCGCGAAGTGACAGTGAACAAATTGAAATCCGGCAAACTTGATATTTTAATTGCAACGGATGTTGCCGCGCGTGGTCTTGATGTTCCACGTATTAGTCACGTTATTAATTACGATGTACCGTACGATACGGAAACTTACGTACACCGTATTGGTCGAACTGCAAGGGCGGGC
>CAZAZD010000069.1:0-2596 GCA_964489535.1 uncultured Isosphaeraceae bacterium
TAAATAGTCTCTTTTAGACTGTCTTCCCAATCTCTGAAAACTATTGATGCTTGATATGCTTGAATTTCCATGTTTCTCATGTGTGGACTGTTCTGTGCATAGCCTTGTTCGCCCATTCCTTCGGTATTTTCGAAGTCTCCATTACATTTTTGTGTATGGTGCATTAATTCGTGTGCTAATGAGCGTAAAATATCTTTTGGATGACGATTTGTAACATATATTGTAATTGATTCCCCTTGGGGATCATAAAACCCGGTCTTTCCTAACGGGTTTGCAGCATTTTCACGGTCCTGGCGCAAAAATAGGCGCGGGGGACGCGAAAATCCCATTTGTTCTTTTGCAAACGGCATAAATTGCTGAATTAGAGTTTTTATTTCGTCCATATTCTAAATAGGTCCCTTCTAGGTGTTTTAATCTCCGAAAGTTCCGCCGCGGGATATTAATTTTAAACTAGGGGTGAAAAATTCCATTTCTGTTTTGGTACCCGTCAATGGTACCACCACAGAGATGGAAACCATACGATTGCCTTTAATTTCGTTTTTGATCTCCATAATAATACCATAATGAGCTTCCCAATCATTATTTTCCTGTAACCACTTAGACCATTCTACAATATCACCAATTTTTAATTCTGCTGCGCTTAATTCTCCAAATGACGGTTTTTCATCCATTGTAAACAACTACCCACGAACAAACACCTTTTTGTAAAAAACCATTCATTTTCTTATAGGCGTCATCTTTGTTTAAGAAAGGACCGTCAGATGTGAGTTCTTCCTTTTCTACATCAAATTTATAAAGAATATAGAGAATTTTACCCTTGACTGCTGGATCGTTCGCCAGAAACTTCTTCTTTGTTTGTTGTTTGCGTAGCATCTCCCTGATAAATAGGGGTTTTTGTGACTATTGAACCAGAAATTTCTATATTTTCTACTGTTATCTCGGCATCTAAATTTAAGATGGTGGTCTTTCGGCGTCCTTTGGTAATATTTACGACTTCAATGACCCCACAGATATCATAGTTGCGATTCTTACGTTTTTTGCGAGCCATCTATGGTGTATCTCGTATCGATGCACTTAAAATTAAAGCCAATAGGGTCACTACCCCAAACTCAAATCCCCACACTCCATAAACAAGCCAGGATCCGAGTACGATTAACAACGTTTGCCAAAACTTATTATATGTAAATAACATTAAACAAAACCTATTTCTTCAACCTCATCCTTATCAATGAGAAAAATTATACCATCGGTAGTGTAACCCAAACATTGTTTATCTTCTTTACTACCCATGTCTAAAATATATATTTGTATTCCGCGTATCAACCTCACAACAGATTTAGTTGTGACCTGATAGCACCAAATATGTCCGGTGCCTTTAATATGGTGATAAGGCACCAAATCGCCATCTTTTTCGGTAATCGTACCGGTGATTTGCTTTACAAGAGCTTTGAACTTCTTCTCATCTATGTAATCCCATGACATACGTTAAATAGCTACATCAACTTGCTTATAGCTAAGGTCGCTGCCATGAAAAACTGCACTACAGCAAAAATAGTGACCGCTTTTGTCTTGAATATCTTTAAATTTTCAATTTCTTGAAGTGCGTTTTGTAGCTGTGAAGGAGAGGCTACCTCGTCGATTTTCTCCTTCCACTCTTTGAGATCCTGTATGCGATCCTCTTTTGCTTTTAATTCTGTAAGTTGATTTTTAACGTCCTGCAATTCTATCCGCAGTGCTTCAATGCTGGTTGCAAGCGTTTCCAGTTGTTGTAACACTAGTCGTGAATATTGATCCCAGGTCTCCCCTTCTGACATTTTATTGCCTCCTTCCGCACTCTATTAATTAGTTTACAGTCCGAGTTCCCGCAGTCTTGACAGTGTTTTTTCTATCTCGCTATCCTTATATAAAAGTGCTATTCCTCCCTTCTGCTCCCATGGAATTGTGTTTTTTGTGAAGTCATCGATCAAAATACTCTTATTATTGGCCCATAGATATTTTTCTCGGGACATAAAAACTTTTTTTGGAGGAGGTTTTAAATTCTTGTCGATCCAAGCCTGTTTACCAATCTCCGAGCCATAGGCCATAGGAGTCGTCAAAATATTTGGATTATGGGGAGCCAATGCTGCCCACAGCTTCTGACCATTGGGCATCCATGGTAAGTTTTCCCAGAAATCCGCGGCATGTTGTAGCTCTGTATACATATATTTGCGAATATCATTATTTTTTGTTGGGCCGGCCAAATCATCGCTTGTAATATAGTCTCTACCGATTTTTGTTTTTAATTCTTCGGCTCGGCCCTCTGTTAAGGCTGCAGTGATATATTCTACGACTCCTAATTCGAAGTCTACAAGTACACCATCCATGTCGCAGTAAATCTCGTACTCTTGCTCCTCATTTAAAAATCGTCTCCAATTTTCAAGTAGGAGTTTCATTCTTTAACACCAAAAGCGTCCGCAAATGATTGACCTTGTAAATCTTTGGCTGCAATTCTTTTGTTGGTATCGAGATCAACAATGCTTCTAATCTTGGTCGACCCGGCATCAATCTCTTCTTCTGTTAGACTAATCTCGCCGCCGCTCTTTTTAATACACGCCGT
>CAZAZD010000070.1:0-2389 GCA_964489535.1 uncultured Isosphaeraceae bacterium
GAGGAGTAGCCCCTCATGTCCCTCCGTGCCCGTGTCTCCGACCGCCTCGAAGCCCGCCGCCGTGTGGAGCAGCTCGTCGACGCCCACGTCGCCCGCCGCACCATGGCTGGCCGCGCGACCCCGCGCTGGATGCGCCTCGCCGCCGTCCGGCTGAGGATGCGCGCCTGGCGGAAGGGGGACCTCACCGTCGAGCAGATGGGCGAGCAGCTCGAGGGCGTCTTCGAGAAGGTCGCCGCGATGGGCCGCGAGGCCGCCGCGAAGCTCGAGGAGGGCGAGTAGATGGGCCGCATCATCGAGCACATCGTCCCCGCCGGCCCCGCGGGCTGGCTGTCGAACATCGTGGTTGACTTCTACGGGCCGGGCATCAAGGCGCGGTGGAAGGAGGCGTTCACCACGCTGGCGCGCTTCAACGGCATGGCCGACCCGCACTGGGTCTTCGCCGGCCAGACGCTGCACGTCCCCGCTGACTACGACGACCTGCTCGCTCGCGTGAAGACGGGCCGACTGGCGACCGCCGGCTTCGAGGTGGACCCGGAGGCGCTCACCGACGACCCCGCGGCGTTGGCCATCGCCAACGCTCCCGTCGCTGGGGCGCCGCTGCGGCTCTACCTCCCCGCCGGCCGTGGCTTCACATCGGGCTTCGGCCCCCGGGCGGCCATTCCGGGCGTCGTCGGCGCCCACTTCCATCCGGGCTGTGACGCCTCCTGGTGGGGCTGCGGCGGCTACCTGCTGCGCGCGCTGGCCGACGGCGTGGTCACCGCGGCCAGCGACACGGGCAACGGCTATGGCGTGCACGTCATCGTCGACGGCCGGCGGGGCCCGGTCTACCTGCTCGCCCACCTCCAGGCGACGCGCGTCGCCGTAGGCCAGACCGTCGTCGCCGGGCAGACCATCCTCGGCGCCATCGGCAGCACCGGCATGTCCTCGGGCGACCACCTGCACCTCGAAGTGCAGCGCGACCCCGAGGAGGATGGCTGGAGCTGGGGCGCCAGCGTCGACCCGGCGGAGATGGTCTCGATCGTCGCCGCTGCGCGCGCGGCCGCCTGATGCCCGGCCGCCTGGAGGAGATCGCCGCCGCCGGCATCGCCATCGGCGCCGGCGTGGCGCTGGCGGCGACGCTCGGCTGGCTGTTCACGCTCGCCCAGTGCTACCCGTGACCGCCCGCGTCCGCAGCCTGCTCCTCGGCCAGGCGCTGGCGCTGCTGGTCGTGGCCTGCCTCCTGCAGTGGTGCTGACGTGGCCGACGACGAGGGTCTCGATGCCCTCGAGCCTCCCCCCGACGAGGGTCTCGATGCCCCCGCGGCGGGCGAAGCCCCGGAGGAGATGCCGGCGGCGCCGCCCTGGCTGCGGGCCTACCTGGCGCTGCTGGGCACGCTGGCGCTGCTGGGCATCTACGTGATCGAGGCCGGGGGGGTGGCGGTGGTCGCCGCGGCGCTCGAAGGCGAGGCCACGCTGCCCGAGGCGCCACCAGGCGCGCTGTCCTACGTCGGGGCGGAGGTGACGCTCATCCTCGTCATCGTGGGCGCGGAGCGGCTGCTGAGCCGCCTGGCGGCCCGCGCCCCGAAGCTCCCTTTGAAGTAGAGGCAGGACACCATGACCGAGGCTGAAATCCTCCTGGGGGTGGCCCAGGGACTCTTCACACTGATCCTCGGCGTCGGCGGCTGGCTGCTACGGCGCGCGCTCGACGAGGTCCGCACGCTCGAGCGCGGGCTGGGCGAGGTCCGCGAACGCCTCGTGCGGACCGAGGAGCGTGTGGACGGGGTCAGCAGGCTCGAGGGCAAGATCGACGACCTGGCGGGCGACGTCCGCGAGGTGCGCGAGCGGGTGGCGGCCCTGGGTGCGCCGCGCCAGCGGGAGTAGCCGCCCCCGGCAAGGGGCGCGACACCAGGTGCTCCTACTCGGTGTTCTTGCGCAGAGGCCTCAGGGCCACCTTGCCGCAGCTCCGGCAGCGGTTCAGCTTTCTCGGCTTGCCCGCAGCCTTGTACCGCACGCCTCCAGCGTGCCAGACGGACCACTGCTCGCCGCACTCGCAGTTGAAGACCCACGCTCGGCTCTCTTCCTCTACACCCTCTCCGAGAACGGCCTTGACGACTCGCTGAAAGAGGCTGGGCTCATGGTTATCGGCCACGACAGGAGCTTCGCATAGGGGAGGCGTTCCAGGAACCGCTGGTGGGCCGGCGCGTGCTCTGCCAGGTCCAAGACATCAGCTGCTGGGGGAAGGCCCCGTAGAGGCCTCCAGCGCGAGCAGGCGCCGCGCGTAGGCGCTCGCCCGTGGGGTGTCTGCCAGCTGACAGGGGGGTGTCGGCTCATCGACGCCCAGCAGGCGCCGGAGCTGCGCGGCCTCGTCGCGCAGGGCGGCGGTCAGGTGCAGCGGGCAGGCCAGGGAGGGG
>CAZAZD010000071.1:0-2383 GCA_964489535.1 uncultured Isosphaeraceae bacterium
TGTTATTCTCAAGGTGAATGTGTTGGTGTGTGTCTTGCTCAAGTGCAGCAAGGCCATGCCATAGGGCGCGCCAAGTATTGCATGCAATTTCTGGTGGTGTGAAATCATTGGTAAGTTCACGAAGTTTTCGAAGCGCATCGCCAGCGGAATCGTGTTCGTGTTCCATCACTGAAACAGGTCCGCTTGCATTTGCGCCTTGTCCGTTTGCAATCATTGGGAAAAGAATTTGTTCTTCTTTCATCATGTGCTCAAGAAGTTCCGTTTTGAGTGCAACAAAAACTGTTTCAATTGCTTGCAGTCGTTCTGGGTCTTTGTCACCGTGGACATGATTTACACGTTGTGCCATTGCTTCAAGGCGGGGGAGTTCTTCCTTGAGCGCGACGTGGTACGTTGAAACAATATGTTCAATTAAATCTGTAAGCGGTGCTTCGCTCCAATTTGTTGAGCAATCTGTTTCTTCAAGTTCTTTGTTGATTTCAACGAGAATGTCGTCAGCGTTCAAGCCGCGCTTGTTGCAAGCAGTTTGAAGTGGTGCACCGCCGCCACAGCAAAAATCAATCTTGTGACGAGCGAAGACTCGAGTTGCAAGTGGATGGGCTGAAGCGATTTCACCAACTGGTGTTTCAATTGTAAAAGACATCTGTGGTTCCTTCTTGTTTAGTATTTTGGTTTAATGATTTGAAGTGGAACGCTCACCATTCGAACTTGCGAAAATTGGCGATGCCCATCGCGACCACTGTGGTAGCCGTATCCTGATTGGCATGCGCCGACCCAGGGAGTACCCTCGGCACCGCCACATGCTTTATTAATTCCAACCATGCCGGGGGTGAGTTGTCGTGCAACCTTCACTGCGTGATCTACTTCGCCAAAGACCGCGCCGCCTAATCCGTAGGGTGTTTCATTTGCAAGTCGGCTAGCTTCTTCGTCATTGTTCACTCGTTGTATGCAACAAATTGGCCCAAACGTTTCGTCGTGCATAATGCGCATATCATGTGTGCATCCAGTGAGTACTGTTGGTTCTATGTAATTGTCGTGCGTTCCACCACCTAGGCGAAGGACTGCACCATCTTTTATCGCTTGTTCAAGTTGTTCTAAAACCATATCACGTTGCACGCTATGCACCATTGGTCCAACATTTACAGTTTCGTCAGTTGGATCGCCTTGTTTGAGTTGCTTTGTTTTTTCGACGACGAGTTCTTCAAACGCGTCAGCAATTTTTTCGTTGACGTAAATTCGTTCGGTGGATACGCAAACTTGCCCAGCATTTCTAAAACTATTATGTACTGCAAAATCAGAAGCGGCTTCTAAATCTGCATCTTCTAAAACAATCAATGCATCTTTGCCGCCGAGTTCAAGAATGACTCGTTTTAAACCGGGGCCACAAGCCGTTAAGATTTTTGCACCAACAGCACGCGAACCAACGAACGCAACTAAGTTGATATCAGCAGCAACAAGTTCCTTCCCTTGATCGTCCGCGCCGTGTACTACTTGCAGAACATGTTCAGGAAGAAACTCGTTCAATACATCAGCGTATGCTTGACCAACAAGAGGTGTGTCTTCGGATGGTTTAAAAATAACGGTATTTCCAGCAACAAGCGAAGGCAAAATGCATTGTTGCGGCATAAGTTCTGGGAAGTTCCATGGAGTAATTGCTACGCTTACGCCAAGTGGGTCGCGGTATAAGGTTGACTTTACATTTTCGTCTTCAATTATTTCTGGAGCGAACGCAGCTGCAGCATCATCAAGTTCAGATGCAAACTTTGAAGCTGTGTAACTCGATTCGCCTTGCGCTTCGGGCGTGCTTTTACCCATCTCTGCAGTGATGAGCCGCCCAATGTTGGGGGCTTCTTCTGCAAGCCGAGCAGCAACTGGTCGCAAGAGTTCAACCCGTTTTTCAAGTCCGAGGGCATTCCAACTTTTCTGCGCATCACGAGCCCGCGCAACAATCCCAGAAATATCTTCTATGGGAGTTACGGGTACGCTTCCAACAACTTCACCAGTTGCTGGGTTTATAGATTCAAGTTTCATTTCTGTCGTTACGGTCATTGCTTGCTCCTTGTTTGCTAGACCGCACATTATATAGGTTCTAAGTAATCATATTACTCACAGGATCCCCAAGCACCTACAAGAACGAGAAGATCATCTATTGCGACAGTGCCATCTCCATTGAAGTCCGAATCGCACCCTTCACAGGTACCCCAATCAGCAATAAGGACGAGGACATCCGCGACGTTTACTTCTTGGTCACCATTAAGATCTCCGACACAATTTGTTTTAAAATCCACAACTAAGTTGCCTGCTACAAAAGTATCAGATAGCCCACTCTGAGGTGGAGCGACACGGATGAAAACTGAATCTCCCGTTGCTACTTGAAGTTGAGCAC
>CAZAZD010000072.1:0-2373 GCA_964489535.1 uncultured Isosphaeraceae bacterium
ACTTTCGAAATGCCGGACGACTATAAAACCGGTGTACTCCAAACATGAAAATTTCCTTAGAGGGGAAATCAATATTAATAACTGGAGCAAGTAGCGGAATAGGTGAAGCAACTGCCCGTGCTTGTATCGACGCTGGAATGCAATGCTCAATTACCGCACGGAGAGAAAAAAGGCTCAAAACACTTAGTAAAGAATTGGGCGATGCGTGTTCCTATATTGCAGGAGATGTGACAGAAGAAGGTTTCAATCAATACCTTCTTAATGAAGTTGGTGACGTATACGCGATCTTTGCAAATGCTGGACACGGGCTTGATCAGAAAATATCGAATAACGACATGGGTCTATTTAAAAAATTATTTGAACTCAATGTGTTTGCTGCATTCGAACTCGCTTCACTTGCCGTAAAACAAATGGTAGAGAAAAAAAGTGGACATATTATTTTAAACGCAAGTTGCCTTTCAAAATTCTCCGTGCCACAGAATTCAGCGTATTGCGGGAGCAAGGCAGCAGTAGAAGCAATTGCAAAATCTATTCGTATGGAATTAAAAAAAAGCAAAGTCTTTGTGAGCACTGTGCATCCAATAGGAACTAAAACAGAGTTCTTTAAAGAAAGTTCAGCTCGAAGCGGAACGGAGTTCTCTCATTTTGAACAAAACTCTCCCCCTTGGCTTATGCAACCTCCAGAAAAAGTCGCCAAAGTTATTGTCAAATGCCTCCGAAAACCTAAGCCAGAGGTGTGGACGAGTTTTCCTATACGTCTTATAAGTGTTATATTATCTGCTGTTCAACGATGATAAACGCATTTATTACTGCATTTTCTTGACTTCCACAATTTTATCAATAATAATAAGACCATGGTTTTTCCTGTTATATTTTTTCTAACAACTGCACTGCCGCTATCGGGAAGCGGAGTAACAGATGGTGCTAATTCCATGGGACTCGAAAACATGGCACAAACTTTACGAGGAGATGTTCGAGTCATTGCGATGGGCGACTCATATTCTTCACCATTTTTGCCGCGGGTACCGCTCGCTGGACTTCGGGTCTGGCCAATCCCAAATATTATGGCGCTTGGCAGCGGTGCTTCTACGTATTCTGCTCCCATTCAATGCACGCCCAATTGCAATCCTGTCTCACACATACTTTCTTCTGATTCAGAGGGATACGCCGTTGAACGAAATACTCTAGACAAGTTTTTCACATTGCCAACTTTTGGTATACAAGAAATCTTCACATCAATTGACTTTGATGATCAAGGAAATGATCGACTTTTTACTTTCCAATTAAATACATCATTCATAAATAACTTATCAAGCGGGGTCCATGGTCCATTCGTAAATTTCGATGACAACTTAAAATTCCGTTTTTTGTATCGTTGCCCCACTAATTTGCTAGAACAGATTGAAGAGGTGAGAGTACTTGATAACAATAGTGAGGCTGGGATTATTCAATTGCGTACTGGTTCAAGACCACTTTGGCATTTAGGAGAAAATCCCCTTAATGAAGAGAGGGAGGCGATTCCAAAACAAATAAATGCCTCCGCAAATGATTTTTCGGCAATAAACAACACAACGGGGACTCTCAGAATGCATCTCGAACAAACATCATCCCTAGCTGGAACAAATCAATATTTTGAACCTTCGGGATGTGTTTATTACCACCAAAACGAAGACGGGGCTAGAGAACAAGGGCTATTTTTCAGCTATCTTGCCGATGGTAGTTGGTCCTATTCCGGCTTCGGTTGTGACACCGAGGGAATAGATACACATGACAAAAGATTTTCTCTTGAACAATTTACCCACTGGCTTGATGTCACAACCCTTGATCGAAATCAACCAACAGTATTTGTGTGGTATCTAGCACCAGAATTGTTGTCTTATGATTATGCGCATGAACTTATGTCAAGCATGATAGACCAAGCAGAAGCTGGGGCAAATCTTGTCGGCCTTACTTCTTTTCAACATCTTTTTGTTGTCTCTCATCTTTTTGATATGTACAACATAGATATTGAAACAGAACATCAATATTTTATGAATCAGCAAAATGCCGCATATGACCTTGCGGCAACTAGGCAAAATGTTTCCGCTGCATCAATATATGCTGCCACCGATAAAGTCATGTTTACGGGTCCTGGCGCTGTTCAATGGCTTATCAATCATGGTTTTGAAAATTTTGAATTTGGGATTAATAATATAAATCTTGCGGCTACATCAAATGGTGATCTTCTAGATCTATACAATGTTCACCCAGAAAATGAAAACTCCGCTGCTTTTTTTGCAGCGGTACTTGGAGATATCATTCGAGAGGCTGGATGCCCTGCAGATGTTGTGCCTGATGGTTATATAAATATACATGACTTACTCGCAGTGATAA
>CAZAZD010000073.1:0-2326 GCA_964489535.1 uncultured Isosphaeraceae bacterium
AAGCACTTCCGGGTCGGCGACGGGCGACTGCGTCGGGTGGTCCTGTTCTTTATCGATAACGCCACCCGCTATGGGCTCAACGCCGTGGTGGGGCCCACGGAGACCTGCGCGCTGTTCCTTCGGGGGCTCTACCAGACCGTCCAACGACACGGGCTCATCGACATCGTCTACCTCGACAAGGGATCGGGCTTCATCGCCAACGACACCTTCGCGGTCGTCCAGCAGCTCGACGCCCGGCTGATCCATGGCGAGACGCGATACCCACAGGGCCATGGGGCCGTGGAGCGGTTCAACCGCACCGCCAAGGCCCAGCTGCTGCGCGGATGGGACCACAACCCCGCCATCGACCCGGCCTGCGCGGCCCTGGAGCTGCGGGCGAAGCACTTCCTGGCGGCGGTCTACAACCACACCCCCCACGAGGCGCTCGGCGATCAGACGCCCCACCAGCGCTGGCAGGCGGACCCCCGATCGCTGCGCTTCCCAGAAGATGACGTGGCCCTGCGCAGGAAGTTCCTCGTGGAGGGCACCCGCAGGGTCTCCAACGACCACATCCTCTCCTACGAGGGCGTCGCCTACGAGGTCCCACGCGGCCACGCCGGCGCGACGATCCGCTTCTGGCGGCAGGTCCTCGACGACCGCCTCTATGTGCTCCACGACGGCGCCGCCGTCCTGATTCTGCCCGTGGATCTGGCCGCCAACGCCACCGCGAGCCGCGCACCGCGAAGCGACGCGCCCGAAGAGACCGCGCCAGCCACCGTTCCTTCCGCCGCCGACCTGGCCTACCAGCGCGACTTCGGTTGCGTCACCGGGCCCGACGGCGGCTTCCCCGACACGGAGTCGTCATGACCGATGTTCGCGCCCACTTTGGCTTCCACGCCGAGGTCTGCACCCGGGAGATCCGGGTGGACCACCACTTCCGCCTCACGCACTACGACGAGGCCCTCGACGCCCTGAACGACACAGTCTCGCGTCGCCAGTCGGCGGCCTTGATCGCGCCGGCGGGCACGGGCAAGACCCAGCTCTTGCGGGCGCTGGCCGACCGACTGCCCGATGCGCGCTACCGGGTGCGCTACGTGAAGGTCACCGACCTCTCCAAGCGGGACATGTGCCGGGAGATCGCCGCTGCTGTGGGCTGCACGCCCCGCGGGAGCTACCCCGGGCTGGTGCGCAGCCTCCAGCAGCGCTTCTGCGAGCACTTCGAGGTCAACGGGGTGCGGCCGGTGTTGATCCTCGACGAGGCTCACGACATGCGGCCGGACGTGCTGGGTCTGCTGCGGGTGCTGACGAACTTCGATTACGACGCCCGGCTGGTGCTGAGCGTGGTGTTGGCGGGCCAGACGCCGCTGGCGGGTCTGCTGCGCCGCCCCGATCTGGAGGCAGTGGCCCGTCGTCTGGCCTGCTTCGCGACGCTTCGGACGCTCTCGCGGGACGAGACCGCAGGCTACATCCGCCACCGCTGCGTGGTCGCGGGCGCCACCGACGCGCCGTTTGACGCGGGCGCGCTGGAGGCGGTGCACGAGATCGGCGGGGGCAACCTGCGGGCGACGGACCGACTGGTGGGCCGGGCGCTGTCGCTGGCGGCTGCTGCGGATGCGCAGGTGGTGGACACGACCCATGTGGTGGGCGCGCGGCGGACGCTGTGGCCGTAGCGGCTTTGCTGGAGGGTCTGGATGCGCTGGTGGAGCAGATCGAGGGGCTGGACAGCCTGGGTTTGTCTTCGGTCCAGCGGCTGGCAGGTCAGGCGGAGGACCTGCTGGAGGTGCTCCGTCTGGCGGCGCCGCTTCAGGCGCTGCTGGAGCAGGAAGTCGACGAGTACGCTGGCCTGCTCGCCGGGTTGGAGGGGCAGCGCGGCGCGCTGGAGACGTTGCTGGCGTTGGCCGTCGCGGCGGAGTCGGCGAGCGTGCTGGTGAGCAGCGTGCGCCGGCTCCGGCGGGGCGTGGAGGCGCTGCGGGGGCTGAGCGATCTGCTGGAGACCGACCCCACGCTGGCCGCCTCGCTGCCTTCGGCTGGCTGACGCTGCGACGACGCTCCCCCCAGGACCCGGTCTCCCGAAAGGACACCGAGCCTGTGCGCCCCATCGACCAGGACGGTCGGTGGGGCGCTGTCGTTGGTGCTGGCTGGACAAGGGCTCGGGATCCAGGAGCGGCTGCTCCGGGCTCCTGGGGGGACGACGAGGGGAGCAGCGAAGCGGATCACCCGGCAGCCCGTCCCGGACGGACGGGCTGCGCCGGCCACCAGCGGATCAGGGCGCCCTGGGAGACGGGCGAGTCTCGGAGCGTGCCAATGAGCCTGCAACGAGGGCGGCCCGTGGGACTGCAACGCAACA
>CAZAZD010000074.1:0-2270 GCA_964489535.1 uncultured Isosphaeraceae bacterium
GAGAACTTTGGTTCTCGTTTCATTTGTTCAAATACGCGTTTACTTGCCATGTTCTTTCCTTATTCCTCGTCCCGTACAAAGGGCATGCCGAGTTGAGCTAAAACTGATTTACTCATCTCTGGTGTTGAGTTTTCAAATACTAAGTTGATGTTCATACCATGCTGGAAGTTAACTTCCGCCATATTAATTTCTGGCCACACGGCTTGTTCATTAAGACCCATTGAGTAGTTACCCGCTTTGTCAAATGCAGTATCCTTGAGACCTCTAAAGTCTTTAATCCGTGGAATCGCGAGTGAAATCAAGCGATCAAGGAAGTGCCACATTTTCTCGCCACGCAACGTGACCATGAATGCTGAGGGTGCGCCTTCACGAACTTTGAAGTTTGCAACGGACTTTTTCGCCATCAACATAATTGGTTTTTGACCAGTAATTTGAGTCAGCGTCGAGATAACGGTGTCTTTTATTTCTGGCTTCAACTTTTGGTTGTCGAGATAACGACCAATCGCTACGTTCACTGTAATCTTTGAGAGTTTTGGTGCAAGCGTTACGTTCCCAAGGTTAAATTCCTTGAGAATCTTTTGCTTCACTTCGTCAGCGTAAAGAGTTTCTAATCTTGGTTTGTCAATTATTGCTGTCATGACTTACTTTCCTGTTGGACGAGCATCAGCGGAATGAACCACGCCAAGCTCCTTTTCAACTTTCTTGCCCTTGTCATCTCGAATAACGCCAACACGAACCTTAGCGCCATCTTTTTTCGTTTCGTAGCGAAGACGAGCCGGCTTACCATCAACCATTGGGCTTACGTTGCTCATATGGATTGGCATTTCTTGCTTGATAACTCCGCCGTTTGGATTTGCTTGTGATGGTTTAATATTCTTCGAACGAACATTGACACCCTTCACAACAACACGGTCTTTCTTTGTAAGGACACGGAGAATCTCACCGACGGCACCTTTATCGTTACCTGCGGTCACCATTACCGTATCACCTGTTCTGATATGCCTAGCCATTTACACCACCTCCGATGCGAGTGAAACAATTTTCATGTAGTTCTTTTCACGCAACTCACGAGCAACCGCTCCAAAAATGCGCGTTCCAGTTGGGTTCATGTCTTCGTTGATCAACACGCAGGCGTTGGAATCAAATCGTACGTATGAACCATCATTTCGTCGAGTTGGGTACTTCGTTCTAACGATGACTGCGCGGATTATGTCGCCTGATTTGACTTGTGAATTAGGCAAAGACTTCTTCACAGCACAAACGATGCGATCACCAACGCCAGCGGTTCGCCTTGTGTATTTGCCGCGAGCTGTGGAGCCACCAAGGACACTAATAACTAGTACCTCTTTTGCACCGCTGTTGTCAGCAACTTCTAATCTTGATTCTTTTTGGAGCATGGTTCTATTCCTTCGACAACGCTGTTACGCAGTTGCTGCCTCAACAACACGGGTGACGACCCATGACTTGGTCTTTGAAATTGGACGGCATTCTGCGATTTCAACCTTGTCGCCGAGTTTCACTTCATTGTTTGCATCGTGTGCTTGAATGAGTGTTCGACGACGGATAAACTTGCCGTACTTAGGGTGCTTTACAGAAAATTGAATCTCAACCTTGCAACTTTTGTCGCGAGCATCAGATGTAACGATGCCTACTTTGCGAGAAGCGTTTTCTGGAACTGTAATTTCTTTTAAGTGACTCATAATTTACGCCTTATTTCGCACTGTTTGCTCAGTAAGCAAGCGTGCGATGTCCTTACGGATTTTGCCGTACTGGGAAGTGTTTTGGATCTTCTCCGTTACGCCTTGTGTTTTGAGTTCAAAGAGTTTTTTGCGAAGGTCATCGACTTCGATTGCCAACTCTTCATTACCTAGTTTGTGAACTGCTTTTGCTTTCATATCTTCATTCCTTCTCTGTGTAAACGCCTAGCGTTAAACAGAAAGTCTCCGTCCTACAAACCGGCAACGTACCGGCATCTTGTGTGCAACCCGAGCCATGGCTTCTTTTGCCATTTCTTCTGGAACGCCACTCACTTCAAATAGAATGGTTCCGGGCTTTACGCGTGCTGCCCAGAAATCAGTGTCCGCCTTGCCTTTACCCATTCGAGTTTCCAATGGTTTCTTTGAAATCGGCTTGTCTGGAAAAACACGAATCACAACCTTGCCTTGCCGGCGAAGAAAGTGCTGCGCCGCAATACGACCAGCTTCGATTTGCCTTGCTGAAACCCAGTGTGTTCCGAGTGATTGCAAGCCATAATCGCCAAATGCCACGTA
>CAZAZD010000075.1:0-2225 GCA_964489535.1 uncultured Isosphaeraceae bacterium
ACTCATCTTTTTTCTCTCCGTCGTAAATAGTCTGCTCTCCGTCTTCAAACGTAATAATTGTGCCGTTGCCAGGATGTGAGGTGACATGGATCTTCACAAAGTCATCAAAGGCATCAAAGAACGCAATGCTGCCGCGTGGTGCGGGGGTCAACCAGTGGATCACGGTATGGCCTGTAGCAAATGTCGCACCTTCGATTACCACCCCTTCGCCGGATACTCCGCTTTCATCATGTTGCCGGCATACAGTAAAAGTCCTAATCCCCTCGGGCGCTCTATTGCTCGGCTTTTTAGGCTTAAGATCTTCTGGCTCTGTTGCTAGTTCGACAATAGCATTATTGTCCATCTCCGCCATCAAGCATCTCCTTGGGGTTCAGTATCTAAAAGGGCGCCGATGGCGGTTTCATTCATGATTTCGAGTAACGCTTCTTCAGCTTCGATCTCGTCCATACATACTTCATCTTCTTCGTTGATAAAGCCTTCGCGCAAACTAGCCAATTGTTCTTTGATTTGACTTATTCTCTCTTCAATACAATCAATTTTATTAAAGATGCCCATATAGCAATTTTTAGGGTTATCGTTCATATCCTCTCCTTAGTCGGCAAATGCGCCTACAGCCTCCCAATTTATATTAAATAGTGGAATCACCCACATAAAGTTCTCTAAAACTTGTTGGCCAAAATAAGTTTCTCCTACTTCGAGAGCCATCACCCATCCGATTAGATGCCCTTGAGCCGAAAAGACACCCGCACCGGATGATCCACTCCACCCATATGAATCCACAAAAATCGCCTCTTCTTCTACATATCCGACGATTTTACCATCAAACGTATAAGGGCCTCCTTGATTGGGAAACCCCGTATAAAAGATAGTATTCTGAGTAGATAACGCTTGTTTCCATTGGGCTCGGTGAGGAGTATGGCGCCCAATATCAACCGGAGTGCGCCCGGGAATAGCATCCAGTTGAATAACGATATAATCAGTTTGAGGATCGCGCAGTACATATCCCTTACAATCATATAATTTATCGTCGACGATAATTTGAGTCAGGGCACAAACCTCTCCGACTCCATGTGAGGTAGTGAGAACAAAAAAGTCATCTCCGAAAGTAATGTAAGTCCCACTCGACAGTGAAATTCCCCCCTCCGCTAAGTCCATGGATGCCACTTGGACCGCACTCGAACGCGATCTAATAACGGCGCCTTCGTGAGATGACGACAAATCGGCGCCTACATTATTAAGTTGTCTAATTTCCTCTTCGGTGGGCATCGTCACCGACTTCGTCGCGCTTTGATAGGCACCCCATATTGCTCCCCCCGCCAGAATTGTTAATATGAAAAAGGCAGCAATGTGTCGCAATGCTTGGCGAAGCATATAAAGGTTCCTCTATACTTGTCGTTGATAACTCAAGAAAACCGGAAGCTCGTCTAGACCTGCTTTTTTAGCAAACCAAACTAAGTCTTCATTCCCAGTTATCTTTATTCTCCCGTTTTTTCCTACAGCTACATAGACTGGGCCATGTGCCCCATCTTGGATAAACTCATGATATGCTGAGGGATCCTCTAACTTATCTTTTAGTCTTTCATAAGTAGCATTGAATTGACCATACTTAACATCAAAGATGTCCTTCGGGTGTCGCTGGATGCGTGACCGATATTCCCACAATTCACTTACCGGTAGCATCGTATGATATTCCATGCTATTAGCATCGGTAGGAAAATCATAAACTTGAACACCGCCCTCGGCCCAGTCTTGCACAATATAATCTAAGGTCGGGGTAGGCGTTGGCCTGGGGCGCCCTTGATTGTATCGCACGCTTCCTAAATTCTGAGCTACTCCCCCATAATTACTCATTCCAAACGCGCTTCCCCACCCTTGTTCATTGAGAGTGTCGAGAGCTTTGCGTACTGTGCGCACTGTTCCTTGGATGTTCGTCTTGTGGATAGCACTCCAATTGATAATCTTTATCCCATCAATTAGACGCATCTGCGGAATCAAGATTACATCCCTAAACTCCACGCGACTTTGGGCGCCCAACAATTCAAACTTAATGTCGAATACAACAAAAGTTTCTGTTGGGGTGATTTCCCGTTTGCTGTCAGCAATAGGGCGTACCGTTGTCACCCCATCAATACCACGGATCTGGGCAGCAATCTCGGCATCGGTTCCACCTACGCGGTCAATGAGGTTGCACCCCACACGAATATTATAGATACGTAGATCATGGG
>CAZAZD010000076.1:0-2164 GCA_964489535.1 uncultured Isosphaeraceae bacterium
TTTTCGTCTAAAAGAGATTGGCAATAATTTTTCATATCAGTCATTGCCGCCTTACTCTGTTTTTGGTGAAATTTTAAACGCTCTTCATCATCCAATTCGTTTTTTTCTAAAATTCGTTCATTTCGAAAAACAATATTCAGAAAAATAATGATTGGCAAAATATAACTGGGCCAGATATCTGCAATTTCATAAAATTTTCGTCTCAAATGAGCTAAACAATTGCTTTCATCAGTTTCATGATTTTTGGGCTTATTGTTACTAGAAGCGTCACACATTTGAGTTGGTGTCGACATATCTGATGGCCTATTGTCCAAAACATCGTTAAGATTTTCTCCTGCATGTTGTCTACCAGTAAAAAAAAGAGCTATTTCTTTATCGGGCAATTTAGAGAGTATTGCAGTTGTAAAAATTCCTACCCGTTTTTTTTCATCTTCTTTTTTCAACGTTTTATTTTCTTTGATAAGGTCTAAAACGCGAGCTTTGGTATCATCATTGTGAAGGCAATCTCCTTTAGCGGCTTCTTGAATCAAAACTTCATAAATAGGTTCAAGATCTACAGCTACATCTCTAGTCATTTCCCAAAGTACAGAATCTGAAACCGGAGTTTCTAACATGGTTTGTAAACTTTCTTGACGATAGAATGGAAATCCACCTCGATATTTAAGCAAGCAAACTATAGCTTTTGCTGTTTTATCATATTTAGGAGCTCTAGATATATCTGTAGGAAGATTTGCTGTAAAAGTTTTTCCACAGGTGTTGCAACGAAATTTTTCTTGTTCGTAGATATGAGCTTGCAACCATGGTTGGCCAATTATTCTCAAAAATTTACCTGGGTTGACAAGACGTAAATTACCCTTTTTGCATTCAGGACAACGCATCCCTACCTTTAAAAATTGATGAGAAATTTTTGTTATAATGGCATTTTTGTAATCCTCAATAGACCACTTTTTTCTATTTTTTTTCTTTTCTTGATTATCGTTTGAATTACCTTTTTCATTTAAGCTACCAGAGTTACTATTTTCTATCGGATTAGAGTCGCTATTTGAGTTGTCAGAATTTTTTGGAAGATCACTTGTTTTTTCTGTTTTAGATCCGATTCCAAACAGTTTTTTCAATCGTCGAATAGTAAGATTATTCTCATCTAATTCCTGAGAAAGCCAAGCCATAGAACGAAGAAGGTCTGCAATAAGAGGATAGTCACTTACTTCAAGCTTTTGTTTCTCGATTCGATCAAGTAACGCGTTTAGTTCTTCTAAATTAAGTGCAATGTGTTCTGATTTCATATTCTTTAGAGATTATCGAAAAAAGCATTCTACATTGCACTCTAAACTCTTTTTTAAGGCAAGATTTTTCTCCAGTTTTCAGAAAATTGAGCTTCTGAAGGATCTCCATTCCACAATAAAGTCTGTATTTCTCGACAGTCTATTTCTGTCGTTAATTTACCATTACTGTTTGGCCACCAGCTAAATTTTCCCTTTGAAAGTCTTTTTGTGCATAACCAAAACCCTTGACCATCATAAACAAGAACTCGAATAGATGTTTGAGATCGATTACGAAAAAGAAAAATCGTGCCTGACATAGGATCCTCTAAAAGTTTACTTAAACACAATCCTGAAAGACTATCAATACCCTTACGAAAATCAACAGGTTTTACTGCAACTATAATTCTTGATACAGGAGTTATTTGGAGCACAATTACTCCCCCTTAATAAAATCTGAAAGAACAGGGAAAATTTGTGATACGTTACCACAAAAAGAGACTTCAGCACTTTTTCCATTAGCTTGCTTCAGGTGTAGCTTAACCTCTTGATTAGAAGGAAAAAGAGGGCTCTGATTTTGCACTTGTAATTCTACAAAGTGTGTTTTTGTTTCCGTAGAAACTGACTGTTTTTCTATTTTAGATTGGAGGTAAGGTTCTGGAAATCCAATTGATTTTGCAACAGTTTTTACACCATGAGCTGTAGCTAAATCTATAGCTTGAAGCCAGAATTTTTTAGGATATGGTTTATTTGAGTATTTTTTTTTCCAATCATAAAACTGTTGGTTCAGATTTTTGAGTTCATTGGTTGTTGATAAAGGCATAATCACTCCTAATATGGTTGATAATGCCTGTATATTACTTGTATACCATTCTATGAATCACGCACTCTCTCAGGAAGGACAC
>CAZAZD010000077.1:0-1906 GCA_964489535.1 uncultured Isosphaeraceae bacterium
TTTCGATTAATCCGCGAGCACGAGCGGCAAGTGTTGCGTTCGCTTCAATCCACTGCGGCGCTGTTTCTTTTTCTACATCATCTTGCATCGCGTCGACAATGTGATCTCGGTCAAACACCCCGATCATCGCATCAACTCCCGGACACCACTCCAAAAGGTTCGCTCGGTAACGCTGTACTAAGCAACCAGCTGCAACAACACGTTGCACATTCGCGGTCTCTTTTAACGCAACCGCTTCGTTGATAACTTCAACCGACTCATCCTTTGCAGAGGCAACAAATCCACACGTGTTAATAATGATGGCATCTGCGTCGTTGTGATCAGCCACAAGTTCGTAACCAGCATCGACCAACGTTGCGAGCATCTGCTCACTGTCAACCAAGTTTTTGGGACACCCAAGCGAAATAAAACCAATTCGTGTTCTCGCCGTCATTGACCGTGTATTTTACAGGTACAGCCCATGCTGTGCGATATATTCCGCAACCTTCGGTAGTACGTATTCACCGACGTTTGCACCCTCATGCAATAGTTCACGAATCATTGTGGAAGTCGCATGAACTTGCGAGATGGGCAACAGCCGTTCATCGCAAAGAGTAAAGCCCTCTCGCGGCATGATTGCGGGATTGGCGAGTGTAAGTATGTCTTCCCATCGGTGCCATTGTTGAAATTGCGCCCATTGATCGGCACCGATCAACAAACGAAGTTCGTCGTATTCGTGTCGCAACGCTTCAATCGTATCAATTGTGTAACTTGTTCCTTTTCGCGCAAGTTCAATGGTCGAGATTGAAGCCCACGGACAATTTTCAATTGCAAGTTCAAGCATGGCGACGCGGTGCGAATCGTCTGTTGGATTTTGTTCTTTCAGTGGCGATTGAAATGCTGGCACATACAACACGTGGTCAAACGCAAGGTATTCCAACGCTTCTTTTGGAAGGTCGATGTGCCCAAGATGTGGTGGGTCAAACGAACCGCCGTATAGAAGTGTGCTCGTCATGTTGGTACCGCCGCATTGTCAATTAGTCGAATGTGCCCAAGCCGTGCAGCGACAAGGGTGCGGGTTGGTTTGCCTTGGACGGTTGCAAGTAACGTTTCGCTGTCACGAATGACAGCGTACTCAACATCAAGCCCATGGTCATCGAGTATTTCGAGCATGGCTTCTTCGGTAGTGCACCGAATGGCTTTGTGCAGACCGAGTGCTTGCGATCGCTGGTCGGCTGTTAAATACACGTTGCGGCTGCTCATGGCGAGCCCGTCGTCGTCGCGAATAATTTCAGCGCCAACGATATGCAATTCGCCCCAACGGTTTTTTTCTTGTGCAATTAACTGTTTGATGACGAGGAATTGCTGATAATCTTTCAAGCCAAAAACAGTAACAGCAGGTTGAACAAGATCGAAGAGCCGAGCCACGGCAACACAAACACCACGAAAGTGTGTTGGTCTACAGGCATCTTCAAGTTGTGGTTGCGTACTCGCCGGTGGCAATTCAATTGTTTCTGGTTCACTTGGGTACATCGTGCTAACAGATGGCGCGAATACAACATCTGCATCAACACTTTCAGCGAACTCGCAGTCCTGCTCCAAGTTACGAGGGTATTTTTCAAGGTCTTCTTCTGGGGCAAATTGCTCTGGATTGACAAAAATACTCACAACGACCGGCTTGCCTGTTTTTTTCGCCTCCCGAATCAATGAGAGATGCCCGTCGTGCAGGGCGCCCATGGTTGGCACAAACGCACACCCACGAAATGGTGCTAGCTCACTGGCATCTGTAACAACTTTCATTCCACGCAGTATAGGGGGACAGTCCCCTGGGGACTGTCCCCTTTTTAAGAGAGAAAAGAGTGAGTTTTAGTTCGTTAACGCGCATTCTTTTTGGATTCTATGGGGGACTGTCCCCCTGAACCTGTCC
>CAZAZD010000078.1:0-1842 GCA_964489535.1 uncultured Isosphaeraceae bacterium
TGCGACCCGCTGATTAAGAGTCAGCTGCTCTGCCAACTGAGCTAACAGGGCTACATGAAGCAAGGTAACGACAACTTCAGTTTTTTTCGGTGGTCAGCCCGTGGGATACCGAGCCCGACTTAATTGCTTGAATCGTCCAACGAAGGACAGAGACGAGGTGGTCAAATCTACTCTCTGAGAGCGTTTCAATCTGCGCCGCCTTCTGCCATGCCTTGTCAGGGTTATAGGTGAACCCATCTATGGTGTTCCAAACCTCAATCAGTTTGCCTAGTCCGCTACTAGTTTGAAACACTGGGTAGTATTTCAACAAGGGGGGACGAAATGCGAGTCCACAGGACGTCCAAATATCGAACGCCCAGAAAATATCGCCTTCACATTTAAGTCCAACCCAGAGGACGGGCTTTTTCATGTTCGTTCCCCAATCTAGCTCCAAATCGAGCTCCTCTGCAAGACTAGTGATGCGTGTAATTCGAGATACTGCTTTATCCCCTCTGCGACGATTCACCCATTCCAAAAATTCTTCCCTTGTCCAATTCCTCCCTTCTTTAATCTGCTTAGGGTTCTTGCGCCTCTGAGCATCGACGGATTGACCGATGACTCTAGGTACTAGTGTCCTCAGCCCTTGCCCAACGTACTGCTTGAGTTCCACAGCAATTACTTCGCAGGGGTTCATCTGCCTGTTGAGGAACTCCACGATGTGGAGCAAATCCCTGTGAATCTCGTCTGCTAGAAAAACAAGACGCAGTCGGCCAGCCCCCATGTTTGTTTTAACAGACTGCCAGAAGTTATCAATCTGTTCCTCGCTAGACTCGCTGCTGGCATCCATAAGCGTGAGAATCGCTTCGTCACACTCGCGATTGTTTGCAGCACATGTTTCCTCCAAGTCTGATTGGATGCGTTCGAGAGGCCAATGCAATAGTGCATTGGAAGCATAGTCCAACATTTGTGCAACCACCTCGCGGCGAGCTCTTGTGTCCGAGGCCCTTTTTACTTCTACAAGAGTTGGTACACCATCTTGGTCAAGGAAAAGGTGATCGAGAGACCAACGATTCCCTGAGTAGTCTGTGTCAGGAACACCCATCTCGCGCTTGACTAGGAGCCAGCGTCTCGGAGATTCGGAATTAACCTGCTCGCCAGCCATGAGATCAGGATACTTCTCAAGTAGTGTTTGAAGTAGGTCCTCGCTGTCATAGGGCTGAGCTTCAAGTGCTTCCAAATCCTTTCCCTCTTCATCGGAAAGAAGATAAATTCGGTCAGTCGTTGGTTTTTGCTCTTTGGTGGTCATACCAAGATTGTACTCTATGTAAGAGTTTTTCAGTGTACTCTCCGCGTGGACTAATCACCCTTCGTTGATTTTGTATCATGTGGTCATGTCAAATCGGTTATCAAGTGAGTTAGCGTCTTTTATTAGCTCTGTTGAATGGACTTGGGCAAAAACATACGCGGATACTTGGCCACATCATTACATCGTGAGAGACCGAGTTGATGAGCATTTGTTTCAAAAACTTGTACTGCATATTCGGGAGCATGGCGCTTGGGAAGATTTCTACAAGAGCCAATTCAAATACTTTGAACAAGATGGTGTTGTGTACTGGACAATGGTTCCAAAGAAAGAAGATGCCAAATGGTACCCAGTAGAAAACGAAGACATCATTAATAAATGCCCAGTGGAAAGTACTTACAAGTACAGGCGAAGTGAAGGATCCCTTCCCTAATGTATTGAATGGTGTGGTTTTCAAAAAACCCCAAAAACAGGCTTTAGGACACACCTGCGCAAGACTCGAACTTGCGACCCGCTGATTAAGAGTCGGCTGCCGGAGGCTGAGCTAACGGGGCTTGAAC
>CAZAZD010000079.1:0-1774 GCA_964489535.1 uncultured Isosphaeraceae bacterium
AATAAAGCGGCAAACTTAAAAGAACTCGGTTCGATGGTCGTAAAATCTGCCATCGGTGGTACTGGCTTCCAACGTGCTGCAATGATTATGCCCGTTGGAGAGAGCGGTGAAATTGAAGTCGTTGGTTTCCTCGATGGTGAATCACGCGATGCGACAGACACTACGTTTAGTCGCTCATTGTTAGAAGGTGCATCAAGAGGCGACGTCGCTTGTATGCTCTCTGGACAAACGGCTGGCTTTGGACAGTCCATCGCGGACTTGAACATTCACTCTGCAATTTGCAGTGGAATCATGGTCGACAATGCGCTTGTTGCGTACTTGTACCTTGACGCCCGCGAACAAGAACAACAAATTCAACCAGATGCCGCGGGCTTTTGCCAAGCACTGTGCCAAATGGCAGGTCTTGCATACGCAAACTTACGTCGCCTTGAAAATCAAATCGAACAAGCGCGGCTTGAACACGATTTGAGTGCTGCGCGCGAAGCGCAACAGTTAATGATTCCAAAAGATGTGAGCGCGGGCGAAGTCTTTGGATGGGGTCGCGTGTTCCGTCCGGGTAAAGAAGCATCTGGAGACTTGCTTGACATCATCCCTCTGTCCGACACAAGAATGGCACTCGTTGTTGGCGATGTAAGTGGTAAGGGTGCCGGCGCTGCAATTTTGATGGCATCCGCGCAAGCATTCTTGCATGCAAGGATTCGTATGGGGTGTTCGCCGGAAGATGCTGTAACTGCCGTGAATAAATTTGTTGCAAAACGATCTGCGATGAATCGTTTTTTAACGTTGTGGGTTGGTATATTCGATGCTGACACGAAAGAACTTACGTATGTAGACGCTGGGCACGGACACTGGGCAATCCGAAGAGTCGACGGAAAAGCGGAAGCCCCACCAACACCTGATGGTTTCTTGATTGGTATTGATGCGAATTCGGAATATCGAAACGCGACACTCCTTGTTGATCCAGGCGATCGAGTTATTATTTTCAGCGACGGCATTCCAGAGCAACAAGACAGTGAATCTGAACAATATGGCGTCGAACGTGTCTACGATCTCGTCGCCGAATCACCAACAGCTGAAGAGGATGTTAAACGGCTCCTGCAGGCGGTGATGACCTGGGGCAACACAACTGATTTAGACGACGATACGACAATTGTCTCCCTCGGACTTGTGTAAAAACTTTCGCTTTGGTGGTACAATTCGGAATCTATGAACAAATTAAAACAGTTTTACGGCACTGCTATCGGCAAAAAATTTGTTGTTGCGGTTACCGGCATTATCATGGCTGGCTTTTTGGTCATGCACATGATTGGCAATTTTAAAGCGTTTGCTGGCGCGGATAAGTTAGACCATTACGCTGCATATTTGCGGGAAATTGGTCAGGATTTGTTTGGGCACGAAACGGTGCTTTGGATTTTTAGGTTTGTTTTGCTTGTAGCAGTTATTGCACACATTGTCTCAATCATTTTGCTGACAAAACAAAACCGCAAAGCGCGACCAGTGAAGTACCACGTAAAAAAATCATTTGCCTCAACTTTTGCCGCTCGCATGATGATTGTCTCAGGCATTCTCTTGTTGGTTTTCATTCTAGTCCATTTGGCGCAATTTACATTGGGTTGGTTTAAGCCAACACCATTTGTTCATGGCGAGGTATACAACAACATTTCGCAAGCGTTTGCTGTTGGGTGGATTGCTTGTTTCTATATATTCATGATGCTGGTTGTATGCATGCATTTGTACCATGGCATTTGGAGCTTCTTCCAGACCCTTGGGCTTG
>CAZAZD010000080.1:0-1628 GCA_964489535.1 uncultured Isosphaeraceae bacterium
CGATAAAGAACAGGACCACCCGACGCAGTCGCCCGTCGCCGACCCGGAAGTGCTTTCCATCGGCGAGCACCATCTGCATCCGGTGCGGGAAGCGAAAGCGGCGTGCGTCGCGGCCTCGGCTCTTCTTTCGGTGTCGGAAGTCCAGCCCCATGCGCCGGGCCGCTCGCCACACGGTGACGCGATCGATCGCCTCTTCGGGTCCCACGACACCGAGCTGGCGCGCCCGGCGGAGGAGCTCGGGGATGGAGGCCTCCAGATCGCGCTGGTGCTCCAGCCGGAGGAAGTCGAGGAGGCGCTTCGAGAGAACCTCCGAGGCCTGGATGCGCCGCCGGGGGCGTGGCTCGAGGCCGGCGATGCTGTCGGCTTGCCATGCGTTGAGCCAGCGGTAGACCGACCGCATCGAGACCGTGCGCAGCGCCCCCTTCGGCCCGAGCCAACGGTGGCTGGCTGCGGTGCGGACAGCGTGTGCGCGCAGGTCTCCGCCGGCCATGTGGGCGAGCACGAGGCTGACGACCTGATAGCGGAAGAGCGCCTCCGGGGAGGCGGGCAGCTGGGGGGGACAGGTGGTGGACACGAGCGTCTCCGAGAACGATCGCGACCTATGCAGGCCGGGCCGGTGGGTCCCTCGCGGCAGTCGTGGATCGCCGTTCGGTCTCCTTGCCCTGGGTAGGCTGGGGGGTGCTGGCGGCCCGGAACGCCAGCGGAACGAGGTGTCCCCGGTGACACCAGCAGGGCGCAGGCCAGAGCCCCGCGAGGTGACCTGCGACGAGCAGGTCCTGCCAGTGAGGTGGGTCGGGCAGGCGCCCGAGGACCTGGTGGATGGCCTGAGAGCGGGCGCGGTAGCGGGGTCGCGTCAGCCCAGCGGTCAGGCCCAACAGCAGCAGGGCGGGGACGCGGAGGGTCTCGGCGATGTGGTGGCGGCGGTCGTGATCCAGGCCGTCGTCGAGGCCGAGCAGGCGCGCGGCTCGGTCGATGTGGCTGTATTCGGTGGTGTAGGCCAGCCGGGCCACGAAGGTGTTGTCTTCGCGGATCTCCCATGCCCAGGATTCCCCGTCGGCGACGGCGAGGGGGGTATCGAAGAGGGTGTCCGCCCAGCCGGCGACGCGGGCGCCGTCGAGGTTTGCGTTGGCGATGGGGCATCGTCCGTAGGGGACCCAGGCCGGTGGGTAGAGGGTGAAGGCGCGCCCGTGGCGGTGGCAGCGGGCGACGGCGAGGGGGAAACCGGGTCCGTGCACGCGGTGTCGCCAGTGGTGCAGGCCCACCGCGCAGGGCGCCTCACCGGATTGGTGGAGCGGACAGGTGGTGGGGAGGTCTGGTTGGACCCGGCCGGAGGGGTCGGCCCGGTACGCTGTGAGGACGAAGGACCTTGCACCCGGGCGAGCAGGCGCATATCGTCGCATTGCGCTCGTGGCGCCGTGCATGCCCGGATTGGTTGCTTAGGCCGAGGGCCGCACGTCTCGGAGCCCGTGACCCAGCAAGGTCGCGGGCTTCGCTTGTTCAGGGGGAGGTCAAAGGGCGAAGCCGCCGCAGCGCGGCCCCCACATCTACCCCATCAGGCAGTGGCTGCCCTGCCAGTCAAGCTGCAACCAGAACGCCCCCGGCGTGCCACTGGGATCGCGACGCAACAG
>CAZAZD010000081.1:0-1530 GCA_964489535.1 uncultured Isosphaeraceae bacterium
TTGATCCGCTTTGGTGAAGAGTTCACTTCGGTTGTCGAATCACAACGGCGCATGGAAGCATCAAGAATACACAAACCCGTCCGCCAAATCGCCAGCGCAGTGTGACCGTCACACCGTATTGCATTTTTTACGCCAAAACAGCCCTGCGCGTGTATGACAGTGACTGTCACACGCGGTTTATGTAATTTATTATCCCGAGATAATAAATTACTCTTTATTCGATTCTAGCTATTGCATGTGTGTTACTATATGGTTTAATAGACAATTTTTGTCTGCTTTTGTTTGACTTTCGGCATTTATGAAGATACTATTTAAAACAAGGAAAGTACAAAAGGTATGCAGTAGTCCAAAAGCCATGCAAGCGAAGTTTGGCGTTCCGTTAGCTAAAAAACTTAGGCAGCGGCTTGCAGAACTGCAAGCAGCCAGGAACTTACACCAAATATCTCGCTTTCCTCCCGCACGATGCCACGAACTTACTGGAAACTACAAAGGACTTCTCTCAGTTGACTTGAAACACCCCTACCGATTACTACTTATGCCAGCGCACAATCCAATCCCAACAAAACAAGATGGTGGTCTTGACTGGCATGCTGTCACCGAAATTGTCATTGTCGCTATTACCGACACCCATTAACTTAGGTGGAGCACGAAATGCCTCAAACAATATATTTACCATTTGAACCCGAATACGCGGTTGCTCCGGGCGAATCGCTTGCTGAAACTATAGAGTCGCTCGGCATGTCACAAAAAGAATTGGCGCTGCGAACCGGGATGACAGAGAAATCTATCAATCGAATTGTTAAGAATGACCAGCCGATTACTTGTAAAACTGCCGTCAAACTCGAACTTTGCACAGGGGTTCCTGCGGAAATGTGGAACAGCCTTGAATTGAACTATCGCCAACAATTAGTTAAATTAGATGAACAAAAACGACAACAGGATAATCTTTTGTGGCTCAAGTCCATTCCTGTGAAAGAACTCATCGACAGAGAAATCATTCCTGACGAAAAAAACAAAAGTAAAATTATTTGGCACGCGCTATTTTTCTTTGGCGTTGGAAGCGTTGACCAATATCACGAATTTTGGAAATCGCAGAGCAAGTGTTTAACACCGCAAAATGGGCGCAAAATCAAAAGCTTGACTGGTTCAACCTCCTCATGGATACGAGCAGGAGAACTTGTAGCACAAGAGATTGACACCGACCCTTTTGATACAGTTGTATTCAAGGAAGCAATCGAAACTATTCGTCGCCTCAAGGCAAAATCATCTACCACACGGATGCAAAAAATAAAAACAGTTTGCGCGAGTGCCGGCGTAGCGGTGTGCTTCGTTCCCGCTTTCAAAAAAATGCCTTGGCGCAGTGCTTCAAAATGGATTAGCCCACACAAAGCAATGATTCTGTTGCCACCAGAAACAAATTCCGAAGATGTTTTTCTGCAATCCTTTTTTCAAGAAGCGGCAAACATATTATTCGGCAGCAAAAAAGAAATTTATCTCAACGACGGCAACTACGAGCAATCAGCGTAATCA
>CAZAZD010000082.1:0-1481 GCA_964489535.1 uncultured Isosphaeraceae bacterium
TTGCATCTGAAAAGGAAACTTCATTCAAATACTTTCGCCAATTTTCAAGTAGGAGCTTCATTTTTATTCTAATCTCCGAAATATCACATCTGGTCGACCATATTTATAACTATTGTATTTTAAATTTGGATTAATTTCAACATCATATCCATCTTCAGCCTGTACCGGTACTTCTTCATTTGGAAGGGTTTCAGGATCTTCATAGATTAATTCGTCTATAGCCTTTGCATATACACTTGTCGCAGAATTTGTTATATCTATAGAATCATAATTCCATTTGGCCGGCCGATATTGCTCATCCCACTGATATATTTCATATATATCGGTGAATCCATATTTTCTATATAGCCCACTTAAAAATCCATCAAAATGATCCAATCGATGGCCACCGACCTCCTTGGCTTTTCTCATAAATTCGTGACCCAAACCACGCAAATCAGAATTGTTATGCACACTAACAATATCATCTCCATCTTTAATAGCAAAACCAGCATTGTGTCCGTCGAGCAAATACAAATCCATTAAAGATAATTCATCTATTGAATAAGGCGATAAAAAGCCAGAACGTTCGCCGGCAAATAAAGAATCATAAAAATCCTGGATAACTTCTGAATTTGGCTCAGACGCTTCGCTAACAATATAATTTAATTCGGCAGTGGCCTCCTCATTCATGGCTTCTTCGTCTTTAAAGACTGATATAGCCATCATCGAATTAAGTGCGACTTCTGTCATTTTTGGATCTACGGCTATTTTATTTTCTTTCAAAAACTCTCGCCAATTTTCCATTAAAAGCTTCATTGAACTTCTACTCCTGCAGTATTTAGTCCGCCTCGACTCCATTCGTGGTGCATGATGTGACCAGTTTGATTATAGTCGAGCCAGCCCAGCGCGTGGCCAAGCTCGTGTTCTAGAATTCGGTCGGCTTCGCCCCATGTATTTTTAAGCGCAATTTTGGCTTTCAAAATCTCTCGGGTTTCTCTGTCAATCCACGACGTTGTGGTTGCGAGCGCTGGCTCTCGATGGGTTCCGTCAATCAAATCAATGATTATTGTATTGTATGAAAATATGGTCTCAATACAATGTCTCGATACATCATTATAATATATCCTACTAAAACTATAACCTAATTCTCGCCAAAAGTCAAGTGCTTTTTCTACTCTCCGCTCAGTAACGGGTGCTGTAGCACACACTCGCACGTCTGGAGCAAACTGCCAGCCGCCTTGACTTTGTGGGCCTCGCTTAAAAAGTGAGGCATCCATAGTCTCCGATACTTTATGGAGTTCTCGTTCTTCGTGTGTGCTGGTCTCTTGTACAACGATGACCGGTGCGCTGTTACACCCAAGGAACAGGAGCCACGCCATCATAGCAGACTTTGCACCCACCCACGAATTGTCGATTCGTTCCAGCCATTTATGCCATATTGAAGAACCATATTCTGGTCAACAACAACAAGTGTTGGCCAGCCTGTGACGGGGTAGCCA
>CAZAZD010000083.1:0-1379 GCA_964489535.1 uncultured Isosphaeraceae bacterium
GCTACTGCCTTATTATTATGACTCAAGCGATGAGATACCAGAGCGGGAAGAGGAAAATCCAAATCACATCAACAACGTGCCAGTACAAACCGCCACATTCCACTGCGGTGTAATGCCGCTTGGAAAAATCACCACGCTGCAAGCGCCACATCAACCATAGCAAGACAATCATGCCGACTACAACGTGAATTCCGTGCAACCCAGTCATCAAGAAATACAAACCAAAGAAAAGGTGTGCATTCGCTGGTCGATGCTCATCAAGCTGTGGAACTGCTGGGCGTTCATACACAGCCATTCGTTGCGCTTCTGAAGCACTTTCAGGTGCAAGCCCAGTTGGCGGTTGCATCGCGTTTGGCACAGATGACCGTGGAAGCGAATCGAGAAATGACTTTGGTTCTTCAGGTTCAGATGCCACAACAGGTGCAACAACGACTTCTGTTTCTTGTGTTTCAGTTGAATCCGCGACTTCGTCGCTTGTTTCACTTGCAGGAGCGATTACCAATGTACGCAAGTACGCAATAATGTCCAGAATTGCAGGGTCTTTCAGCATTGGGTTGCCACCCTTTGGAGGCATCTGTAATTGTAAAATACTATCGGGAGCATTTGCAGCGCGTCCAACTTTAATAAATGCCAAAAGTTCGGTATCATCGTGACCGCTAACAAACTCGCTGGTGTTTAATACAGTCCCCTGCCCTGGAATACCTTCGCCAATTGCACCGTGACATGAACGGCACGTTGCATCCCAAAGTTTCTTACCCTTTGAAGCATCTCCAGCAGCAGCAGATGGCGCAACAGCACCTCCATCGCCGCCATCATGCCCAGAGGTTTCATAAAATCCCATGCCTCCTACTAGGTGGTCGTGAAATTTGTGCTGATATTCAACAGACTTAATAGCCATAAAGATCGCCGCGCAAACAAATGTAATTCCAAGGGCTGCCATTGCAAGGCGGCGCTTTTCTTTCTGTACGTAGGTAATTGCCATTGCCATTGTCAAACTACTAATCAAAAGTACGGCAGTATTGGCGGCACCATATCGCTCATCTAGGAATTGTTCACCCCAAACAAATAGGTCTTCATGGTTTGCACGAAAAACTGCATACCCACAGAACAACCCGCCAAACAACAAGATTTCAGTTGCAAGGAATAACCAAATACCCAACTTCGCAGCATCGTGTTGCTGCGACATGTCGCGGTAATGGTGCTGGAGATGCAGTTCGTGGCTCTGAGACATATCGTAATACTCCAAAAATCAAACTCGCCAATTAAATTGGCTTTGCGAAAATCGAGATGATACCGCTTTTAGCACTTGATTTCGGCGTTTTTCCGAGCATAAAACCACCAATTTACGACCAAACATGTCAGGTAATAGCCCGCAAAGC
>CAZAZD010000084.1:0-1351 GCA_964489535.1 uncultured Isosphaeraceae bacterium
AGAAGAAGTACCTTGTAATAAAACTTGCGGAGGAGGAATAAAGATAATGAGAAAAACTGTCAAATCTAAACGTAATGCCAAATACTGTCCTTGTAAGGACGACACTAGTAAATGTCCTCCTAAAGAAGTACCTTGTAATACTCAAGAATGTATAAAGGATTGTGTTTATACAAACGGTAAAGATCCTAAACATGTACAAATTAATGACCCATGTCCAGGTGACGAAGGAATTAATGAAAACGTAGTATGGGATACTGAAAAAATTAATTCAAAAGGAGAAGAAGGAATGTGGTATGACGAAAAAAATGGTAAATTCTATGAAAGAAACCATTTTGTTAAAAAAATGAGAGTACCTACAAAAGAACCAATAATAGGTAAAGGGAAGTGTCATCAAGGTACTAAAGCTGATTTTACATTACCCTGTCCTATAAAAGATAACAAAAGACCAATAGATGCTGTATGGGGAGATTGGGAACATGATGGAACTTATAGAGGTTGGGGAGAAACTTTAGGTGGAATTAGTGAAGAACACAGTACATGGAACGTCGAAGGTAATCCTAATTTTGGTAAAAAAGGAGAACACTGTGTATATGAAGACAAATTAGCTGGAGCTAGTGAAGACAATCTTCCTGGTAAAAACATGATAAGAACAATAATAAAACAGGCTAATTATGATGGTAAAATATTTAGTACAATTAAACAACATGAAGAAGGTGCAATTCGAAAAACAGTTGATTATATGATAAAAGATGATGGTTCTGGTTATACCAAATACTGCCCAGAAGATGCTTTTATACTTCCAAGTGGAGAATGGGAAGGAGTAGATTATAAACAAGAAAGATGTTATCCTGAAAGAAAGCTCAAATATAAAGAAAAAGACTTAGAAAAAGAAGCTAAGAGGAGTTTTGTAAGAGACAATGCTTTACCAGTTTATACTACACCTAGAGAAGATATTAAAAATACTAGAATATTAGATCCAGGTACCAGAACTATTTATCGTTATAAGATTAAAGATACTACTGAAGATTTCCCTGCTAAACATGGAGGATTCACCCCTGGTAAATGGCATAAAACTTCTAAAGGTTATTTTTCAACTAACTATAATCAGGATAAACGTCTTCGTGAATATGATGAATGCCCAGGTGTTGGTAAAGTTTTACAAAAAATAAGAGACAATAATCCTACTTGGAAAACGAATTCTATGATAGAACAAAGGCCTTGTGAACCAGTATATAATTGGGATGGTAAATTTTATACAAACCAAGCCGCAGCTGAAGCAGGTAGTACTGGTGAAACAATAATAACACATAGTGGAAGTACAGGTAGTAAAGAATTACCAAAAGAATTAAAA
>CAZAZD010000085.1:0-1271 GCA_964489535.1 uncultured Isosphaeraceae bacterium
TCTACTCTGCGATTTTATCGCATAAGGAGTGGACTAGTTTTTGGGGGGCAGGTCATCTTCAAATGGATTTTTAGACATGTGTTGAAAACAATTATACAAACATGTATATGTTAGAATGCCTTTATGGCACTACAAACGATCACTAAACCCACTCTCGTCGTTGCGAAAAATCTCATGCATTTACTTTGCGATGATATTGATGAAAATATCTTTGCAGATCGACTTGGCACTACGATTAACCATCCCGCGTATGTCCTTGGGCACACTGCATACTACGCTGGTGTGTGCATCGAGTTTCTTGGAGGCAGTGTTACTTTTGGAGAGGATGAAGAAAAGCTGTATCAAATTGGCGCTGAATGTCTTGATGATGCATCGCTCTATCCTAACAAGTCGCACTGTGTAAACCACTTTGATTCGAGGTGCCAGGCAGCAAGCGATTTTATAAATTCTTCTGATTTATCCTTGCTTGATCGTTCCGCAGAACACACACCATTTGCAAAACGTTTCGACACGCTTGGTGAAGTTGCTACGTTTATGCTTATAGGACACCCCTGCTTCCATCTCGGTCAAA
This sequence comes from uncultured Isosphaeraceae bacterium, assembly GCA_964489535.1. Classification (GTDB taxonomy): domain Bacteria; phylum Planctomycetota; class Phycisphaerae; order Phycisphaerales; family SM1A02. The sequence continues at coordinate 572 of CAZAZD010000085.1, forward strand.
TTAGCGCATGGCGAAGGATTGCCGGGATGAATCCTGCTTCATAAATTCTTTCAACGTTATGTATAACTAGGACATTTCAAATGATATTAACTCGCATAGCTTATATAACACTGGGTTCGATTACATTTTTCCTTTGGTTATTCTCAATCTACGGCTTCTTTGCATCCCGTGAGCCAGGGACACATGTTGCTTGGAAAATTGGATATATCATCTCAGCCATTATTTTTGCATTTCTCACCTTTATCATATTTAGAAATGGAGCATTAAAACGCTATTAGCATGAACGAGGCAAGACGGTTCAATTAATGCGTGGTAGAAAGTTGCGGGGATGAATCCTGCCTCATAACTGCTTTCCACTCTATTCAATGTTTTGTAATTCTCTTATTGCAAAAGAAAACCTTGCCTAGCGTAATGGATCTTCCAAATCGTTCCAACACTTTTTTGGTACCCAAAGCTTTCTGGCTTTAGTTGGAGCAAAGCAATCTTCCATGGGCTTTTCCGCATGCCAATACTCATCAAGCAGTCTAAACATTTCCTTATCTTTCTCTGCTTTTGCTTTCGTACTCTCTTCAGTATGTCCAGAGGTGGTCCTAGTATTTAGGACAGTTTTGCGGCGTTCGTTAGGTGGATTAGAGGACCTTTCTGGGTTCATTTATGCCGCCATACTGTCTTTCGTAGATTGATTATACACTTCGCTGGG
>CAZAZD010000086.1:0-1230 GCA_964489535.1 uncultured Isosphaeraceae bacterium
GCTGGAACGTCGATGCCGAATTCAACGACCGCGAGCACCACGAAGGCGTGCTTTCAATGGCTCGTTCGCAAGACCCAAACTCCGCAGGAAGCCAATTCTTTATCTGCCTTGATCGTTGCCCGCACCTTGACGGACAATACACCGCGTTTGGCAAAGTGACCGAAGGCATCGAAGTTGTTCGAGAAATCGGCGCAGTGCAAACCGCTCAAGGCGACCGCCCCGTCGAAGATGTTTCGATGACAACTGTAACTGCGTGACGAACAATTCCAAAGCAAGTGTTCTCTGGGTAGCACTGAGTTATTACATTGGATTTCTTTTTCTGTGGTCGCTCTCGCATGAACTCAGCGATATGCGAGCGGTACGTTATCCCCTGTATTTCGCATGGGAAAGTGAAATCACTTTCAGGGGGTGGGCGTTACCTCTCTACTTCTCGCTCGACATCGCCGTCATTCTGTTTCCGTTTCTCTTTAAGTCATGGCGCGACGCCATCGCACCGGTTGGAACACTTTTCGTACAAACCGCTGTCGCAGCAATTTTCTTTGTGCTCGTCCCAATTGAACCCGGCTACGAAACAACAGGTGTTTGGGGCCCGTACTTTTACGAATACTTTGGACTTGAAAACTTATCTCGCTGGAATCACGCACCATCATTGCACGTTTCGTATGTGTTCACGATGGCATGGATCATCGGCAATCGGTATAGCAAGTCAGTTCTAGTAACCGCACTCATCTGGGCAGTTGCAGTCTCCATCTCCACGATGCTCGTCCATGAACACCATCTTATTTGCGTATTAGGGGGCTTCGCCCTCTTCGTATTCACAATGGTTAGCGTGTATCCTGCACTTCAGAGGAAATACAATGATTCCACTCCTAGCACTCTGCCTAACAGCGCCACTTGAATTTGGCTTGCAACCACTCCCCGAAGATTCGCCGTACCGCGAAGAAGGTTTTACGAAATTCACAGAAATCATCGCACCAAATGGAAAACCAATTCCAATCATTGCACAAAAAGGGGTGCGTGACATTGCCGTTGCACGGTGCAGGAACTTATTGACGTTTTACTTAACGAACGTGCCCAATTCAACTTACGGAAAAGATAAGTCGGGGGTTGCAAACGCAATGGCAAATAATCGCGCGGTACTGATGATGCCAGAAGGTGAACATAGCGAAGGTAGAGAACCCGACATCGAAGCGCAACCGCAATACGAAAACGAAACACCCGTTGACGGTT
>CAZAZD010000087.1:0-1228 GCA_964489535.1 uncultured Isosphaeraceae bacterium
CTGAAACCCAGTGTGTTCCGAGTGATTGCAAGCCATAATCGCCAAATGCCACGTAGTTTCCTCGTGTAGCATTGCCTTTCATCTTACCGCGCATCTGCTTGCGGAACTTAATTCTTTTTGGCATCCTTGGCATCGGACATTCTCCTTAAAACCCTTTTCAGGGGACTTCTAAAACTTAACGACGGCCTCGAGCGCGACCACGAGCACCAGCTGCTCTTGAGTCCACTTGCTCTTCTTCTGCGTCGGTGTACATACCTTTGTAAATCCAAACCTTCACACCAATAATGCCATACGTTGTTTCCGTATGAACAAGTGCATAATCAACGTTGGCTTGTAGCGTGGATAGCGGAATGGAACCTTCACGAACGATAAACTTACGAGCCATTTCGGCACCGCCAAGACGACCAGAAATTTGAATACGAATTCCTTTCGCGCCATGTTGCATTGCTGATTCAGCACGTTGTTTGAGCATGCGTCGGAAGTTACCCCGTTTTCGCATTTGTTCGCCAACTGCTTCGGCAACAAGACGAGCATCTGAGTCTGGGTTCATGACTTCCAAGATTTTGACTTGTGCCTTACGGCCAGTCATCGCTTGAAGGTCTGCAACGAGTTTATCAATTTCAGCACCTTTAGGACCGACAACCAATCCTGGCCGTGCTGTCTTTACGATTACAGTAAGTTCTTCACGAGTTCGTTCGATCAAAATATCTGACACTGCCGCAAATGGCGGTGTGCGATTAAGCCGTTTGTCGACAAATTCGCGAATACGATAATCTTCAACGAGCAACTCAGCAAAGAGTGCTTTTGGTGCATACCAACGTGACTTGTGTCCTTCGGTAACACCAACTCTAAATCCAAATGGATGAACTTTTTGTCCCATTAGTTTTTCTCTCCAACAGAGATGATAAGGTGGCTAGTCGGTTTGTGAATTGGATGAGCTCGACCACGATCTTTGGGTCGCCATCGTTTGATTACAGAGCCCTCGTCAACGCGTGATTCCGAAACATAAAGATTGGAAACATCTGCGTCTTGCTCTTCAGCGTTTGCAATTGCACTATTCAAGACTGCCTTGAAATACCACGCAGCTCGCTTCTTGGAAAACTCCAGTTGTGAAAGTGCGTCGTCTATTTTTTTACCACGAATCAAATCGGCGATGAGCCGTGCCTTGCGAGGCGAGATTCGAGCATATTTATGTGTTGCTTTGTACGTCATAAGTAAAACCTTCAAG
>CAZAZD010000088.1:0-1183 GCA_964489535.1 uncultured Isosphaeraceae bacterium
TGGCTCAACGACCAGCGCGCAGACGAAATCCGCGGACTAGTACACGATGTTCTCGCAGATGCCGACACACGTGCCTCCCTACAGGGCGACGGGGCAACCGCCGGTTACAACGGCGGCGCATTCCTAGCATCAGCAGACGGTAATTGGAAATTAAAAATCAATGGTCAATTACAAGTCCGCTGGCTCTACAACGAAGCATCAAATCAAAATGATGAGTACGGTTTTGAACAACGTCGCACAAAATTAAAATTCTCTGGTCACGTGCTTGATCCATCGTGGACATTCAAAATTGTCCCAACGTGGAACCGAGACGGCGGGACATCAGTTACCGAAGATTCTTGGATTAGCAAGAAACTTGATGGCGGTTCCTGGTTTAAGTTTGGGCAGTTCAAACAAAACTTCCTTCGCGAAAATATCGTTTCATCAAGCAAGCAACTTGGTGTTGAACGATCAATGGTAAACAACGGTTTTACGTACGGTTGGTCGCAGGGCATAGAATTTGGTTACAAAAACGACGACCTTAAACTAGTGGTGCAATACACCGACGGTCCAGGACAAGCAAATACCCAAGCGCTTGGCACTTCAACAAACGCATGGGTTGCTCGTGCAGAGTTTCGTTTCGGTGAAGCAAGTTGGAAAGATTTCGGCTACCTAACATCAAAAACAGGTGGCAAGAGTGGCTTCCTTCTCGGTGCTGCGTATGAAACATACGACAGAGACGCCGCAACGTTTGAATACGGCAACGCAAATGGCTCTGAAAGCGATGGCTGGACAATTGACGCGTCTTGGCGTGGTGATGGTTGGAATATATTTGGCTACTTGGTTGAAACAACCGCAAAAGATAATGGAGTTAAACAAGATTCGTCTGGTTGGCTCATTCAAGGCGGCTTCCTTGTAAGCGACAACACAGAACTCTTTGCCCAATACCAAGAGGGCGATGTTGCTGGCGAAGGAATGGACATGGACGCCTTCCGCATTGGTTTCAATTACTGGCCAGTTGCAGGAAGCAATAACATCAAATGGACAACCGACATTGGTTGGGCTGGCAAAACACTCACTAACGGTGCAGGTGGTGCTGGCATAGCATCCTCCGATTGGGTGTCATCCGGAAACGGCTGGCGACCAGATAACGCTGGCGAAAACGACCAAATGCTCATTCGCACACAACTTCAACTCTTGTTCT
>CAZAZD010000089.1:0-1183 GCA_964489535.1 uncultured Isosphaeraceae bacterium
GGGTACTCTTGGGCAGATATTGGAACGTTCTCAGGAGCAAATGCAGCGTCTACTGATGTTGCGATACATGAACTAGGACATAGTCTTGCTGATTTAGCGGATGAATATGATTATGGAGGCCCAGCAGAATATCCCGGAGGAGAACCAGCAGCGAGGAATGCATCGATATTGACATCCTCTGAAATGAAAGCCACCGGCTCGAAATGGGCAAACTGGCTTGGTGAAAATGACCCTGCATGGGATGGATTTGTTGGAACATTCGAAGGAGCAGTCTATTCGCAATATGGTGTTTACCGACCGACTAACAACTCAATGATGCGTTCACTTGACAGGCCCTTCAACCAACCCTCGGCAGAGGGATTCATTATCGAGATGTATAAAATTGTTGAGCCACTGGATGACCATACGCCTCATGGCATCATTAACGGTCCGCAAGAGATATTCATCACCCCAATTGAGATTGGTCACCAAATGGAAATCCATTGGTTCCTTAATGATGTTGATCTTGATTTTGATGGCGAAGTGCTTGATTTATCAACCCTCGCGCTCCCAACTGGAAATCATACCGTTCACGTAACAGTGGTTGACCCAACAGAGTGGGTTCGCGATGAAGAGGATCGAAACGCTTATATGAAGCAAACGGTAAGTTGGCTTGTTATGATTGAAGAAGTTGCGTGTCCGTCAGATCTAAATAGCGATGGGGTTGTAAACATCACAGATTTACTCGCCCTTGTCGATCATTGGGGAGTTTGCGGTTCTTGTTCAGCCGATATCAACAATGATGGAATTGTGAACGTCAACGATTTGCTTAGTCTCGTAGAAGCATGGGGAATTTGCCCTTAACTCGCCCTTGCGCGTTTAAGAATTGCCGCGAAGGGAATGAAGAGTATTACGGCTGATCCAAGGAGTATCCCTCCTGTGAGCCACTCGTGAAACAAAATTTTTCCTGTGCCAAGCAAAATGCAAAGCAGAAGCGCCATAACGACAATCCATTCGTACAAACCAGAGGTTAGTTCAGCTGGGACTTTCGAAATGCGATTCCATCCAGAACCTCCAACTTGCATCTTTTCATGAAAGGCAACCGTCGCTTGGTTGGGTACTTTCGAGCTCGCTATTGCAACAGGAATCCAGATGGCTGGTCTAAGGGTAGTGATTCCTATGAGATTGTTGAGAATATCAAAAC
>CAZAZD010000090.1:0-1164 GCA_964489535.1 uncultured Isosphaeraceae bacterium
TCAAACTAAAACGCCTGTTCAAGATAGAAAAGTTCGCACTCGTTCATTCAGTATCTCCAAAAGCGGGTTTACTCGCGATGCTTGCAGCGAGTCGTGCTAAAGTTCCAGTGCGGATACACACATTTACAGGGCAAGTTTGGGTTACGAAAACTGGCTTGAAGAGAACCATTCTAAAAACTCTAGATAGAGCAATTGCAAAACGCACAACAGTTGCACTTGTTGATAGCAAATCGCAGCAAATATTTCTTGTCGAGAATGACATCGTGACTGATTCTTCATCAAAAGTGTTGTGTGACGGTTCGATTAGTGGGGTTGATTGTGAACGGTTCAAACCGAATCCACAAGCACGTTTAGATGTTAGAAAACAACTCGGTTCAGACAACTCCTCAGTCGTTGTGTTGTTTGTCGGTCGTCTTAAAAAAGAAAAGGGCGTTCACGAACTTATCGAAGCATTCACACAAGCAAAGCCGGTGTATGCAAATATGGAATTATGGCTTGTTGGCCCAGATGAAGAAGGCGTGCAGCAGAAAGTTGGTCCTCTTGATGGTGTTAGATATGTTTCATTTACAGATGAGCCACAAAAATACATGGCTAGTGCGGACGTTCTTTGCTTGCCAAGTTATCGAGAAGGGTTTGGTAGTGTTGTCATTGAAGCAGGAGCATGTGGAATCCCGTCAATTGGCACAGATATTTATGGGCTACAAGATGCAATCGTAGATGGTGAAACAGGAATTCTTATCAATCCCAAATCAGTTGGTGCGCTGGCGAAAGCAATGTTGCAACTATCACAAGATGAATCGAAGCGGGTGCAGATGGGGAAGGCGGCTCAAGAAAGGGCGGTTGACTTCTTTCCTCAAGTTCGCCTTACTGATGCAATCTTAACGATGTACAGTGAATTACTCGGTTCACCTAAAACGTAAACGGCACTTTTTACTCCAGTACAATACCCACACATGATTGTTGTTCAAAAACTCGTTGCCACCATACTGTTGCTACTATTGTTGCCTCTACTTATTCTGATTTCTGTGCTGGTGCTTATTACAATGGGAACACCAATCTTCTTTACACAAAAGAGAATTGGCTTGAACGGCAGAATATTCAAAATTGCAAAGTTCAGAACGATGACAACAAAGATTGGCGAAGATGCAGTCCGTTTGACTTGGT
>CAZAZD010000091.1:0-1073 GCA_964489535.1 uncultured Isosphaeraceae bacterium
TTATTGAATATCCATCTGGTCTTCCAGAAACGATTGATCCGTACGGTGGCACTTCAGTGCAGATTCATGTCGCGGACGGTTCGTCATCGCCAGTCCCAGACAGTGGCAACTTGCACGTGAAAGCAAGCGGTCCGTTCTGGATAGAAGTTCCATTGGTTGATGAAGGCAATTCGGATTACGTGGCAACGTTCCCCTACATGGAGTGGGATTGCGGCGAGCCAATAGATTGGTTTGTTTCGTTTGACACGGTGGACGGTAATGTTGTGGTAAGTCCAAGCAACGCGCCCGATACGATGTGGAGTGCGTATGTGTACAGTGGTCAATCGACTTTATTTAACGACAACTTCCAGTCCAACATGGGCTGGATTCCAATTGCAAGCGCAGAAGATGGAAATTGGGTGCGAGGGGTTCCGTCTGGCTCTGGCAGCGCGTGTGACCCACCATCCGATGCCGATGGTTCGGGGATGTGTTTTGTAACTGGCAACGGTGCGAATGAAGACGTCGATGGCGGCAGTACTATGCTGTACTCTCCTACGATTCCTGTGGACATGAGCGAAGCGCCCGTGCTGAGTTATTATCGTTGGTATAGCAATGGGAGTACCTGTGGTGGTGCGAATACATATGAAGATGTGATGTTGGTCGATATTTCCACGGATGGCGGAAACTCATTTGCTCCTCTTGAAATGATAGGACCAATGGGCGATGACGCAGAAGGCGGCTGGCGTTATGTGGAGTTTAATCTTACCGAGGTACTCGGCGACACTGGCATGATTGACCTTCGATTGCTGTTTACATGTGGTGATGAGGAAGGTCCTTCGATAATTGAAGGCGGCGTGGATAGCGTGAAAGTTACAAACGCGTACTGTGACCCACCTCCGGCTTGCCTTGCTGCAGACATTGATAGCAATGGCGTGGTTGGGGTGGCAGACTTGCTTGCTGTGATTGATCAGTGGGGTGAGTCCGGTAGCGCGGATGTCAATGGTGATGGCACCGTGAATGTGGGCGACCTGCTTGCAATCGTCGATGCTTGGGGACCTTGCCCATAATGAATGAACCCTGGGTTATTAAAGATT
>CAZAZD010000092.1:0-1032 GCA_964489535.1 uncultured Isosphaeraceae bacterium
AGCCCACGGTGCCCTCATAGGCCTTGAGCGTCGTCTTCTTGATGGCCTCGACGAGAGTGGCGTCGGCATCCAAGGTGGCGCGCGTGCGCGGGTGGATGAGTTGGAGCGCCTCGGCGACATCGAGGACCATCGACTCCAGGACGAGCAGGCCGGGCCCCTCCGGACGGATCTGGGCAGTGCCCTTGACCGAGAGTTGGGCGTCGTCCTCCGGGGTCAGCGGTTGTCCGTCCGGCTTCTGGTGAAATCGGTAGAGGAAGTCCTTGGCTGCGCTCGTCCCCGAGAGGCGGAAGCCGAGCAGGCGCTCCAGGCCGGCATCGGCGCGGAGGGTGTCGAGGTCGCTGATGTGCTCTCCGCCTGCAACGACGAGCAGAACGAGGCTCTCGGTGTGGCGGCGGACGACTTTCCCACTCGCTCCGGTTCCATCATCCTGAGCCGGCAAACTCCAATCTCGGCTGGGCAGGCTCTCCGATCATCTGCCTGAGGGCAGGCGTTCCCGCGACCTCGATGTGGACCTCGGTGCCGTCGGGCAGAGCGTAGCGGGCGAGGTTCTGCTCCCAGGTCTTGCGGCGGCGCTGACGATCGGCCACATCCACGGCCACCAGCCGGGGCCGGGGCGGGGCCGGCGGCGGTCGCATCACCTCCACCCACAACGTCCCCCGCTCGAAACGTTCCGCGAACACCTGACGAGCCATCGCCGGCAAGAACAACGGATCGGCCACCGCGCACTTTCCTACTGCCGGTGTCGGCCCGGACCACGGCGGCTGGGCCCGCACCGCCGACAGCCGCGACCGAAGCCGACCCGCCAGCGCGCTGGGGACCAGGAACTCTACGTGCTTGGGCGCATCCGACCGTGCAGAGTTCAGACACCCCGACCGAACCGGGCAGCCCTGGCAGCCGCCCACTGCACGGCGGAAGATCACCCCCGTGCGGCCCTTGGCGTGCGCCTTCTTCCGCACCGTCGTGACCTCCAGCACCCGTGTAGCGCGCCACGGTCATGCTCCCACCTGACGCTCATCGCGCCACGAACTAGGG
>CAZAZD010000093.1:0-1025 GCA_964489535.1 uncultured Isosphaeraceae bacterium
CTGCGCCAGAGCGGATGCCCGACCTGATCGTTGGAACGTCCATCCGGAGTCTCGGCGGCAGGACCAGCGGGGGGACCGTCGGGTGGTAACCCCGGACGGAGGCGGCGGGGAGAGCCCCACCCCCAGCTTGGTGGGGGAGTAGATTGTTTAGATATTCTGGACGTGTGGGGGCACGGGCGGAGTGATCAGGCGCTCTGCGCTCGTGGAGAGGGCTGAAGCGCTCTGGCCGTGAGGGGGCACGTCCGAAGAGCGTCCTCCCCCTGCGCTCGCGGGTCGGCTCTGAAGTAAGCACCGGCTGCTACCCAGCCGCGGCCTGATCTTCCCTGAGCTACCTGGCTTTCAACTCTTTGGAGGTGCAGTGTGGCAACCGGGACAACACGATGGACGTCGGCGCGAGCGCGCGGTGCTGGCCGAGGCTGAAGCCAGCGGTCTGAAGCTCTCTGAGTTCGCGCGGCGGCGCGGCATCTCTGCCAAGCGCCTGTATCGATGGCGGCGGCGCTTCCAGAAGGAGAAGGCCCCCACGCCGATGGCGATGGTCGAGCTCCTTCCCCCGCCGGCCCCGGCCCCGGCGCGTGTTCAGATCCACTGCCCCTCCGGATACACCGTCGCTTTGGAGGAAGGCGACCTCCTCGCGGGCCTCCGCGCCGCTCTCCAGGCCATCCACGAGGTGAACCCATGCTGATCCCACCAGGCGTCCGCATCTTCATCGCAGCAGAGCCCGTCGATCTCCGCGCCTCCTTCTATCGACTCGCCACACACGTGCGCGCCACACTCAACGACGATCCCAGGAGCGGACACCTCTACCTCTTCCTCGGAAAGGGAAGGAACCTCATCAAGATCCTCTTCTGGGACAGACACGGATACTGCATCTTCGCGAAAAAGCTGGAAACGGGTAGGTTTCGCCTGCTCGACCACGTCCCACACGGCGCCACAAGGCATGAGGTCGACTTCGCCACCCTCACGCTCCTGCTCGAGGGCATCGACCTCCGCGGCGCCAGACGACGACCCCAATACAAGCCACCTCG